>NZ_VWWS01000002.1:0-602254 GCF_011752855.1 Enterobacter sp. Ap-867 | reverse complement strand
ATTAAAACTGTTTATAAAATCAGTAGTCACTCTTCAAGACTTGATATTTGTTTGCATCCGAAGATGCTGAGATATCAATCCTGCGAGTGCCCACACAGATTGTCTGATAAATTGTTAAAGAGCAGTGAGTCAGTCGCTTTCGCTTGCTAACTCGAGGTGGCGTATAATACGCTTTCCTCTTTCAGAGTCAAGCGTTTATTTTCGCTTTCGTCTGACTGACTACCGGGTTGTGAAGCCGCTTTCGAAGCCGCTTCGCCGTGTCAGTGGAGGCGCATTATAGGGAGTTCTCAGAGCCTGACAACCCCTAATTTGAAAAAACTTTCTGATAGCCTACTTTTTAAACGAAACGCTTATTTTTAGCGCTTTTTGATGAGTTTTGGCAGGTCTGCGAGGCTATTAATAACCACATCTGCGGCCGCCTCACCTGCTTCTGTCACTGGTTTTCCGGTGCGAACCAGCACTTTAGTCCCCACCATTGCGGCAGCACCAGCCTGCATATCTTCAATTTTATCGCCGACCATATAAGAAGAAGCCATATCAATGTGCAGGAAGTCACGGGCAGAAATCAGCATGCCAGGCTGCGGCTTGCGACAGTCACAAGTCTGGCTAAACTCTTTCACGCTCCCATCCGGATGATGAGGGCAATAATAGATGCCATCGAGATCGACGCCGCGGTCCGCCAGCGACCAGTCCATCCATTCGGTCAGGTTTTCAAAGTCAGCCTCGGTGAACATCCCGCGCGCAATGCCGGACTGGTTAGTCACCAGCACCAGAGCAAAGCCCATCTCTTTTAATTCGCGCATTGCTTCTATAACACCATCAATAAACTCGAATCGGTCAACTTCATATACATAGCCATGATCGACATTAATGGTGCCATCGCGGTCGAGAAAAATAGCGGGTACGGACTGTGCCACTTGAGAACTCCTGAAACGGGTTAATGACGTTTAGTATCGCATGATTTAGTAATAAGGAGAGAACAGTCCTTCACTCGCTGATTGATTTAGACGTCTGGATGCCTTAACATCCATATCGATTACGGTAACTTTGGTTACTGGTAGCAGAAAATTCCACGGCTAATACAGATACGATAATAAATAACTCAATGATTAAACTTTCAAATATCACCAAGGTGTTCCAGCAGGGAAACCGCAGCATACAGGCATTGAACAATGTCAGTCTGCACGTACCTGCCGGGCAAATTTATGGCGTGATTGGCGCGTCCGGTGCGGGGAAAAGCACCCTTATCCGCTGTGTAAACCTGCTTGAACGTCCAACCGAAGGTTCAGTTCTGGTTGACGGTCAGGACCTGACAACGCTTTCTGAAACCCAGTTAACCAAAGCCCGCCGCCAGATCGGTATGATCTTCCAGCACTTTAATCTGCTTTCTTCGCGTACCGTTTTTGGTAACGTCGCTCTGCCGCTCGAGCTGGATAACACGCCAAAAGAAGAGATTAAACGTCGCGTTACCGAGCTACTGGACTTAGTAGGTTTAGGTGAAAAGCACGATGCCTGGCCTGCAAACCTTTCCGGCGGTCAGAAGCAGCGCGTCGCGATTGCTCGTGCGCTTGCCAGCAACCCAAAGGTCCTGCTGTGTGACGAAGCTACCAGCGCGTTGGACCCAGCCACAACCCGCTCTATTCTGGAGCTGTTGAAAGACATTAACCGCCGCCTGGGCCTGACCATTCTGCTTATCACCCACGAGATGGATGTGGTCAAACGTATTTGTGACTGCGTGGCCGTGATCAGCAACGGCGAGCTTATTGAGCAGGATACGGTGAGCGAAGTGTTCTCCCATCCGAAAACGCCTCTGGCGCAGCAGTTTATTCAGTCCACACTGCACCTCGACGTGCCGGAAGATTACGCGCAGCGTCTGGACGCAGAGCATAAAGAAAATGCGGTACCTTTATTACGCCTGGAGTTCACTGGCCAGTCGGTCGATGCCCCACTGCTCTCAGAAACAGCACGTACCTTCAACGTGAACAGCAACATTATTAGCGCGCAGATGGATTATGCCGGTGGCGTGAAGTTCGGCATCATGCTGTGTGAAATGCACGGCGAGCCAAAAGATACGCAAGCGGCTATTGCCTGGCTGCAGGAGCAACACGTGAAAGTAGAGGTGCTGGGTTATGTCTGAAGCAATGATTTGGTTACTGGCTCGCGGCGTATATGAAACGTTGGCCATGACCTTTGTTTCCGGTTTCTTCGGATTTGTGCTCGGTCTGCCAGTCGGCGTGCTGCTTTACATCACTCGTCCTGGGCAAATCAGCGCCAATGCGAAGCTTTACCGCAGCCTCTCGGCGATCGTTAACATTTTCCGTTCTATTCCATTCATTATCCTGCTTGTCTGGATGATCCCTTTTACTCGCGTCATCGTAGGAACGTCTATCGGCCTGCAAGCTGCTATCGTTCCGTTGACCGTTGGTGCCGCGCCGTTTATTGCGCGTATGGTTGAAAATGCCCTGCTGGAAATTCCAACCGGCCTGATTGAAGCTTCACGCGCGATGGGCGCTACGCCGCTGCAAATCATTCGTAAAGTACTGCTTCCAGAAGCACTTCCAGGCCTGGTCAACGCCGCGACGATTACCCTTATCACTTTAGTGGGCTATTCTGCTATGGGTGGTGCCGTCGGTGCCGGTGGTCTGGGGCAGATTGGCTATCAGTACGGGTACATCGGCTACAACGCTACCGTAATGAATACCGTACTGGTTCTGCTGGTCGTGCTGGTTTACTTAATTCAATTCTCTGGCGATCGTATCGTCCGGGCTGTTACACACAAATAAACACAACTGCATTCATACAAGGAAAAGGACATGGCTTTTAACTTTAAAACGTTCGCCGCGGTCGGCGCTCTGATTGGCTCTCTGGCCCTGGTGGGTTGCGGTCAGGAAGAGAAAGATCCAAACCACATTAAAGTCGGCGTGATTGCTGGCGCTGAGCAGCAGGTTGCGGAAGTGGCTCAGAAAGTGGCTAAAGAGAAGTATGGCCTCGATGTTGAGCTGGTGACCTTTACCGACTATGTCCTGCCAAACGAAGCACTCAGCAAAGGCGATATCGACGTTAACGCCTTCCAGCACAAACCTTACCTGGATCAGCAGATCAAAGATCGTGGTTATAAGCTGGTTTCCGTAGGCAATACCTTTGTTTATCCAATTGCCGGCTACTCCAAAAAAATCAAATCACTGGCTGAACTGCAGCCGGGTTCTCAGGTAGCACTGCCAAACGACCCGACTAACCTCGGCCGTTCTCTGCTGCTGCTGCAGAAAGAAGGTCTGATCAAACTGAAAGACGGCGTTGGTCTGTTGCCAACCGTGCTGGATGTCACCGAGAACCCAAAAAATCTGAAACTGGTTGAGCTGGAAGCACCGCAACTGCCGCGCTCTCTTGACGATGCGCAGATTGCTCTGGCCATCATCAACACCACTTACGCTAGCCAGATTGGCCTGACACCAGCGAAAGACGGTATCTTCGTTGAAGACAAAAACTCGCCTTACGTGAACCTGATCGTTTCTCGTGAAGACAACAAAGATGCAGAAAACGTGAAGAAGTTCGTTCAGGCCTATCAGTCTGACGAAGTGAACGAAGCGGCTAACAAAGTCTTTAACGGCGGCGCGGTTAAAGGCTGGTAAGTTTCCATTCTTCAGTTTTACGTAAATAATTAAAGGCGGGCGCAAGCCCGCCTTGTTATTTTGGTTCGAGCTTGCTTCAATGTTCCCCGTTTTACATTCATTGAGGAAATATTATGCGTGCTTTACCGATCTGTTTATTAGCCTTCGCGCTGAGCGGCTGTTCAATGCTAAGCAGATCCCCAGTAGAACCCGTTCAAAGCACGGCAGCTGCGCCGAAGACAGAAACAGAGAAACCGAAAGCGCCTCGCCCTGTTCCGGTCAGAATCTACACCAACGCAGAAGACTTGGTGGGTAAACCGTTCCGTGATTTAGGCGAAGTCAGCGGCGAGTCTTGCCAGGCAAGCAATCAGGATTCTCCCCCGAATATCCCGACAGCACGTAAACGCATGCAGATTAATGCCTCCAAAATGAAAGCCAATGCGGTCCTGCAGCACAGCTGCGACATCACCACCGGCACGCCAGGGTGCTACCGTCAGGCTGTTTGCGTTGGCTCCGCGCTGCAAGTTTCGGCGCAATGACCCCATTTCAATTTGCACAAATAGGCGTTATTCGCTCCCCTTATAAAGAAAAGTTCGCCGTCCCGCGTCAGCCCGGTCTGGTCAAAGACGGCGGCGGTGAACTGCGTCTGCTTGCGCCTTACAACCAGGCCGATGCCGTTCGTGGGCTGGAAGAGTTTAGCCACCTGTGGCTATTGTTTGTCTTTCACCAAACGATGGAAGGCGGCTGGCGCCCAACCGTACGTCCTCCCCGGCTTGGCGGCAACGCGCGAATGGGCGTGTTTGCTACGCGCTCCACGTTTCGCCCGAATCCAATCGGCATGTCGCTGGTTGAGCTTAAAGGTATTCGTTGCCAAAAAGATGAAGTGATCTTACAGCTCGGCAGTCTGGATTTGGTGGATGGCACGCCCATTGTAGATATCAAACCGTACCTGCCATTTGCAGAAGCCGTGCCGGACGCACGTGCTGGCTATGCACAGCAGGCTCCGCAGGCGGACATGCCTGTGATGTTTACACCAGAAGTGCAGCATCAGTTGACCGGGCTGGAAAAACGCTATCCGCATCTTGCGCGTTTTATCAGTCAGGTGCTTGCTCAGGACCCTCGTCCTGCCTATCGTAAAGGTGAAGATGTCGGGAAAACTTACGCCGTTCTGCTGCTGGACTTTAACGTTCGCTGGCGCGTCACAGAACACGGTTTTGAAGTGTTCGCTCTCGAAACGAGTTAATTTAGCCCTCTCTCTTTTGACATCTCTGCCACACTGGTAAACTAAACCACTTTTTTTGAAGCAGGCCGCCGCTGGCCTGCGCTCTGCCGTTCAAATGGAACCGTAACAACATGCGTACTAGCCAATATCTGCTCTCCACTCTGAAGGAGACACCTGCCGACGCTGAAGTAGTCAGCCACCAGCTGATGCTGCGCGCCGGGATGATCCGCAAGCTGGCCTCCGGTTTATACACCTGGCTGCCAACCGGTTTGCGCGTCCTGAAGAAAGTCGAAAACATCGTGCGTGAAGAAATGAACAACGCAGGTGCTATCGAAATGTGCATGCCGGTGGTTCAACCCGCCGACCTGTGGCAGGAGAGTGGACGTTGGGAACAATACGGCCCGGAGCTGCTGCGCTTTGTTGACCGTGGCGAACGTCCTTTCGTGCTGGGTCCAACCCACGAAGAAGTGATCACCGACCTGATTCGCAACGAACTGAGCTCCTACAAGCAGCTGCCGCTGAATCTGTTCCAGATCCAGACTAAATTCCGTGACGAAGTGCGCCCACGCTTTGGCGTAATGCGTTCTCGCGAATTCCTGATGAAAGACGCCTACTCGTTCCATACGTCTCAGGAATCCCTGCAGGAAACCTACGACAAGATGTATGAGGCTTACAGCAAGATTTTCTCCCGTATGGGTCTGGATTTCCGTGCCGTTCAGGCAGATACCGGCTCTATTGGCGGCAGCGCTTCCCATGAGTTCCAGGTACTGGCCCAAAGCGGTGAAGACGATGTAATCTTCTCTGACAGCTCAGACTATGCGGCAAACATCGAATTCGCTGAAGCTTTAGCGCCGGCAGCAGGCCGCGCAGCGCCAACCGCTGAAATGAGCCAAATCGACACCCCGAACGCAAAAACTATCGCCGAGCTGGTTGAGCAGTTCAACCTGCCAATCGAGAAAACGGTTAAGACTCTGCTGGTGAAAGCCACCGAAGGCAGCGCTTATCCGCTGGTTGCTTTGCTGGTTCGTGGCGATCACGAGCTGAACGAAGTGAAGGCTGAGAAACTGCCGCAGGTAGCAAGTCCGCTAACATTCGCCACCGAACAAGAAATTCGCGACATCGTGAAAGCCGGTCCTGGTTCCCTGGGTCCAATCAATCTGCCTGTTCCAGTTGTGATTGACCGCAGCGTTGCGGCAATGAGTGATTTCGCCGCTGGCGCAAACATCGACGGCAAACACTTTATCGGCATTAACTGGGAACGCGATGTTGCGCTGCCAGAAGTTGCGGATATCCGTAACGTTGTGGCTGGCGATCCAAGCCCGGACGGCAAAGGCACCTTGATGATCAAGCGCGGCATCGAAGTGGGTCACATCTTCCAGTTGGGTACCAAGTACTCTGAAGCGCTGAAAGCCGCGGTTCAGGGTGAAGATGGCCGTAACCAGACCCTGACCATGGGTTGCTATGGCATCGGTGTTACCCGCGTGGTCGCGGCTGCGATTGAACAGAACTTTGACGATCGCGGTATTCTGTGGCCGGACGCTATCGCCCCGTTCCACGTTGCGATTCTGCCAATGAACATGCACAAGTCATTCCGCGTGCAGCAGCTGGCTGAAGAGCTGTATACCACGCTGCGCGCGCAGGGCATCGACGTGCTGCTGGACGATCGTAAAGAGCGTCCAGGCGTGATGTTTGCCGACATGGAGCTGATTGGTATTCCTCACACTATCGTTATCGGCGACCGCAATCTCGACAACGAAGAGATCGAATACAAACATCGCCGTGCCGGTGAGAAGCAGATGATCAAAACCAACGAGATCGTTGATTTCCTGGTGAAGCAGATCAAAGGCTAATTAACCGCTGAGCATAAAAAAGCCCGTCCATCTGGACGGGCTTTTTCGTTTTAGTCGTTACACTCTTTGCCGGGCTTAAACTTCGCACCCTTATCCGCGACCAGCGCTTTTTGTAACTCCCCACTGTCTGGAGAAGCCTGCAGCGTAAAGTGCCCTTCTACCACCAGCAGGATTGGCGCGCTGTTCTTGCCGCGCGCTGCCGCATAGGCTCTTTCGAGCTCGGCATTATCCGCAACGGCAAAGGTTTTACCGGTCGCACAGTCCTGGAATACCGCCGCGTCAGCCATGTATTTATACTTGCCTTTCATCGGCATTGGCGTTGACGGCAGCTTCGCATCCACCGCTTTTAGCGTGTAGTTGAACTGCGAATCAATCGGATTGCCTTCACGATCCAGCATCACCAGGCTGTCGCCTTTAGGGTGGTAATACTGCTTCTCGCCTTCGCTGTCGGTTAAGACCAGTTTATCTGCAGTCCGCGCCCATTTACCGTAGCTGGCAAATGAGGCTCCTTTACCCTGGTAAGTCTGGTTCATCACCCAGGTGCCGTCCTTTTCCAGGAACAGCGAGGTTTCAATCCCTTCACAATCCGCACACGGCACTACGCCGCGATAGCTCTGCTGCATCGGTTTCAATTCCGCCGCCTGAGCCGGGATCAAAGTTTGCGTTTCCGTACGATTATTACAGCCAAATAGCGTGAACAGGCTGAGCGCTGCCAGCGCAGCCAGAAGACTCTTCTTCATGCTTCATTCCTTATGCCGTTGTCCCAATGTTCGTCGCTACTCCGGATGACGACGAACTTTGCCGCGTAGTGCTTTGGTTGTCGATTTCTGCGCCTTTGAGGCCAGACGCCGCTCTTTAGAAGCCCGCGTCGGCTTTGTGGCACGGCGGCTCTTCTGCACTACGGTGAGTTCTTGTATCAATGAAACCAGGCGAGCCACCGCCGCTTCGCGGTTCATCTCCTGGCTTCGGTATTCCTGGGCTTTAATCACCACCACGCCCTCAGGCGTGATCAAATGGTGACTTACCGCCAGCAGACGTATCTTATACGACTCCGGCAGGCTAGAGGCAGGAATATCAAAGCGCAAATGAATCGCCGTTGAGGTTTTATTCACATGCTGCCCACCCGCCCCCTGGGCGCGAATCGCGGTAATCGTGACTTCATTGTCCGGGATAACGACCGTTCGCGACACGGAAATCATTGTTGCAGCCAGGCCGTAAAGTGAATTTCCAGATTATTCTCGCTGTCGGACAGCCAGATTGCGCCATCCTGAATCGTCGCCTGCAGGTTCATGGTGCGCGTACCAAACTCACTTAGCTTCGCCAGCTGTGCGTCATCCAGATACCAGATGGACAGGTTTTTAAACTGGCTCAGGCGGGTCTGGTTTTGCTGCCACCAAATTTCCGCCGCCCGACTATTATAGGTAAACAATGCCACCTCAGCCGACTGGCTGCAGGCTTTTTTGACCCGACGTTCTTCCGGTAACCCTAGTTCTACCCACAAATCAATGCCAAGGTGATCGTTTTTACGCCAGATTTCCGGCTCGTCTTCTGCGCTGAGACCACGGGTAAATTCCAGACGCTCATCCGCATATTTAATCCATGCCAGCAGGCGCAGCATCATGCGCTCCTGCGTTTCCGAGGGATGACGCGCCAGCGTCAGGCTGCTGTCCAGAAACCGATTACGATCGAGATCGGCCACATTTACCGTCGCCTTATAAATTGTCGCTTTTAACGCCATCACACTTCTCCATACACAATTGCGCGCTATTGTAGCGAAATAACACTCCTTCGGCTCTGAGTATGATGGGTATATTTGCGTGGCTGATATCGGTTACATTGCTGTGGTATAGTCACCTTGCTAAACAGAGTTTATCTTCGTAGGCTTAGACTTGACCCCACGAGTAGGTCTGAAGTCGGGACTCTGAGAGGAGGGTATGTGGAAAAGTATTGTGAATTAGTTCGGCAACGCTATGCGGAAATTGCCAGCGGCGATTTAGGCTATATTCCTGATGCCTTAGGATGCGTATTGAAGGCTCTGAACGAAGTTGCCTCCAGCGAGGCCGTATCGGAGTCGGTCAGGGAACAGGCGGCTTATGCTGCCGCGAACTTACTGGTGAGCGATTATGTCAATGAATGATGCGTATCAACCCATCAACTGTGATGATTATGACAATCTCGAGCTCGCCTGCCAGCATCATTTGTTACTGACGCTGGAGTTAAAAGACGGGGAGGTTTTGAAAGCCAAAGCGAGCGATCTGGTTTCTCGTAAAAACGTCGAATACCTGGTTGTCGATAACGCTGGCGCTACGCGTGAGTTACGCCTCGATAAAATTAACAGCTTTAGCCACCCCGAAATCGGCACTATCGTGGTGAGCGTCGAATAAATCTGATCACCCCATCTCAAACAAAACGGGCAGCTATCGAGGCTGCCCGTTTTGTTTACGGCTTCATTGAGGCGTAGTAGGCCGCCAAATCAGAGATATCCTCGTCTGAAAGCCCGCTGACGTAAGCCTTCATGATTTCTGCCTGCCCACCGCTGCGCTCCCCTTTTTTATAGGCCTGAAGCGAATGCTCCAGATAAGCTTCGCTCTGCCCGCCAATGTTTGGGTACAGCGGCGCAGAAGCTTTCCCACTCATGCCATGGCAGGCAACGCAGGTCATGGCCTTCGCTTCCCCGGCCTGGGGATCGCCTTTCGCCAGAGCAGGTAAACTGCAGGCTATCAGCCCAAGCAGTAATACGACTTTTTTCATTGCTCAACTCCCTTTTGCCAGTCTATGTGCCAGCATGAATGTTCCGTAGCTTGTCCTTCACGAGTGACAAAAATACCCGGCGCAGCGATAAGTTGCTCGCCATAAAACAGCAGCGGCGTGGCGTCACGTTCCCATGGCGGAATGCGCAATTCCTGCCAGATTTTTTTCAGCGTTCGCCTTTTATCACGGCCGACAATATGCAGCAAACCCGAAGCCTTAAAACGCAGGCTAACAATTTCGTCCTCTGCTGGCGCACGCACCGGCATTCCCTTCTCGCTGAGTAAAATCATTCCCAGCCCAGGGAGATTCAGGGGGTGATAAGGTGCGGGCCATAAATAGCTTTTTTCCCGATCAATGGTCAGCAGCGGAACCCAATACAGTTCCCCCTGAAAACGCCTGATTTCATGTTCGCACAGGCGAAGGCGAGGATTGGCATCTTCCCGACTTAAAGCGACTTCCTGCCATAAACGTTGAAGAGAAACCCGGGACGGCATCGCAGCCCGATGCCAGGAGAGCCAGCGCCGCAGCAGGGCAAATCGCCGTGCCTCACTCATCGCCAGCATCGACTCAATATGCAGCGCGCCCTCGGGTGACATCAAGTTATCCAGCTGTTCGGCAAGCAGTTCATCAAGCAGCTGTTCCTGCTCACCGCATAACGCAGCGCTGCGGGCAACGCTGCGGGAAAAATGGGGCCATCTTTGCTGCAGCAGAGGAACGACTCTCAGACGCAGGAAATTCCGGTCATACTTATCGTCCTGATTACTTTCGTCCTCAATCCAGCTTAGCCGGTGAACGCCAGCCCATTCCTCAAGCTGTGCGCGCGAAGTTGCCAGCAACGGGCGCAATAATAATGTGTCGCTAAAAGGCAAAATCGCAGGCATCGACGCCAGCCCGGCCGGGCCGCTGCCGCGTTTAAGCGCCAACAGGAAGGTCTCACACTGGTCGTCCAAATGCTGTGCCGTCAGCAGCACTTCACCTGCCAAAAGCGAGTCAGAAAGCGCCTGGTAGCGGGCCGCCCTCGCTTCCCCTTCAATCCCCTGGCCGCCGGAGGGAAGCTGAACATAAGCCACTTCGAAGGGCACGTTCCACTTCTCACAAATTGCCCGGCAATGTTCCACCCAGCTGTCTGCTCTCGGGCTGAGCCCATGGTGGATATGCATCGCCCTGATATTCAACTCAGGTTGCAGAGTATCTCGCAGGGTAACGACTTGATGCAGCAGAACCGTCGAATCCAGCCCACCGCTAAACGCCACCAGCAGTTGGCGGTGAGGATGCAGAAAAGACTGAAGTTCGCGGCTAGTCATAGTTTGTCGTTACGAGGGGTTTGCCCGGCAAATTACCGGGCATTCGCGGCGCTGGCAAGGTTTACTGCTGATAAAGTTCCAGCGGCAGGCCGTCGGGATCGCTGAAGAAGGTGAAACGTTTGTTGGTATAGGGATCGATGCGGATGGGCTCGCATTTCACGCCGTGGCTTTCCAGATGCGTAATCGCCTGGTCAATGTTTTCCACGCTGAATGCCAGGTGACGAAGCCCGCAGGCCTCCGGGCGACTTGGGCGTACAGGCGGAAACGGAAAAGAGAATAGCTCAATAACGTACTGGCCGTTCAGCGCCAGATCGCCTTTCCAGGAGTCCCGCTCTTTGCGGTAAACTTCCGCTTCCAGCGTAAACTCCAGCACATCGCAATAGAATTGCTTACTGCGTTCGTAGTCCGACGCGATAATCGCGACGTGATGAATTTGCTTTAAACCCAGCATAAAATCTCCTTAGTCACTTCAGGCAAGGTAATCATCGCTTCCCTGCAAAGCAAGCGCTCAAGCCTCTTTTAAGACTCGTACTCTGTAGACGCCGTCCTCACCGAGTTTAGCCCCGTGAATATCCGTTTCAAAGCCCGGATAATGTTCCCCCACAGAGCACAGCATCAGCAGGAAGTCGAGCACCGCCCGACTCTCTTTGGTGATCACTTCTCCCGGCATCACCACCGGCACGCCCGGCGGATAAGGCAGGATCATATTGGCTGAAACTCTGCCCAACAGTTCCTCTATTTCTACCGTTTCTACGTTGCCTTTCACCTGCTGCTGATAAGCCTCATGCGGCGTCATACGCATTTCTGGCAGGACATCAAAAGCGCGCAACATTAGATCGGGCAGGTTATGTTGCTTAATCAGTTTGTGGATCCCCTGCGCCAGCGTCTGAATGCGCATGTTGCGATAAAAGTCCGGATCTTCCGCAAAAAGATCCGGCAGCATGTTCTTCACACGCAAATTAAGATCGTAAGACCGCTTAAACTCCGTCAGCCCGCGCAGCAGGCTTAGCGCTTTTGTCTTATCAATACCGATACTGAACAGGAACAGCAGGTTGTACGGACCGGTCTTCTCAACAACAACGCCCCGCTCGTCGAGAAACTTGGCCACCAGCGCCGCCGGGATCCCCTCTTCTGCCATTTCACCCAACTCGCTCATGCCCGGCGTCAGAATAGTGACTTTGATAGGGTCGAGATACATGTGTTCGGCATCGGCATCCCTGAAGCCATGCCAGTCTTCCTCTCCGGGGGCAATGGGCCAGCACTCGGCCTCATCAACATGATCGGGTTGCCAGATATCGAAGAACCAGTCTTCTGACTCTTCGCGCAGGCGCTGCACTTCACGGCGGAAATGCAGGGCACGCTCAACGGAACGGTTGATCAGCCGTTTCCCCGTATTACCGCGCAGCATCGCCGCGGCTGTTTCAATCGAGGCCACCAGCGGATAGCTCGGGGAAGTGGTGGTATGCATCATGTAGGTTTCGTTAAAGGTCTCTTCATCGTAATCACCTTTAATGTGAATCAGCGAAGCCTGGGAGAACGCCGCCAGCAGCTTATGGGTCGACTGGGTTTCATAGATAATTTTCCCCGGTACTCGATCACCGCTCATGCCGCTTTTTCCCTGATAAATAGGATGGAAGTTGGTATAGGGCACCCAGGCGGAGTCAAAGTGAATCGATGGCACATCGAGGGTTTTCTTGATGAAATCGGTGTTGTACAGCAGCCCGTCGTAGGTCGAGTTGGTGATAACCGCGTGCACCGGCCACTGCGCATTCGGGGTTTCAGCGACCTTTTTCTCGATATTTTCACGAGTAAATTCACGCTGCGGAATACCGCCCAGGATCCCCAGCGCGTTACGCGTTGGCTTCAGCCAGATTGGCACCAGATTGGTCATCATCAGCAAATGGGTCAGCGATTTATGGCAGTTACGATCGACCAGAATTGTGCTGCCGGATGGCGCGGCATACATGCCGACTATCTTGTTCGACGTCGAAGTCCCGTTAGTCACCATATAGCTTTGTTCGGCGCCGAAGGTGCGGGCAATGTACTCCTCCGCCTCCAGATGAGGGCCGGTATGATCTAGCAGCGAACCCAGCTCCGTAACCGAAATCGACACGTCGGCCTTCAGCGTGTTGCCGCCAAAAAAGTCGTAAAACAAGCAGCCGACCGGGCTTTTCTGGTAGGCGGTACCGGCCATATGCCCTGGCGTACAGAAAGTGTATTTTCCCTCTTTCACATAGGTGAACAGCGCTTTGGTCAGCGGCGGCGTAATCGTATCCAGGTACTCGTCGGTGTACTGGCGAATACGCAGGGCGATGTCGTCGGCCGCGCTCAGCGCATACTCGAAGAACCACAGCGCCATGCGCATTTCATTCACGCTAACGTTTAGAGAGGAATGTGTATTGATGAATGCATACAGCGGCAGATCTTCATTCAGCAGGTTAATTTCGCTGCACAAGTCGAGGCTGTATTCGTCCCAGTCAAAGACCACGCCGCAGATACGAGGGTTGTGCTCAATCAGCTTAAGCAGGTCAGTGCTGTTGGTGGGGTAGATGAGCTGAAAGCCCTGCAGCTCCAGCGCGCGATGCAGTTCTTTAATAGGTTCGTCTTTGTAGAAAACGCCGTGCGGCCCCATAATCGCAATGGTATTCAATGTTCACCTCCTGGAAATCACCTGGCTAAGCATAGCGCAATGGGATTTTCCATGAAGCAATAAATGCAAAAAGGGCCGGAAAATCCGACCCTTATCGCTATTTTACAACTTAAAATCAGGCGTAGCCGTAGCTCATCAGACGCTGATAACGACGGTTTAACAATTCGTCTTTGTTCAACACGTCGAGATCCGCCAGATCGGCCAGCAGCTGTGCACGCAGGGAAGCGGCCATCACTTCTGGATTGCGATGCGCACCACCCAACGGCTCAGGGATCACGGTATCGATCAGCTTCAGCTCTTTCAGGCGAGGAGCAATGATCCCCATCGCTTCTGCGGCCAGCGGGGCTTTATCCGCGCTCTTCCACAGGATTGACGCACAGCCTTCCGGGGAAATAACGGAGTAAGTGCTGTACTGCAGCATGTTTACTTTGTCACCCACGCCAATGGCCAGCGCACCACCGGAACCACCTTCACCGATAACGGTACAAATGACCGGTACTTTCAGACGGGACATTTCACGCAGGTTGCGGGCGATCGCTTCAGACTGACCACGTTCTTCGGCGCCAACGCCCGGATAAGCACCCGGCGTGTCGATGAAGGTAATGATCGGCATGTTAAAACGTTCAGCCATTTCCATCAGACGCAGCGCTTTACGGTAGCCTTCTGGTGCCGGCATACCGAAGTTACGACGGATTTTCTCTTTGGTTTCGCGCCCTTTCTGATGACCAATGATCATCACCGGACGACCTTCCAGACGAGCAATACCGCCCACGATAGCTTTATCGTCGGCATAGGCACGATCGCCGGCCAGTTCGTCGAACTCATCAAAAGCCAGACGAACGTAATCCAGGGTGTACGGACGCTGCGGATGGCGCGCCAGCTGCGCAATCTGCCATGCACCTAAATCAGCGAAGATCTTGCGGGTCAGCTCAACGCTTTTCTCGCGCAGACGCTGCACTTCTTCGTCCAGATTAATATCCAGTTTTTCATCCTGGCGGCTAACGGCCGTCAGGGAATCGATTTTCGCTTCCAGCTCTGCAATCGGCTGTTCGAAATCAAGGAAATTCAGACTCATAATATTCCTGTTTTAGTCAAACTCCAGTTCCACCTGCTCCGAACCAATCAGCGTTCGCAGATCGTTAAGTAAACGATCGCTAGGGGAAACACGCCATGTCGCACCGAAGCGCAACCGGGCTCGTGCATCCACCCTCTGATAGTAGAGATGTACTGGAATTGTCCCCGAACGATGGGGTTCCAGAGACTGACGGAGACGGTTTAAAAGCTGGTCATCAATTTGCCTGTCCGTCAGCGAGATAGCAAGCCCACGCGCGTACTTTTCACGGGCTTCGTCGATGTCCATCAGCTCGCGGGCCGTCATTTTAAGCCCTCCGCTGAAGTCATCAAAGCTGACCTGTCCGCTAACGATCAGGATACGGTCTTTTTCCAGCAGATGCTGGTATTTTTCTAGCGCATCTGTGAATAACATCACTTCCAGACGACCAGAGCGGTCATCCAGCGTACAGATGCCGATGCGATTACCTCGCTTGGTGACCATAACCCGCGAAGCAATCACCAGACCCGCAGCCGTGGTCATTTTACCACGTTCCGTCGGGTGCATCTCTTTCAGGCGCATGCCACCGACATAGCGCTCGATTTCTTTCAGGTACTGGTTGATCGGGTGACCGGTAAGATACAGTCCGAGCGTCTCACGCTCCCCTTCCAGCACCACTTGTTCAGGCCAGGGAATCACGCTGGCGTAGGACTTTTCGACCTGCTCAGGCTCTTCGGCAAGAACGCCGAACATATCTGCCTGGCCAATAGCTTCCGCTTTCGCGTGCTGATCAGCTGCTTTTAACGCATCACCCAGCGCATTCATCAGCGCCGCGCGGTGAGGCCCAAGGCGGTCAAAAGCCCCGGACATAATGAGTTTTTCCAGCACCCTGCGGTTAAGCTTTTTGATATCGGAACGCGCGCACAAATCAAAGAGATCGAGGAAATGCCCGCCTTGATTACGCGCTTCGATAATGGCTTCAATCGGGCCTTCACCCACGCCTTTTATCGCGCCGATGCCGTAAACAATTTCCCCGTCATCGTTAACGTGGAAATGGTAAAGGCCAGAGTTAATGTCCGGCGACAGGACTTTCAGCCCCATGCGCCAGCACTCATCCACCAGGCCCACCACTTTCTCGGTGTTATCCATATCGGCGGTCATTACGGCCGCCATAAACTCTGCCGGGTAGTGCGCCTTCAGCCACAGCGTCTGATACGAAACCAAAGCATAGGCGGCAGAGTGAGATTTGTTAAATCCGTACCCGGCAAATTTCTCTACCAGGTCAAAGATTTTCATCGACAGCTCGCCGTCGACGCCGTTTTTGATTGCGCCCTCTTCAAAAGTGCCGCGCTGCTTGGCCATCTCTTCCGGTTTCTTTTTACCCATCGCTCGACGCAGCATATCCGCGCCGCCGAGGGTATAACCGGAAAGCACCTGGGCAATCTGCATAACCTGTTCCTGATACAGGATGATGCCGTAGGTAGGCTCCAGTACCGGCTTCAGGCTTTCGTGCTGCCATTCCACGTCCGGATAAGAAATCGCTTCGCGGCCATGTTTACGGTCGATGAAGTTATCTACCATCCCCGACTGCAGCGGGCCCGGACGGAAAAGTGCCACAAGGGCGATCATGTCTTCGAAGCAGTCAGGCTGCAGACGCTTAATCAGGTCTTTCATGCCGCGGGATTCAAGCTGGAAGACCGCGGTGGTTTCCGAGCGCTGCAGCATGTCGAAGCTTTTCTTATCGTCGAGCGGAATGGCGGCGATATCAATCGGCTCCAGCCCCTGTTTTGCCCGACGCGGGTTGATCATTTTCAGCGCCCAGTCGATGATCGTCAGCGTACGCAGCCCCAGGAAGTCAAACTTCACCAGGCCCGCATATTCAACGTCGTTCTTGTCGAACTGGGTAACCGGATGCTGCCCCTGGTCGTCACAATAAAGCGGCGCAAAATCGGTAATTTTGGTTGGGGCGATAACCACGCCCCCGGCATGCTTACCGGCGTTACGCGTGACGCCTTCCAGCTTGCGCGCCATGTCGATCAGGGCTTTAACTTCTTCGTCAGCTTCGTAGATCTCCGGCAGCTGCGGCTCCGCCTCAAAGGCTTTCGCCAGCGTCATGCCGGGATCCGGTGGCACCAGTTTGGAAATGCGATCGACAAAACCGTAAGGGTGACCGAGTACGCGACCTACGTCGCGAATAACCGCCTTCGCCGCCATCGTACCAAAGGTAATGATCTGCGAAACGGCTTCACGCCCATACATCTCGGAAACGTGGTCGATCACCTGGTCGCGTTTTTCCATACAGAAATCAACGTCGAAGTCAGGCATCGAAACACGTTCCGGGTTAAGGAAACGTTCGAACAGCAGGTCAAACTCAAGCGGGTCGAGGTCGGTGATCTTCAGCGCATAGGCCACCAGCGACCCCGCACCTGAACCACGCCCAGGCCCGACCGGCACGCCGTTATCCTTCGACCACTGGATAAACTCCATCACGATCAGGAAGTAGCCGGGAAAGCCCATCTGGTTGATAACCTGCAGCTCGATATCCAGGCGCTCGTCGTATTCAGGGCGTTTCTGCGCACGCACTTCCGGGTCCGGGAACAGGAACTCAAGACGTTCTTCCAGCCCCTCTTTGGATTTCATGACCAGGAAGTCTTCGGTGGTCATCTCTCCCGTCGGGAATTGCGGCAGGAAGTACTCACCCAGGCGCACGGTCACGTTACAGCGCTTGGCAATCTCAACGCTGTTTTCCAGCGCTTCCGGGATGTCCGAAAACAGCTCGCACATCTCTTCTTCGCTACGCATATATTGCTGGGCGGAGTAGTTACGCGGGCGCTTAGGATCGTCCAACGTGAAGCCATCGTGGATCGCCACTCGGATCTCGTGGGCATCAAAGTCGCCGGCATCAATAAAGCGGACATCGTTGGTGGCAACCACCGGCAAGCCGCGTTCGTCAGCCAGCGCCACGGCGGCGTGAAGATAGTTTTCTTCATCCACCCGACCGGTGCGAATCAGTTCCAGATAGAAGCGATCGGCAAAATGCTGCTGCCAGAATTCCAGGCACTGATCGACCAGCGGCTGGTTTCCACGAAGCAGGCTTTTGCCAATATCTCCCATGCGCCCACCGGAGAGCAGAATTAGCCCTTCGTTTAACTCTACCAGCCACTCTCGGTCAATAATCGGGCCCGCTGCGCCGTAGCCACGCTGGTAGGCACGAGAGATCAGTAAGGTAAGGTTTTGATAGCCTTCATTGTTTGCAGCCAGCACCGTCAAGTGACTAAGCTCATCGCCTAACAGCTCGTTGGCAACGTTAAAGTCCGCACCGATGATCGGCTTAATACCGGCGCCATGGCCGGAACCATAGAATTTGACCAACCCACAGAGGTTGGTGAAATCGGTGATAGCGAGAGCAGGCATTCCCAGCGCCGCGGCTTTTTTTACCAGCGGCCCGGTCTTCGCCAGCCCATCAATCATGGAATAGTCGCTGTGCACCCGAAGGTGAATGAAACGTGGTTCAGCCATCTCTCACCAATTACTCTGTATCAGCTACTAAGGCTCAGGAGACGAGCCCAAGCGCGCGTTTGACGGGGCCAAAACTGCGGCGATGGTGCTCGGTGGCACCATGCTCGGCCAGCTTTTCGAGATGAAAAGCGGTTGGGTAGCCCTTGTGCTGAGCAAAACCGTACTGCGGGAAGCTGAGATCCAGTTCGGCCATTTCACGATCGCGCGTGACTTTGGCAAGTATTGACGCCGCACTGATTTCTGCCACCCGGCTGTCGCCTTTAACAACCGCCAGCGACGGCATAGGCAACACAGGGCAACGGTTGCCGTCAATCAACACATATTCAGGCACAACATTCAGGCCCGCAACCGCACGCTGCATGGCCAGCATCGTGGCATTCAAAATGTTGATATTGTCGATCTCGTGCGGCTCGGCACGGCCCAGACTCCAGCTTAATGCCTTTTCGACAATTTCGTCATACAGCGCCAGACGGCGTTTTTCAGATAATTTCTTCGAGTCCGCCAGCCCTATAATCGGCTTTGCCGGATCGAGGATCACAGCTGCAGTAACAACGGCGCCGACCAAAGGCCCGCGCCCTACTTCATCCACGCCGGCGACAAGGTGCGTATGCGGGTAAACAAATTCGATCATTGAGCCAGCTCCAGCACGGCGTCCGCCGCCTGCTTGTCCGCATTACAACGGATCTGCTGATGCAAATCCCGGAAGGTGTCATGCATCTGATGGCTGACGGCACCGTCTTCCAGCAGCGGCTCCAGCGCACAGGCAAGCCCGATAGGCTCACATTCATTTTGCAGCAGCTCTTTAACCAGTTCGCGGCCTGCCAGTAAATTTGGCAGTGAAACGTAATCAGTTTTCACCAGCCGCTTCGCCAGCCAGAACGTGAACGGCTTCATGCGATAGCCAACCACCATCGGGCATTTGGCCAACATACATTCAAGCGCAGCCGTGCCGGAGGCCAGAAGCGCCGCGTCACTGGCAATCATCGCTTCACGTGCTTTTCCGTCCAGCAGATGTACATGCAGTTCGGGGGCAATCTCAGCTTTAATCTTTTCGAACTGCTCACGACGCTTTGCATTCACCAGTGGCACCACGACTTCCAGTGCAGGCCAACGCTTGCGAAGCAGTTGCGCTGTTCTGAGGAAGTCTGCGCTAAGCATTTCGACTTCAGCGCCGCGACTGCCGGGCAACAACGCCAGGCATTTTGCATCTGCCGCAATGCCTAACGTCGCACGCGCAGCGTTTTTATCCGGATCGAGCGGCATGGCATCCGCCATGGTATGCCCGATGAAACGACACGGTACATTAAACCGGTCGTAAAACGCTTTTTCGAAAGGCAGAAAAGCCAATACCAGATCGGTCGCTCTGCCAATTTTGAAAACGCGTTTTTGTCGCCATGCCCAAACGGACGGACTGACGTAGTGGATCGTACGGATCCCTTGTTTTTTGAGGTTGCCTTCAAGCGTGATATTGAAATCCGGCGCATCAATGCCGACAAAGACGTCGGGCTGCAGCTCGGTGAAGCGCTTCGTGAGATCGCTGCGGATCTGCAGCAGGCGACGTAAACGGCCAAGCACTTCAACGATGCCCATGACCGCAAGCTCTTCCATTTCATACCAGGCTTCACAACCTTCAGCCTGCATAAGCGGCCCGGCCACGCCAACAAAGCGAGCATCAGGCACGCGAGCTTTCAGTTCGCGAATAAGCCCAGCACCAAGAATATCGCCGGAGGTTTCTCCGGCGACCAGGGCAATCGTAAGGGGACGACCAGGCTTCATTAACGAATCAAACCGCGCGTGGAGCGGGCAAAGAATTCAATAAATGCATTCACTTCCGGATGCTGAGCTGCAATTTCAGCAATTTCCGGCTTCGCCTCTTCAAGCGTCTTGCCGCTGCGATAGAGGATCTTGTAGGCGTTGCGAATAGCGTGCAGCGCTTCTTTGCTGAAACCGCGACGCTTCAGGCCTTCAATGTTCACACCAAACGGCGTCGCATGGTTGCCCTGTGCGATAACGTAAGGTGGTACATCCTGAGCAACGCCGGAACAGCCGCCAACCATCACGTGGGCACCGATGATGCAGAACTGATGCACCGCAGTCATTCCACCGATGATGGCGTGATCCCCGATTTGTACGTGACCCGCAAGCGTTGCGTTGTTCGCGAGGATAACGCGATCGCCAATCTGGCAATCATGCGCAACGTGCGCATTGATCATCAGCAGGTTGTCGCTTCCCACCTTCGTTAATCCAGCATCTTGCACCGTGCCGCGATGGATGGTGACGCTTTCGCGAATGCGGTTGCGGTCGCCAATTTCCACGCGAGTTGGCTCACCCGCATATTTCAGATCCTGGTTAACTTCACCGATAGACGCGAACTGGTAGATCTCATTGTCACGGCCAATTTTGGTGTGACCATTGACGACAACATGAGATTTCAGCACCGTGCCTTCGCCGATTTCAACGTTTGGACCTACGAGACAAAACGGGCCAATGTGAACGTTAGCGCCAATGACGGCACCTTCTTCCACAATAGCGGTTGGATGAATAAAGGCGGACTTATCAATCACGTATTATGCCTCCCGGCTGCGTGCACACATCATGGTCGCTTCGCAGACAATCTTGCCGTCAACAATTGCGACGCCTTTGAAACGCGTCAAACCACGACGAGTTTTCTCAAAGGTCACTTCCATAATCATCTGATCGCCAGGCACAACAGGGCGCTTAAAGCGCGCTTCATCGATGCCAGCAAAGTAATACAGTTCACCCGGCTCAAGTTTACCCACGCTTTTGAATGCAAGAATACCGGTAGCCTGTGCCATCGCTTCCAGGATCAATACGCCCGGGAAAATAGGCTTACCAGGGAAGTGCCCCTGGAAAAACGGCTCATTTACAGAGACATTTTTTACTGCGCGCAGAAAACGACCTTCTTCAAAATCCAGCACGCGATCAACCAGCAAGAACGGATAACGGTGCGGCAGAAGCTCTAAAATCTCTTCAATGTGCAGAGTATGAGTGTCAGTTGTCAAAATACTCTTCCTGTCTAAATATTCTAAATGACAATAATAACACGGCCTGCGGCAATCAAAGAATGCCAGCAGGCCGCAAATCAAAAAGCGCGGCTTACGCTCCAGCCCTAATGGCCGGAAACACGGCAGCGCAGGGAGCAGGCGACGATCAGTCTTGTTGATTGACCTTACGTTCGATGGCTTTTAAGCGTTTGCTCATCTCATCGATGTTCATCACCAGGGCGGCGGTTTTACGCCACGCTTTGTTCGGTTGGAGCGGGATCCCCGAAGAGTAAACTCCCGGTTCAGTGATTGGACGCATCACCATTCCCATTCCTGTCACGGTCACCTTGTCACAGATTTCCATATGGCCGTTGATTACGCTGGCACCACCAATCATGCAGTAACGGCCAATTTTAAGGCTGCCCGCCATGATAACGCCACCCGCAACCGCAGTATTGTCGCCAATCACAACGTTATGTGCAATCTGGCACTGGTTATCAATGATAACACCATTGCCGATGATCGTGTCATCCAGGGCGCCGCGATCGATTGTCGTACAGGCACCAATTTCAACGCGATCGCCAATAATGACCCGGCCTAGCTGAGGAATTTTCACCCAGTTACCGCGATCGTTAGCGTAGCCAAAACCATCTGACCCAATCACCGTGCTGGACTGAATCAAGCACTGAGCACCGATTTCGATGTTGTGATAGATGGAGACATTGGCCCATAAACGGCTACCCGCGCCGATTTTGGTATTTTTTCCTACAAAGCAGCCAGCGCCGATCACCACGTTATCGCCCAGCTCAACGCCTGATTCGATAACGGCATTTGCGCCGATAGAAACATTTTGACCAAGCCTCGCGGTCGCATCAACAGCTGCGCTTGGCGCAATATTGCTTGCAGGCTGAGGCGTGGTATCAAGAATTTGGGCCATACGGGCATAGGTCAGGTAGGGATTCTTCACTACCAGCGCCGCGCTCTTAGCGTATGGAAGGTCGGCTTCGGTCATCACGACGGCAGAAGCCTGGCAGACAGCCAGCTGTTCACGATAGCGAGGGTTAACCATGAACGTAATGTGGCCAGACTGGGCAGTTTGCATAGATGCAACGCCGGTGATGACGATATCGCCATCACCGTGCAATTCTGCATCCAACTGCTGGGCTAATTCAGCCAGTCGAATTGAAGACATTACTTATTTAACCTGTTTCAGTACGTCTGCAGTGATGTCTTTAACGTCGTTACCTGCGTAAGCAACGGTGTTTGCATCCAGAACAACATCATAGCCTTTATCGTCTGCAACTTTCTTCACAGCGGCCTGGATACGAGTAACCAGTTTGCTACGCTCTTCGTTGGAACGACGGTTACGATCCTGCTCAAAAGCCTGTGCTTTTTCGGAGAACGACTGGCGCTGAGCCATGACGTCTTTTTCCATTTTGCTGCGATCTGAAGCTTTCATGGTTGAACCATCGCGCTGCAGGCGCTGCATTTTGGATTGCAGATCGTTTTCCATTCCCTGCAGTTCGCTGGCGCGGCCTTTGAACTCATTTTCCAGGGTTTTAGAAACACCGGTGTTTTGTGCGACCTGTTGGAACAGGTTGCCCATGTTAACTACTGCGATGCTGGAGGCAGCCTGAGCGCCGGCTGAAGCAACCATAGCAATCCCGAGACCTGCGGCAACTAACCACTTTTTCACTATAAACTCCTTACCATCCCATAGGCGTCCGAAGACACTGTTTTTTTGCGAGCACCTGCCAACTGACTAAACGGCTAACAGGTGCAGCGCCTCACTGCTGTTGCGTTCCATCGCGCAGAACAAATTACCAGGTTTTACCAATGTTAAACTGGAACTGTTCTGCCTTGTCTCCATCATATTTCTTATACGGCTGAGCATAAGAGAAGACCAGCGGCCCCAGAGGCGACATCCACTGCAGCGCAATACCTGCAGACATACGGATGTTACTTGGCGTGCTGTAATCAGGTATACCTGCCGCTCTGGTCGCGTCGGTGTTCTCCCATTTGGTATCCCAAACGGTACCTGCATCGACAAACAGGGAAGTACGAACAGAGTTTGCGTACTTCTCACTCAGGAACGGCGTCGGGGTAATCAGCTCAAGGCTGGCCACACCCATGGCGTTACCGCCCACCGCATCGTTAGAGTTACACACAGTACCAGTGCCACAGTTACGCTGGTTCGGGCCGTAATAAGCGGCTTTTGGACCAATGTTGTTTGACTGGAAACCACGCACGGTGCTGGAACCACCG
The DNA here is from genome assembly GCF_011752855.1 of Enterobacter sp. Ap-867. Classification (NCBI taxonomy): domain Bacteria; kingdom Pseudomonadati; phylum Pseudomonadota; class Gammaproteobacteria; order Enterobacterales; family Enterobacteriaceae; genus Enterobacter; species Enterobacter sp. Ap-867. Next base: position 579,029 of record NZ_VWWS01000002.1, on the reverse strand, counting down.
GCATAGAAGTTCTCGTAGAACGGCAGTTCTTTACCACCCAGACCATCGCCGTAACCCCAACGGGTACGACCCAGCACAACCCACGTATGATTGTCATTGATCGGGAAATAACTCGCCGTATCTAACGTCACTTTGTAGAACTCGTTATCGGAACCCGGAATGGTGACTTTACCATTCAGGTTGACGCGAGAACCATCCGTCGGGAAGTAACCGCGGTCAAGGTTGCTGTATGTCCAACCATAGTTCAGAGTGAAGTCATCTGCCGAGAAACTGTTGTCGTTGGCATTCATAGTTGGGTGCTGACCCACAGAATCCAGGTAGCGCCACATAGCTATCTGCGGCTGCATGTTCGACAGATCGTTATGCACGTAACCCAAACCAAGGCGCAGCGTGTTGTATTCATTCACCGGGAAGCCCAGTGTTGTATCCAGCCCGTAGCTCTTGTTGGTGTAGTCAGACAGGTCCGCGTCATCAGCTTTAAAGTCGTTGAAGAAGATACGACCACCAAGGCTAACACCATCCACCGTAAAGTACGGATCGGTCGCTGACAGTTCCGCGTAGGTCTGGTAATCGTTTTTGGTGCCGCTGATCCCAACCGAGTAGCCTGTACCCAACCAGTTATCCTGCTGAACACCGACCTGGAAGCTCACACCGCTTTCAGTACCGTAGCCAACACCGAAGTTGAAGCTACCGGTGTTACGCTCTTTCACTTTATAGACAACGTCAACCTGATCCGGGCTGCCGGATACGCGCTGGGTGTCCACATCGACGGTCTCGAAGTAACCCAAGCGGTTCAAACGTTCTTTACCAGCATCAACAAGGTTGCTGCCCAGCCACGCCCCTTCCATCTGACGCATTTCACGGCGCAGAACGGCATCTTTACTGGTGTCGTTGCCTTCGAAGCGGATCTTACGCACGTAGTAACGGTTACCGGAGTCGACGTTAACGTGCAGCTTCACGGTTTTGTCTGCGTCATTAATTTCAGGCTGAGTCTGTACGCGCGGATAGGCGTAACCATAGCGACCCAGCAGTTTCTTAATGTCATCTTCCATTTTGGTGACTTTGGTGCCGTTATACAGCTCACCCGGCTGCATCTTAGTCAGGCTTTCAATTTCCGCAGAATGCCCGGCCAGATTGCCTTTCACATCCACACCGGCGATCTTGTACTGCTCGCCTTCGGTGATATTGATGGTCACATAAATGCTTTTCTTATCCGGCGTCAGGCTAACCTGCGTGGAATCAATATTGAAACGTGCATAGCCACGATCCAGATAGTAGCTACGCAGGGTTTCAAGGTCACCCGCCAGCTTTTGCTTCTGGTATTTACGATCGCCGACGACGTTCCACCACGGCACTTCATCACGCAGTTGGAATCGGGAGATCAGCTCATCTGTGGTAAACGCGTGGTTACCGACGATGTTGATCTGCTGGATTTTTGCGGAGACGCCTTCCTGGAACACCAGTTTCAGGTCAACACGGTTACGCGGCAGCGGCGTGACGACAGCTTTGACGCTGGCGCTGTACTTCCCGACGCTGTAGTAGAAATCTTCCAGCCCTTTCTCGATGTCGCCCAGGGTCGTGCGGTCGAGGGATTCCCCCACGCGTACCCCTGAAGCTTCAAGGTTCTGCTTCAGCATGTCATCTTTCACCGACTTGTTGCCGGAGAAGGTGATGCTGGCAATGGTTGGACGCTCTTTGACCTGCACAAGCAGCGTATTACCATCACGCAGCACTCGCACATCTTCAAAGTTGCCGGTGGCAAACAGTGAGCGGATTGTATTACTGATATCCTCGTCAGAGACGGTGTCGCCTACGCGAACCGGCATACTGAGGAGGGCCGCACCGACGGCGACTCGCTGCAGGCCTTCGAAATGAATGTCTTTCACCACGAACCCGTCTGCACCGTATACGGTGGCGCTGCTAAACAGCAGCGTCGCTATGAGGAGCTTTTTCATCGCCATCGTTGTTATGCGTTCTTCCTAACCTAATTCTCTCTATAAACGAGAGAAATCATTGAAAAGTGCAAGCCCCATTAATAGCACCAGCAAAATAGAGCCAATGCGATAACTGAAGTCCTGAACTCGCTCGGAAACCGGAGTGCCTTTCAGTTTCTCAACCGCCAAAAAGAGCAGGTGCCCGCCGTCAAGGACGGGAAGAGGAAACAGGTTAATGATCCCTAAGTTGACGCTGATAAGCGCCAGGAACATCAGGAAGTAAATTAACCCATATTCCGCCGACATACCTGCCCCTTGAGCTATGGAGATTGGCCCACTGAGGTTGTTCAGTTTTACATCACCGGTTATTAATTTCCCCAGCATGTTGACCGTCAGCTTCATCAGTTGCCAGGTTTTATCCGTGGCTTCTGCTACAGCGGTAAACGGCCCATACTGACGCACTGTTTTGTACTCGTCGGGCAGCGGGATAATTTTAGGTACTACCCCTGCAAACCCTTCTGCCTTCGCTTTACCCGGTTTTGTATCCGGTATCAGCGTCAAAGACAAGGGGCTCCCCTGTCTTTCAATCTCTAAGGCTAGCGGCTGACCTGGATTGTCACGCACCAGGTTAACAAACTCACTCCATTGAAGGAGTGGCTGACCGTTGACTTTAACGATCCTGTCCCCCGCTTGCAAACCTGCCTTATTGGCCGCGGACTGCGGCTGAACTTCGTCCAGCACGTTTTCAATTTGCGGACCACGGGGCCTGAATCCAAGTGATACGACCGGATCCTGCTTATCAGGCTCAAACTGCCAATGGCTTAGATCAAGGGTGACATCACGCGTTTGATTTGTCCCAAACGGCGCATAAGACACTCTCGCGCTCGCATCGCCAATCTTACCGATTAAAGCTAAACGAACAGCATCCCAATCAGGCGTTTCGATACCATCTATCGCTTTTAGTTCCATGCCGGCGCTAATTTGTGCTTCCGCCGCGATAGAGTTGGGGGTTATTTCACCGATCACTGGACGCAGGCTGGGAATGCCAATGATAGACACCAGCCAATAGGCAAAGATAGCGAAGATGAAGTTAGCGATTGGGCCAGCGGCGATAATCGCCGCTCGCTGAGAAACCGTTTTATTGTTAAAAGCAGCATGACGCATCTCCGGCAGCACCGGCTCAACGCGTTCATCCAGCATTTTAACGTAGCCACCCAGCGGGATCAGCGCGATAACAAATTCGGTTCCCTGACGGTCAGTACGACGCCAAAGCGCCTTACCAAACCCGATGGAGAAGCGTTCCACACGAACGCCACAGCGGCGAGCAACCCAAAAATGGCCGAACTCGTGCACGGTAATTAAAACACCCAGTGCAACGATAAACGCAGCCAAATTCCAGAGTATGCTCAACATAAAACCTTCCGTTAAATCGTCCTGAATACCAGAAGCAGCAGACAGGCAAACACCGGAACTGCCGCTGTCAGGCTGTCAATGCGGTCAAGAATACCACCATGTCCCGGGATAAGGTGACCACTATCTTTAATCCCTGCTTCGCGTTTGAACATACTTTCGGTCAAATCACCTAAAACGGAAGCCAGCGCGGCAACAATGGAACAGGTTAGCAGAACAACAGGTGCCACGTTCAAATTCGCCCACATGCCGAACAACAACGAGATGACGGCAGAAGTCGCAAGGCCACCAATAAACCCTTGCCAGGTCTTGCCAGGAGAAACCTTTGGCGCAAGTTTATGCTTGCCAAACATCTTCCCGAAGACATAAGCGCCAGAGTCTGCGCCCCAGACCAGGAACATCACATACAGTAACCAAACAGAGCCGCTGTAGTGGTTAATATCATAATGCCAGCTGCGCAACGCTACCATGCCCCAGAAGAAGGGAACAATGGTCAGCAGGCCAAAGACCAGGCGAAGCGGTTTGGAATTACGCCACAGCGCCGCAGAAGCCGGATAGAACAGAACCAGCAACAGCGCCGCTACCCACCACACTAGCGATGCCCAGAGTGAGAATTCGATTATCGGCAAATGCACCGAATGCCGATACTCCGGCAACGAAATCAGCATGACGGCAAGCAACAGACCACATAGCACCGCCAACCAGACACGTTGCGAACGCGCAACAAAACCGGCGAGTTGCCCCCATTCCCATGCGGCCAGCATACAAATCACCAGCGTAGCAATCGCAAATCCTACTGGCGGAAGCCAAAACAGCGCCGCGATGACAACGGGAATCATAATAAACGCGGAAATCAGGCGATACTTCAGCAAAAGTGACCCCCAACAGGCTTATTCACCACCAGGTGCTGTGCCACCAAAACGACGCTCTCGGTTTGCAAAAGCATTTAGCGCACCTTCAAAGTCTTGTTCATCGAAATCAGGCCAAAGAACATCGGTAAAATAAAGTTCCGCATAGGCAATTTGCCAGATGAGGAAGTTACTGATGCGATGCTCTCCTCCTGTCCTAATTACTAAATCTACGGGAGCCAGTTCATGCATGCAGATCTGCTGACCGAGCAGTTCTTCATCTATCTGATCCGGGCGCAATAAGCCTTCCTGCACCTGCGACGCAAGCTGTCGCACTCCCTGAATGATATCCCAACGCCCGCCATAATTCGCAGCGATATTGAGCGTCAGCCCAGTGTTCTCACTGGTTAATGCTTCAGCTTTTTTGATTCTTTCCTGCAGGCGGAGATTAAATCGGCTGGTATCGCCGATAATACGCAAGCGAACATTATGACGGTGCAGGCTTTTCACCTCACTGTCTAATGCCCAGACGAACAGCTCCATCAACGCGGTCACTTCCTGAGCGGGGCGGTTCCAGTTCTCGCTGCTAAAAGCGTAAAGCGTCAGCGCATCGATACCGTTATTCGCTGCAAAAGTCACAGCGCGGCGTACCGATTTCGCGCCAGCTTTATGACCGAAAACCCTCATTTTACCCTGACGCTTAGCCCATCGGCCGTTGCCATCCATGATGATGGCAACATGGCGGGCGCCATGCGTAGTTAAGGATTCGCTTAATTGTTGATTAGCAGACAACATAACGCGTAATGATTCCCTGAAAAAAATTAAGCGGTACTCAGGAATATTGAAGCCTGGTGCATAAAAAAGCCGTGTTGTGACACGGCTTTCCACTCAACGCTCAGTCACATCTGGCGATTAAGTGGCGCAGACTATATCACTGAAGCACAAAGCGAACAAATGGCGGCACTTCAGCCGGATGAATTATCACCGGCTTGAGAGGTGCATCACTTGTTTGCTGGCGATTTCACGAGCAACAGCGTCCACACTAAGCACTTCATCCACACTTTGTGGATCAGTTAAATTCATTTGATCCAGCACGCTGCGGTTCAGCACTGCGATATCCGTAAATCTGACCTGCTGATTCAGGAACGCCTCAACAACCACTTCGTTTGCCGCATTTAGCGCGGTTGTCGCCGCCTGCCCCTGCGCGCTGGCATCAATGGCTAACTTAAGGCATGGATAGCGCTCAAAATCAGGTTCCATGAAAGTCAGCGAACCGATTTTGCAGAAATCGAGTGGTGTAACACCAGATTCTACGCGCGCGGGGTAAGCCATCGCATGGGCAATAGGCGTACGCATGTCGGGCTCACCAAGCTGAGCCAGCACGCTGCCATCGCGGTAACGAACCATAGAATGAATGACAGACTGAGGGTGAATCAGCACTTCCATTTGTGCAGCTGAAGCGTTGAACAACCAGCGAGCTTCAATGTATTCGAGACCTTTGTTCATCATAGTGGCAGAGTCGACGGAAATCTTACGCCCCATCGACCAGTTCGGGTGGCTGCATGCCTGATCCGGCGTCATCGCCGTCAGGTCTGCATAAGCCGTTTCCCGGAACGGGCCACCCGATCCGGTGAGGATAATAGACGACACGCCATTATCTTCGAGGCTAGCGTATCCCAGGTTACGCTGGATTGTTTCCGGCATACTCTGAAAAATGGCGTTATGTTCGCTATCGATAGGCAACAACTGCGCTTTGCTACGAGCAACCGCTTCCATAAACAAACGCCCGCAGGTAATCAGCGACTCTTTGTTCGCCAGCAGAACCTGCTTACCGGCGGAGATAGCGGCAAGCGTTGAAGACAGCCCTGCCACGCCCACAATAGCAGCCATCACCTGATCCACTTCGTCAAGCGTAGCAACTTCGCAAGCGGCCTGCTTACCGGCCAAGACTTCAGTTTTACTCCCCTGCTCTTTCAGGGTACGACGGACTTCCGCCGCCGCAGACTCACTGGCCATGACCGCATACTTCGGCGAGAACGCCAGGCACTGCTCCACCATTTTCCCGACATTAGTGCCCGCAACCAGAGCCGTAACGGCAAATTTTTCAGGATTATGACGAACGACGCTAAGCGTGCTGACGCCAATAGAGCCGGTGGAACCAAGAATAGTGAGCTGCTTCATGAGGTACTCGGGGTCGTAAAATGAAGGATTAATGGCGCAATAGTTTGCGGCGCGGGACGCCCATTGTCTACGCCTTTACTTGACGTTTTTATAAAGCAAAACGCCGCCCGTAAACGCTTCGCGGTGCGCGAGGGCTTACTGGGCGGCGAATTTTCCACAGAAATTGTGGATTAGAACTGCATCAGCTCGGTTTCTTTTTCAGACAGAGCCGCATCCACTTTCTTGATAGCAGCATCAGTCAGCTTCTGCACGTCGTCCTGAGAACGGCGATCGTCATCTTCACTGATCTCTTTGTCTTTCAACAGCGCTTTAACTTTATCGTTAGCGTCGCGGCGAACGTTACGAACAGCCACGCGTGCGCCTTCGGCTTCGCCACGTACCACTTTGATCAGGTCTTTACGACGCTCTTCGGTCAGCGGAGGCAGTGGAACACGGATATCGGTGCCCGCAGAGCTTGGGTTCAGACCAAGGTCAGAGGCCATGATCGCTTTCTCTACCGCCGGGCCCATAGAACGATCGAAGACGTTGATCTTCAGAGTACGGGTATCTTCAACGGTGACGCTGGCCAACTGGCGCAGCGGCGTTGGTGTGCCGTAGTATTCTACGACGATGCCGTCCAGCAGGCTTGGAGAAGCGCGGCCGGTACGGATTTTGCTGATTTGGTTTTTAAACGCTTCGACGCATTTATCCATACGCACTTCAGCATCTTTTCTGATATCGCTAATCACGTTACGAATCCTTGAAAACTGGTTTAAGGCAGACCACGCTTATTCTCTGCAGCTGCAACGCCGCAGGCTAAGTATAGCCCTGTTTATTCCTGGCTGTAGATAAAGCCAAATCTTACCCTGATTACCGGGCAACTGAAATTATTCAGTAATTAAAGTGCCTTCTTTCTCACCCATTACCACACGACGCAGCGCACCCGGCTTGTTCATGTTGAACACGCGGATCGGCAATTTGTGGTCACGAGCAAGGGTGAACGCGGCAAGATCCATCACTTTCAGCTCTTTATCCAGCACTTCACTGTAGGTCAGCTGATCGTACATGGTTGCAGCAGGATCTTTTGCCGGATCGGCGGTAAACACGCCATCCACTTTAGTGGCTTTCAGTACCACGTCTGCTTCGATTTCGATTCCACGCAGGCAGGCCGCAGAGTCAGTGGTAAAGAACGGGTTACCGGTACCGGCAGACAGGATAACTACGCGGTTAGCGCGCAGCAGGCTGATCGCTTCAGCCCAGCTGTAGTTATCACAAACGCCATTCAATGGAATAGCGGACATCAGGCGGGCGTTCACATAGGCGCGGTGGAGCGCATCGCGCATCGCCAGGCCATTCATTACGGTCGCCAGCATGCCCATGTGGTCGCCCACGACGCGGTTCATGCCGGCTTTAGCCAGGCCCGCACCACGGAATAAATTGCCACCGCCGATTACCACCCCGACCTGAATGCCAAGTTCCACCAGCTCTTTAATTTCCTGAGCCATACGGTCCAGAATACTCGCGTCAATACCAAAGCCTTCTGTGCCTTGCAGAGCTTCGCCGCTCAGTTTGAGCAGAATACGTTTGTAGACGGGTTTTGCATTGGTAGCCATGTTTCTTTCCTGAGAACAGTCAACGAATGGGGGATGGTTAATTCTGGCGACATTCTGTCGCATTTCAGTCTGCTCGCCTAACGGAGCGCTCTGAAATTGTAAGGCTGGATAAAAAGGAACCGCCGGTTGGCGGTTCCTTTTAAACCATTAAGACTGCTTGGACATGGCAGCAACTTCTGCTGCAAAGTCAGTCTCAACTTTCTCGATACCTTCACCCACTTCGAAGCGGATGAAGTTAGTTACGTCAGCATTGTGCTCTTTCAGCAGCTGAGCAACAGTTTTGCTTGGGTCCATGACGAACGGCTGACCAGTCAGAGAAACTTCACCGGTGAATTTCTTCATGCGGCCTTCAACCATCTTCTCTGCGATTTCTTTGGGTTTACCGGACTGCATCGCGATGTCCAGCTGAACCTGGTACTCTTTCTCTACAACTTCTGCAGAAACGTCTTCAGGCTTAACGAACTCAGGCTTGCTTGCAGCGATGTGCATGGCCAGCTGTTTAACCAGCTCTTCATCAGCACCTTTAGCGGCAACCAGAACACCGATACGTGCGCCGTGCTGGTAAGAACCCAGAACTTCGCCTTCCAGGGAAGAAACGCGACGGATGTTGATGTTCTCACCGATTTTAGCAACCAGTGCAACGCGCTCTTCTTCAAACTGCGCTTTCAGAACTTCAACGTCGGTGATTTTACCCGCGACTGCTGCATCCAGAACTTTGTTAGCAAATGCCTGGAAACCGCCGTCTTTAGCAACGAAGTCAGTCTGGCAGTTAACTTCCAGAATCACGCCGTAGTTGCCGTCGATCTTAGTGATGATCACGCCGTCAGCAGCAACGTTGCCTGCTTTTTTAGCCGCTTTGATCGCACCGGATTTACGCATGTTCTCGATTGCCAGCTCGATGTCGCCGTTGGCTTCGGTCAGCGCTTTTTTACAATCCATCATGCCAGCGCCAGTACGCTCACGCAGCTCTTTTACCAGGGATGCGGTAATTTCAGCCATTCTAAAATCCTCGGAGATGTTGCCTGCCCGGCGCATTGGCCAGACGGGCTTAAAAGTGAAAAAGGGGCCATAAAAAGGCCCCTAACCAAACTAGATACTACCTGGTTAAATAAGGGCTCTAACGAGCGTGCCTTATTATTCTGCTTCTACGAAGCTTTCTTCCGCCTGGGAAGCCAGATCCTGAGAACGGCCTTCACGAACGGTTGCAGCTACAGCGCCCAGGTACAGGCTAACAGCACGGATAGCATCGTCGTTACCAGGGATAACGAAATCAACACCGTCCGGATCAGAGTTGGTATCAACGATAGCAAATACTGGGATACCCAGGTTGTTTGCTTCTTTGATAGCGATGTGCTCGTGATCGGCATCGATAACAAACAGTGCGTCCGGCAGGCCGCCCATGTCTTTGATACCGCCCAGGCTGTTTTCCAGCTTGTCCAGCTCACGAGTGCGCATCAGCGCTTCTTTCTTAGTCAGCTTGTCGAAAGTACCGTCTTGAGCCTGAGTTTCCAGGTCTTTCAGACGTTTGATGGACTGACGAACGGTTTTCCAGTTAGTCAGCATGCCGCCCAACCAGCGATGGTTCACGAAGAACTGATCGCAGCTGTTAGCAGCGTCTTTCACCGCTTCGCTTGCAGCGCGTTTAGTACCAACGAAAAGGATTTTGCCTTTGCGAGAAGAAATCTTGTTCAGTTCAGCCAGAGCTTCGTTGAACATTGGTACAGTTTTCTCAAGGTTGATGATGTGAACTTTGTTACGTGCGCCGAAGATGAAAGGCTTCATTTTCGGGTTCCAGTAACGGGTCTGGTGACCGAAGTGAACACCAGCCTTGAGCATGTCGCGCATGGAAACAGTAGCCATGTTTTAAAACCTCTATATAAAGTATGGGGTTATGCCTCCACGTATCCCATATTGCCGACCCCAAAGGGCACCCCGGAATATGTGTCGATACGTGTGTGTTATTTACACAAAGTGAGCGTATTTGGCTGTACCCGAAAAATCGGAATACAAGTCCGGCGCGCTTTATACCATAAATGGCGCCCAGACTCCAATAGTTGTTGCCGTGATACGCACTTGATGATTCTCAATTTTGCAGGGAGACGCCCCCCCTGATACCATTACAGCAACTTCCCTGCTCATTTCATGTCGACGTTATCGACATCTGCGGATCTGATATGGCTATCTCAATTAAGACACCTGAAGAAATCGAAAAAATGCGCGTCGCTGGCCGCCTGGCTGCCGAAGTGCTGGAAATGATCGAATCCCACGTTAAACCGGGCATTACCACCGGCGAGCTGGATCGCATCTGTAATGATTACATCGTGAATGAACAGCAGGCTATTTCCGCTTGTCTGGGCTATCACGGCTTCCCAAAATCCGTTTGTATCTCTATCAACGAAGTGGTTTGCCACGGCATTCCAGATGATGAAAAAGTGCTGAAAGACGGTGATATCGTCAATATCGACGTGACCGTTATCAAAGACGAATACCACGGCGACACCTCTAAGATGTTCATCGTAGGCAAGCCGACGATTCTCGGCGAACGCCTGTGCCGCATCACCCAGGAAAGCCTGTATCTCGCGCTGCGCATGGTGAAACCGGGCATCCGCCTGCGCACGCTCGGCGCGGCAATCCAGAAGTTTGTTGAAGCAGAAGGTTTCTCCGTCGTACGTGAGTACTGTGGCCACGGCATTGGTCGCGTATTCCATGAGGAACCTCAGGTACTTCACTATGACGCAGATGACGGCGGCGTAGTGCTTCAGCCGGGCATGACCTTCACTATTGAACCGATGGTTAACGCCGGTGATTACCGCATTCGCACTATGAAAGACGGCTGGACGGTGAAAACCAAAGATCGCAGCTTGTCTGCTCAATACGAGCATACTATTGTGGTGACGGAGAACGGCTGCGAGATTATGACCCTGCGTAAAGATGACACCATCCCGGCAGTGATTTCGCATAACGAATGATGCCCTGACGTCAGTCAGCAATCTAAGCCGGCCCTGAGCCGGCTTTTTTTATGGGTAGCGCACAATGAGTCCAGCTTTGCCAGAGCAGTTTGCCAACACCACCGAACCCGAGATCGCCGGCCAGCCGGACTATCCAAACAGCTGGCAGGAAGCCGAACTTAACTGCGCAGACATCAAGTCGCACTTAGACACTTTCCAGAAATGGCTGGGTAAAGCCTTCGATAGCGGCGTTTCCGCTGAACGGCTTATAGATGCCCGCACCGAATTTATCGATCAGCTGCTGCAGCGGCTGTGGATTGCCTACGGCTTTGCCGATGTTCCCGAAGCCGCGCTGGTTGCCGTGGGCGGCTATGGCCGCGCCGAGCTTCACCCGCTGTCGGATATCGATCTCCTGATTCTGAGTAGAAAACGGCTAACGGACGCCCAGGCGCAGAGTATCGGCGAGTTGCTGACCCTGCTTTGGGACGTGAAGCTGGAAGTGGGCCACAGCGTACGTACGCTGGAAGAGTGCCTGCTGGAAGGCTTGTCCGATCTGACGGTCGCCACTAACCTCATCGAATCTCGCTTGTTAATTGGCGATGTCGCCCTGTTCCTTGAGCTTCAGAAACACATTTTCAGCGAAGGTTTCTGGCCGTCGGCAAAATTCTTTGCCGCCAAAGTCGAAGAGCAAAACGAGCGTCACCAGCGCTATCACGGCACCAGCTACAACCTTGAGCCCGACATCAAAAGCAGTCCTGGCGGCCTGCGTGACATTCACACGCTGCAGTGGGTTGCCCGCCGTCACTTCGGCGCCACCTCCATGGGCGAAATGGTGGACTTTGGTTTCCTGACTGAAGCAGAGCGTAAAGAGCTGGATGAATGCCAGCATTTGCTGTGGCGCATTCGCTTTGCCCTGCATCTGGAAGTCAATCGCTACGACAACCGGCTGCTGTTTGACCGCCAGCTTAGCGTGGCCCAGCGCCTGCACTACAGCGGCGAAGGCAACGAGCCGGTCGAACACATGATGAAGGACTTCTACCGCGTCACTCGCCGCGTGGGCGAATTGAACCAGATGCTTTTGCAACTGTTCGATGAAGCCATTCTGGCGCTCGATGCCAGCGAAAAACCGCGCCCGCTGGATGATGACTTCCAGCTTCGCGGCACGCTTATCGATCTGCGGGATGAAACCCTGTTTATGCGCGAGCCGCAGGCTATTCTGCGCATGTTTTACATGATGGTGCGTAACCGCGACATCACCGGCATTTACTCCACGACGCTGCGCCACCTTCGTCACGCCCGCCGTCATCTTACCCAACCGCTCTGCTACATCCCGGAAGCGCGCGAGCTGTTTCTGGTGATGCTGCGTCATCCTGGCGCGGTAAGCCGTGCGCTGGTGCCAATGCATCGCCATAGCGTGCTGTGGGCCTATATGCCGCAGTGGTCGCATATTGTCGGTCAGATGCAGTTCGACCTGTTCCACGCCTACACCGTGGATGAACACACCATTCGCGTCCTGCAAAAGCTGGAAAGCTTCGCGAAAGAAGAAACTCGCTCTAAGCACCCGCTGTGCGTCGATCTTTGGCCGCGCCTTTCCCATCCTGAGCTGATTTTAATCGCCGCTCTCTTCCACGATATCGCCAAAGGGCGAGGCGGCGATCATTCCGTGCTGGGCGCGCAGGACGTGCTGAAATTTGCCGAGCTTCATGGCCTTAACTCCCGGGAAACTCAGTTGGTTGCGTGGCTGGTCCGTCAGCATCTACTGATGTCCGTCACCGCTCAGCGCCGTGATATTCAGGATCCTGAAGTCATTAAACAGTTTGCCGAAGAGGTGCAGACCGAAAACCGCCTGCGCTATCTGGTCTGCCTGACGGTGGCGGATATCTGCGCAACCAATGAAACGCTGTGGAACAGCTGGAAGCAAAGCCTGCTGCGTGAGCTGTACTTCGCCACCGAGAAACAGCTGCGCCGCGGGATGCAGAACAGCCCGGATATGCGCGAACGTGTTCGTCACCACCAGCTTCAGGCGCTTGCCCTGCTGCGGATGGACAACATTAATGAGGAAGCGCTGCATCACATCTGGGCGCGCTGCCGGGCAAACTACTTTGTTCGCCATACGCCAAACCAGATCGCGTGGCATGCCCGGCATTTGCTGAAGCACGATCTTAGTCAGCCAATGATCCTGCTGAGCCCGCAGGCAACGCGCGGCGGCACGGAGATCTTTATCTGGAGCCCGGACAGGCCTTATCTGTTTGCCGCCGTCTGCGCCGAACTCGACCGTCGTAATCTCAGTGTTCACGACGCGCAGATCTTCACGACCCGCGACGGTATGGCGATGGACACCTTTATCGTGCTCGAGCCCGACGGCAGCCCGCTGTCCATTGACCGACACAATATTATTCGCCACAGCCTCGAACAGGCGATCACCCAGACGACCTGGCAGCCACCGCAGCCACGCCGTCAGTCGGCAAAACTGCGTCACTTTACCGTCGATACCGAAGTCAATTTCCTGCCAACGCACACCGACCGGCGTACGTTCCTTGAGCTGATTGCGCTCGATCAGCCGGGTCTTTTGGCCAGGGTGGGTGAAGTGTTCGCCGACCTCGGTATTTCGCTCTACGGGGCGAGAATTACGACAATTGGTGAGCGAGTAGAAGATTTATTTATAATCGCCACCGCAGACCGGCGTGCACTTAATAATGTGCTCCAGCAGGAAGTGCAGCAACGGTTGACAGCGGCCCTTAATCCAAACGATAAATAACGGTCTTTTATTTTTTACCTTTTTAGCCCGAAAGCGACAGTCAAGTTGATTGTCGCCCAAAAGTTGAAAGGTAAGTCACAATCAGGAAATGTTCATCATGCAGCAGCTACAAAATGTAATCGAAACCGCTTTCGAGCGTCGCGCCGAGATCACCCCGGCAAATGTTGATACCGTGACCCGCGAAGCGGTAAATCAGGTGATTGCCCTGCTCGACAGCGGTGCGCTGCGCGTTGCTGAAAAAATTGATGGCCAGTGGGTTACTCACCAGTGGCTGAAGAAGGCGGTACTGCTTTCTTTCCGCATTAACGACAACAAAGTTATCGAAGGTGCAGAAAGCCGCTATTTCGATAAAGTCCCGATGAAATTCGCCGACTACGACGAAGCGCGCTTCCAGAAAGAAGGTTTCCGCGTTGTGCCACCGGCGGCAGTACGCCAGGGCGCGTTCATCGCACGTAACACCGTGCTGATGCCATCCTACGTCAATATCGGTGCTTATGTTGATGAAGGCACCATGGTCGACACCTGGGCAACCGTGGGCTCTTGCGCGCAGATCGGTAAAAACGTTCACCTGTCCGGCGGTGTCGGCATCGGTGGCGTACTGGAACCACTGCAGGCTAACCCAACCATCATCGAAGACAACTGCTTCATCGGCGCGCGTTCCGAAGTGGTTGAAGGCGTGATCGTTGAAGAAGGTTCCGTGATCTCCATGGGCGTTTACATCGGCCAAAGCACCCGCATCTATGATCGCGAAACCGGTGAAGTCCACTACGGCCGCGTGCCAGCAGGCTCCGTTGTCGTTTCCGGCAACCTGCCTTCTAAAGACGGCTCTTACAGCCTGTACTGTGCGGTGATCGTGAAGAAAGTAGACGCCAAAACCCGCGGTAAAGTGGGCATCAACGAACTGCTGCGTACCATCGACTAAGTTTTTTGCACCAAAAGGCGGGTTATCCCGCCTTTTTTGCATCTGGCACTAGCGGAAAAGGAATTTTCCGTTAACTCTCTAATGGTTATTGATATTGAAGGGTACCGCTTATGTACGATAATTTAAAAAGTCTGGGTATTACCAATCCTGATGAAATCGATCGTTACAGCCTCCGGCAGGAAGCCAACAACGATATCCTGAAAGTCTATTTCCAGAAGGATAAGGGCGAGTTTTTTGCCAAAAGCGTGAAGTTTAAATACCCACGCCAGCGCAAAACCGTGGTGGCCGATGGCGTAGGCCAGGGCTACAAAGAAGTGCAGGAGATCAGCCCCAACCTGCGCTATGTCATCGATGAACTCGATCAGCTTTGCCAGCGTGACCGCACCGAAGTCGATCTTAAGCGTAAGATCCTCGACGATTTGCGCCACCTCGAGTCCGTGGTGACCAACAAGATCAGCGAAATTGAATCCGATCTGGAAAAACTGACTCGCAATAAGTAGTGCAGAACTCAATAAAAAAAGGGCCGCAAACGCGGCCCTTTTCAGCTCTACACGAAGATTACTGCATCAGAAGGTAAATCTGCGCATCACCGCGCTGGATGCTCAGCGCCATCACCGACGGCTTGCTGTCCATCACTTTACGCAGCTCAGCGATATTGTTCACCGCCTGCTGGTTCACGCCGACGATAATGTCACCTTTTTTCAGGCCAATACGCGCGGCCGGGGTATTTGGCTTCACGCTGGTGACCTGCACGCCTTTCTGGTCTTTACCGCCGCGGTTGCTCATCTCCGCACCTTCAATACCGGTGAAGATAGTGGCGGCATCAACCTGATTCTGAGTGCTTTGCTGCAGCTCCAGACTCACCGTCACTGGCTTGCCATCACGCAGCAGACCCAGCGAGATTTTGCTGCCCACTGGCATAGAACCCACTTCTGCGCGCAGTGCGGCAAAACTACTGATCGCCTTGCCGTTCAGCGTGGTGATCACATCCCCTGCTTTGATCCCTGCTTTAGCCGCGGAAGAGTTCGGCATGACCTGGCTGACAAACGCGCCACGCTGAGCGTCGACTTTCATCGCTTTCGCCAGCTCGGAGTTCAGCTCAGTGCCCATAATCCCCAGCTCGCCGCGACGAACCTGACCGTACTGCACCATCTGAGCGGTCAGGTTTTTCACCATGTTACTCGGGATAGCAAAGCCGATACCGATGTTGCCGCCGTCCGGGGCCAGAATCGCCGTGTTGATACCGATAAGCTCGCCGTTCAGGTTAACCAGCGCCCCGCCGGAGTTACCGCGGTTGATCGCCGCATCGGTCTGGATAAAGTTTTCGTAGTTTTCCACGTTCAGGCCGCTACGGCCCAGCGCAGAAACGATACCGGAGGTCACGGTTTCGCCCAGGCCATATGGGTTACCGATGGCTACGGTGTAATCACCTACGCGCAGCGCGTCGGAGTCGGCAATTTTAATCGCCGTCAGATTTTTAGGATCCTGCAGCTGAATCAGCGCGATATCGGAGCGTGGGTCTTTACCCACCACTTTGGCGTCAAACTTACGGCCATCGCTTAGCTGAACTTTAATCACAGTGGCGTTATCCACCACGTGGTTGTTGGTCACGACATAGCCTTTCGCCGCATCAATAATTACCCCAGAGCCCAGGGCCATAAATTTCTGCTGCTGGCTGCCTCCGTCACCACCACCGCCCTGAGCGCCACCGCCCTGGCAGAAAGGTGAGCTTTGGAACGGCGAACCGTCCTGGCAGAACGGGGAATTGTCGCCGAAGAATTGCTGGAAATTACGCCCCATACGCGGAGTATTTACCGTTGTGCTCCCTTCAACGTTGATACTCACCACTGAAGGCATCACCTGCTCCAGCATCGGCGCAAGGCTTGGCAGCGGCTGCGCAGCAGATGCGGAAGAGGCCGTCTCAGCGGCGGAGGCAGACATCGGACTCAGCGCCAAACCCAGACTAAGAGCCAGCGCACTCATTGCTAACGTGGTTTTTTTCATGGAATCATCTCAACTTTCAAATAACGCAAAATTGCTGTGTTGGTACACCATTCAGAGTGAAGTTTACGCGCTAAGTTCAGCGCTTAAGTGCATGGAAAAAGTAAAAATTTATTCTCTATCTTTACAAAACTCCCGAGAAAACTCACTCCACCGCCATCAGGCGTCGATACTCATCCCAGGCATATAAATCGGTCATTCCACTGATGTAATCCTGAATAAGCCTTGCACGGAAATAGTATTCCCACACGGAAAAATCAAGGCTTGCCGGGTGCAAAGCGCTCACCGCTTCTACATAGGCAAGCCTATGTTTAGTTGAAAGTTTGTGGAAAAGTCTTGATTCAATAGGCAGACGACGCAGGCTTTCCTTGCTCACCAGCTCCGTGAAGTCCTCCGTTGAAAGCTCGAGTAAGGGACTGTAAATATCCAGTAAACCGCTGATAACCCGATAACCCTGCAGCTCCAGTTGCTCAATATCCGGGTGGCTGAAGACCTGCCGCACGGCCACCTGCTTGTACAGCTCCAGCAGTCGGGCATACGGGCTGTCGTCCTCCAGCAGCGCATGATTGAACTCGCCGGAATAAATCTCAGGCAAATTGTCGATAAAACGCTGGGCGGCATACGGCGCCAGTTTGTTTAGCGTATTGACGCGCAGGTACATAAAGAACTGATCTTCCGCACTGCGGCGCATTTGGTTGGTGCGGGATTTCTCCCAGGCATCTTTGACTACCAGCTCAAAGAGATCGCCTTTCTTCTGCTCGCCCCAGGACTCGCTCAGATGCTGATAAAGCTGCTCGACGCTGAAAATACGTTTCTCAACGGCATCTTCGAGATCCGCCACGCAGTAAGAAATATCGTCCGCTGCCTCCATGATCCAGGTTAGCGGAAAACGGCTGTACTCGCCCAGGTTCAACTCTTTGCGCAGGCGCTCGATGTATCCTTCTTCCGACAAATAAAAGCCCGGCTTCTTCATCAAATAAGCGTGGCTTGCTGGCGGCTTTTGGGCAAACCAGGCCGGGCGGGTGTATTTGAGAATGCAGCCGACCTGCGCCCAGGTCAGGTTCATCCGCAGCAGGCTGTGCACCAGCCGGATGCCTTGCGCATTCCCTTCAAAATGGCACAAGTCCTGGCGAACTTTGCTGCGTAACGTATTTAATCCCTCTTCGCCTTCGCGCAGCCGGAGCACATCCACCTTGCAGCGATCGTCACTGCGTGGTTGCCCGCCGCTGTCTTTCGGCTGCAGACGCTGGCGGAACCAGTCGTTAATCGCCGACTCGCCAAAATGCCCGAACGGCGGATTGCCGATGTCATGCATCAGGCAGGCCATTTCCACTATGCTTTCAAACGGGCCAGTTAGCTCATCCAGCCCATATTTCCCCAGCGCCTTCTGCTCTTTCAGGCGGCTAAGGATCTCTTTGGCAATGTAGCGCCCGACCTGCTGCACCTCCAGCGAATGGGTAAGACGGGTGCGCACGGCAGCATTACGCTCCAGCGGGAAGACCTGCGTTTTCTGCTGCAGGCGGCGAATTGCGGGAGAATTAATGATCCTGCCGCGATCGCTTTCGAAGATACGCAGGATCTCAAGTTCGCTCTTCTCTCCTTCGGGCGAGCGGAAGCGTCGGTGCCAGTTAATTTTTTTGCGGAAGTCTATTTCGCTCATGCCCACTCCTGTTCCGTTGATAAGGAGACTGTATGCCATGATAGACTATGCCCCGAAAATTGAGTCATGTTCCACCACATTAGCGAGTATCTCTATGAAAGCAGGCATTATTGGTGCAATGGAAGAAGAAGTTACGCTGCTGCGTGACAAAATCGAAAACCGTCACACTCTGAGCATCGCCGGTTGCGAAATTTATACCGGGACGCTGAACGGCGTTGAAGTCGCGCTGCTGAAGTCCGGCATCGGCAAAGTTTCTGCGGCCATGGGTGCTACGCTGCTGCTGGAACACTGCAAGCCAGACGTGATCATCAACACCGGTTCCGCAGGTGGCCTGGCGCCGACGCTGAAAGTGGGTGATATCGTGGTATCTGAAGAAGTGCGTTATCACGATGCTGACGTCACTGCTTTCGGTTACGAATATGGCCAGATGGCGGGCTGCCCGGCAGCTTTCATTGCCGATAAAAAGCTTATTGAGGCAGCAGAAACCTGCATTAAAGAGCTGGATCTGCACGCGGTTCGCGGCCTGATCGTCAGCGGCGATGCGTTTATTAACGGCTCAGTGGCGCTGGCAAAAATTCGCCACAACTTCCCGCAGGCCGTGGCGGTAGAAATGGAAGCGACGGCCATCGGCCACGTTTGCCATAACTTCAACACGCCGTTTGTGGTTGTACGCGCCATCTCCGACGTGGCCGATCAGCAGTCCCACCTGAGCTTCGAAGAATTCCTGGCCGTCGCCGCCAGGCAATCCACCCTGATGGTGGAAAAACTGGTTCAGCACCTGGCTCGTGGCTAAGCTCATCCCTTGGCGCGGGGCGACCGCCCTGCTCCTTTGCCTACCGGCGCTGCTGTTTGCGGCGCCTCGTGTCATCTCCCTCTCTCCCGCTAATACAGAACTGGCCTTCGCCGCCGGTATCACCCCTATTGCGGTGAGCGCTTACTCTGATTACCCGCCGCAGGCAAAGCAGATTGAACAGTTAGCCAACTGGCAGGGCGTGAACTTCGAGCGCATCGTTGCCCTGAAACCGGACGCAGTCCTCGCCTGGCGAGGTGGTAACCCGGACAGGCAGGTAAACCAACTGGTTTCGCTGGGCATTAAGGTCATCTGGCTGGATCCTAAAAGCGTTGCCGACGTTGAGGCCGCGCTGCGTCAGCTAGCCCCGCTCAGTCCAACACCAGAAAAGGCAATCAAAGCCGCAGAGACGCTATCCCGGCAGTTTGCAGAGCTAAAAACTCGCTACAGCCATACCCAAAGCAAAAAAGTGTTCCTGCAGTTCAGCCAGCAGCCGCTGTTTACCACCAGCAAAGATTCCATTCAGAACGAAGTCGTTGAGCTTTGCGGTGGGCGCAATATTTTCGCTGACAGCCGGGTTCCCTGGCCGCAGGTCAGTCGCGAGCAGGTTCTGACGCGTCAGCCGCAGGCTATTATTATCTCGGGCGATGCGAGCAATATTCCGTCGGTGCAGCAGTTCTGGAGTAATCAGTTGAAAGTTCCGGTTATTGCCGTGAATGATGACTGGTTTACTCGCTCGGGCCCGCGTATTATCCTCGCCGCAAAACAGCTCTGCGAAGAGCTGGCGAAAGCTTAACGTCATGCTCTGAGGGTCATAAATGCTGGTCTATTGGCTGGATATTGTCGGTACCGCCGTGTTCGCTATTTCCGGCGTTTTGTTGGCCGGAAAGCTGCGGATGGATCCCTTTGGCGTGCTGGTGCTTGGGGTGGTTACCGCGGTAGGCGGGGGAACTATCCGCGATATGGCGTTAGCCAACGGCCCGGTATTCTGGGTGAAAGATCCCACGGACCTTGTCGTCGCCATGGTGACCTGTATGCTGACGATCGTCCTGGTTCGCCAGCCGCGACGCCTACCTAAGTGGGTACTTCCCGTGCTGGATGCCGTCGGCCTGGCCGTGTTTGTTGGCATCGGCGTCAATAAAGCGTTTCTGGCCCATGCCAGCCCGCTGGTTGCAATCTGCATGGGCGTAATCACTGGCGTAGGCGGCGGGATCATCCGCGACGTATTGGCTCGTGAAGTCCCGATGATTCTGCGCACCGAGATTTATGCCACCGCCTGTATTATTGGCGGTATCGTCCACGCCACGGCTTACCACACCTTTAACGTCCCGCTGGAGCAGGCCAGTATGATTGGTATGGGGGTCACGCTGGCGATTCGCCTGGCGGCCATCTACTGGCACCTTAAACTGCCGACCTTTGCGCTAAATGACCGACAATAGCGATAAAAAAAGCCGCGTTTGATACGCGGCTTTTTTATTTCAGCAACTTATCAGATGCTGAAGGAGGAACCACACCCACAGGTGCTTTTCGCATTCGGGTTAGTCACCACGAAGCGGGAGCCTTCCAGGCCTTCGCTGTAATCCACCGCGCCACCGACCAGGTATTGCAGGCTCATTGGATCCACAACCAGGGCAACGCCCTGCTTCTCGATGGTCATATCGCCGTCGTTGATCTGGTCGTCAAAGGTAAAGCCATACTGGAAGCCGCTGCAACCACCACCGGTGATATAGACGCGAAGTTTCAGATTCGGGTTCTCTTCGTCTGCAATCAGACTTTTCACTTTATTGGCTGCGGCTTCGGTAAACTGCAGCGGCAGCGCTACTACGTCATCACTCATTTTTTGCTCCCAACAATTAACAAGTCGGGCAGAAAACAACCCGCACTTTTGCGGCATTATCTAATACCCGAGTAATTCGTTCAAGTATTCTGCCCGGCGGAAGCCTGCTCGCCTGCTCGCGCTTTCTCAGCTTCTTGTTTTGCCAGAGTTCTTGCCAGAATCACCGAGTATAGCGGTTTCCCGCCCAAAAATTGTGCCAACAGTGTCGCCCCAAGACAGGTGATAATCATTGGCAAAATGAGCTGGTAATTATCCGTCATCTCAAGCACCAGCACGATAGCGGTGAGCGGTGCACGCAGTGAGGCGGCGAGTAACGCTCCCATTCCGGCAATCGCAAAGGTGCCCATATCAAGATGATACGCGGGGAACCAGGCGGCACAAGCCGTGCCAAACGCGGTGCCAAGCAGCGTGCCCAGCGCCAGCATCGGGGCAAAAATACCGCCCGGTGCACCGGAGGAGAAACAGAGTAAAGTGGTGATGACCCGAGCGATGAACAGGAACAGCAGCATGCCGATGGTGTAATTCCCCACGGCCGCAATCGGGATAAGGCTAAACCCGCCGCCGGACGCCGCCTGCTGAATAAGCCCCAGCACACCGCAAAGCCCGCCAATAAGCCCGCCGATCAGCACCCACTTCTTAATGTTGCCGCCGTGAATGCGCTGGAACATATCCTGAGCGCCGATCACCAGCCGGTTAAACACCACGCCGACAATGCCAAAAATCATGCCGAGGATGAGATACAGCCAGAGCGTGTTGACCGGTGCATCCGCCAGCTTACCCACCTGAATCACCGTGGTTTCGGTATTAAAGATCCGGAACACGATGCTCGACATAATCACGCCGATAAACACCGCTTTTATCGAAACCAGGTTATAGCGGAACTGGGTACGCATCTCTTCGATGATAAACAGGATCCCGGCCAGCGGCGCATTAAATGCCGCAGACAGCCCGGCAGCAGCGCCAGTTGCCAGCAGCGAATGACGAGCTTCCGCACTTTTCATGCGGAAAATGTCCGTCACCATACGCCCGATGTTACCGCCAAGCTGTACGGTCGGCCCTTCACGCCCCAGCACCATTCCCGCGCCGAGCGTGCCCATCCCGCCGATGAATTTCACCGGGATCACGCGCCACCAGCGCACCGGCCGCAAATCCTCCAGTGCCCCTTCGATTTCAGGAATGCCCGACCCACCGGCTTCAGGCGCGAAACGACGCACCAGAAAATAGCCGACCATCGCCAGCAGCGCCGAGCTGATAAACGCCAGCGGCCATACCAGCCAGGCGCTGTCCGCGACCTGCGCCAGCATACCGATACGGTGCTGAAGCACCCAGTTAACCGACTTCTCAAACGCCACGCCGACCAGGCCCGCCAGCGTGCCAACCACCGCGGCCATCAGCAAAATCATTAGCGGCATTTTATCCTGGCCAATCAGACGACGCAGAATCGCTCCGCGACGCTGTTGGACGCTTTGCGCCTGATCGAGAGAGTTATGGGCTAAATTCATGGTTCCGAACCGGTTAGTCATACAAATAAGGCGGGCATTTTACCCACAGAAAAGACCTTCGTCTTATTAAATTAGCTAATAAACCGTAACGTTTGATTTGGGCAAATATTTCAACGCGAGGCAGGTTTCACATAGAATAGCCCGCTGTCACCATTTCCACGAATCAGGAGCCGATTCATGAGTAAGTCTGAAAACCTGTACGCCGCAGCCCGCCAGGTCATTCCCGGCGGCGTTAACTCTCCGGTACGCGCCTTTACTGGCGTAGGCGGAGTGCCTCTGTTTATCGAGCGTGCGGACGGGGCTTACCTGTATGACGCAGACGGTAAAGCCTATATCGATTACGTTGGTTCATGGGGCCCAATGGTACTCGGCCACAACCACCCGGCGATCCGCAACGCGGTCATTGAAGCCGTTGAGCGCGGCCTGAGCTTTGGGGCGCCAACCGAAATGGAAGTGAAAATGGCGGAGCTGGTTTGTGAGCTGGTGCCGACCATGGACATGGTTCGTATGGTGAACTCCGGCACCGAAGCCACCATGAGCGCTATCCGCCTCGCTCGCGGCTACACTGGCCGGGATAAAATCATCAAATTCGAAGGCTGCTACCACGGCCACGCGGATTGCCTGCTGGTGAAAGCCGGTTCCGGCGCTCTGACGCTCGGCCAACCAAACTCTCCGGGCGTGCCGGCTGACTTTGCGAAGCACACCCTGACCTGCACCTATAACGATCTGGCCTCCGTGCGCGAAGCCTTTGAGCAATATCCTCAGGACGTGGCCTGTATCATCGTTGAACCCGTCGCGGGCAACATGAACTGTATTCCTCCGCATGCGGACTTCCTGCCGGGCCTGCGAGCGCTGTGCGACGAATTTGGTGCACTGCTGATTATTGATGAAGTGATGACCGGCTTCCGCGTGGCGCTGGCGGGCGCTCAGTCTTACTACGATGTAGAACCAGACCTGACCTGCCTCGGCAAAATCATCGGCGGCGGGATGCCAGTCGGCGCCTTCGGTGGCCGTCGCGAAATCATGGACGCGCTGGCACCAACGGGCCCGGTTTACCAGGCGGGCACGCTCTCCGGGAACCCTATCGCCATGGCGGCGGGCTTCGCTTGCCTGACAGAAGTGTCGCAGCCCGGCGTTCACCAGACCCTGACCGAGCTGACGGAGATGCTGGCTAACGGCCTGTTGAATGCGGCTAAAGCAGAAAACCTCCCACTGGTGGTGAATAACGTCGGCGGCATGTTCGGCCTGTTCTTCACCGATGCCGAAACCGTCACCAGCTATAAAGACGTGGTTGCCTGCGATGTAGAGCGCTTCAAGCGCTTCTTCCACCTGATGCTGGAAGAAGGTGTATACCTTGCGCCGTCCGCGTTTGAGGCGGGCTTTATGTCCGTGGCGCATAGCAAAGAAGATATTCAGCGGACCCTCGAAGCGGCACGCCGCGTGTTTGCGAAGCTGTAATTTTACCCTCACCCGGCCCTCTCCCTGCAAGGGCGAGGGGGAAAACAGCAGATTTATGCTCTTTTCAGTTCCCTCTCCCCTTTGGGGGGAGGGTTAGGGTGAGGGGTTACCGCCCCTGCTTTCTCAGCAAATAAACGAAATAAGGCGCACCGATAAACGTCGCCAGCAGCCCCGCCGGCACCTGATTCGGGAAAAGAATCATCCTGCCGCACCAGTCCGCCAGAATCATTAACATCCCGCCAAAAATCCCGGCCATCGCTATCTGCGGCATTGCCCTGCGGAAGCCAAGCATGCGAGCAATATGTGGCGCCATCAGCCCGACAAAACTCAGCGGGCCGACGATTAACGTCGCCGTGGCGGTAAGCGTTGCCGCCAGCAACAGCAGCGCAAAGCGCGATGGTGTTAACGCCATTCCCACCGCCCGTGCGGTGGCACCGCCCAGCGGTAAAATTACCAGCCAGCGGCGCAGTAGCGGCGTGATGGCTAACAGCCCAACCATGACACCCAACGTTCTGACTGCCTGCTCGCCTGTAACGTTATACGTCGAGCCAGAAATCCAGGTCAGCAGCGTCGCCATACGCGGATCGCCGCTTGCCATCAGCATCATCAATAGCATGGTAAAGGCGGTGCTGAGCGCCATCCCGGCCAACAGCATACGCTGAGGAGAAAACCCGCCTCGTCCGGCAGCCATCATGATGATCAGCAGCGTTACCGCCGCCCCAAGACTGCCCGCCGGCAACAGCCAGACAAACGCGTTCCCCGGCACAATAAACAGCATCAACACCACGCCGAAGGCCGCGCCGGAGCTAATACCCAAGACTTCCGGACTTGCCATCGCGTTGCCGGTTAACCGCTGGATAAGGCAGCCCGCAACTGCCAGCATCACGCCTGCGGTCAAAGCCGCCATAACGCGCGGCCAGCGCCACGGCAGCACATCGTCAAAGAGCGCACCACTTAACCATCGCCAGCCGTGTGCGTCACGCCCCAGTGCCAGCGCGGCGGCAATCACCAGCAGCAGAATGCCAAGTCCCGTGGCCACCCAAAGCAGCACACGCTGGCGTTCAGCCTGAACATGATCTCCGGCGCTCATGGACGGCGCACCGCTGGTACGCAGACGAGGCAGCAGCCACAGCAGGATAGGTGCGCCAATCAGCGCAGTGACCGTCCCGGTAGAGACTTCACCCCACACGCTGGAAAGCCAAACTACCACCTGGTCAGACAGCCAGAGAATAAGCGCCCCAATTAGCGGAGCCAGGCACAAACGAGCAACCAGGCGCCGAGCCCCCAGCATTTTTGCCAGCAGCGGCGCAAACAGCCCGATAAAACCAACGATCCCGACCGCATTAACCAACTGAGCACTGATCACAATCGCCAGCGCCAGCGTCACCAGCCTGACCAGCGAAAGCGCCAGGCCCAGATTACGCGCCACGCCATCATCCAGTCCCATCAGCGTTAACGGACGCAGCAGCAGCAGCGTTAGCAGCAGGCCGCCCAGCAGGCGTGGCCACAGACTCTCAACGCTGCTCCAGTCCTGTTGATTGAGCGATCCAGTGCTCCACAGGAACATATTCTGCAGCTGGTCATGGTGGAAGATTGCCAGCAGTTGGTTGACCGCCCCGCAATAAAGACTCAGCACCAGGCCCGCAAGAATCAGCGTGACCGGCGACAACCGCTTGCCCCAGGCGATGCCAAAGACAAGCAGGCCAACGACCGCCGCACCAATCAGCGCCGCAAAGGGCTGGGCAGCCAGCGGCAGCACCCAAAGCGTAGCAACCGTGACGCCAAGCTGAGCCCCGCTGGCTACACCAAGCGTTGTCGGCTCCGCCAGAGGATTGCGCAGCACCTGCTGGAACAGCACGCCGACGAGACCCAGCCCGGCACCAACCAACAGCGATATTGCGAGACGCGGCAGCAGGCTGAAGTGAAACAGCATCTGTTGAACATTGTCGATGTCCGGCTGGATAAAAGCACTGCGCCACTGCGAAGAGGGTAAGACGCCATGCATGTTATGCAGCGTCAGCCATAGCGCGCAGACAAACAGCACCAGCAGCAGGCTGGAGGGGAAAATAACGTGACGTTTCATCAGGTCAGGCTCCTCAGGCCATCGTCCAGCACGCGGGCGAAGTGCATAGCCGACATCGTCGTGCCATAAAGCCAGACGGCGGGAACTTGCTGAAAACGGTTCTGGCGGATAAACGGCATCGCTTTCCACAGCGGCGTGGCCGTTACCTGGCGGGCTACCGCTTCGTTTCTATGGTCGAAGCACAGCACATCGGCGTCTTTGATCGACGCAAGGCGTTCAATCCCAACAACCGCCGTCCCCCAGAAGTTCGTTTCTTCTTGCCAGGCATTCGTCACCCCCAGCAAATCCATCACCTGCTGGAACAAACTATGTTTGCCCACCACCAGCGCATGGCGATTATCCAAAAATGACATCAGCAGCACTGGACGATTGCCGCGCGCGGCAAAGCGAGGCTTCATGCTGGCAATAAACGCATCAAATTCGGCCAGATGCCGACTGGCGGCCTGCTGCATACCCAGCGTATCCCCCAGTTGAATGAGCGATTTACGCGCAATATCCAGCGGCTTGCCGGAGCCATCGTTAAAATTGAACCCAAGCCCAGGGGCGATACGGGTGATTTTTTCCGGCGAAGGGCCGTAGCCCGCAGAATAGAGAATCAGCGATGGTTTTAGCTGCGCCATCAGCTCGAGGTTAGGTTCGGTGCGCAGGCCAACATCAATCACGCCTTCCGGCAGCTTAGGTTCGTTCACCCAGATTTGGTAATTAGGGATGTCGGCGACGGCCATCGGCGTGACGCCGAGCGCCATCATCAGCTCAACGGGCAGCCATTCCAGGGCGATGATGCGTTTTGCATCCGGCACCGCCGCCTGCGCGGCAGGTAATTTTAGCAGCAGCGGTGAAAGCGCCATCGCCGCCAAAAGGCGGCGACGGGTTAAAATAAAGTCATTCATACGGCTCATCAATAAACAAAACTCACCGGCGCAGCCCCCGCCGGGTGCGGCAGGATGCCCATCGGAATACCGTAGATATGCTCCAGCGTATCACTTTGCATTAAGGCTTCCGGCGTCCCTTGCGCGATCATTTCGCCACCGCGTAGCGCCACCAGATTGTCGCAGTACCGCGCAGCCATATTAATGTCGTGCAGAACGGCAACCACCGTCAGGCCGCGCTCCTGGCTAAGGCGATGGATCAGCGCCAGCACGTCCACCTGATGAGCGATATCCAGCGCAGAGGTCGGCTCATCCAGCAGCAGGCAGCGGCTATCCTGCGCCACCAGCATGGCGATCCATGCCCGCTGGCGCTCGCCGCCGGACAGGCTGTCCACCAGACGATGCGCGAACGGCTTCAGCCCTACCAGACTGATTGCCTCATCCACCAGCTCACGGTCAGCCACCCCAAAACGCCCTAAAGCCCCATGCCACGGATAACGACCAATCGCAACCAGCTCACGCACCGTCATACCCTCAGCGGCAGGAAGCTGCTGGGGAAGATAGGCCACCTGCCGGGCAAAAGCTTTGCTGCCCCAGCTGTCCAGCGGCTGTGAGTTCAGCAGAATTTCACCCTCAGAAGGTTTCTGGTGGCGACCCAGCATTTTCAGCAGCGTCGATTTACCGGAGCCGTTATGGCCAATCAGGCCAGTGACTTTACCCACCGGGAAGGTGATAGACAGCGGATGGAGTAGCGTGCGGCCGGGCACGCGAAACGTGACATCAGTGAGGCTAAAAGTCGTGTCGGGATGAAGCTGTTTATCCTGCATGGTAGCCATCTTAGTGAAGGGCACGGCGAACCGTGCCCGGGAGACAAGTTAGAAGCGGAAGGTCGCGGTAGCAACCACCTGACGCTCAGCGCCCCAATAGCATGCATAGTCACGATAGCAACTTGAAACATACTCACGGTTGAACAGGTTGTTGACATTTACAGCGACGGAAGAGCCAGGTAAACCAAATCGAGCCAGATCATACTTAACCATAGCATCGGCAACCGTATAACTTGGCACGTTAAAGGTGTTATTAACCTGTGGGCCAGAAGCATAGAAGCTCGAGGTTGCCCCAACATAACGAGCACCAGCCCCGAACGTGAACCCGCTCAGAGCAGTTTCGTGGAAGGTGTAATCAGCCCAGAGAGAGGCCATGTTACGTGGAACTTCTGCCGGACGCTTACCTTGATACAGTGTGTCATGCGTATACTCAGCATCGGTGTATGTATAAGCGGCAGTCAGGTTGATATTTGCGTTAACAGCAGCTTTAGCTTCAAGTTCAAAGCCACGAGAACGAATCTCTCCCCCCTGAACACTAAAGGCATTATCGTTAGGATCTACGGTTAAATTTTTATCTTTTGTCAGCTGATAAACGGCAGCGGTGACGGTGACTGGCATATCTTTTGGTACATATTTCACGCCAGCTTCATACTGTTTCCCTTTAGAGGGATCAAATGGCTTACCTTGTTTAGTAGAGCCTGAAACCGGTTCAAAAGATTCGCTATAGCTTACGTAAGGAGAAATACCATTATCAAACAGATAATTAAGACCACCACGCCAGGTGAACTGGTTATCACTTACTTCAGCTAACGTGCCGGATGAGCGAGTAAAGGTGGAAGTTTTAGCAAAATCGTACCGTCCCCCCAGCGTCAGAACAAACTTGTTCCACTCCGCCTGATCTTGCATGTAAAGCCCCGTCTGCTGTTGACGGTTAATTACTGCATAAGGGAAGTTAGCCACAACGTTCGCATTACCGTACTGCGGATTGCTCATGTTGAGCGGATCAGCAGAACCGTATAGAGCATCAATATCGTTGCGCATACGCATGTAATCCACACCGGTTAACAGAGTATGGTCAACAGCTCCTGTGGCAAATTTAGCCTGTGCCTGAGTATCTACAGAGAAGTTACTAAGATCTTCGTCAGAACGAACATAAGCGCGGCTGATTTGTCCAGGCGCAATATAGCCATTTCCGTATACAGAATCATAAAGCGTATGGATTCGCGTGTAGCGCAGATTCTGGCGAACGGTCCAGGTATCGTTGAACTCGTGCGCAAAGCTATATCCAACCATTTGCTGGCGACGAGACATTTTGTTGTCTCTCTCACCTTCATTGAAATCCGTTGGTAATTTGTGAGAGTTGCCATTGGCATCAACATAAGGAACAACAGTTCCCTGACGAGGAAGCCAGCCGTAATAACCTGCGTTAGGATCGCTTTGGAAATTACTTAGGAAAGTGAAATCTGTTTTGTCATCAGGACGCCAGCTAAAGGATGGAGCAATAGCGTAGCGGTTGGATTTAACCATATCTTGCTGAGCATTTTGACTACGGCCCAGCCCTGTCAGGCGGTAGGAAAACTCACCACTATCATCCAACGCATCGCTGAAATCAAAACCTGTCTGCCACAGGTTGTTGGTACCCATTTTAAATTGAATTTCGTGCAACGGCTCAGTCGTTGGACGTTTGCTGACCATACTAACTACGCCACCAGGATGGCTTTTACCATAAAGCACAGAAACAGGGCCACGGAGCAGTTCAACACGCTCCAGGAAATATGGATCCATAGAAGCTTCGGAATAGTTATCCCCTTGCAGCTTCATCCCATCCAAATATTGGTTCGTATTTACAGTAGATGATGTGGTGAAACCACGAATAGATACAACGTCGTAAGTTGAAGAGCTCCCACGAGTAGAGAACACGCTTGGTGTGTAATCAAGAGCTTCTTTTACCGTCTGCGGTTGCCGGGTATCCATCTCTTCACGAGTCACCACCGAAATAGACTGCGGGGTCTTTTCAATAGGGGTATCGGTTTTGGTCGCCGTGGCGCTGCGTTTAGCGGCGATGGTTGGCGATGGCCCCCATGCGCTTTCGGCAGGCGCTGCGGCGGCTGAAACGGTGATAGTGTCTTCTTTTTTGGTCGTGCCGGTGTCCGCCGCGAAGCTATTAACGCTGACGGTGCCCACCGCCGCCGCCACAAACAGGGCAAGCTTACGGACAGGGTTTTTGGCTGGCTGACCTGGGAGTGAACGCGCCATGATATTTTCTCTGGTGAAGTGGTAAATGATAACGTAAACGATAATTATTATTATGCCCGCAGGATAATAGACGAAACGCTGGCTGCATAGCAAGCACCTCACACCCTCAGGCTTATTAAGGGAATAAGAAATAACCAGATGGTTTATGTGGTGTTAATTGGGCGTGAAATTTAAGATAAGAAACGCGTTATGGCGGACAAAAAAGCAAAAAAAACCTCCCCCGGTTAGGGAGAGGTTTGTAAGTGAAGCGAGGCTTAATTGCTGCCGAACATGTCCTTAATCCAGCCGGCAACGCCGTCGCTCTTCTGTTCCTGAGCGGGCTGTTGCTGCTGAGGCTGCTGCTGCGGTTGTTGCTGCGGCTGCTGGCCTGCTGGCGCCTGGCTGAATGGATTAGCCGACTGCTCTTCCTGCTGACTTTGCTGGCAAAGCGCGCTCGGGTTCGTCGTCCAGACAGGCAGCACACGGTCACCACCGCCGCTACACATGAAGTAACCCGCGCCGTTGACGCCCATGTCCACGATATCTTCCGGCTGGGTCAGATCCAGCGGGATCGGCGACTGGTTTGACAGATAACGCTGGTACAGCGACATTGCGCCGCTGGCACCGTACAGCTTGGTTGGCTGGTTGTTATCACGTCCTACCCAGGTAATGGTCACTTCACGGCCATCAACGCCGGCAAACCAGGTATCCACGTTGTTGTTGGTGGTGCCCGTTTTCCCGGCCAGATGCAGGTTCGGGTATTTCCCGCCCAGCGCACGGCCTGTACCGCGAGCCACCACCTGCTGCATACCAAACAGCGTCAGGTAAGCAGCCTGCGCAGGCACCGCCTGCTCCGCCTGTGGGAAGCTCTGATACAGCACGGTGCCGTCTTCAGCAATCACCGACCGCAGCGCGGAAAGCGTGGCGCGGTTCCCGCCACTGGCAATCGTCTGGAACGCCTGCGCAACCTGAATAGGCGTCAGGTTCAGCGCCCCCAGAATCATCGCCGGCACCGGATTAAGCTGGTCTTTGGGTACCCCAAGCTTGGTCCAGGTATCGGTAATGGCCGGCAGGCCCAGCGTCATACCCAGGTTTACGGTTGGCACGTTCATCGAACGCGTCAGCGCATCCACCAGCATCACTTGCCCGCTGTACTGGTGGTTATCGTTCTGCGGCGACCAGACCTGGCCATTCGACAGTTTGATGCCAATCGGGGCATCGGCAAGCCAGGTGTTCAGGCGGAACTTATCCGGCTGGCTCAACGCCGTCAGATAAGTGGCCGGTTTTGCCAGCGAGCCAATGGAGCGACGAGCCTGCAGCGCACGGTTAAAGCCCGCAAACTGCGGTTCCGCGCCGCCGACGACCGCGCGAACTTCACCGGTAAAGCGGTCAACAATGACCATCGCCGCTTCCAGGTCGTTCAGCTTACGGGAAGCACGCAGCACCGGAACGCCTTCGGTCACTGCTTTTTCTGCCGCATCCTGAGACACGGAGTCAAAGGTGGTGAAGATCTTCACGCCGGACAGGTCTTTTACCTTGTCGCCCAGCTTATCCTGAAGCTCCTGACGCACCATCTGCATAAAGGCTGGCTGTGGCGAAATCACGCCGCCGCGAGGCTGCACGCCCAGAGGACGCGCGCTCAACATGTCGTACAGCTCCTGATCGATAACTTTCTGTTCCTGCAGCAGGCGCAGGACCAGGTTACGACGTTCAAGCGCCAGCTTCGGATTTCGCCATGGGTTATACAGCGATGCCCCTTTCACCATACCTACCAACAGCGCCTGCTGGTCGAGGCTAAGCTCTTCCACCGGGCGGCCGAAGTAATACAGGCTGGCCAGCGGGAAGCCACGAATCTGATCGTCGCCGCTCTGGCCGAGGTACACCTCGTTCAGATACAGCTCAAGAATGCGATCTTTGTCGTAGCGAGCATCCATGATCAGCGCCATGTAGGCTTCGTTGGCTTTACGCCACAGCGTACGCTGGTTGCTCAGGAAGAGGTTTTTCACCAGCTGCTGAGTCAGCGTACTGCCGCCCTGCACCGCTCGCCCGGCCGTCAGGTTTGCGACAACGGCGCGGCCAATAGAGTAAATGCTGATCCCGTCGTGCTCATAGAAATGGCGGTCTTCGGTAGCAATCAGCGTGTCCACCAGCAGATCCGGGAAGCCGGAACGCGGCACGAACAGGCGCTGCTCGCCGTTTGGCGAAGAAAGCATGGTGATCAGCCGCGGGTCGAGGCGGAAGATACCGAAGCTGCGGTTATTATCCATGTTCTGGATGGATTCCAGATGGCCACCGTCGAACACCAGGCGAGCGCGAATCTGCCCTTCTTTACCGTCCGGGAAGTCAAACGGGCGGCGAATCAGCTCGATGTTGTTCCCCTGCACGGTGAACTCGCCCGGGCGCGTCATGCTCGACACCTGCCGGTACTGCGTCGCTTCCAGCAGCTTCACCATCTCCGCTTTGCTGTAAGGCATATCTGGCTCAAGGTTTACCATGCGGCCATAGACCGCCGCCGGAAGCTGCCAGACTTTGCCGTCAATGCGGCTGCGGATCTGCTGATCGAGGTACACACCGTAAATAACCAGCACCACAAAGAAGATGATCGCCAGCTTCACCAACAGCCAGAAGAAACGGCGTTTTTTCGACGGGCGGCCCGAGCCTTTCCCCTTACCTTTTCCTTTACGCGGCGGCATAGGTTCTTCGTCCTCGTAATCATCGTCTTCGTACTCGTCGTCATACTCCTCTTCCTTGAGTCGACGACGGCTCACCTTCTCTTTCGCCGGACGCGTTGGTTTTCCTTTACGTCCAATAGGCTCGCGGTCATTCCCCGCCATGCATCTTCTCCACAAAAGTTCAGGCGCAAAGGCCCGATTCTCCGTTCTTCCGCGCAATGCGAAAGAAGAAATCTCTCAAAAAAAACAACCGGACATTCTTTTCAAGAATGCCTTTTCATGCTCGCTAGCTATCCCATTGGGGAGAGCATCAGGAATACTTTTTCGTCCGGCGCGTCGGGGCAGTATTCGCCGGATCGTCCGGCCAGACGTGCTTCGGGTAACGTCCCTTCATCTCTTTTTGCACTTCGCGCCAGGCCCCGTTCCAGAACGCCGTTAAATCACGGGTGATCTGCAGCGGCCGCTGCGCCGGAGATAATAGCTCAAGCACCAGCGGAACGCGCCCCTCGGCGATGCAAGGCGTCTGTGCTTCACCAAACATTTCCTGAATACGCACCGCCAGTACCGGCGGATTTTCGCTGTCATAGCGAATCGCAATCTGGCTTCCGGTCGGCACAGTGTAATGAGTTGGCAGGGCACTATCCAGCCGTTGACGCATTGGCCAGTCAAGCAAGTTACCCAGCGCCCGGCTAAGGTCGATATTTTTCAACGCACGTAGCGAATGCACGCCGCGCATTTCAGGCAGCA
Source organism: Enterobacter sp. Ap-867 (assembly GCF_011752855.1). Classification (NCBI taxonomy): domain Bacteria; kingdom Pseudomonadati; phylum Pseudomonadota; class Gammaproteobacteria; order Enterobacterales; family Enterobacteriaceae; genus Enterobacter; species Enterobacter sp. Ap-867. The sequence continues at coordinate 545,755 of NZ_VWWS01000002.1, read as the reverse complement.
GCCAGTCTTCGAGCTTTGCCAGCAGGGAGTCATCGTCCACCGCAGGCCATTTCTGCTCCGGCAGCCAGCGAGCCGCGCAGCTCAGGCGCAACCGCAGCTGCTGGGCTGGAACGGACCACTCCAGCAGGCCCAGCCCGCGTTCACGAATGCCGTTTAAAATCGCCTGCTGCATTTCCTCTTCGGAAGGCTTCGCTAACAGCTGAGTTTTCACCACTAATTTGCCGATCTGACGCCGCCGCCAGGCTTTTAACGCCCCCCGCTCTTCATCCCACTCCACCGAATCACTTTCCGTCAGCAGATGCGGGATACGAACGACAAGCTCTTCAACATCCAGCGGCAGCGCCAGCAGGATGCGGGCATCCGGCGACTGGCTGCCCTGCAGCAAAAGCGGCGCTATCAGCCATTCATGCCGCGTCATGGCGTCATCCTGCTCCAGCATCGCACCCATGCCGTTGGCTAACTGATAGCGACCTTCTGCCCCGCGCCGCCGGGCGATACGGTCGCTAAACCCGCTTGCCAACAGCGGCATGGCTAGCGAGATATCCGGCTCCCCGCTTCGGGCATTTATTCTTTTCAGCAGTTGAGCGGCGCGCTGCCGCCAGTTACCGTTCCTGCTGTCGAAAAGTGACCGCAAATCGCCGCCGCCCTGAGTACGCGGCGGTTCCTCCAGGATTGCCGCCAGCCACGCGGCTGTGGCCTGCTCATCCGGCGTTTTGGCCGTCACCAGCATTGAGGCAAGACGCGGGTCGTTACCCATTTTCGCCATTTTTTGCCCTTCTGCCGTCAGGCGTTGCTGTTCGTCAACGGCCCCTAGCTGACGTAGCAGACGTTGAGCTGCCGCCAGGTTGACCTCCGGCGGCACATCAAGCCAGGTTAGCTGGCGCACGTCCTGGCAGCCCCATTGCAATAGCTCCAGCAGCACGCCGGATAAATCACTTTGTAAGATTTCCGGTTCGCTCTGGGCCGCCGCACGTTCGGCCTGGTCGGCGGCGATCAGATGCAGGCATATACCCGGCTCCAGACGCCCGGCGCGTCCGGCCCGCTGGGTCATTGAGGCTTGACTCACACGCTGAGTGGCCAGCCGGGTCAGCCCGGTACGAGCGTCAAAGCGAGCGACGCGCTCCTGCGCTGCATCCACCACCAGGCGAATGCCTTCAATGGTCAAACTGGTCTCGGCAATGTTAGTCGCCAGTACGACCTTCCGGGTTCCCACCGCGGCGGGCAGAATCGCTTTACGCTGCTCGCTCAAAGGTAAAGCGCCGTACAGCGGGCAAAGCTGAACATCGCTCGGCACTCGCTCTTTGAGTTGTTCCTGTACACGCTGAATTTCACCCACGCCGGGTAAAAACAGCAGCAGCGATCCTGACTCTTCACGCAGCAGCCCGGCCACGGCGGCGGCAACTGCGTCATCAAAGCGCTGATGCGCTGGCAAAGCCATGTAGCGGCGCTCAACCGGGAAAGCACGACCTTCAGAGGTAATCACCGGTGCATCCGGCAGGCATTGCTGCAGACGCTGGTTGTCCAGCGTCGCCGACATAATCAGAATTTTAAGGTCATCGCGAAGCCCGGCCTGCACGTCCAGCAACAGCGCCAGGGCGAGATCGGCCTGTAAACTGCGCTCATGAAATTCATCCAGGATCACAAGCCCAATACCGTTGAGCTCGGGATCCTGTTGGATAAGCCGCGTTAGAATCCCTTCGGTCACCACCTCAAGCCGGGTGTTTGGCCCCACACAGCTGTCAGCTCGCATCCGGTAGCCGACAGTTTCACCCGGTTTCTCACCCAATAACTCGGCCAGTCGCTGAGCAACATTGCGGGCAGCAAGGCGACGAGGTTCAAGCAGCAGAATGCGGCCTTCCAGCTTACTCTGCTGAAGGATTTGCAGCGGCAGCCAGGTAGATTTACCTGCGCCGGTAGGGGCATTGAGCAATACTTGCGGGGCGTACTCGAGCGCTTTCAGCACTTCCGGAAGTACGGCCGCAACCGGTAATGAGGACACAAACGGCTCCAAAGGGTTAACATCGGCAGTCGCGCATTGTAGCATCCCGCCAAACCATAACCGAGAGACAAGCATGGCCGAAAATCGACGCCTGTTTTTTGCCCTGACGTTACCGTCCGAGGTTCAGCAGCAAATCATTCACTGGCGAGCCGCCCAGTTCCCGGCGGATGCTGGCCGACCGGTAGTTGCGGCCAATCTGCACCTCACGCTGGCGTTTTTGGGGGATGTCTCCGAAGAAAAACGCCAGGCACTGTGTCGCCTCGCCGGAAGAATTAACCAGCCCGGCTTTACGCTGCGCCTGGACGATGCCGGGCAATGGCTTCGCTCAAGCGTCGTCTGGCTGGGGCCACGCCAGGCTCCGCGCGGCCTGTTGCAACTGGCCAATATGCTACGCTCCCAGGCCGCTCGCAGCGGCTGCTATCAGTCTCCGCAGCCGTTTCATCCCCACGTGACGCTTTATCGCAATGCCATACGCTCCGTGGCGATCCCCGCCCCGGGCTTTAGCTGGCAATTTCAGGTGAATGAATTTTCGCTGTACGAGTCCGTTTTTGAACAGGGTAGAACCCGCTATCAGGCGCTGGAGCGCTGGTCGCTCACTAATAAGGAAGAGTAGATGGAGTTTTCACCCGCGCTGCAGCCCGCCACGCTAATTAAACGCTATAAACGCTTTCTGGCGGACGTTGTAACCGCCAACGGCGAAACCATGACGCTGCATTGCCCCAATACCGGAGCAATGACAGGCTGTGCCACGCCGGGCGACACGGTTTGGTATTCCACATCGGCCAGCCCAACGCGCAAATACCCCCATACATGGGAGCTTACTCAAACACAAAAGGGTGAGATAATTTGCGTCAATACGTTACGAGCAAACACTCTGGTCAGAGAGATGCTGACGACATATCCTCCGACACAACTGGCGGGCTATGACAGCCTTCAGGCCGAAGTAAAATACGGTGAAGAACGCAGCAGAATTGACTTTATGTTACAAGCGAGTAACAAGGTTAACTGCTATATTGAAGTGAAATCAGTCACGTTGCTCCAGCAGGATAAAGGCTATTTTCCCGATGCTGTTAGCCTGCGGGGCCAGAAGCATTTAAGAGAGTTGATGAATGTGGTTCAGCAAGGAGAGCGCGCGGTGCTACTGTTTGCGGTTTTACATTCTGCTATCAATAGCGTCTCGCCAGCCCGCCACATTGATGAGAAATATGCGCGGCTGTTAACCGAGGCACAGCAGTGTGGGGTTGAAATTATCGCCTGGAAAGCAGAACTTTCTGCCGAGAGGATCACTCTAACTACGCCGTTGCCTGTCTATTTATAATCAGCATCTGGTTAAGGACAGATAACGTATTGTCTTTTTTATAGTCGGGTCGTTTCGCAAATAAGCTTTTCTTCACACGGTTGTCAAGAGAGGAGTTTATATAATTGCCAACCTGAAAAGCATCTGCTATTTATAGCGGCCTGATTTTACCCCGACAGGGGACCGATAAGTGCGTGTTAAGGAGAAGCAACATGCAAGAAGGGCAAAAGCGTAAAACGTCGTCCCTGAGTATTCTCGCCATCGCTGGGGTGGAGCCATACCAGGAGAAAACGGGCGAAGAGTACATGAACGAAGCCCAGCTGTCGCACTTCAAGCTTATTCTTGAAGCATGGCGTAATCAGCTCAGGGACGAGGTAGATCGCACCGTTTCGCACATGCAGGATGAAGCGGCTAACTTCCCGGACCCGGTAGACCGTGCGGCCCAGGAAGAAGAGTTCAGCCTCGAACTGCGTAACCGCGATCGTGAACGCAAACTGATCAAAAAGATCGAAAAAACGCTCAAGAAAGTGGAAGACGAAGATTTCGGCTACTGCGAATCCTGTGGTGTAGAAATCGGCATTCGTCGCCTTGAAGCACGTCCGACCGCTGATTTGTGTATCGACTGCAAAACGTTGGCAGAAATCCGCGAAAAACAGATGGCCGGCTAACGGCCCTCGGAAATGCCAAACCTCTATGGCGGGAGACTCTCCCGCCATATTACTTTATTGCACCCCAAAAAATGTCAGCTCAACTCTACATTGGCCGTTTTGCCCCCTCACCTTCCGGGGAACTGCATTTTGGCTCACTCATTGCCGCTCTTGGCAGCTACCTCCAGGCTCGCGCTCAACAGGGTCGCTGGCTGGTACGCATCGAAGATATCGATCCTCCTCGCGAAGTTCCCGGCGCCGCCGACACCATCCTCAAACAGCTTGAGCATTACGGCCTGCACTGGGATGGCGATGTGCTATGGCAATCCCACCGCCATGAGGCCTATCGCGCCGCGCTGAACTGGCTCCGGCAGCAAGGGCTGAGCTATTACTGCACCTGCACTCGCAGCCGTATTCAGCAGATCGGCGGTTTCTACGACGGGCATTGCAGAACCCTTGGTAATGGGCCACAAAACGCCGCAATGCGCCTGGTGCAAAACAACCCGGTGCTGAGCTTCCAGGACGGCCTGCGCGGGCAATTGCATGCCGATGAGTCTTTGGCGCGGGAAGATTTCATCATTCACCGTCGTGACGGTCTGTTCGCCTATAATCTTGCTGTCGTGGTGGATGACCACTTCCAGGGCGTGACGGAGATCGTGCGCGGTGCAGATTTGATAGAGCCGACGGTACGGCAAATCTCGCTATATCAGCAGTTTGGCTGGCCCGCTCCCGGCTATATTCATCTGCCACTGGCGCTCAACGAGCAGGGCTCTAAGCTTTCGAAGCAGAATCACGCGCCCGCGCTGCCGCAGGGCGATCCTCGCCCGCTGCTGGTGGAAGCGTTGCGCTTTTTAAATCAACAAGTAGCGGACGGCTGGCAAGATCTGACGCAGGAAAGGCTGCTGGAGCAAGCCATAATGAACTGGTCGCTTAATAGTGTGCCGGTGAATACATCATTCTCAAATGCCCCACACTGAGCTATGATTAGCCGCTGTTTTTTTTGTCCCTATGATTGACACTGCCGAGGTGGACTATTTTTACCCGAGTCGCTAATTTTTGCCGCAAGGTGCTTAACCGCGATGACGTCGTGGTCGAGGAGACCGAAACTCTCCCGCACATTACTGTTATCCCGCGCGATCAGCACGCTATTTCCCGCAAAGATATCAGTGAAAATGCCCTCAAGGTACTCTACCGTTTAAACAAAGCAGGCTACGAGGCTTACCTCGTCGGCGGCGGCGTCCGCGACCTGCTGCTGGGCAAAAAACCGAAAGATTTCGACGTCACCACCAGCGCGACGCCAGAACAAGTTCGCAAACTGTTCCGTAACTGCCGCCTGGTAGGCCGCCGTTTCCGCCTGGCTCACGTGATGTTCGGGCCTGAAATCATCGAAGTGGCCACCTTCCGCGGCCATCATGAAGAGCAGCAGTCTGCCGACCGTCAGACCTCGCAGCGTGGCCAGAACGGCATGCTGTTGCGTGATAACATCTTTGGTTCTATCGAAGAAGATGCTCAACGCCGCGACTTCACTATCAACAGTCTTTACTACAGCGTGGCCGATTTCTCCGTGCGGGATTACGTCGGCGGCCTGAACGATCTGAATAAAGGCATTATTCGCCTGATTGGCGACCCGGAAACGCGTTACCGCGAAGATCCGGTGCGAATGCTGCGCGCCGTGCGCTTTGCCGCCAAGCTGAATATGACCATCAGCCCGGAAACCGGCGAGCCGATTCCTCGCCTTGCCACGCTGCTGAACGATGTGCCCCCGGCGCGTCTCTTTGAAGAATCGCTCAAACTTCTGCAGGCCGGATACGGGTTTGAAACCTACCAACTGCTGCGTGAATATCAGCTCTTCCAGCCGTTGTTCCCGATCATCACCCGCTATTTCACCGAGCAGGGCGACAGCCCGATGGAACGCATTATTGCGCTGGTGCTGAAGAACACCGATACCCGCATTCATAACAATATGCGCGTAAATCCGGCGTTCCTGTTTGCGGCGATGTTCTGGTATCCACAGCTGGAAATGGCGCAAAAGATTGCCCAGGAAAGCGGCCTCGCCTACTACGACGCCTTTGCGCTGGCGATGAATGAAGTGCTGGATGAAGCCTGCCGTGCGCTGGCGATTCCAAAACGCATTACTACGCTGGTGCGCGATATCTGGGGCCTGCAGCTTCGTCTGTCCCGCCGCCAGGGTAAACGCGCCTGGAAGCTGATGGAGCATCCTAAATTCCGGGCGTCTTACGACCTGCTGGCGCTGCGCGCGGAAGTCGAGAACAACCAGGAACTGCTGCGTCTGACCAAATGGTGGGGCGAGTTCCAGGTCGCTGCGCCGCCAATGCAAAAAGATATGCTGAACGACCTTGGCGATGAGCCTGCAGCTCGCCGCCGCACGCGTCGCCCACGCAAACGCGCGCCACGTCGCGAAGGTAATTCATGACCCTCGCGTATATCGCGCTGGGCAGTAACCAGGCGTCGCCGCTGGAGCAGGTTTCATCTGCTCTTGACGCCCTGGCCGCCATTCCACAAAGCCGAATGGTGGCCACTTCTTCGTTTTACCGCACCCCCCCGCTCGGCCCGCAGGATCAGCCAGATTATCTGAATGCTGCCGTGGTGCTGGACACCGACCTGTCTGCCGAAGCCCTTCTGGACCATACCCAACGTATTGAACTGGAGCATGGCCGCGTGCGCAAAGCAGAGCGCTGGGGGCCGCGGACGTTAGATCTCGATCTTATGCTGTTTGGCGATGAGGTGATGCACACCGAACGCCTGACTGTACCTCATTACGACATGAAGAACCGCGCGTTTATGCTGGTTCCTCTGCTGGAAATAGCACCGGAATGCCGCTTTCCCGACGGGCAGTCTGTTGCCGCGATACTGGCTAGCCTCTCCCAGGAGGGCATCACCCGCTGGTAAACAGCGCGCCCGTATCCTGTTCTAACCTTTCTCCGGGGATGATGATGAAACCCACTACCACCTCCACCCTGCGTAAGCTCAAGCAGGATAACAAGAAATTCGCCACCCTTACCGCCTATGACTTTAGCTTCGCTAAGCTGTTTGCTGACGAAGGCGTCGGCGTTTTGCTGGTTGGCGATTCGCTGGGCATGACGGTTCAGGGCCACGACTCTACGCTGCCGGTCACGGTGGCAGACATTGCCTACCACACTCGTGCGGTTCGCCGCGGTGCGCCAAACTGCCTGCTGCTGGCTGACCTGCCGTTTATGGCCTACGCCACGCCGGAGCAGGCGTTTGCCAACTCCGCAGAGGTCATGCGCGCCGGGGCTAACATGGTGAAAATCGAAGGCGGCCGCTGGCTGGCTGACACGGTGAAAATGCTGACGGAGCGCGCCGTTCCTGTATGTGGTCATTTGGGATTAACGCCGCAGTCGGTCAATATTTTTGGCGGGTATAAAGTTCAGGGCCGCGACGAACAGGCCGCGCAAACGCTGCTGGATGACGCTCTGGCGCTGGAAGCCGCTGGCGCCCAGCTGCTGGTGCTGGAGTGCGTTCCCGTTGAGCTGGCTAAACGCGTAACCGAAGCGCTTTCTATCCCGGTGATTGGCATTGGCGCGGGCAACGTCACGGACGGGCAGATTCTGGTGATGCATGATGCCTTTGGGATTACCGGCGGCCATATTCCTAAGTTTGCGAAGAATTTCCTTGCTGAGACCGCCGATATTCGCACCGCGGTGCGCCAGTACATTAGTGAAGTCGAATCCGGCAGTTATCCGGGCAACGAACACAGTTTTTACTGACAGGAGATAGGTTGTGCTGATTATCGAAACGTTACCGCTGCTGCGTCAGCAGATTCGCCGCTGGCGCCAGGAAGGAAAACGCATCGCCCTGGTGCCGACCATGGGCAACCTGCACGATGGGCACATGACGCTGGTGGAAGAAGCCAAAGCCGTGGCTGATGTGGTCGTGGTCAGTATTTTCGTGAACCCGATGCAGTTTGACAGACCGGACGACTTAGCCCGCTACCCGCGCACCCTGCAGGAAGATTGCGAAAAGCTGAACCGCCGCAAGGTGGATATGGTCTTTGCCCCGGCGCCGGTTGACGTTTACCCTCAGGGCCTCGACACACAGACATTTGTGGATGTGCCGGGCATCTCCACCATGCTGGAAGGCGCCAGCCGCCCAGGGCATTTCCGTGGTGTTTCCACCATTGTCAGCAAACTGTTCAACCTCGTTCAGCCCGACGTTGCCTGCTTTGGCCAAAAGGATTATCAGCAGCTAGCGCTGATCCGCAAAATGGTCGCCGATATGGGCTACGACATTGAGATTATTGGCGTGCCGACCGTGCGCGCTAAAGACGGCCTGGCGCTCAGCTCACGTAATGGCTACCTGACAGCAGATCAGCGTAAAATCGCCCCGGGATTGAGCAAGGTCATGAACGGCCTGGCGGAAAAACTGCGCGGCGGCGACCGTGATACCGAAGAGATGCTGATCCTCGCGGCAACAGAATTGAACGAAAAAGGTTTCCGTTCTGATGACCTGCAAATCCGCGATGCGGACACTTTGCTGGAGCTGTCAGCGGAAAGCAAACGTGCGGTGATCCTGATGGCGGCCTGGCTCGGTCAGGCCCGACTGATTGATAACGTCACCGTCGATCTGGCGCAGTAGACAGCCTAAATAAAAAGGGCAATACTGCCTCGAATATCCACGGCGCGGGTGATATCCGCGCTTTTTAAGCCCAGTAACAAAGGTTCAAGTTTATGATTCGCACCATGCTGCAAGGCAAGTTACACCGCGTCAAAGTGACTCAGGCGGACTTGCATTACGAAGGCTCCTGCGCCATCGATCAGGACTTCCTTGAGGCGGCAGGCATTCTGGAATATGAAGCCATCGACATCTACAACGTCACCAACGGGAAGCGTTTTTCTACCTACGCTATCGCCGGTGAACGTGGCTCTAAAATCATCTCCGTTAACGGTGCGGCGGCACACTGCGCCGACGTCGGTGACATCCTGATTATCGCCAGCTACGTTACTATGCCAGATGAGCAGGCGCGCAGCTGGCAGCCAAAAGTGGCCTACTTTGACGGTGAGAATGAGATGAAGCGTCTCGCGAAAGCCGTGCCGGTTCAGGTCGCGTAACAACCGCCCTCGCCTAACCCTCTCCCCACGCGGGATGTACAGTCCGGGGACATGGTAGACAGGTGTTCGCAGACATGGTGAACACTTTTTAACATCCTTTACCCATGGTGATCGACTTATTCTTCAGGTCGATCACCCCCACTTTCGTGCTGTACCACCACACTTCATAACACCCGTCTTCCATCGTCTCTTTCAGTCCCACATATTCTCCTCTGAATGCTTTACCTGCCTTCAGACTGCTGCCCCTGAAGCTCAGCTTTCCGCTGATATCGACCTTCCGTACCTCCACTCCCTCATCGTATTCCGGTGGCTTAACGTCTGCACTGTACTGCCGGGACGATGGCTGATATCGCGAAGCCGGTGCCTTCATCGCGAGGGCCTCGTGGGGCCGCTCCAGGTTATACACCGTCCGCCAGTGGTCGAAGGCCCGTTGCAACTGCTGGCTGTCCGTAAACCACTGGCCCTGCAGCACTTCCGCCTTCAGACTGCGGTGAAAACGCTCCAGCTTGCCCTGTGTCTGTGGGTGGTAAGGCCGGGAATGGCTCCCCCGGATACTCTGGCGCATCAGCCACAGTTCCAGTGCTGTCCAGGTCCCGGTGGTATCTCCCCACGGCGCACCGTTATCCATCGTCATCCTCTCCGGCAGGCCATAGCGTTCAAAGACATTAATCAGTTGGGTCTGCACGGTGACACGGCGTTCATCGGTACAGTGAGCCAGACAGAGTGAAAAGCGGGAATGATCGTCCAGCAGCGTCAGCGGATGGCTGCGGCCACCGGCAAAGGAAAAGTGGCCCTTAAAATCCATCTGCCAGAGCTGGTTAGGCGCACTGTGTTCATAGCGGCCGGTAGCCGGGATGCCGGGAGGAACACCGGGCAGCAGACCGTGACGGGCCATCAGCTTATGAACGGTACTGAAGGCGGGCAACTGATGCCCGTGGTCTTCAAGCCAGCCCTTAATCTTGCGGGCCCCCCAGCGTGGATGTGTGGCATGTGCCATCCGCAGCAGGTCGGTAATGCTGTCGTCGGTTCTTGCGGGAGAAAAGTGTGGTGCACGTGAACGGTCAGCAAGACCGGCAGTGCCGTCCTGTAACCAGCGATGAAGCCACTTGTAGCCAGTGGCAGGAGAAATGCCATAGCGACGGCACAGAAGACGAATGTTCGCCCCGTCCTGCGAGGCGAGCAGAACAAACTCAGAACGTAATGACATGGTATCTCTCGCATCCCACGGCATAAGCGGCTCCATAAACGGGTTCTTATGCCTTAGTTGTAAGTGTCTACCATGTCTCCGAACAAGTGTTCACGATGTCCCCGGACCGTACACGGGAGAGGGGATCGAACAACCCCAGTTTAGCTCACGTACTCACGATTCAGGCTGATTGGTAATCGTCCTCGACATCGTCTCCAGAGAATCCGTCCTCATAATATAAAGCCGCTTCAGCAAGAACGGGTTGTCGCCCGGTTTCACCTTCCCACGCACCGTGGTTACCGCCATATGGAATCCTGCATCGTTCGCCGCTTTTACCGCAATATCGTTATAGCCGCCAAACGGATAAGAGAGATAAAGCACGTGCGGATTGAACTGCGACAGCGCACGGCGCGAGTGCTCAAAATCAAACAGGATATTGTGGTAACTACGGCTCAGAAGAATCGGGCGGCGGTAGTTATCCACGCGATGCAGGAAATGCGTGTGCGACTGAATATCGAACACGCTTTGAATCGCCTCCAGCTCAGAAATACTCATAAACTGCAGAGACTTTGGATTCCACGGCTGTGGATGGCGCTTAATGCGCGACGAGATAATGTAAGCCGTCGCTTTAAAGCCGTACTGTTTCAGAATCGGGAACGCGTAACGGTAGACTGATTTCAACCCGTCATCAAAGGTGATCACCACCGAGCGAGCCGGGAGATTCATACGGTTACGCAGATAACCTTCCAACTGATACATCGTCAGCGTGGTGTAGCCCATGTCACGCAGCCAGGTCATCTGGTTACTGAACGCAACCACCGAGGTGGTCGTCGACGTATGGCGGAAACGCGTATTTTCCTCATCACGCAGAATGTGGTGATAGGTCAGAACCGGAATGCCGTTATCCGGCTGCGCGTCCAGGCTGCTGATGTAGCCCAGGCGATTGCCAATGCGAATTTGGTACCAGGTCTGGTTCAGGCGATCTTTGAGCTTGCCGATGATTGGGTAACGCAGGTTATCTGCCAGCGTGCCAAACACCGCTGACGAGGTGGCCGGCTCGCTATAGATAGCCACGTCGCGGAAGGTGATCAAGTTTTGGTTACTCAACGGATTGTTGAGATCCCCCAGCCGGTCTTCCACTCGCTGCTTGCCTTTTACCGGGCCAAGATGCGCCTTGTCGATAAACCCGGTACCGAAGCCGAAATTAAACTCGTAGTAATCTGCGGCCGTCGGCACCACCGCCAGGATTTGCCCCTGGCCGATACGGCCGACGGAAATCACATTATCACCCACCTGCGCCCAGATATCGGCATCTTCGGTGGTTTGCATATATTGGGCGGGAGTGTCATGGCTACTGAGCAGGCTAGCCTGAGCAGTTCCGATGCTGATGACCAGCATGACGCAATAAACAAGGCGAGTTAACATGGCAAATTAGTCAGTTTTTGTCGGAAAGACGGAAGGAAGTCATTAGTTTAGCAAAAGACAGAGGAATACCAACCTCAATAGATACATACCCTTAATAATTGTGCAGCAATACAAACGGCGGGTTCTTTTGCTGCTGATGCCAAAGGCTGGTCACCGCCTCCCCGCCCTGCTCCACAATAAGCTGCCGAAAAGCTTCGCTGGAGATATTTTCCCGCTGCTCACGCATCGCTAAAAGCAGCGGCAGCGTTACCCCGGCGATAACTTCGCAATGCTCATGCTTATGGTTCATCAATGCCGCTGCCCGGTAAGGTTCCGCCCCGGTGAGATCGGTCAGAAAGATAACGCCGTCGCCCGAATCGCAGTGGTGAAGAGCATCGCACATCATCCGGCTGAGCATATTGGTGCTTAACCCGTGCCAGAAATTCACCGCACAGCACTGAGGCTGCGGCCCAAAGCGCTGCTCGAGAGCATCCAGTATCTTTTGTGCGTAGTCGTCGTGTCCGGCAATGACCCAGCCAAGCATAAAGTCTCTCCTGTTTATGGAGCGACAGTGTGCCAGAACGCTGAATAAGTAGCCTGATGCGTATCAATTTGGCGTAAAAAAATCCCCCTAAAGAGGGGGATTTAATCAGGAACTATTAGGTCCGGAGCCCGCGACCGCGCTGGATGAGATACCAGCACAACAAGTAAAACACGACGATAAAGATTGCCAGCACACCGACGGTGGTCACCAATGGCACATCGGTAATGCCCAGGAAACCAAAACGGAAGCCGCTAATCATGTAGACGATGGGGTTCAGGTGCGAGAGCGCCTGCCAGAACGGAGGCAGCAGGGTCAGGGAGTAAAACACCCCGCCCAGATAGGTCAGCGGCGTCAGCACGAAGGTCGGGATCAGACTGATATCATCGAACGTTTTGGCAAAGACGGCGTTCAGCAGACCGGCCAGCGAGAACAGAATAGCCGTCAGTACAAGCGTCAACGCCACGAACAGCCAGGAATGCACCTGGAACGGGACGAAGAACAGCGACACCGCCGTGACCAGGATCCCCACGCACAGACCGCGCGCGACGCCGCCACCAACATAGCCCGCGATGATCACGTGCGTGGGTACCGGTGCCACCAGCAGCTCTTCGATATTGCGCTGGAACTTCGCGCTGAAGAATGAGGAAGCGACGTTGGCGTAGGCGTTGGTGATCACCGCCATCATGATCAGGCCCGGCACGATGAACTGCATATAGGTGAAGCCGTGCATTTCGCCGATACGCGAGCCAATCAGGTTACCAAAGATAATGAAATACAGGGTCATGGTGATGACCGGCGGAACCAGGGTCTGGATCCAGATACGGGCGAAGCGGTGAACTTCTTTGGTCCAGATGCTTTTCAGCGCCACCCAGTACAGCTGCATCATGCCTGATCCCCTTGTTTACCGTTTACCAGCGTCACGAACAACTCTTCGAGACGGTTAGCTTTGTTACGCATACTCTGTACCTGTATCCCCTGCGCGCTTAGCTGGCTGAACACGCTGTTAATCCCCTGTTCACGCAAAACTTCGACTTCCAGCGTGGACGTGTCCACCAGCCGATACTGGTAACCGTGGAGCTTAGGCAGTGGACTTTTAGGGGCCAGATCCAGGATGAAGGTTTCTGATTTCAGCTTGGAAAGCAGCGATTTCATCGAGGTGTTCTCTACCAATTCACCACGCTGGATAATGCCGATGTTGCGGCACAGCATTTCGGCTTCTTCCAGATAGTGAGTAGTCAGAATAATGGTAGTGCCTTTGTCGTTGAGATCTTTCAGGAAGCCCCACATAGAGCGGCGCAGCTCGATGTCTACGCCGGCAGTAGGCTCGTCCAGAATCAGCAGCTTAGGTTCGTGCATTAACGCACGGGCAATCATCAGGCGACGCTTCATCCCTCCCGATAACATCCGCGCACGTTCGTTGCGTTTTTCCCACAGATCGAGCTGTTTTAAATACTTTTCGCTGCGCGCTATCGCTTCGCTGCGCTCAACGCCGTAGTAGCCAGCCTGGTGCACGACGATCTGCTGCACCGTTTCAAACGGGTTGAAGTTGAATTCCTGGGGAACCAGGCCAAGCTGGCGTTTGGCGTTGACCACGTCTTTTTGCAGATCGTAGCCAAACACCCGCACGCGGCCGGAGGTTTTATTCACCAACGAACTGATAATGCCGATAGTGGTGGATTTTCCCGCACCGTTAGGGCCGAGCAGCGCATAGAAATCACCCGCTTCAACGCGAAGATCTATGCCACGTAGCGCCTGGACGCCACCGGGATAGGTTTTCGTTAACTGTTCCAGTTCCAATGCAATTGTCATGGATATTCGCTTACCTTATTCGGTACTTGTTTGAAAATTCGTTGAGTTACCCTATATTACCCCATCGCACTTCTCGGGTGACAGGCGTTAACCTCACATGAAAGACATTGATTCCCTTATCAGCAATAATGAACTTTGGTCAAAAATGCTGGTTGAGGAAGACCCCGGTTTCTTCGAAAGACTTGCCCAGGCACAAAAACCTCGCTTTCTCTGGATTGGCTGCTCCGACAGCCGTGTTCCCGCCGAACGACTTACCGGCCTGGAGCCAGGCGAACTCTTTGTTCACCGTAACGTGGCAAACCTCGTTGTTCATACCGATCTGAATTGCCTTTCCGTTGTGCAGTACGCTGTAGACGTCCTTGAAGTTGAGCACATTATTATCTGCGGTCACTACGGCTGCGGCGGCGTTCAGGCTGCGGTAGAAAACCCGGAGCTGGGCCTAATTAACAACTGGCTGCTGCACATTCGCGACCTGTGGTTCAAGCATAGTTCGCTCTTAGGGGAACTGGCACCGGAACAGCGGATGGACACGCTCTGCGAATTGAACGTCATGGAGCAGGTATACAACATCGGCCATTCCACCATCATGCAGTCTGCCTGGAAACGCGGCCAGAAAGTCACGGTTCACGGCTGGGTCTACGGTATTCACGACGGGCGCCTGCGCGACCTTGAAGTGACGGCCACCAGCCGCGAGTCACTCGAGCAGGGCTACCGCAGCGGCATAGCCAACCTGAAGAATACCCACCATAGCCACCGGAATCGCGCAGCTTCGCAATAATTCCGTGAAATGTGGATAGCAAAAAGGGCCTTTTAAGGCCCTTTTTTGTTTGCTTACGACGATTGATTACTCGTCCAGCATCACCACTTTGCCAACGAACGGCAGGTGGCGATAGCGCTGGGCATAGTCGATGCCGTAGCCAACGACGAATTCGTCTGGGATAGAGAAGCCAACGTATTCAACGTTAACATTCACTTCGCGGCGAGTCGGTTTGTCCAGTAGCGTACAAATGGCCAGAGATTTTGGTTCACGCAGGCTCAGGATCTCGCGCACTTTACTCAGGGTGTTGCCGGAGTCGATGATATCTTCCACGATCAGCACATCTTTCCCACGGATATCTTCGTCCAGATCTTTCAGGATCTTCACGTCGCGAGTGGTGGACATGCCGCTGCCGTAGCTTGAAGCGGTCATAAAATCGACTTCATGGGAAACCTGAACTTCACGGCACAGATCCGCCATAAACATAAATGAACCACGCAGCAGACCCACCAGCACCATGTCACTGCCGCTGTCGCGATAGTGTTCGGTGATTTGACGACCCAGTTCAGCGACACGGGCTTTGATCTCCGCTTCCGGGATCATCACTTCAACAGTATGTTTCATATCTCTAACCATATGATTTAAAAACAAATCATTTAATGCTGGTTCACCTGCAGCCAACACAAAATAGTGAGGCGTGGAGTATACCAGCAAATCGCCTTCACATCCCCACTTGAAAAAAAAGCCATAAATGTGACAACCATCACACTTGTTAATAACTATAATTAAATGCTATCAAAACTTTATGAGTGTGATAATTGTGAAAACAAATAAAACCGGATCGCAACTATTTGTGACCCTCTCGGCCCTCTTTGCTGTACTTTGCGGGCTCTATTTACTCTTTGGCGGGATATGGTTAGTGGCTATAGGCGGGTCGTGGTATTACCCGATCGCCGGCCTGGTGATGCTCGGTGTCGCCTGGCTGCTGTGGAAGAGCAAAGCCTCCGCGCTTTGGCTCTACGCGGCCCTGCTGCTGTGTACGATGGCCTGGGGCGTCTGGGAAGTCGGCTTCGACTTCTGGGCGCTGACGCCGCGCTGCGACGTGCTGGTGTTCTTCGGCGTCTGGCTTCTGCTGCCGTTTGTGTATCGCCGCCTGGTGATTCCAGCAAGCGGCGCGGCACCATCGCTGGTGGTTTCCCTGCTGATTACCGCCGTTGTGCTGGTCTGGGCGGGCTTTAACGACCCGCAAGAGATCAACGGCACGCTGAATCTGGATAATGCCGCAGCTACCGCTGAGTCTTCCATTCCTGATGCCGACTGGCCAGCTTATGGCCGCAATCAGGAAGGGCAGCGTTTCTCTCCGCTCAAGCAGATCACCACGCAGAACGTGGGCCAGTTGAAGGAAGCCTGGCGTTTCCAGACCGGCGACGTGAAGCGTGCTACCGACCCGGGTGAAATCACCAACGAAGTCACCCCGATCAAAATCCGCGATATGCTTTACCTGTGTACCGCCCACCAGCAGCTGTTCGCACTGGATGCCGCCACCGGGAAAGAAAAGTGGAAGTTTGACCCTCAGTTAAATACCGACCCTTCGTTCCAGCACGTGACCTGCCGTGGCGTTTCTTACCACGAAGCCACCGCGGATAACGCCCCTGCGGATGTAGTGGCCGACTGTCCTCGCCGCATCCTTCTGCCGGTGAACGATGGCCGCCTGTTCGCGCTCAACGCCGATACCGGCAAGCTGTGTGAGAGCTTTGCGAACAAAGGTATTCTGAACCTGCAGACCAACCAGCCGGTGACTACGCCAGGTATGTACGAGCCGACTTCACCGCCTATCGTGACCGACAAGGTGATTGTGATTGCCGGGGCAGTGACCGACAACTTCTCTACCCGTGAGCCTTCCGGCGTTATCCGTGGTTTTGACGTTAATACCGGTAAACTGCTGTGGGCGTTTGACCCAGGCGCGAAAGATCCAAACGCTATCCCGGATGACGAGCATCATTACACGCTGAACTCGCCGAACTCGTGGGCTCCGGCGGCATATGATGCAAAACTGGATCTGGTTTACCTGCCGATGGGCGTGACCACGCCGGATATCTGGGGCGGCAACCGCACGCCTGAGCAGGAACGCTACGCCAGCAGCATCGTGGCGCTGAATGCCACCACCGGTAAGCTGGCCTGGTCCTATCAGACCGTCCACCACGACCTGTGGGATATGGACATGCCTGCCCAGCCAACGCTGGCGGATATCACCGACAAAAACGGCAACAAGGTGCCGGTGGTGTACGCCCCGGCTAAAACCGGCAACATTTTTGTTCTGGACCGCCGCGACGGTAAATTAGTGGTACCAGCCCCGGAACAGCCTGTTCCACAGGGTGCCGCCAAAGGCGACCATGTTTCCCCTACCCAACCATTCTCCGAGCTGACCTTCCGTCCGAAGAAAGATCTGAGCGGGGCGGATATGTGGGGCGCGACCATGTTCGATCAGTTGGTCTGCCGCGTGATGTTCCACAGCATGCGCTATGAAGGCATCTTTACCCCGCCTTCCGAAAAGGGGACGCTGGTGTTCCCGGGCAACCTGGGCATGTTCGAGTGGGGCGGGATCTCCGTTGACCCAAATAATCAGGTCGCGATGACCAACCCAATGGCGCTGCCGTTCGTGTCTAAGCTGATTCCACGCGGGCCGGGTAACCCAATGGAACCACCAAAAGATGCGAAAGGCTCAGGCACTGAATCCGGCGTTCAGCCGCAGTACGGCGTGCCGTATGGCGTCACGCTGAACCCGTTCCTGTCGCCGTTCGGCCTGCCGTGTAAACAGCCGGCCTGGGGCTACATCTCTGGCGTTGACCTGAAAACCAACGAAATCGTGTGGAAGAAACGTATTGGTACCGTGGAAGACAGCATGCCGTTCCCAACCGGTATTCCAATGAAATTCCGCATGGGGATGCCAATGCTGGGTGGCCCAATCTCCACCGCCGGTAACGTGATGTTCATTGGTGCTACCGCAGATAACTACCTGCGCGCGTTTGATATGCGTGACGGGAAACAGCTGTGGGAAGCGCGTCTGCCAGCCGGTGGACAGGCTACGCCGATGACGTATGAAGTGAACGGTAAGCAGTATGTGGTGATTTCCGCAGGTGGCCACGGTTCCTTCGGCACGAAGATGGGGGATTATATTGTGGCGTACGCTCTGCCGGACGACGCAAAATAAAACATTGCGGGTGGCTCAGGCCACCCGCTCTTTCTTTTATGCGACAGTAAAACCAAGCATCATTCCGGTATCTTCATGCTCCAGCAGATGGCAGTGCGCCATATAGGCCGCTTCCTTTGGTGCAGCATGATCGAACTTCACCAGCACTTCGCTGCGCGCACCTTCCACCTTCACCGTGTCTTTCCAGCCCTGACGATGCGCCGCCACCGGTTTGCCGTTTTCGGACAGGATACGGAACTGAGTACCGTGAATATGGAACGGGTGCAGCATCATGTCGCCTTCCCCGGATATCGTCCACTTCTCGTATTTCCCTTTTTGTGCAGCAAACGCCGGGGTTGCCATATCGAAAGCTTTGCCGTTGATTTTGTTGGCATTGTGGAAATCAAAGCCGTGGCCCATGCCGCCGTGATTCATCTTCCCCATGTTGCCGTGGTCCATGTTCTTCATGCTGCCATGGCTCATACCGCCCATATCACCGTGGCCGTCCATCGACATGCCCGCCATCGCCTGCATGCCATATTTATCCATCAGCGCCTGCATGCCCATCATGTCGAGCATCGGATCCATCATCAGTTGCAGCCAGCGTTCAGTTGCGCCTTCCAGCGACGGGAGCGCAGGCACGTTGACCAGTTTGTCCGGCAACGTGCCAGAGGCTGCGATAATCAGCGGCTGAATGCGAACCACCGGAGCAGGTTTGTCGAAAGGTACCACGGTCATGCCCATTTGCTTCACCGGCAGGGTGACAATATCAAAAGGCTTGCCGTCACGGGTATCGACCAGCACCTCGAACCGTTCCCCCATCAGAATTTCCAGCTCCGTGACTTTGACTGGCTCTGCCAGCAGTCCGCCGTCGCTGGCGATGACATAGAGCGGGCGATTGTCGCTGGCAGCAATGTTCAACGAGCGGGCATTACAGCCGTTAAGCAAACGCAGGCGCAGCCAGCCGCGCGGATTGGTGTGCTGGGGATAAACGGCGCCGTTGCATAGCAGCATGTCGCCAAACCAGCCTACGGCCGCGCTCATGACGTCCAGCTGGTAGTCAATTTCTCCGTCCTTACCGAAACGTTTATCCTGGATAATCAGCGGAATATCATCGATGCCCCACTGCTTCGGCAGCATCAGTTGGGCACTTTCGTTATCTTCAATCAATACGAGGCCACCAAGCCCCATGGCCACCTGATGCCCGGTTTTACCATGCTGATGCGGGTGGAACCAACAGGTCGCCGCACGCTGCTGCGGCGTAAAGGTGACGCTGCGTTTTGCACCGGCGGCGATAACGCCCTGCGGGCCGCCATCGACTTCGCCGCCGACCTCAAGCCCATGCCAGTGCAGCGTGGTTTCTTCTGCCAGGTTATTATGGATATCGACCGTGACCGCTTCCCCTTGCGTTAGCTTTAACGCCGGGCCAAGCAAAGCACCGTTATAGCCCCAGGTCGTGGCAGATTTCCCGGCAAAAACGCTCTTTCCTGCGTTTACGGTGAGGCGAATGCTATTTTTGGCATCCGGGGCAAGCAAAGGTGGGATAGGCAACGCCGGACGATTGGCCGCCAGCGCGGCACGGCTCCAGAGTGGCAGCGCGCTGAAAGCCCCGAGCGCCGCGGTATATTTTAGAAAATTACGGCGATGCATAGTCAGTTCCTTTAGTTGGCATACTTGTCGGCGAGCATAAACCTTTCCCTAACGGTAAGGTCAAGTTTTAAGCTCATAATAAATATCGTCGACGCCCATTTAACTGTGTTAACGTTTCGTATCTGAGAAAAAGTGGTAGACGTGATGAAGATGGGAGTTAGGGCGTTATTACTGGGCATTTTGCTGGCTTTTTCTACCAGCAGCCTGGCGCTGAGTGAGTCTGAAGCAGAAGATATGGCCGATCTGACTGCGGTATTTGTGTTCTTAAAAAATGATTGTGGCTACCAAAACCTCCCTAACGGCCAGATCCGACGCGCGCTGGTCTTTTTTGCCCAACAAAATCAATGGGATCTCAGCAACTACGATAGCTGGAACATGAAAGCATTAGGTGAAGACAGCTACAAAGATTTGAGCGGTATTGCCATCCCCACGGCAACAAAATGTAAATCTCTGGCGCGCGATTCCTTAAGCCTGCTGGCCTACGTTAAATAACGCTTTCCCCGCCTGGCCTGAAATAATGACCGTGAAACCACGGTCATTGGCTCTAAGACCAAACAATGTGGCGGCGGTATCGGCCCCAGCGCGTTAACGCTGCTGCAGGAATTCCCGGTAAGCCTGTACCACCTGCAGGAAGTCCTCTACGCCGCAAAAAGAGAGGCTCTCTTCGTCGTAGTAGCTCATTCCCTCTTCCATCTCATCCCCGGAGATTTCCAGCTGGTTAGCGCGAACGATGACCTCTTCCTCGTCCAGCCACAGCGTATATTCGTGCCCGGCACGCTGCCACTGCCTCTCGCTGCCTTTCACGGAAAGCACGGCCTGCTCGACTTCATCCAGAAGCGCCAGGTTACCCTTCACTTCCTCATTAAACCAGTGGCCGACAACCTCGTGCCCCATTGACATACGCACCTTCACCATACCGGTGATGTCACGCAGAAATTCATAGTCCATCGCTGTTTCCTCTACATCGCGGGGGAAATCCTCACCCACGCCTATAGGCTTAATTATCGCAGCAAAGTCAGGGGAAAACAGCGTGGCGAGTAGAAGGACGAGAAATAAAAAGGAGAAACGCAGAAGGGTCTGGCGCCCTCACCCAGGCCCTCTCCCACAGGGAGAGAGAGCACAGAGTGAGGGTATTTAGCCTTTAAACGGCGGTCTGGAAGATGACGCCGTCCGCTTTCTCGGTGTACTGAGACAGCTGGTCAAAGTTCAGGTAACGGTAAGTGTCTACCGCCGTTTTATCAACCTGAGTCATGAAGGTCTGATATTCGTCAGGAGTTGGCAGTTTACCCAACAGGGAAGCCACGGCCGCCAGCTCAGCAGACGCCAGGAAGACATTTGCGCCGGTTCCCAAACGGTTCGGGAAGTTACGGGTTGAAGTCGACACGACCGTCGCGCCATCTGCCACACGAGCCTGGTTACCCATGCACAGGGAGCAGCCTGGAATTTCGATACGGGCCCCGCTCTTACCGAACACGCTGTAATAGCCTTCTTCCGTCAGCTGAGCCGCGTCCATACGAGTTGGCGGCGCCACCCACAGGCGAGTTGGCAGCTGACCTTTGTGGCTGTCCAGCAGTTTACCCGCCGCACGGAAGTGACCGATGTTGGTCATGCAGGAACCGATAAACACTTCGTCGATCTTCTCCCCGGCCACGTCGGACAGCAGACGAGCATCGTCCGGGTCGTTTGGCGCACAGAGGATTGGCTCTTTGATATCGTTCAGATCGATGTCGATCACTGCCGCATATTCTGCATCAGCGTCGGCTTCCATCAACTGCGGATCTGCCAGCCATTTTTCCATGCCCTGAATACGGCGCTCAAGCGTACGACGGTCGCCGTAACCTTCGGCAATCATCCACTTCAGCAGCACGATGTTGGAATTCAGGTACTCTTCGATCGGCTCGCGATCCAGCTTAATGGTGCAACCTGCGGCAGAACGCTCTGCGGAAGCATCGGTCAGCTCAAACGCCTGCTCAACTTTCAGCGTCGGCAGACCTTCGATTTCCAGGATACGGCCAGAGAAGATGTTTTTCTTGCCTTTCTTCTCCACGGTCAGCAGGCCCTGTTTGATCGCGTACAGCGGGATCGCATGTACCAGGTCACGCAGAGTGATGCCAGGCTGCATTTCGCCTTTAAAGCGAACCAGCACGGACTCAGGCATATCCAGCGGCATAACGCCGGTCGCCGCGGCAAACGCCACCAGACCAGAACCTGCCGGGAAGGAAATCCCGATTGGGAAACGGGTATGGGAATCACCGCCGGTGCCAACGGTATCCGGCAGCAGCATGCGGTTCAGCCATGAGTGAATAACGCCATCGCCCGGGCGCAGAGACACGCCGCCACGGTTCATGATGAAGTCAGGCAGCGTGTGGTGCGTTGTCACGTCCACCGGCTTAGGATAGGCCGCGGTGTGACAGAAGGACTGCATCACCAGATCCGCAGAGAAACCAAGGCAGGCAAGGTCTTTCAGCTCATCACGGGTCATCGGCCCGGTGGTGTCCTGGGAACCTACGGAAGTCATCTTCGGTTCGCAGTAAGCGCCAGGGCGAATACCTTCCACGCCACAGGCGCGGCCAACCATTTTCTGCGCCAGCGAGTAACCGCGTGTGCTGGCGGCAACATCTTTCGCCTGAACAAATACGTCGCTATGCGGCAGGCTCAGTGCTTCGCGCGCTTTGGTGGTCAGGCCACGGCCGATGATCAGCGGAATACGGCCGCCGGCGCGAACTTCGTCCAGCAGCACGTCAGTTTTCAGTTCAAAGTTAGCGATCACCGCGTCGGTTTCGTGGTTACGCACTTCACCTTTGTACGGGTAAATGTCGATCACATCGCCCATATTCAGATCGTTAACGTCAACTTCGATCGGCAGTGCGCCAGCATCTTCCATGGTGTTGAAGAAGATGGGGGCGATTTTGCCGCCCAGCACAACGCCGCCGCCGCGCTTGTTCGGCACGTTCGGAATATCGTCACCCATGAACCACAGCACGGAGTTGGTAGCGGATTTACGGGAAGAACCGGTGCCCACAACATCGCCCACGTAGGCCAGAGGGAAACCTTTCTTCTGCAGCGCTTCGATCTGTTTGATAGGGCCAATTACGCCAGCCTGATCCGGCTCAATGCCTTCGCGGGCGTTTTTCAGCATCGCCAGGGCGTGCAGCGGGATGTCCGGGCGGGACCATGCGTCCGGGGCCGGGGACAGGTCATCGGTGTTGGTTTCACCGGTGACTTTAAAGACGGTAACGGTGATTTTCTCGGCCAGTTTAGGGCGAGACAGGAACCACTCGGCTTCGGACCAGGACTTCAGCACTTGCTGAGCGTAGGTGTTGCCCGCTTTGGCTTTCTCTTCTACGTCGTAGAAGTTATCAAACATCAGCAGCGTATGGGACAGCGCTTTGGCGGCAATCGGTGCCAGCTTTTCGTTATCCAGCGCGTCAATCAGCGGATGAATGTTGTAGCCACCCTGCATGGTGCCCAGCAGTTCAACGGCTTTTTCAGGGGAGATCAGCGGGGAAGTGGCATCGCCTTTGGCAATGGCAGCAAGGAAACCGGCTTTCACGTAGGCGGCTTCATCAACGCCCGGCGGTACACGGTTAGTAATCAGATCTAACAGGAATGCTTCTTCACCTGCTGGTGGGGTTTTCAGCAGCTCAACCAGTGCGGCCATTTGGGTGGCATCTAAGGGTTTTGGAACAATCCCTTCTGCGGCACGTTCAGCTACGTGCTTACGGTATTCTTCTAGCACGACGGTTCTCCTCGCTCTCATTGTCATTTGGCGACACCGGATCTCTCTCTTCACGCTCCTGTGAGACAGCAGTTTGTAGGGTAAATGCCCGGTACCGCGTCGGGCAGCATAGCAGGATTTTCAGGGGGTGTTAATCTGTTTACAAAAAAGCAACATTAAAACGTTGCTGAATCGTTAAGGGGGAATAGATTACTTTTTGATATGACCCTCAGACACAAAAAAACCGCCTTTCGGCGGTTCGTTTGCCCTGACAAAGTGGTAGCACACGATGAAAGGAAATGTTTTGTGGCAAGCCCCAAACGCTGTCTATTCTGCATTTGAAAATGAATCACGGCAAGATGAATTGTACCTTTTGCGTACAACGTTATAAAAACAACTGCAACTTACTGCAAATTAAAAATGATGATTCAGCGTTCAAGCGATCTACCGTAACGTTACTCTTGGCCTGCTTCGCTGGCGTAGCAGCCAGTCGCCGGGCATGGGAGCAGATCTACCGCTCTACGTGGCAAGCCTCAAACACTTGCCTGATTCTGCCTTTCCCGGTGAAGAAGAAATCGCCGTAGCCCAAAGGGTATACACGCAATGGAAATGCGTTTGCTGTACGCGCTGCTTCTGTTGTTAGGTTCACTGCTTTCGCTGAGCCAGGGTGGCTGGAATATTTCAGACATTACCGTTCAGTTCGTTTTGAACCTGGGCAATTAAGCTACTGGCCGCTCGCAAGGGCGGCCTTTTACGGGCAAAAAAAACGGCCCCAAAGGGCCGCTTTATCAGACGCTGAAAGTTACTTTTTCTTCGCTTTCGCGTTTGGCAGGTCGGTGATGCTGCCTTCGAAGACTTCAGCCGCCAGGCCAACGGATTCGTGCAGCGTCGGGTGAGCGTGGATGGTGAGCGCGATGTCTTCTGCGTCACAACCCATCTCGATAGCCAGACCGATTTCGCCCAGCAGCTCGCCGCCGTTGGTCCCGACAATCGCCCCACCGATAACGCGGTGAGTCTCTTTGTCGAAAATAAGCTTGGTCATACCGTCTGCGCAATCGGAAGCGATAGCACGGCCAGAAGCAGCCCACGGGAAGGTGGCGGTTTCGTAGCTGATGCCTTTCTCTTTCGCTTCTTTCTCAGTCAGACCAACCCATGCAACTTCTGGCTCGGTGTAAGCGATAGATGGGATCACTTTCGGATCGAAGTAGTGCTTCATCCCGGCGATAACTTCTGCGGCAACGTGGCCTTCATGAACACCTTTGTGTGCCAGCATTGGCTGACCGACGATGTCGCCGATAGCAAAGATGTGTGGCACGTTGGTGCGCAGCTGTTTGTCAACGCGGATAAAGCCACGGTCGTCAACTTCAACGCCGGCTTTGCCTGCATCGAGGTTTTTACCGTTAGGCACGCGGCCGATAGCCACCAGAACCGCGTCGTAACGCTGTGGTTCTGCAGGGGCTTTTTTGCCTTCCATGGAAACATAGATGCCGTCTTCTTTCGCTTCAACGGCAGTCACTTTGGTTTCCAGCATCAGGTTGAATTTCTTGCTGATGCGCTTGGTGAAGACTTTAACGATGTCTTTGTCTGCGGCAGGGATAACCTGGTCGAACATTTCAACCACGTCAATGTCTGAACCCAGCGCATGGTATACGGTGCCCATTTCCAGGCCGATGATACCGCCGCCCATTACCAGCAGGCGTTTAGGTACGGATTTCAGCTCCAGCGCATCCGTGGAATCCCACACGCGTGGATCTTCATGAGGAATGAACGGCAGCTCGATCGGACGGGAACCCGCCGCGATGATAGCGTTGTCGAAGTTGATCACGGTTTTACCGTTTTCACCTTCCACTTCCAGGGTGTTAGCCCCGGTGAATTTACCCAGACCGTTTACCACTTTCACTTTACGGCCTTTGGCCATACCCGCCAGGCCGCCGGTCAGCTGAGTGATAACTTTCTCTTTCCAGGTACGAATTTTGTCGATATCGGTTTTCGGCTCACCGAAAACGATGCCGTGTTCGGCCAGTGCTTTTGCTTCTTCGATAACTTTAGCAACGTGCAGCAGCGCTTTAGAAGGGATACAGCCGACGTTCAGACAAACACCACCAAGGGTGCTGTAACGCTCTACGATGACGGTTTCCAGACCTAAATCCGCGGCGCGGAATGCTGCGGAGTAACCTGCCGGGCCTGCCCCAAGTACTACGACCTGAGTTTTGATTTCTGTGCTCATCATGACCTCTTAATTTATACCCGTCGTCCACCGGGTCGTTCTATCCGCCCGCAGTTTACAAAATTGTTAACAATTTTGAAACAACAAACGGCTCACGAATTGTCGCTTTCGCCAATAACCTCACAAACACCATGAGATTACCAGAAAAAAGCCGGCCGATTGGCCGGCTTTTCAATTACATCACCAGGCGGCGAATATCAGACAACATGTTGTTGATGATGGTGATGAAGCGAGCTCCATCAGCGCCGTCGATTACGCGGTGGTCGAAGGAAAGAGACATCGGCATCATCAGACGCGGCGTGAACTCTTTACCGTTCCAGACTGGCTCCATCGCAGACTTGGAGACACCCAGGATAGCCACTTCTGGCGCGTTAACGATCGGCGCGAAGTGAGTAGTCCCGATACCGCCCAGGCTGGAGATGGTGAAGCAGCCGCCCTGCATTTCGCCAGCGGTCAGCTTGCCGTCGCGAGCTTTCTTGGAGATAGCCATCAGTTCGCGAGACAGCTCAGTGATGCTCTTCTTGTTCACGTCTTTGAAGACTGGAACAACCAGACCATTCGGGGTATCAACCGCCACACCGATGTTGATGTATTTTTTCAGCGTCAGCTTCTGGCCATCTTCGGACAGGGAGCTGTTGAAGCGAGGCATCTGCTCCAGCGCGGCCGCAACGGCTTTCATGATGAACACTACAGGAGTGAACTTCACGTCCAGCTTACGCTTAGCGGCTTCGTCGTTCTGCTGCTTACGGAACGCTTCCAGATCGGTAATATCGGTTTTGTCGAAGTGGGTAACGTGCGGGATCATCACCCAGTTACGGCTCAGGTTAGCACCAGAGATTTTCTGGATGCGGCCCATTTCCACTTCTTCGATTTCGCCGAACTTGCTGAAGTCAACTTTCGGCCATGGCAGCATGCCTGGCAGACCACCGCCGGTCGCAGCCGGAGCTGCTTCAGCGCGTTTAACAGCGTCTTTCACGTAAGCCTGAACGTCTTCACGCAGGATACGACCTTTACGGCCGGTGCCTTTCACTTTCGCCAGGTTAACACCGAACTCGCGAGCCAGACGGCGGATCAGCGGAGTCGCATGAACGTACGCGTCGTTTTCAGCGAATTCAGATTTACCTTCTGCTTTAGCAGCAGGTGCAGCGGCTTTGGCTGCCGGGGCTGGTGCCGCAGCGGCTGGAGCTGGTGCAGCAGCAGTTGGAGCCGCAGCAGGTGCAGCGCCTTCTACTTCGAAGACCATGATCAGGGAGCCGGTGGACACTTTGTCGCCGGTGCTGATTTTGATTTCTTTCACGGTACCGGCGAATGGTGCAGGCACTTCCATGGAAGCTTTGTCGCCTTCTACGGTGATCAGTGACTGCTCAGCGGCAACTTTGTCGCCCACTTTCACCATCACTTCAGTGACTTCAACTTCATCACCGCCGATGTCCGGGACGTTAACTTCTTTAGAGCCGGAAGCCGCAGGTGCTGCGGCAGCAGCCGGAGCAGCAGCCTGTGCTGGAGCGGCAGCAGGTGCGGCACCCGCCACTTCGAAGACCATGATCAGAGAGCCGGTAGACACTTTGTCGCCGGTGCTGATTTTGATCTCTTTCACCACGCCCGCGAACGGCGCAGGGACTTCCATAGAAGCTTTGTCGCCTTCTACGGTGATCAGAGACTGTTCAGCGGCAACGGTGTCGCCCACTTTCACCATGATCTCGGTAACTTCTACTTCGTCACCGCCGATGTCTGGCACGTTAACGTCTTTTGCGCTCGCGGCAGCAGGTGCTGCGGCCGGAGCGGCTTCTTTCTTCTCTTCTGCCTTAGCAGGTGCAGCGGCTGCTGCACCTTCGGCGGAATCGAAAATCATGATCAGTTTGCCGGTCTCGGTTTTGTCGCCGACAGAGACTTTGATCTCTTTCACGACGCCAGCCTGTGGAGACGGAACTTCCATAGAGGCTTTATCGCCTTCTACAGTGATCAGCGACTGTTCAGCTTCAACTTTGTCGCCAACTTTGACCAGAATCTCGGTGATTTCAACTTCATCAGCGCCGATGTCTGGTACTTTGATTTCGATAGCCATTGTCTCTTTACCTCTTACGCCAGACGCGGGTTAACTTTTTCTGCATCGATGTTGAATTTAGTAATTGCGTCAGCAACCACTTTCTTATCGATTTCGCCACGTTTAGCCAGTTCGCCCAGGGCTGCTACGACCACGTAAGAAGCATCAACTTCGAAGTGGTGACGCAGGTTTTCGCGGCTGTCAGAACGACCGAAGCCGTCGGTGCCCAGTACGCGATAATCATCAGCAGGTACGTAAGTACGAACCTGCTCAGCGAACAGTTTCATATAGTCAGTAGAAGCAACCGCCGGAGCGTCGTTCATCACCTGAGCGATGTAAGGTACGCGCGGAGTTTCCATTGGGTGCAGCATGTTCCAGCGCTCACAATCCTGGCCATCACGAGCCAGTTCGGTGAAGGAGGTTACGCTGTACACGTCAGAGCCCACGCCGTAGTCGTTCGCCAGGATCTGTGCTGCTTCACGCACGTGACGCAGGATAGAACCGGAGCCCAGCAGCTGAACTTTACCTTTGCTACCTGCAACGGTTTCGAGTTTGTAGATACCTTTACGGATACCTTCCTCGGCGCCTGCTGGCATAGCCGGCATGTGGTAGTTTTCGTTCAGGGTGGTGATGTAGTAATAAATGTTCTCTTGTGCTTCACCGTACATACGGGTCAGACCGTCGTGCATGATGACAGCCACTTCGTACGCGTAAGACGGATCGTAAGAGATACAGTTAGGAATAGTCAGAGACTGAATGTGGCTGTGGCCATCTTCGTGCTGCAGACCTTCACCGTTCAGCGTAGTACGACCGGAAGTCCCGCCGACCAGGAAGCCGCGAGCCTGTTGGTCGCCAGCCTGCCAGCACAGGTCACCGATACGCTGGAAACCGAACATCGAGTAGTAGATGTAGAACGGAATCATCGGCAGGTTGTTGGTGCTGTAAGACGTCGCAGCCGCCAGCCAGGATGCGCCAGCACCCAGTTCGTTGATCCCTTCCTGCAGAATCTGGCCTTTCTCGTCTTCTTTGTAGTATGCAACCTGCTCGCGGTCCTGCGGGGTGTACTGCTGGCCGTTCGGGCTGTAGATACCGATCTGACGGAACAGACCTTCCATACCAAAGGTACGCGCTTCATCGGCGATGATTGGAACCAGACGGTCTTTGATAGACGGGTTCTTCAGCATCACGTTCAGGGCACGAACGAAGGCGATGGTGGTGGAGATCTCTTTGTTCTGCTCTTCCAGCAGCTGAGAGAAGTCTTCCAGCGCAGGCAGTTCCAGTTTTTCGGAGAAGTTAGGCTGACGAGCAGGCAGGTAGCCTTTCAGCGCCTGACGACGTTCGTGCAGGTACTTGTGCTCTTCAGTGCCTTCTGGGAAGGTGATGTAAGACAGGTTTTCTACCTGCTCATCGGTCACTGGCACGTTGAAACGGTCGCGGATGTAACGCACGCCGTCCATGTTCATTTTCTTCACCTGGTGAGCGATGTTTTTACCTTCTGCGGTATCGCCCATGCCGTAACCTTTGATGGTGTGGGCCAGGATAACGGTCGCTTTACCTTTGGTTTCCTGCGCTTTTTTCAGTGCAGCGTAGACTTTCTTCGGATCGTGACCACCGCGGTTCAAGGCCCAGATCTGCTCATCAGTCCAGTCTGCAACCAGCGCTGCGGTTTCAGGGTATTTGCCGAAGAAGTGCTCACGAACGTAGGCACCGTCTTTGGATTTGAAGGTCTGGTAGTCACCGTCAACGGTTTCGTTCATCAGTTGGATCAGTTTACCGCTGGTATCTTTACGCAGCAGCTCATCCCAACGACCGCCCCACATCACTTTGATAACGTTCCAGCCAGCACCGCTGAAGATGCCTTCCAGTTCGTTGATGATCTTGCCGTTACCGGTGACCGGACCATCCAGACGCTGCAGGTTACAGTTGATGATGAAGCACAGGTTGTCCAGCTTCTCACGGGTCGCGATGGTGATCGCGCCTTTAGATTCTGGCTCATCCATTTCACCGTCGCCCAGGAAGGCGTAAACGGTTTGCTCAGAGGTGTCTTTCAGGCCACGGTGTTCCAGATATTTCAGGAATTTAGCCTGGTAGATCGCACCGATTGGGCCCAGACCCATGGAAACGGTCGGGAACTGCCAGAATTCTGGCATCAGTTTAGGGTGCGGATAAGAAGACAGACCTTTACCGTGAACTTCCTGACGGAAATTGTTCATCTGCTCTTCGGTCAGGCGGCCTTCAAGGAAAGCACGTGCATAGATGCCCGGAGAGATGTGGCCCTGGAAGTACACCAGATCGCCGCCGTCTTTCTCGTTGGCTGCACGGAAGAAGTGGTTGAAGCACACTTCGTAAACGGTCGCAGAAGACTGGAAGGATGCCATGTGGCCACCCAGTTCCAGATCTTTCTTGGATGCGCGCAGAACGGTCATGATGGCGTTCCAGCGGATAGCAGAACGGATACGGCGTTCCAGATCCAGATTGCCCGGGTATTCCGGTTCGTCTTCAACGGCAATGGTGTTCACATAGTTGCGAGCACCTGCAGAAGCAGCGACTTTCACACCGCCTTTGCTGGCTTCGGACAGCAGCTGATCGATCAGATACTGTGCACGCTCAACACCTTCTTCACGGATAACCGATTCGATCGCCTGTAGCCAGTCGCGAGTTTCAATCGGATCCACGTCATTTGGGAAACGTTCTGACATGGGGGTATTCCTTATCTGTCTAATACGTTGATTTATCTGGAACCTGTCCCATTGCGCTCTTGCCCGAATGAATTCGGGTAACTGAAGAAAAGAACGCAATAAGACAGGTTCTGTGTTTAGTTGCCGCGCGCTAAAAGTTTGGCGCTTAATCCTTACGTTGCTGAAGGAGACGGAGAGAGCGCTCACGACGGCTCTGCTCACGGCTGCGATCCAGCAATATTTCCTCAATAAACGCCAGGTGACGGTGCGACGCTTCTCGCGCCTGCTCCGGCTGGCGAGCCATAATCGCCGCAAAAATGCTGGCGCGATGGCTGCTCACTTGCGCCAACATCTCGCGGCGCGCGTAGAGCAATTCAAAATTCTGGCGAACGTTCTGTTCGAGCATAGGCTCCATGCAGCGCAATAAATGAAGAAGCACAACATTATGCGCGGCTTCGGTTACGGCAATTTGATACTGCATGACGGCATCGGCTTCGGCGTCTAAATCACCGGACTCCTGAGCCTGCTGGATGGCAATATGGCAATCACCAATGCGCGAGAGATCTTCTTCGGTTCCGCGCAGCGCCGCGTAATAAGCAGCAATACCTTCAAGCGCATGGCGGGTTTCAAGCAGATCAAACTGGGATTCGGGATGGTCTGAGAGCAGTTCGACCAGCGGGTCGCTCAGGCTCTGCCAAAGGCTGTTCTGGACAAAAGTACCGCCGCCCTGGCGACGAAGCAGCAAACCCTTGGCTTCGAGACGCTGGATGGCCTCGCGCAGCGAAGGACGGGAAACATCAAATTGTTTCGCCAGTTCGCGTTCAGGTGGAAGTTTTTCGCCCGGGCGTAGAGTGCCCTCAAGGATGAGAAACTCCAGCTGCTGCTCTATCACATCGGATAATTTTGGTTGGCGGATTTTGCTGTAGGCCATCGTTCCCTATCTCTGCCATTAGCCCGGAGTCAATTGGTAAGACCAATTTCACGTTCGTGAGGCTAAAAGTAACAAAGTATTCACCTTCTGTCCATATTGGTTTTGATTGAAATCATGAAAGCAGGCACATTTTAACAATAACAAAAGAAGGGATTTTCAAAACCATAACTTGGGCACTAACTCGCGTTTACCCACAAAGCGGTAAGTTAACGTTTATGAAACGATATATTTTTCAAAAACAACCGAAAGACGCGATGAATGTATGTCATTTTTGTGACGCAAAATGGCCGCTCAAGAAGTATTCTCGACTCACCTTGTCCTCCCCTCTTTTTTACAAATGGTTTCTTTTTGCCCAACTCGTCAGAGCAGTGGCAGAAAGCAGGTGCAAAGGCCTGCGCTTAACATTATTCTTTGCGATGCGGTAGCCCTATCCGCAAAATTCATAATTGATAACCGTAAAAAAAAGACTACACATTACGGAATAAAACAATTACATCCGCGTCAATGTAGCGCAGACATTAACCACTACGAGGTTACATGATGGAAGGTCAACAGCACGGCGACACGCTGAAGCGCGGTCTTAAAAACCGCCACATTCAGCTTATCGCGCTTGGTGGAGCTATCGGGACGGGCCTGTTTCTGGGCAGCGCATCCGTCATCCAGTCCGCAGGTCCGGCAATTATTCTCGGCTATGCTATCGCCGGGTTTATCGCATTTTTAATTATGCGCCAGCTGGGTGAAATGGTTGTTGAGGAGCCGGTAGCCGGGTCCTTCAGCCATTTTGCTTACAAGTACTGGGGTGGTTTCGCGGGCTTCGCTTCAGGCTGGAACTACTGGGTACTCTACGTTCTGGTTGCCATGGCTGAACTGACGGCCGTCGGCAAATACATCCAGTTCTGGTGGCCGGAGATCCCAACCTGGGCTACGGCGGCGGTATTCTTCATCGCTATCAACGCCATCAACTTAACTAACGTTAAAGTCTTTGGTGAGATGGAGTTTTGGTTCGCCATTATTAAAGTGGTGGCGGTTATCGCCATGATTCTGTTCGGCGGCTGGTTACTCTTTAGCGGCAACGGTGGCCCACAGGCGTCCGTCAGCAACCTCTGGGATCAGGGTGGCTTTCTGCCGCACGGCATCACCGGGCTGGTCATGATGATGGCTATCATTATGTTCTCCTTCGGCGGGCTTGAGCTGGTCGGTATTACCGCCGCAGAGGCAGACAACCCGGAAGTGAGCATTCCAAAAGCGACCAACCAGGTTATCTACCGTATTCTGATTTTCTATGTGGGTTCGCTGGCGATTCTGCTGTCCCTGCTGCCGTGGACGCGCGTGACCGCAGACACCAGTCCGTTCGTGCTGATCTTCCATGAGCTGGGCGACACTTTCGTGGCTAACGCTCTGAATATCGTGGTGCTCACCGCCGCCCTGTCGGTTTACAACAGCTGCGTTTACTGCAACAGCCGTATGCTGTTCGGCCTGGCACAGCAGGGGAACGCGCCGAAGATGTTGAAAAGCGTCGATAAGCGCGGTGTACCGGTGAACACGATTCTGGTTTCCGCAGGCTTCACCGCCCTTTGCGTGCTGATTAACTACCTGGCACCGGAATCCGCTTTCGGCCTGCTGATGGCGCTGGTTGTCTCAGCCCTGGTGATCAACTGGGCGATGATCAGCCTGGCTCACATGAAATTCCGCCGTGCTAAGCAGCAACAAGGGGTGAAAACCCGCTTCCCTGCCCTGTTCTATCCGTTAGGAAACTGGGTCTGCCTGCTGTTTATGGTTGGCGTGTTGGTCATCATGCTGATAACGCCAGGCATGGCCATCTCGGTTTACCTGATCCCAGTGTGGATTGCGATTCTGGGCGTCGGTTATTTCCTGAAGCAGAAAAACCTGAAGACAGTGAAAGCCTGATAAAGAAAACGCCCCGCAATGCGGGGCGTTTTCTTACAGCCTTCCGGCCCTAAACCAAAGTGCCGTAAATCGTCAGTAACGCCACCACGACCACAATCACCAATGAAATTTTCTTCGCCAGCGATACCGCAGCTTTCGGTGTTTTCATCTTATCCTGATGGGGTTCTCTCGCCAGCGAGTACTGTGCCAGTTGTGTGAGAACCTGGTATTGAGAGGTATGCCTGTCGGCAAGGGATGCAAACCAGGCTGGAAGCGCTCGCTCACCGTGGCCCAACAGGGCATAAGCGACACCCACCAAACGCACGGGCACCCAGTCAAGAATATGAAGAATGCCGTCAATTCCCGAGAGCAAGCGCTCGTGTGCCGTATGATGCCGGGCAAGCCATGTCTGCCATGCGCGCAGGAAAGCATACCCTGCGAGCGTAACCGGCCCCCATGTTCCGCCCACCACAAACCAAAACAGCGGCGCGAGATAGAAACGGAAGTTAATCCACAGCAGCGCGTTTTGTAGCTCGCGCAGGTATTCACGCTCGCTGCACTCAGGCGGAACACCATGAATCAATGTAAGCTCTGCAGCCATTGCATCACGGGCATGTTCATCATCATGGCTGGCGGCTTTAAGATACGAATGATAATGCAGCCTGACCTGCCCGGCCCCGATGCAAAGCACACCCAGCGCAATCCAGAACACCAGCAGTGGGACGTTGAATAGTAACCCATGCAAAGCACGGAGAATCAGGAAAACCACGGCCATAAATGCAGCGGTCATTAACAGCGTTCTTAACAGAGAAAAATGCTTAACCCGTCCAAACAGGACTTCAAGACGATGATCTAACTGCCAGTGTTCGCCCATTTTGAACAATCGCTCGCCCATCAGGACTAACAGCAGGGTAAACAGGGTCATGTGCTCTCCTTGTCAGTTGCCTCTTCAACCGCACCCCAAAAGCGCGGCCAGTCAAACGAAGGGCCTGGATCGGTCTTCCGACCAGGTGCTATATCGCTGTGGCCCGTGATGTTTTTCGCCATATCAGGATAGTGTTGAATCAGTAAGTTAGCTAAGGCTGTGAGTTGTTCATATTGAGCGTCGGTATAGGCCAGCGTATCGGTACCTTCCAGCTCAATACCGATAGAAAAGTCGTTGCACTTTTCTCTTCCCTGATAGCTCGAGACGCCCGCATGCCAGGCTCGTTTATCGAAAGGGACGTACTGAACAATTTCGCCGTCCCGGCGAATCAGACAATGGGCAGACACGCGCAAATGCGAAATACCGGCAAAGTAAGGGTGCGCTGCAGGATCGAGCGTTCCGGCAAATAACGCATCAATCCAGGGGCCACCGAACTCCCCCGGCGGCAAACTAATATTGTGCACCACCAGCAATGAGGGGTTTTCCTCTTCCGGTCGGCCGTCACAATGCGGGGATGGCAGATGTTTTACCCCCACCAGCCAGCCGTCTTTAAGCTGCATGAGAGGTTCTCCTTAGAGTGGTACTTGAAGTCGCTTCAGAGTAGCATGAAACAATATTAACTTATTCATTCTGGAGTTTAATCATGCCGCCCCGCCGTTATAATCCTGACCGCCGACGTGACGAGCTGCTCGAACGAATTACCCTCGATATCCCTCTCGCCGTAGCCCAGGCGCTGCGGGAAGATCTGGGCGGTGAAGTCGACCCAAACAACGACATCACGGCACAATTATTACCCCCAGAAAACACGTCGCATGCGGTTGTTATCACCCGCGAAAAGGGGATTTTTTGCGGTAAACGCTGGGTAGAAGAAGTCTTTATTCAGCTTGGCGGCGACGTGACGGTGACCTGGCATGTCGAAGATGGCGCTGAAGTCACCATCAATCAGCCACTTTTTGAGCTTAATGGCCCGGCCCGTATTCTCTTGACCGGAGAAAGAACGGCGCTGAACTTCGTGCAAACGCTCTCAGGCGTAGCCAGCGAAGTTCACAGTTACGTGGCGCTGCTTGAGGGCACTAAAACGCAGTTGCTGGATACCCGTAAAACACTTCCGGGCCTGCGCACCGCGCTGAAATATGCCGTGCTATGCGGCGGGGGCAGCAACCATCGCCTCGGCCTTTCCGATGCTTTCCTGATCAAAGAAAATCACATTATTGCTTCCGGCTCTATTCGTCAGGCAGTGGAGAAAGCATTCTGGATGCACCCTGACGTGCCGGTAGAAGTGGAAGTTGAGTCACTGAATGAATTGGAACAAGCGCTCAAAGCTGGGGCTGACATCATCATGCTGGACAACTTTACCGTTGAGCAAATGCGTGAAGCCGTGGCACTTACCCAAGGGAAAGCGCGCCTGGAAGTCTCTGGCAACGTGACCAAAGAGACGCTGAGAACATTCGCTGATACCGGCGTGGACTACATCTCCGTAGGTGCTCTGACTAAGCACATACGCGCCCTCGACTTGTCTATGCGCTTCCGCTAATGCAACACCACGGCGGGCCAGCCATTACTGCGCCCGCTTTTTTGCGTACTGATTTCCATTTTTATTGTCGATACATACAACTGCGTTAACTAACACGGAAAGCATTTCCCGAATGTCCTTTTCCCTGTTCGCTATTGCTTAGCCTGTTCAGCACAGTGTTGCTCTCTAACCAAAAGGAGCGACAGATGAACAAGCAAAAAGGATTTACGCTAATTGAGCTTATGGTGGTGATAGGCATCATCGCCATTCTGAGCGCCATCGGCATTCCTGGATATCAAAACTACCTTCGTAAAGCAGCTTTGACCGATATGCTGCAAACCTTCCTGCCCTATCGTACCGCCGTCGAACTTTGTGCCATCGAGCGTGGAGGGATCTCCGATTGCAATGCCGGCAGTAACGGCATCGCTGAAACCAAAACGACGCGCTACATCAGTTCAATGAGCGTTGCCAGCGGGATTGTGACGCTCAACGGCCAGGAATCCCTGAACGGGCTGGCGGTTACGTTCACCCCTCAGTGGAGCGACGCTAACGGCGTAACCGGCTGGGCAAGGGTCTGCAGTGCTGAAAACGGATCGCCGCTGAAACAAGCCTGTGAAGATGTATTCCGCTTTAACGAAACGCAAGCGGGGACGGGTAAATGAGTACAAAAGAACAGCTTAACGCCCTATGCCAGCACTACAACGCCATACTGATAGAGGAAACGCCTGACGCGGTACGAATTGCTGCGGTTGAAGCCCCAAACGAGCAAATGTACGAGGCGCTCCGCTTTCTTTGCGATAAACACATTGATGTAGAGATCTGGCCCATTGAACGGCTCGAGAAATGGCAAACGCTGGAGCCCTCTCAGCCTTCGGAGCACGACCGCAGCAGTTCAGCGGTCGCACTTTTGAATACAACACTTGCCACCGCCGTACAGCAGCGTGCATCCGATATCCATTTTGAGCCCTTCGAAAATGCCTATCGAATTCGGCTTCGCATTGATGGCGTGCTGCAATGTCAACCGCTACTGCCTCAGGCAATGGCCGCGCCCGTCACTGCAAGGCTCAAAATTCTGGCTAACCTGGATATCGCAGAAAAGCGGCTGCCTCAGGACGGACAAATGGACTACCTCGCCGAGGAGGTGAAAGCGTCATTTCGCGTCTCGACGCTGCCTTGTCGATACGGCGAGAAGGTCGTTTTACGGCTTCTTCAGCAGGGCAAACAGCATATGGACATTCATTCTCTGGGGATGTCAGAGGATGAAAAAAAACAACTTCAGCAATCACTCCAGGCCCCGCAGGGGATGATTCTGGTAACCGGTCCTACAGGGAGCGGAAAAACCATTACGCTGTATAGCGCCCTGGCGGCGCTTAACCAACCGGGTATCAACGTCTGCAGCGTAGAAGATCCCATAGAAATTCCTCAGGAAGGGCTGAACCAGACGCAGATAAACCCTAAGGCTGGTCTCACCTTTCAGCACGTCCTACGCGCATTACTGAGGCAGGATCCAGACGTCATTATGGTCGGTGAAATCAGGGATGGTGAAACAGCAGAAATTGCCATCAAAGCTGCCCAGACCGGGCACCTGGTTTTATCGACATTGCACACCAACTCCACCGTTGAAACGCTTGTCCGCCTGGAGAAAATGGCCATTCCTCGCTGGATGATCGCATCTGCCTTGAATATCATCGTGGCTCAAAGGCTGGTGAGAAAGCTTTGCCCTCACTGCAAAACACACCACGAATCAGCCATAACATTACCTGGACACATTTGGCCTTCCGCGCTGCCCAATTGGCATGCGACAGGATGTGAACGTTGCTACGGAGGATATTATGGGCGAACAGCGTTATTTGAAATCCTGCCGCTATCCGCCGCTCTAAGACAAGCCATCACGCAAGGCAAATCCGCAAGTAACATTGAAAGTCTCGCCAGAGAGCAAGGGATGAGTACGCTTTTCGAAAATGGCTGCGTTGCCGTAGCACAAGGCCATACGACGCTGGAAGAGGTTTACCGCGTGCTGGGTATGCCACATGCCTAAACCTCTGCTTTGGCGATGGGAAGCCATAGACCACGAAGGCCAATTAAAAAATGGTGAATCACTTGCCGGCGAGCGCGCTTCTCTTGAGGAGGAGCTTGCTCAGCAGCAGCTTCAGCTCCTGTCCGTTAAAAAATCATCGCTGTCAGGGAGATCCTGTTGGCATATTCAGCACAAAATTGACTTTGTCCGGCAACTTGCAGCGCTGATCCATGCCGGTATCGCCTTAACTGACGCGCTGTTGCTCATAGCCCGACAGCATCCCAAACCTGCATGGTCGGCATTATTACAGCACACAGAACGACAGGTAGCGCAGGGCATACCGTTTTCCGAAGCGCTTAAGCAATGGCCCCATATCTTCCCGCCCCTGTTTATTGCATTACTGCATACCGGAGAGCTGACGGGAAGGCTTGCAGAGTGCTGCCAGCGGCTGGCAGAACAACAAGAACAACACTACCAACTCAGCAAAAAGGTCGTGAAAGCCCTGCGTTATCCGCTCTTTATTTTGATTGTTGCACTGCTGGTAACCGCAGGCATGGTTGGGTTTGTTCTGCCTGAGTTTGCCAATATCTATCGTTCTTTTAACGCGCCTCTGCCCGCGATCACCCAGGCCGTTATGAGTCTTTCAGAGTGGGCAACGTCTCAAGGAGGATGGTGGATTTTAACCGCTATGCTCTTAGCCGTTATAGGTTGGTGGCTTCGCCGCACCCAACCCGTCATTCGAGAAAAAGAACAATTACTGCTGTTAAAAGTACCGGTCATTGCTCCCTTGAGGCGAGGCCAGCTACTCAGCCAGATATTTACCGTACTAACGCTGTCTCAGCACTCTGGCGTCCCCTTGTTACAGGGTCTTGAAGCGGTTGAAAAAACGCTGACCCAGACGTTCTGGCAACGGCAAATTACTGATGTACGCGATCGGGTTTCCGAGGGAAAGCCCCTCTGGCAGGCGTTGGAGCAGTCGGGGTATTTCACACCACTTTGCCAACAGTTGGTTCGAATTGGTGAAGAATCCGGTTCTCTGGATCTGATGCTTGAGCGCCTGGCGCGCTGGCATTATGAGAAAACGCAGGAGCTGGCTGAAAATCTTGCCGCCACGCTGGAGCCAGTCATGATGCTGGTCATTGGCTTGATCATTGGCACGCTGGTGATAGCCATGTATCTACCTATTTTCCAGATGGGGGATGCCATGGGAGGAGGATGACGCAGCCTGAGCTGCGTCATCGATGCTCATCAGAGGCTATTGAAAACGCGGTTTTCCTGTTCCGCTACGCGGATGAAAGTTGTGCGTTTAGTCAGCTCTTTAAGGCGAGAGGCACCTACATAGGTACAGGCAGAACGCAGGCCGCCAAGGATATCGCGAGCGGTATTTTCCACCGGCCCGCGCAGAGGCAGCTTAACGGTTTTGCCTTCTGCAGCGCGGTACTGCGCAACACCGCCTACGTGGCGGGTCATGGCAGACTCGGAGCTCATGCCGTAGAACAACATAAACTTCTCGCCATCCTGCTCAACAACGGTACCACCGCTTTCTTCATGCCCTGCCAGCATACCGCCCAGCATAACGAAGTCAGCTCCCCCACCAAAGGCTTTAGCCACATCGCCCGGCACAGTACAGCCACCATCGCTGACGATCTGGCCGCCTAAGCCGTGAGCTGCATCAGCACATTCAATGACGGCGGAAAGCTGAGGGTAGCCCACGCCGGTTTTAACGCGCGTGGTGCATACAGAGCCTGGGCCAATGCCAACTTTCACGATATCGGCCCCTGACAGGATCAGCTCTTCACACATTTCACCGGTAACCACGTTACCCGCACAGATAACTTTATCAGGCCATGCTTCGCGGGCTTTGCTGACGAACTGGGTGAAGTGCTCAGAGTAGCCGTTCGCCACGTCGATGCAGATAAATTTCAGTGCAGGAGTCAGGGCCAGAATCTGCTTAGTTTTGGCAAAATCTGCATCAGAAGTGCCGGTTGAGACCATGATATGGCGCAACAGGTTTTCAGGCACGGAACGAATAAAGTTGCTCCACTCTTCTACAGAGTAGTGTTTGTGCACGGCGGTAAGAATATCGAATGAGGCCAGCGCCTGCGCCATCGCGAAAGTGCCTACGGTGTCCATATTCGCAGCAATAATAGGGACGCCAGACCAGGTGATACCGGAATGCTTGAATGTGAATTGACGTTCCAGCTCAACGTCTGAACGGCTTTTGAGGGTGGAGCGTTTTGGGCGAATTAAAACGTCTTTAAAACCTAACTTCAAATCTTCTTCAATACGCATGATGCAGATCCCTGGGTCGAATGGCGATGAACGCGATCGGCGGTAGGCTCTTCATTACTCAAGACAGAGAACAACGGCAAGCCCGGAACCCAGATATACAGAAATCAGACACTGGGGTGAGCAAGCACGGAAAACGTACCTGTGGCTTAAAGTAAAACGAGCAAACAACAGCCAACTCCAGTGACGCTATCATACGCAGTAATAATGACTCCGCAAGACTGCGAAAACCGACTTTTTTACGCTACAATCGTTTAAATTTACCTGGTAAACGGTAAAAAGCCCGCAGACGGCGAATACCCGATTTTTACGTGATACAAAATCACCTAAAATCACGCCACCAAAGACTTTTTATCTTATTGATAAATATAGCATCAGGATCGGTTATTTATGGTTTACACGGTTGCACTTACGGGCGGCATTGGCAGTGGTAAAAGTACCATCGCCGAAGCCTTTTCCCGCGCTGGAGTCACCGTCATAGATGCAGATGTAATTGCCCGTCAGGTTGTTGAGCCAGGCCAACATGCGTTAGCTCTCATTTCTCAACATTTTGGCCCAAAGATCCTTCTGGAAGATGGTTCTTTAAACCGTCGAGCGTTGAGAGAAACGATCTTCAGCTCCCCGCAGCAAAAGCAATGGGTTAATAACCTGCTACATCCTATTATCCAGCAGCAAACTCGTGATGAGATTGCTCGTGCTACCTCACCTTACGTGTTGTGGGTAGTCCCTCTGCTGGTAGAAAACAATCTGCAACAAAAGGCGGACCGGATTTTAGTGGTGGATGTTTCCCCCGAGACCCAGATTGCGCGTACTATGCTGCGGGACAATGTTTCCCGCGAACACGCCCAGCAGATTCTGGACGCTCAGGCGTCCCGGGAAGCTCGCCTCGCCGTGGCAGATGATGTAATTAATAATGACGGCAGTCCCCAGGACGTTGTCGTGCATGTTGACCGCCTGCATCGCCAGTACCTGAAACTGGCTGGTCTGGCCGCACAACAGGAAGCAGAATGATGAACACTCAGGTTCTTTTCGAACACCCATTGAATGAGAAAATGCGCACATGGCTGCGTATTGAGTTTTTGATCCAACAGATGCAGTCAGCACTTCCTATCAATGACAGCGCAAAGGCGCTGCATTTTTTTCGTAACGTCGGTGACTTACTGGATGTGTTTGAAAGGGGCGAAATTCGCACCGATATTCTCAAAGAGATAAGCCGTCAGCAGCGTAAACTGCTGAGCTGGTCAGAAGTCCCGGGGGTTGATATGCAGCGCATCGACTCGCTGCGAAGCCAGTTGGAGAGCTGCGGCAGCGTGTTGATGGCCGCGCCGCGCATCGGGCAAATTCTGCGAGAAGATCGCCTTATTGCGCTGGTACGCCAGCGGCTTAGCATCCCAGGCGGCTGCTGTAGCTTCGACCTGCCTACCCTGCACATTTGGCTTTATCTGCCGCAGGAACAACGCGATGCTCAGGTTCATTTTTGGCTAAACAGTCTCGAACCAGTGAAACAGTCGCTCGATCTTCTGCTGGACATCATCCGCAATTCTGCGCCATTCCGGAAACAAACCAGCCTCAATGGATTCTACCAGGACAATGGCGACGATGCCGACCTGCTTCGTCTTCATCTCACTCTCGGCGATCAGCTTTATCCACAGATTTCCGGCCACAAAAGCCGCTTTGCGATTCGTTTTATGCCGCTGGATTCAGAGAATGGCCTGGTGCCTGAACGCCTCGACTTTGAGCTGGCCTGCTGCTAAGGAAACAACATGAACGAAGAAACCATCGTTAATTGTCCTGGCTGCGGCAAAGCGGTTATCTGGAACGAAAGCAGCCCATACCGACCATTTTGCAGCAAGCGCTGCCAGCTTATCGACCTGGGCGAGTGGGCCGCTGAGGAAAAACGTATTCCCAGCAGCGGCGACCTCTCTGAAAGCGAAGGCTGGAGCGAAGAACAGGAACGCTAATCGTTTAGCAGCTTTAAAATGACGGGCTCATTGGCTGGCGGAAACTCGTCGGCGATGAGTTCCCCTTGAGCAACCCAACGCCCGGGTTGCCCTTCTTTGCCCCAGGGTTCACCTTCCCAACTTTCTATCAGATAGAACCACAGGGAAATATGACGATCCGGGAACTGGTACTCCAGGGTTTCAAACAGGCTGGCACTTTGCACCACAATACCGGTTTCTTCCTGTAATTCCCGGATAACGGCCTGTTCCGGGGATTCACCTGCCTCAATCTTCCCGCCGGGAAATTCCCATTTATTCGCCATGTGCGCATCGGCTGCGCGCTGCGTGATAAAAATTTCACCCTGTTGATTACGGATAATGCCGACAGCGATTTGCAGTTGCTTCATATTCTCAAACTCCATGCGTAAAAAAGGCGCAGCAAGCTGCGCCTTTTCGATTTTGTCAGACCTTAGCTCAGACGGCCATGGCACTGTTTGTATTTCTTACCGGAACCGCAAGGGCAAGGATCGTTCCGACCCACTTTACGATCGCCAGTTTCTGCTGCCAGCGCCTGTGCGGCCTGAGTTTCATCATCCACATGACTAAGCTGCTGCATACGTGCCAGACGCTCGGCTTCTTCACGACGCTGTTGTTCCATCGCTTCAACTTCTTCCGGCAGGCGGACCTGAACTTTGCTCAGGGTGCTGATCACTTCATATTTCAGTGACTCCAGCATCGCGGCAAACATAGAGAAGGATTCACGCTTGTATTCCTGCTTCGGATCTTTCTGCGCATAACCGCGCAGGTGGATCCCCTGACGCAGGTAATCCATTGCGGCCAGATGCTCTTTCCACAGGGAATCCAGCGTTTGCAGCATCACGCCTTTTTCGAAGTGGCGCATCATTTCTGCACCCACGACTTCTTCTTTACGTTGATAAAGCTCAATCGCCGTCTGCAGAATACGCTCACGCAGCGTTTCTTCGTGCAGCTCAGGTTCTTTATCCAGCCACTCTTTGATTGGCATCTCGAGATCAAAGTCGTTTTTCAGACGCTCTTCCAGACCTTCTACATCCCACATTTCTTCCAGAGACTGAGGCGGAATATGCGCATCGATGGTGACTTTGAAGACGTCTTCACGAATGCTGGCGATGGTTTCGCTCACGTCGGTAACGTCGAGCAGCTCATTACGCTGGGTATAAATAGCGCGGCGCTGATCGTTTGCGACGTCATCGTATTCCAGCAGCTGCTTACGAATATCAAAGTTACGGCTTTCGACTTTACGCTGTGCGTTGGCAATCGCCTTGGTTACCCAAGGGTGTTCAATGGCTTCGCCCGGCTTCATACCCAGTTTACGCATCATATTGGATACGCGATCCGAGGCGAAGATACGCATCAGGGCATCTTCCATCGACAGGTAGAAGCGGGAAGAACCGGCATCACCCTGACGGCCAGAACGGCCACGCAGCTGGTTATCGATACGGCGGGATTCATGACGCTCGGTGCCGATAATATGCAGACCACCTGAAGCCAGTACCGCATCGTGGCGAACTTTCCAGTCCGCTTTGATCTGAGCAATTTGCTCTGGCGTTGGCTCATCCAGCTCAGCAATCTCTTCCTGCCAGCTCCCGCCCAACACGATATCCGTACCACGACCCGCCATGTTAGTCGCGATAGTTACCGCGGCTGGGTAACCCGCCTGAGCAACGATAGCCGCTTCGTTGGCGTGGAACTTGGCATTCAGAACATTGTGTTTGATACCGGCCTTGGTCAACTCATTGGAAACCACTTCAGATTTCTCAATGGAGATGGTCCCCACCAGCACAGGCTGGCCGTTCGCGGTACGCTCTTTAATGTCTTCGATAATCGCGCCAATTTTATCCAGTTCGGTCATGTAGACCAGATCCGGCATATCTTTACGGATCATTGGGCGGTTGGTCGGCACAACGATGGTGTCGAGCTTATAAATAGAGCTAAATTCAAACGCTTCGGTGTCTGCAGTACCGGTCATCCCTGCCAGCTTCTCGTAAAGACGGAAGTAGTTCTGGAAGGTGATGGACGCCAGCGTCTGGTTTTCATTCTGAATTTCGACGCCTTCTTTTGCCTCAACGGCCTGGTGAAGACCATCTGACCAACGACGCCCCTGCATAGTACGGCCCGTGTGTTCATCAACGATGATGACTTCGCCATCTTTAACGATGTAGTCAACGTCG
The DNA here is from genome assembly GCF_011752855.1 of Enterobacter sp. Ap-867. NCBI lineage: Bacteria > Pseudomonadati > Pseudomonadota > Gammaproteobacteria > Enterobacterales > Enterobacteriaceae > Enterobacter > Enterobacter sp. Ap-867. The sequence goes on along the minus strand of NZ_VWWS01000002.1, from coordinate 501,803 downwards.
CGGGTGAACAGCGCATGGGCGCGAAGTGCCGCGGTCACATGATGCATCAGCATGATGTTGGCTGGTGAGTACAGCGACTCGCCCTCTTCCATCATGCCTTCTTGCACAAGCAGCTCTTCAATCAGCACCAGACCACGTTCGGTCAGGTTAACCTGGCGAGATTTTTCATCCACGGAGAAGTGGCCTTCACCCTGGAAGGTGTCAGAGTCTTCTTTTTCCTGACGCATCAGGTGCGGAATGATTTTGTTCACGCGTTTGTACAGCTCAGAGCTGTCTTCCGCAGGGCCGGAGATGATCAGCGGCGTACGCGCTTCGTCGATCAGGATGGAGTCAACTTCATCCACCAGCGCATAGTGAAGCTTGCGCTGCACGCGCTCTTCAGGGCTGAAAGCCATATTGTCGCGGAGGTAGTCGAAACCGTATTCGTTGTTGGTACCGTAGGTGATGTCTGCTGCGTAAGCTTCACGCTTAGCAGGCGCTGGCATGCCTGGTAGGTTGATACCTACGCTCAGCCCCAGATATTCAAACAGAGGACGGTTGTTTTCGGCGTCACGCTGGGCCAGGTAGTCGTTCACGGTAACAACGTGCACACCTTTGCCGCTCAGTGCGTTCAGATAAGCTGGCAGCGTTGCCGTCAGGGTTTTACCTTCCCCAGTACGCATTTCCGCGATGCAGCGATCGTTCAGGACCATACCGCCCAGCAGCTGCACGTCGAAGTGACGCATGCCGAAGACGCGCTTACTTGCTTCACGAACAACAGCGAAAGCTTCCGGGATTAGCGTTTCCAGCACTTCACCTTTTTCCAGACGCGCGCGGAACTCACCGGTTTTAGCCTTCAGCTCATCATCCGTGAGCTTTTCCATCTGCGGTTCCATGCTGTTGATCACGGAAACCACTTTGCGCATACGGCGCAGTGTACGATCGTTACGACTACCGAAAACTTTAGTTAATAATTTGATTAGCATAATAAATTCTCAAACGCCTGCCGTCAGTACGGTCAATAAATTGTTGTTAGTTTGGAAGATGAATTAGCTGAGGCAAAGCGGGCCTGCGCGGATGCCCTGTACCTGACGGATCCACGCCACGGTACTGAAAACGTCTCCTACAGGAGATGCCCTAAACGCAGTCTGGCGAACAATAACGGGAGGTTTACTTTCCTGCGTTAACAGCGCGCTAAGCGTGTCCAGCAGGGCAAGGTGCTGTGCCTGAAGCGGCACGCTTTCCTGTGCCACAGGCAAAGCCTGAGGTGCCATAGCAAAGGAAAGATGACGGATAACGGTGCGGATTGCATGCTGGTGCCAGTAGTCCACACCAAAGGAAGGACGGCGAGTGCTTTCTTGCAGTTGAACAAGGCTATCGAAACGCAGCTGCCGTGCCGAATCGTGACGGCTGGCGGAAGCTTCAGCGGGCACGCCGGTTTCTGTGTTACCGTTGAGCGCAGGCATGCCAAAACTCGCCGCGACCATCCCCAACAGGAGATGCGGCCAGAAATAACGTCTGCCAAATTGTCGCCAACGATTTAGAATACCAATCACTTTTTCCGCCGGAGCTTAATGTATGCGCGACAGTCGCCCGCAATCTTTAGAAAATCTGTTTGACGAAGCCGGTCAGGAAAGCATGCTACAGAACGTACAGCAACGTGCCGTCGCTCTGCTGCGTCTTAACCGGGCAGTGAAAAGCATTTTGCCTGCTCCACTGCATCCCTGGTGCCGGGTGGCCAACTTCCGTCAGGGCATTCTCGTCCTTGAAACCGCAAATGCCAGCTGGCTGATGCGCTTACGCTATGAACAAGCCACGCTGCTGAGTGCATTACGCGCCCAAATCTTACCATCATTGACATCAATCGACATCAGGATTAATCCTTCGCTGGCGGCAAAAGGGCAGGAATTTGTTCAAGAAAACACCACTCAGACAGAGACTGAGAAATACGAAGTGAATCGTCAACTGAGTAAGCAGAGTGCAGGAGCGTTGAGAGAGGTGGCTAAACGTAGCCCGGAGAAATTAAGAGCAACAATAGAACGACTGGCTTCACTGGCCGGAGAGGGTACCAGCAAAACCAGTCGTAATCGCTAATTTAAGCGTTACGCCAGCACCAGTTTAGGTGCTTTAAACGCCAGCGGAAGTTCGGCTTCGTCTTCGAAGGTCGCCCATTCCCAGGCTTCCTGTTTAGCCAAAACAGCCTGCAGCAGTTTGTTGTTCAGGGCATGACCAGACTTATAGGCGGTAAACGCGCCGATAATGTTGTGGCCACACATGAACAGATCGCCGATAGCATCCAGCATTTTGTGACGAACGAATTCATCTTCAAAACGCAGGCCGTCTTCGTTCAATACGCGATAATCGTCAACAACGATGGCACAATCGAAGCTGCCGCCCAGGCACAGGCCGCGGGACTGCAGATATTCGATATCACGCATAAAACCGAAGGTACGCGCACGGCTAATCTGACGCATAAATGCTTCAGCAGAGAAGTTCATGGTGTAGCGCTGGGTGCTTGCATCAATCGCCGGATGGTTGAAGTCGATGGTAAAGTCCAACGAGAAACCATTAAACGGTGACATTTCAGCCCATTTATCGCCATCTTCCACGCGAACCGTCTCTTTCAGACGTATAAATTTCTTGGCCGAGTTCAGTTCGTCAATCCCTGCATCAAGCAGCAGATAGACAAACGGCGCCGCACTGCCGTCCATAATAGGGATTTCTGGCGCATCGACTTCAACAATAATGTTGTCGATACCCAGCCCTGCCAGGGCAGCGTTGAGGTGCTCTACGGTAGAAATCCGTACATCATGCTCGTTGACCAGACAAGTACAGAGCATGGTATCCCGCACGGATTTGGCATCAGCCGGAAAATCTACCGGAGGATTCAAGTCGGTGCGACGATAGATGACCCCGGTATTTGCCGGCGCAGGGCGCAGCGTCAGTGTGACTTTTTTGCCGGTATGTAAACCGACGCCAGTCGCCTGAACGATACGTTTAAGTGTCCTTTGTTTGATCATCGTATAATCCCGCCAAATTACTAAGCTAGCCGAGAGTGTATATCACTAACGGCAGGCCAGTTTAGCACAAAGAGCGAATATTCCCAACTTCCGGTTTATTCTTAATCAGCTTGCTTACGCAGGAACGCTGGAATATCCAGATAATCAGGCTCTTTCGCCGTCTGCGGTGTGTTGTCGTTCACCACTTTAGCGACCGGCTTTTGCTCTTGCGTCAGCGGAGCCATACCGTGCTGCTGGTAGCGATCCATCACTGGCTGCTGTACCTGCTTGTTAGTCACCAGGGTAATCTCAGGACGTTTGTCCATGCCGATCCCAGTAGCAACAACAGTTACGCGCAGTTCGTCGTTCATCTCTGGATCCAGAGAAGTACCGATAACCACAGTTGCGTTGTCAGATGCGAACGCACGAATGGTGTTACCCACGGTTTCGAACTCATCCAGACGCAGGTCGAAGCCAGCGGTGATGTTAACCAACACGCCACGAGCGCCAGACAGGTCGATATCTTCCAGCAGTGGGCTGGAGATAGCCATTTCTGCTGCTTCTTCAGCGCGGTCTTCGCCGCTGGCAACGCCGGAGCCCATCATGGCGTAGCCCATTTCAGACATCACTGTACGCACGTCCGCGAAGTCAACGTTCATCAGGCCCGGACGAGTAATCAGCTCGGCAATACCCTGCACGGCGCCTTTCAGTACGTCGTTTGCCGCACCAAATGCGTCAAGCAGAGAAATGCCGCGTCCCAGCACTTTCAGCAGCTTGTCATTCGGGATAGTGATCAAGGAGTCAACGTGCTTAGACAGCTCGGCGATACCCTGCTCCGCGAAAGCCATACGCTTCTTGCCTTCAAAGTTGAAAGGCTTAGTCACGACGGCAACGGTCAGGATACCCAAATCTTTAGCTACTTCGGCAACAACAGGAGCAGCACCCGTACCGGTACCACCACCCATACCAGCAGCGATGAACACCATGTCTGCCCCGTCCAGCGCAGCGCGTAAAGCTTCGCGGTCTTCTTCCGCAGCGTTACGACCCACTTCTGGATTTGCGCCTGCGCCCAGACCTTTAGTGATCCCATTACCGATCTGGATCGTCTGGCCGACAGCGGTTTTACGCAGTGCCTGAGCGTCAGTGTTCACCGCAAAGAATTCAACGCCTTCGATGCGTTCACGCACCATGTGTTCAACGGCGTTACCGCCGCCGCCACCGACGCCGATGACTTTAATCACCGCGTCGTTGGTCAGTTCCATAGGTTCAAACATAGTTTCTCTCCGTTTTGTGCCTGTCGCCTGAGACCGCTAATTGTCTCCGGTCTCTTATAAAAATTAAAATTCTTTTCTCAGCCAGCTGTTCAGTCGCTTAAACCATGAGCCAACAGAGGTCCTTTTTTCCACTTCTGCTTCACCACTGAGATGTGACTCTTTCCCGTAGTGCAGCAACCCTACTGCGGTCGAGTAATACGACTCCTGGGCATAATCAGTAAGGCCAGTAATATTCAACGGCTGACCGATACGCACCTGCGTATGGAACACACGCTGAGCACAGGCTGCCAGGCCTTCAATTTGTGCCGCGCCGCCGGTTAACACAATCCCCGCCGCCAGATGATGTTTCACACCCTGCTGGCGAAGCTGTTCCTGTAACTGCAAAATCTCTTCATTGACCAGGTTGAGCAGCTCGGTGTAACGAGGCTCAATCACTTCAGCCAGCGTCTGACGCTGAAGACTGCGTGGTGGGCGTCCACCCACGCTCGGAACCTCAACGTTCTCGTCTTTGCCGACGATAGATCCCAGGGCACAACCATGGCGAACTTTAATCGCCTCAGCATCGCTCGGTGGCGTTCCGAACGCATAGGCGATATCACTGGTAACCACGTTCCCTGCATAAGGGATAACTTTGGTGTGACGCAGCGCACCGCCGGTATACACCGCCATATCCATGGTACCACCGCCGATGTCCACAACACAGACACCCAGCTCGCGTTCATCTTCGGTCAGTACCGCGTAGCTTGCGGCCAGACCGGCGAAAATTAATTGGTCAACTTTCAAACCACAACGTTCAACCGCTTTAACGATGTTTTTTGCCATATCGTTATGGCAGGTAATCAGATGCACTTTCGCCTGCATACGGACGCCGGACAGGCCTACCGGATTTTTGATCCCTTCCTGGTAATCAATAGCGTATTCCTGCGGAATCACATGCAGAACGCGGTGTTCATCGCGAACACGCACTGATTTTGCCGTATGCACCACATTTTCAACATCTTCTTGCGTCACTTCCTCTTCCGAAATCGGCACCATGCCTATCTCGTTTTGGCAGCTGATATGCTTGCCGGACAGCGCCAGGTAAACTGAAGATATCTGGCAGTCTGCCATCAATTCAGCCTGGTCAATCGCCCGTTGAACGCATTTAACCACCGACTCAAGGTCGTTTACTCCGCCTTTGTCCATACCACGCGAAGGGCAGCTGCCCACGCCAATAATATTGACCATACCGTCGGGCAGAACTTCCCCTACTAAAGCGGCAACCTTCGCGGTGCCAATCTCCAGTCCAACTACCAGTTTTCTGTCCGTCGCCTTGATCATCGTTGTTCTGCCTGTGCCTGATTCTGTTGCTGATTCGGATTAGGTACCGGAGGAGGAAGTGCCTCCCAACCTACCGCGGCGCCTGAATCGTATCGCAGGTCGACATAACTGATCCGTTTGTTATCAGCCTGCGCCTGCTGCTGCAGAACCGGGTACAGTTCTACAAAACGATCCAGACGTTTCATCGTGTCGCCCCGACCAAGGTTGAGCTTAATTCCGTTATTCAGCGTCAACTGCCAGGAGCGACGAGCGGTCATAGCCGCTTGTTTCAACGTAAATTTATCCTTTGCCAGCACCACGCCCATGTCACGGTAACCTTGCAGAACTTCGTTTTCGCTGCCTTCCGGGCCGGAAAGCATCGGCAAAGTCTGCTTGCTGGTGCGTTCTGCTGGTACGCTGAAGGAATTTCCCTCTGCGTCAACCATATGCTGGTCATTCCAACGTGCTATCGGCACATATTCAACCAGATGAATCTTCAATTCGTCCGGCCACTGCTTTCTAACGCTTGCCTGCTTAATCCAGGGCAAGCGTTCTATCTGCTGTTGGATGATATTCACATCCTGGGTCATAAAAGTACCCGGAGGCCCCAGGGCCAGAATAGACTGGCGTATATCATCATTACGTGTGTAGTGCCGCTCCCCGGTTACCACCAGCCTGGAGAGTGGTAAACGCTGGGCATCTTCCATCCAGCCCACCACAATCCAACCACCGATAAACACGCTCAACAGTACCGCACACAGGAAAATCATCCCTGCCAGACGGGAGCCGTTGCTGCGCCGAGCGCTGGCATTTTCCTCGGCACGATTACGCGCATTCAGTGCAGCCTGCGACATATCAGTCCGCCAGTTCCAAAATACGTACAACCAATTGTGAGAAGCTCATTCCCGCCTGGCGAGCCGCCATCGGCACCAGGCTGTGGCTGGTCATCCCCGGAGAAGTGTTCACTTCTAACAGGTAAAACTGACCATCGCTATCCAGCATCACATCGACCCGGCCCCAGCCGCTACAGCCGAGAATCTGCCAGGCCTGCAGAACTAATGCCTGCAATTCCTGCTCTCTTTGTTCAATTAATCCACCGGGGCAGAAATATTGAGTTTCATCAGAGAGATACTTCGCTTCATAATCATAGAAGGTTCCAGCGGGTTGGATGCGAATAGACGGTAAAATTTCCTCGCCTAAAATCGCAACCGTATATTCCGGGCCACTCAACCATTTTTCAATCAGCACTTCTTCGTCATGCTCGAAGGCCAGCTCAAGCGCGGCTGGCAGCACATCTACGCTGTCCACCTTAGACATACCTACGCTGGAACCTTCACGGCTCGGCTTGACGATAACCGGTAAACCTAATGCAGTAACACGCTCAACCAGCGCTGCGCTCAGGCCTGCTGCAAAATCATGACGGTTGACGGCAACCCATGGTGCAACGGGTAAACCTGCCCCCTGCCACAGCAGTTTGCTGCGCAGCTTATCCATCGTTATCGCCGAAGCCATAACGCCGCTGCCGGTATAAGGCAGTTGAAGGAACTCCAACAGCCCTTGCAAAGTCCCGTCTTCACCCCCGCGACCGTGCAGCGCGATAAAAACCTTGTCAAATCCCTGGGCCTTCAGCTCAAGTACAGACTCGCTTTGTGGATCAAAAGCATGTGCATCAATACCCGCTTCTTTTAATCCCGCCAGCACCGCGCTGCCGGATTGCAGAGAGACCTCGCGCTCGGCAGAGGTTCCTCCCAGAAGAACGGCGATCTTATCAGCCATGACGCCCTTCCTCTTTAGTTTGAGGCTGCAATTTGATTTCAGCCAGGTTTCGGGCGATTTTGCCGATATTCCCGGCACCTTGAACGAGGATCAAATCATTTCCCGTCAACACAGGAGCTAAAATTTCCGCCACTTCCGCATGATCGGAAACTAAAATAGGGTCAACTTTGCCACGGCCGCGAATGGTGCGGCATAAAGAACGGCTATCCGCACCAGGAATGGGTGCTTCACCTGCAGGATAAACTTCCAGCATCACCAGGGAGTCTACCTGGGACAGCACCCCAGCAAAGTCATCATACAAATCACGCGTACGCGTATAGCGGTGTGGCTGGAAAATCATCACCAGATTTTTATCCGGCCAGCCTGCACGCGCCGCCTTAATGGTGGCATCCACTTCCGTCGGGTGGTGGCCATAGTCGTCCACCAGCATAGCGGTACCCGCTTTGCCGTTTACCGGTGCCAGCGGATATTCGCCCAGGAAATCGAAACGGCGCCCCGTCCCCTGGAAGCTTTCGAGCGCACGCAAAATAGCGTCGTCTTCGATGCCCTCTTCCGTCGCCACGGCAACCGCGGCAGCCGCATTCAGCGCGTTATGCCGGCCTGGCGCATTCAGCACCACATGCATCTCAGTCTTGTCCTGACGCACAATGGTGAAAAAGCCCTGAGCGCCCTTTTGCTGATAATTTTCAACGCGCACATCCGCGTCGTCGCTAAAGCCATATGTGGTGATTTGACGACCCACGCGCGGCAGAAGCTCACGAATCACCGGATCGTCTACGCACATCACCGCACGTCCATAAAACGGCAAGTTGTGCAGGAAATTAATAAACGTCTGCTTTAAATTTTCGAAGTCGCCCTGGTAAGTATCCATATGATCGGCTTCGATATTGGTCACAATAGAGACCATCGGCTGCAGGTGCAGGAACGAAGCATCGCTTTCGTCAGCCTCTGCAATCAGGTAGCGACTGTTGCCCAGGCGGGCATGGACACCTGCGGCTTTCACCAGACCACCATTTACAAACGTTGGATCCAGGCCCGCTTCGGCATAAATGCTCGATACCATCGCCGTTGTCGTGGTTTTGCCATGCGTCCCCGCAATCGCAATGCCGTGACGGAAACGCATCAGTTCAGCCAGCATTTCAGCACGACGGATGACCGGAATACGCGCTTCGTGGGCAGCAACAATTTCTGGGTTATCCGCAGAAATTGCCGTAGAAACAACAACCACGCTTGCCTCGCGCACATTTTCAGGGCGATGGTTGAAATAAATCGTGGCACCCAGTGCCGACAACTGCTGCGTGACCGGGTTCGGCGCCAAATCGGAACCGCTGATCTGGTAACCTTCGTTAGCCAATACTTCAGCAATACCGCCCATACCGGCGCCGCCGATGCCAACAAAGTGAATGTGCCGGACGCGACGCATCTCAGGCACAATTGAACGCAGTTTCGCCAGTTGTTGTGTATTCATTCTCTAAACCTGCAAGCGGCATGCCGCCATTACATCAAATTTACGGGCGACAATTTGCCACCCACAAGTATTACGCGCGCGCTGCGGCGCTGACTTCGTTTGCTACACGTTCAGTTGCATCAGGAATGGAGGCAGCGCGCGCGCGCTCGGCCATTGCCAGCAGCGTTGCTCTGTCCCATCCGGCCAGGGTACGGGTAACGGCATCCACGGTAAACTGCGGTTGCTCCAGTATTTTCGCGGCGCCCGCTTTTTCCAGCGGCAGCGCATTCCAGTACTGCTGTCGATCTTTGTGCTGGAAAGGAACGAACAAGGCTGGTAACCCTGCAGCCGCGATTTCACTCACGGTTAACGCCCCGGAGCGACAAACCACAACATCAGCCCATTCGTAGGCTGCTGCCATATCATCAATAAACTCGGTGACCTTGTGCTGAGGCTGCCCTGCTTCAGCGTAAGCCTGCTGCACAACCGCCTGACCACCCTTTCCGGTTTGGTGCCAGACAGTCACGGATTCACCTAAACGCCCCGCGACCTGCGGCATGGTTTGGTTCAACACTCGAGCGCCCTGAGAACCGCCGACAACCAGCACGCGAACCGGACCTTCTCTTCCGGCAAAACGCTCTTGCGGCAGCGGTAAAGCAAGCACATCTGTCCGCACCGGATTGCCAACAACGTCCGCTTCAGGGAATGCACCGGGAAAGGCCTGCATTACCTTGGTGGCGATCTTTGCCAACCATTTATTCGTCAGACCGGCAATGCCGTTCTGTTCATGCAAGACAACCGGAATGCCAAGAGACCAGGCAGCCAGACCACCGGGTCCGGAAACATACCCGCCCATGCCCAGCACAACATCCGGCTTCCAAGCTTTCATGATGGCGCGAGCCTGGCGCCACGCGTTAAAAATACGTACAGGAGCCATCAACAAGGCCTTTACGCCTTTGCCGCGCAGGCCAGAAATGCGAATAAAATCGATCTCAATCCCGTTTTTCGGCACCAGATCTGCTTCCATACGGTCTGCAGTACCAAGCCAGCGAATATCCCATCCTTCCGCCCGAAGGTGATGGGCAACGGCCAGGCCTGGGAAAACATGCCCACCTGTACCACCCGCCATCACCATCAATCGCTTCGCTTTGCCCGTCATTTGGCACTCCGTGTAAACGCCTGAGCCTTAGCCAGACGCGTTTCATAATCTATTCTCAACAACAGCATGATTGCCGTGGACATAATCAACAGGCTGGAACCGCCGTAACTAATAAGCGGCAGCGTCAGGCCTTTCGTGGGCAACATCCCCGCCGCAGCGCCAACGTTAACCAGCGCCTGGAAGCTAAACCAGATCCCGATAGAACACGCCAGGAAACCGGAGAAACGCTGATCCAATTCCAGCGCGCGCTTGCCGATGGACATCGCGCGAAAAGCGACGAAGAATACCATCAAAAGTGCAAGCACCACACCGATATATCCCAGCTCCTCGCCGATGATCGAGAAGATAAAGTCAGTGTGCGCTTCAGGCAGATATTCCAGCTTCTGAACCGAGTTCCCAAGCCCTTGTCCCCACAATTCACCGCGCCCAAAAGCCATCAGTGATTGCGTTAACTGGTAGCCGCTGCCGAATGGATCTTCCCACGGGTTCCAGAACGACGTTACGCGGCGAATACGGTAAGGTTCGGCGAGGATCAGCAGGATAACTGCCGAGATCCCCATCCCGATGATCGCGATAAACTGCCACAGCTTTGCTCCTGCGAGGAACAACATCGCCAGCGTAGTGACAAACAGCACAACTACGGTACCAAGGTCAGGCTGGGCTAGCAGCAGAACGGCCATCACCAGAATCACGCCCATTGGCTTCAGGAAGCCGCGCAGGTTATTTCGAACTTCATCCACCTTGCGCACAAGATAGTTGGCGAGATAACAGAACAGTGACAGCTTGGAAAACTCTGCGGGCTGAATACGCAGCGGGCCGAAAGCAATCCAGCGCGATGCCCCATTAACCGAGCTACCGACGACCAGTACAATTAGCAGCATCACGATCGAAGCCAGCAGCATGGCCGTGCTGTGACGCTGCCAGAAATCCATCGGCAAGCGCAGCGTCACCATCGCCAGCACAAACGCGACGATGATGTAGAGCCCGTCGCGTTTGGCAAACAGGAATGGATCGTTTGCCAGGCGCTGGCCTACCGGCATCGACGCCGAGGTCACCATAATAAAACCGATCGCAGCAAGGCCTAAGGTCAGCCAAAGCAGCGTGCGGTCATACAGCACCATGCTGTTGGCGTCGGCCTCACGGGAGCCCATTACCCACCCTTTTAACGCCGAAGCGACCCAGGCCAGGATACCAAACCCTGGAATACGGGGGACGCGAAGGCGAGGGAGAGATAAACGCATCAGCCTAGCTCCTTCGCTAATTGAGTAAACATGTCGCCGCGTTGTTCAAAGTTTTTAAACTGATCGAGACTCGCGCAGGCTGGAGAGAGCAGCACCATATCGCCAGATTCCACACGGGCAGCGGCAAGCTTCATCGCCTGCTCCATGGTTTCTGTACGCTCGGCAATATCCGGGCGTAACTCAGCCAGTTCAGCACCGTCACGACCAAAGCAGTAAAGGCGTACGCGATCACCCTGCAGGTAGCGAGCTAAAGGTGAGAAGTCGGCAGACTTGCCGTCACCGCCTAACAAAAGATGCAGTGTTCCTTCAACGTGCAGACCGTTTAACGCGGCTTCAGTACTGCCGACGTTGGTGGCTTTAGAGTCATTAATCCAGCGAACGCCATTCCGTTCCCAGGCCAGTTGGAAGCGATGAGCCAGGCCAGTATAGGTGGTCAACGCTTTCAGGCTGCTGGAACGAGGCAGATTCACCGCATCCGCCAGCGCCAGCGCTGCCAGCGCGTTAGTATAGTTATGCTGCCCAACCAGTTTCATTTCTTTGGTGTTGAGGATTTTCTCCCCTTTCACCCGCAGCCAGGTGTCACCCTGCTGACGATTAAGATGATAATCGCCGACGTCCACACCGAAGCTGATACAGCGCTCGTCCGCGCCGCGTACCGGCATCGTTAATGCGTCATCTGCGTTGACCACGCAAACTTTGGCATTTTCATAGATGCTCAGTTTTGCCGCACGATATTGCTGCATCCCGAACGGATAGCGATCCATATGATCTTCCGTCACGTTCAGAACGGTCGCCGCCGCAGCCTTCAGGCTATGGGTGGTTTCCAACTGGAAGCTTGATAGCTCAAGAACATAAAGCTCACAGCCTTTGTCCAGCAGCATCAACGCCGGCAGACCAATATTTCCGCCAACGCCCACGTTCACACCCGCGGCTTTCGCCATCTCTCCCACCAGGGTGGTGACGGTACTTTTCCCGTTGGAGCCGGTAATCGCGACAATCGGCGCCTGGGCCTCTCGGCAAAACAGCTCTATATCACCAATAACCTCGACCCCGGCATCCACCGCCGCACTCAAGGCTGGAGTTGCCAGCGCTACGCCAGGGCTGGCAATAATCAAATCCGCCGCCAGCAACCAGTCCTCATTCAGCGAACCGGTATGACGATCAACGTTCTCAGGCAGCTTATCAAGACCAGGAGGGGAGATACGGGAATCCATTACGCGTGGCGTAATGCCGCGCGCAATAAAGAAATCCACGCAGGACAGGCCCGTCAGGCCCAGTCCAATGATGACAACATTTTTACCCTGGTAATCTGCCATATTTAGCGAACCTTCAGCGTAGCCAGGCCAATAAGCACCAGCATCAGCGAAATAATCCAGAAGCGCACAATCACGCGTGGCTCCGGCCAGCCCTTCAATTCATAGTGATGGTGAATGGGCGCCATACGGAAGATACGCTGCCCTCTGAGCTTGAACGAGCCCACCTGCAGGATCACCGATAGCGTTTCAACGACGAACACGCCACCCATAATCACCAGCAGGAACTCCTGACGCAGCAGTACCGCGATAGTCCCCAGCGCCCCGCCAAGAGCCAACGAGCCTACATCGCCCATGAAGACCTGAGCCGGGTATGTGTTGAACCACAGGAAGCCCAGGCCTGCGCCGACAATCGCCGTACAGACGATAACCAGTTCACCCGCATGGCGCAGGTAAGGAATGTGGAGGTAGCCCGCAAAATTCATGTTCCCCGTAGCCCATGCCACCAGCGCAAAACCTGCAGCGACAAACACGGTAGGCATAATCGCCAGGCCATCAAGACCATCCGTCAGGTTTACCGCATTACCGGTACCAACAATTACAAAATACGCCAGCAGTACATAGAACAAACCAAGCTGCGGCATCACGTCTTTGAAGAACGGCACAACAAGTTCAGTTGCTGGCGTCCCTTTCCCGGCTGCATACATTGTGAAAGCAACGACCAGTGCAATCACCGACATCCAGAAGTATTTCCAGCGAGCAATCAGACCTTTGGTGTCCTTACGAACCACTTTGCGGTAGTCATCGACAAAGCCAACAATCCCGAAGCCGATCAGTACGAACAGCACGCACCAGACGTAAGGGTTCGAGGGATAAGCCCACATCAGCACGGACACCACAATGGCGGTCAGGATCATGATCCCGCCCATGGTTGGCGTTCCTTTCTTGCTAAAGTGCGACTCTGGACCATCGTTACGTACAACCTGCCCGAAGGAGAGTTGCTGTAAACGCGCGATCATCCGCGGTCCCATCCACAGGGAGATAAACAGAGCGGTCAGCAGGCTGACGATGGCGCGAAACGTCAGATAGGAAAAGACGTTAAAGCCGGAATAATATTTGACCAAATGTTCGGCCAGCCAAACTAGCATGCTTGTTTCTCCTGTAATGCGCGAACCACCTCTTCCATGGCCGCACTACGTGAACCTTTCACCAAAATGGTTAAAATTGAATGTTCCGCGATAAGCGCTTTCAAACGCGCCACCACGGCCTGTTTATCGGCAAAATGTTCACCAACTTCTGATGCGTCACTCAGCGTTTTACTTAACACGCCAACGCTCAAAACACGGTCAATACCTGCGGCTTTTGCCGCTTCGCCAACCTGACGATGGCAAGCTTCGGCTTCCTCACCCAGCTCGCCCATATCGCCAACTACCATCACACGGTAACCCGGCATTTCTGACAGAACCTGTGCCGCCGCGGTCATTGAACCCACGTTAGCGTTGTAGCTGTCGTCCAGCAGCAGTTGATTCTCTGCAAGCTGGATAGGGAACAGGCGGCCCGGCACGGCTTTAAGCTCAGCAAGCCCTGCTTTTACTGCTTCGAGCGTCGCGCCAACGGCCATTGCCAGCGCGGTAGCCGCCAGCGAGTTAGCAATATTGTGACGACCCGGCAGCGGCAGAATGACATCAACATCGCCCTGCGGCGTATGCAGAGTAAATTCGGTACCGTGGGAGGTGATATGGATATTCGTTGCGGTGAAATCGCTTCCGGCAGCGTTCGGTGAGAAGCGCCAGGTTTTACGATCGCCAATGATCGCCTGCCAGTTCAGCCAGTCGTTGTTATCGGCATTAAGGATCGCCGTACCGTTTGCCGCAAGGCCGGTAAAGATCTCGCCTTTGGCTTTTGCCACGCCCGCCAGGGAACCAAACCCTTCAAGATGCGCAGCCGCCAGGTTGTTTACCAGAGCCGCTTCCGGGCGGGTTAACCCTACGGTCCAGGCGATTTCCCCCTGGTGGTTTGCACCCAGCTCAATAACGGCATAATCGTATTCCGGCGTCAGGCGCAGCAGCGTCATCGGCACGCCAATATCGTTATTCAGGTTGCCAGCTGTATAAAGCGTGTTGCCGCACTGGCGCAGAATAGATGCCGCCATTTCCTTCACGGAGGTTTTGCCGGAAGAGCCGGTTAGCGCCACAACGCGAGTAGGCACCTGCTGGCGAACCCACGCACCTAGTTCGCCAAATGCAAGGCGGGTATCGGCCACAACCAGTTGGGGAACATCAATATCCAGCTTACGGTTAACCAATAATGCGCCTGCCCCGCCTTTCACCGCATCGGCGGCAAAGTCATGGGCATCAAAACGCTCGCCTTTCAGCGCAACAAACAGACAGCCAGCTGTCAGCTTACGGGTATCCGTTGTGACATCAATAATGTCGGCGTCTGCGCCATGTAGCTGCCCATTAAGAATGGATGCCAGTTGCTTCAGGGAGACGCGAATCATGCCACAACCCCCAGCAGGCGCGCTGCGGTAACGCGGTCGGAGTAATCCAGACGACGGTTGCCAACAATCTGATAGTCCTCGTGGCCTTTGCCCGCCAGCAGAACCACATCATTTTCTTTGGCCTGCATAATCGCGTTAGTCACCGCTTCTGCGCGGCCCAGCACAACGTGCACACGGCCTGCATCCAGCATACCGGTCAGGATATCGTCGACGATGGCCTTCGGTTCTTCGGTGCGTGGGTTGTCATCGGTCACCACCACCACATCGGCATATTGTTCGGCAATACCGCCCATAATTGGCCGTTTACCTTTATCGCGATCGCCGCCACAGCCGAATACACACCACAGTTTGCCGGAACAGTGCAGACGAGCTGCCTGTAGCGCTTTTTCCAACGCATCCGGCGTGTGGGCATAATCCACTACCACGGTAGGTTTGCCGGTAGTGCTGAACACTTCCATTCGCCCACAAACAGGTTGCAGACGCGGACCTGTGGCAATTAATGCTTCGAGCGGATAACCCAGCGCCAGCAGCGTGGCTAAAGCCAACAGCAGGTTACTGACGTTAAACGCGCCCATCAGGCGGCTTTCAATTTCGCCATTACCCCACGATGAACTGAAGTGAATCGTCGCTCCACCATCGTGATAAACCACTTCATCCGCTTTCAGCCAGCGCCCATGCGCCCCCGGCTCAAGGTTATTTTCCATTGTGACCGCCACGGCATCCGGCAGGCGCGCCAACCAGCGGTGACCCACTTCGTCATCGGCGTTGATGATCGCCTGACCGCAGTCATGCTCGGAAAACAACAGCCACTTAGCGGCTTCGTAATTCGCCATATCACCGTGATAATCAAGGTGATCTCGGCTTAAATTGGTAAACACCGACGCGGCAAACTTCAGCGCCGCCACGCGATGCTGAACCAGACCATGGGATGAAACTTCCATGGCACCAAAGGTTGCACCTTGAGCCTTCAGGCTCGCCAGCACGTGCTGCACGTCTACCGCAGAACCCGTGGTATTTTCTGTCGGCACAACCTGCCCGAGCAGGCCATTGCCTACGGTCCCCATCACTGCGCCGGTTTCACCCAGCAGCTGCGCCCACTGCGCCAACAGTTGAGTCGTTGTCGTTTTGCCGTTGGTGCCGGTGACACCAACCAGACGTAAGGATTCAGAAGGTTGATGATAGAAACGGCCAGCCAATGCAGACAGGCGCTGATGCAACTGGCTCAGGTAAATGACCGGTACGCCGTGCATCTCGCGAACTTCGCCATCCGCCGCTTCACCGTCCGCTTCTGCGATCACGGCAGCCACACCCTGTGCTATCGCCTGCGGGATATAACGACGCCCGTCCGCCTGATGACCGACCACGGCCACAAAAAGATCGCCCGCAGCCGCCACGCGGCTGTCGAGTGTCATCTCTCGCAGCGCTCTCGCAGGTAGCCCGGCTACCCACGGAGCAAGAAGGTCGCTCAAATTACGATCTGCCACCTGATGCCTCTTTCTGATTAATTACAAATTCGCTTTTCTCACCGGTTGCCAGCGCATCCGGCTCGATGTTCATGGTGCGCAGTACGCCGCCCATGATGGCACCGAACACAGGTGCAGATACGGCACCGCCGTAATACTTACCGCCCTGCGGGTCATTGATAACCACCACCAGCGCAAATCGCGGCTGGCTGGCTGGCGCAACGCCTGCGGTGTAAGCAATGTATTTGTTTATGTATTTACCGTCCGGCCCGACTTTTTTCGCAGTACCGGTTTTAATCGCAATACGGTAGCCCTTAATGGCCGCCTTCACGCCGCCGCCGCCGGGAAGCGCCACGCTTTCCATCATGTGCACCACGGTGCGGACGGTTGATTCAGCAAAGATACGCTCGCCGGGAACCGGCGGGTCAACTTTGGTTATCGACAGCGGGCGATAAATGCCGTAGCTGCCAATCGTTGCGTAGACTCGCGCTAACTGTAACGGGGTTACCATTAGCCCATAGCCGAAAGAGAAGGTGGCCCTCTCTATGTCAGACCACCGTTGTTTTTGAGGATATAAGCCACTGCGTTCCCCGACCAACCCCAAATTGGTCGCTTTTCCCAGTCCAAAACGTGAGTAAGTATCTACTAACGCTGAGGAGGGCATCGCTAACGCCAGCTTAGAAACACCGACGTTACTCGACTTCTGTAATACCCCGGTAAGGGTCAATTCGCTGTACCGCGCCACATCTTTGATCTCATGACCATTAATGCGGTACGGAATCGTATTCAGTACGCTATTTTCATTCACCACACCACGCTGCAACGCGGTCATTACCACCATCGGCTTAACGGTGGAACCCGGCTCGAAGACGTCGGTGATGGTGCGGTTACGCATTACGTCTTTTGCCGTGCCGGTTAGATTGTTCGGGTTGTAGGACGGGCTGTTCGCCATCGCCAGAACTTCACCAGTATTAACATCAACCAAAACGGCACTGCCCGATTCGGCTTTGTTGAAGGCAACGGCGTTATTCAGTTCACGATAAACCAGCGCCTGTAGGCGTTCATCAATGCTCAAAGCCAGGTTATGGGCGGCCTGGCTGTCGGTAGAGGAAATGTCTTCGATAACGCGCCCGTAGCGGTCTTTACGCACAATGCGCTCGCCAGGCTGACCGGTGAGCCATTTATCAAAGCTTTTTTCCACCCCCTCGATCCCTTCGCTGTCCACGTTGGTGAAGCCGATGAGGTGAGCAGTCACTTCGCCGGATGGGTAGTAGCGACGAGATTCCTGGCGAAGGTGAATTCCCGGAAGCTTAAGCTTTTTGATGTAGTCGCCAATATCCGGGTTAACCTGACGCGCAAGATAAATAAACCGCCCATTGGGGTTGCTGTTCACGCGAGATGAAAGCTGGTCGAGAGGCATTTTTAGTGCATCGGCTAGCGCTTTCCAGCGGTTGTCCAGCGTGACTCCGCCAGCGTCATGCAATTCTTTCGGGTCGGCCCAGACGGCATTTACCGGTACGCTAACCGCAAGAGGGCGTCCCGCGCGATCGCTTATCATCCCTCGGGAAGTAGACACTTCCTGCACGCGCAATGAACGCATGTCACCCTGACGTACCAGCATGTCCGGGTTGATTATCTGCAGCCAGGCAACACGGCCCAGAAGGAAAGCCAGCGCCAACAGAATGCAACCGCAGAGCAACGCAAAACGCCAACTCACAAAGTTGGCCTGTTCTTCCTGACGTTTTGGTTTAAGCGTTTTTGCCGCTGCTCTCATCTGCCGCACTGTTCCTTATTGCTGAACTACGATGTTTTCCTGTGAAGGATCGACATGCTGCAGCTGCAGCTTTTCCGTCGCGATCCGTTCTACCCGGCTATGATCGCCGAGCGCATTTTCTTCAAGAATCAGGTTGCGCCATTCAATATCCAGCGCATCACGTTCGAGTACCATCTGCTCGCGCTGTGCAGTGAGCAGACGAGTATGGTGCGCCGTCGTGACCACGGAAACCGCGGTCACAATAATGGCAACGAACAAGCAAAGTGCCAGTTTCCCATGGCGCAGAAGATCGCCACCAATCACGGCAGGCAGCGCATGACGCTCGTTGCTGCCGAGCTGCGTCACTCTGCTGAGGGTTTCTGTCACCCGATTGATCATGCGTTAGTCCTCTCCGCAATCCGCAAAACAGAACTACGGGCGCGTGGATTTTCCGCCACCTCTTCTTCACCTGGCATCAGCTTACCTAGCGCTTTCAACTGGCGGCCACCCAGCTTATTCAGCTGTGCTTCTGTCATCGGTAAACCGGCTGGGACCTGTGGCCCACGGCTGTTTTCACGCATGAAGCGTTTAACAATGCGATCTTCCAGAGAATGGAAGCTGATGATCGATAAACGGCCACCGGGAGATAACGCCTCCAGCGAGCCATTCAGCGCTTTTTCAATTTCATCCAGCTCGCTGTTGATCCAGATCCGGATAGCCTGAAATGTTCGGGTAGCCGGGTGCTTAAACTTATCTTTAACCGGCATAGCGGCAGAGACGACGGCCGCCAGCTCTTTGGTACGCGTCATCGGCTCTTCCCGGTTACGCTCAACGATGGCGCGTGCAATGCGCTTACCAAAACGTTCTTCACCAAAGGTTTTAATAACCCAGGCAATATCAGCCTCTTCCGCCGTCATCAACCATTGGGCAGCGGATTGACCTCGCGTTGGGTCCATACGCATATCCAGCGGCCCATCACGCATAAACGAGAAACCGCGTTCTGCATCATCCAGTTGAGGAGAAGAGACGCCGAGATCCAGCAAAATGCCGTCGATCTTGCCGTCCAGTTCGCGCTCACGTGCGTAATCTGCAAGCGCAGAGAATGGGCCATGAATGATGGAGAAGCGTGGGTCATCGATAGCGGCAGCCGCAGCAATCGCCTGCGGATCGCGGTCGATCGCCAGCAGCCGTCCTTGCTCACCGAGCTGGGACAGAATCAGGCGTGAATGGCCACCGCGACCAAAAGTGCCATCAATGTAGATGCCGTCGGGACGAATATTCAGGCCGTTCACGGCCTCGTCCAGCAGCACCGTAGTGTGTTTAAAATTTTCCATCATTTCTAAAGTGACAAGTCCTGCAGACGATCCGACAAGGTGTTTGTCGAACCCTGCTCAGCGTCGATATCTTCCTTGACCTGTTGATGCCAGGTCGCTTCATCCCACAGCTCAAACTTATTGAACTGGCCGACCAGCATGACTTCTTTGGTAAGCCCGGCGTGCTGCCGTAAAACGGGCGCCAACAGCAATCGCCCGGCGTTATCCATCTGACATTCACTGGCATGCCCCAATAACAGACGCTGTACGCGGCGTTCTGCGGGGTTCATGCTCGACAGACGGGCAAGCTTTTGTTCAATGATTTCCCACTCAGGAACGGTATAAAGCAGCAGGCAGGGGTGATGGATGTCGATGGTACAAACCATCTGACCTTCTGAGGTTTCGATCAGCTTTTCCCTATAACGGGTAGGCACGGCGAGCCGCCCCTTGCTGTCGAGATTGACTAACGTTGCCCCACGGAACATGCCAGCCTCACCCTTTAATGACCCATTTCACCACTTTAACCCACAAATTCCCACATAAAGGAGTTTACGGAGGGGAGGAAAACCTTGTCAAGCCAGCCAGGCCGCTTACGGGAATAAATTCCCGCGCCTAAGCGATTGATAAATGGCTGGCGTGAAAAAGCCCGCAATAGCGAGGCAAAATTAACGTTATGAATATTTGAAAGAAAAAGACCAATAAACATCAACAGCGTTAAAACGACCGAATACTTGTCTGGAGAAATATTAAGTACTCAGTTTGCGACGCGGGCGGCATTTTAAGGTATTTCAAAGCGAGTGAACAGCGCCAGATGCCCGTCTGGCGCTGGCTCGGCGCGAGACAGAAGTAAAGAGAGGTTGCTAATGATTAATAATCCAACATTTCTTAGCTGCTGGTGTGTAACAAAATAATACAAAGAAGAGATTTATTTCTCGATGGAGATTTTTTTACCCGATTTTTCCCGCCTAATTAATTGCCTTAAAAAATAAGGGTAAATATACGGGAAAAATCTTAATTAACTTTAAGTGGCTGATAATGATCTCTTTATCAGTAACGACTTAAGCTACCCCGACGATAAAGATTGCGGCGAATTCGGGTCAACCCAGGCTTCGGCTTACGTGGCTCATCAAGGCTTGCCAGCACCAGTTCCAGTACGCGTTCGGCAACATCGCGGTGACGCTGTGCGACCGCCAATACCGGACACTGCAGGAAATCCAGCAGCTCATGATCGCCGAAGGTGGCGATCGCCAACTCCGAAGGCAGCCGCCCCTGACGGCGCAGCGTGACATCCATCACGCCCTGCAGCAGTGCGAAGGACGTTGTGTACAGCGCATCAGGCATCTCGTGAGTTTCCAGCCACTTTTCAAAAAGCTGAGCGGCAGCCTCACGCTCATAGCTGTTAGCGTAGAGATAATTGACGGTACGAGGATCGTCTTTCCAGGCAGTACGGAACCCTTGCTCACGCAGGAAACTCACGGACAGTTCAGGTAATGCACCAAGGTAAAGGATATTTTCACCAGGGAATTTCCGTAGCTCTTCAGCCAGCATTTCTGCATCGTCCTGATCGGCACCGACAACGCTGGTGAAGTGTTCACGGTCTAACGCACGGTCGAGCGCAATAATCGGGAACGAATCGTTTGCCCAACGCTGATAAAAAGGATGCTCCGGCGGCAACGAGGTAGACACTATAATGGCATCAACCTGCCGCTGCAGAAGATGTTCAATACAGCGCATTTCGTTGTCGGGTTGATCCTCAGAGCAAGCGATCAGCAACTGATAGCCGCGCTGGCGAGCCTGACGCTCAAGGTAATTTGCTATACGGGTGTAGCTGGTGTTTTCCAGGTCTGGGATCACCAGCCCAATAGAACGCGTGCGTCCTGCACGTAGCCCAGCGGCTACCGCATTAGGGTGGTAATTATGCTCACGTACCACCGCCATGACTTTCTCAACGGTTTTATCGCTGACGCGATACTGTTTTGCTTTTCCGTTGATAACATAGCTTGCCGTGGTGCGCGACACGCCAGCCAGACGCGCGATTTCATCCAATTTCACTGTAGCCCCTTACTCTCCAGGTGATCCATACCCATGCTCTGGTTATGGTTAACGACATTCACATCTAAGCGCAGAATAATAACTCCGGCAACCGCTTTTGCAGGCGCTTGTTTTCTTATTTGCAAAAAAAAGCCCGGCAGTGATTACCGGGCATGTGAATTAGATCACATTCGGGACTAACGCATGATCTTATCGCCACGCGAAACGCCAACAATACCCGAACGGGCCACTTCGACGATTTTCGCAACATCACGGATCGTATCAAGGAACGCATTGAGTTTATCGCTGGTCCCGGCAAGCTGGACGGTGTAAAGCGTTGGCGTCACATCAATGATTTGCCCACGGAAAATTTCCGTGCTGCGCTTCACCTCTTCCCGCCCGTATCCGCTGGCCTGTACCTTCACCAGCATGATTTCACGCTCAACGTAGGCCCCCTGCCCCAGCTCACTGACGCGTAACACATCCACTAGCTTGTGCAGCTGCTTCTCAATCTGTTCCAGTACCTTCTCGTCACCCACGGTTTGGATTGTCATACGAGAAAGCGTGGGATCGTCCGTAGGCGCTACGGTAAGGCTTTCAATGTTGTAACCACGCTGGGAAAACAGACCAATGACCCGGGACAGCGCACCTGATTCATTTTCCAGTAATACAGATAATATCCGGCGCATAATCAGGTTCTCTCCGTTTTGCTTAGCCACATTTCATCCATACCGCCACCGCGAATCTGCATCGGATAAACGTGTTCAGTACCGTCAACTGTGACATCGACAAAAACAAGTCGCCCGCCGCGCACGGTTTCCAGCGCTTCGGCAAGTTTGCTTTCCAGTTCTTCTGGCTTAGTGATACTAATCCCCACATGGCCATAAGCTTCAGCCAGGCGAACAAAGTCCGGGAGCGACTCCATATAAGACTGAGAGTGGCGGCCCGAATAAATCATGTCCTGCCACTGTTTCACCATGCCGAGGTAACGGTTGTTAAGGTTCAAAACCAGAACCGACAAGCCGTACTGCAGCGCGGTAGAAAGTTCCTGAATATTCATCTGGATACTGCCATCGCCGGTGACGCAAATGACCGTTTCATCCGGCAACGCCATCTTCACGCCAAGCGCGGCAGGAAGACCAAAGCCCATCGTGCCTAAACCACCGGAATTTATCCAACGGCGTGGCTTATCGAACGGATAATAGAGCGCGGCAAACATTTGGTGCTGGCCCACATCGGAGGTGACATAAGCATCACCGTTCGTCAGGCGATAAGCGGTTTCAATAACAGCCTGCGGCTTGATAGCCTGGCTATGGCGATCGAACTCAAGGCAGTGACGAGCGCGCCACTGTTCAATCTGTTGCCACCAGTCCCGAATATCATCCCCGGATTGCTGAACGTCTTCCTGAGCAAGCAAGTCCAGCATTTGCGTCAGAGCTTGACGCGCATCCCCCACAATTGGGATATCCGCCGCAACTGTTTTGGAGATAGACGTAGGGTCAATATCAATATGCAGCACTGTCGCATTCGGGCAGTATTTAGCGAGATTGTTAGTGGTTCGGTCATCAAAGCGAACGCCAACGGCAAAGATAACGTCCGAATGATGCATCGTCATGTTGGCTTCGTAGGTGCCGTGCATGCCCAGCATACCCAGCGACTGCCGATGTGTAGCCGGAAATGCACCTAGCCCCATCAGCGATGAGACAACCGGAATATTGAGCTTTTCGGCAATCGTCAACAATTCTGCCTCGCAGGCTGAATTGATCGCCCCACCGCCTACGTACATCACCGGTTTTTTAGCCGCAATCAGCGTCTGCAGGGCGCGCTTGATCTGCCCTTTGTGGCCCTGCGTCGTTGGATTGTAAGAGCGCATACTAACGGCGTCTGGCCAGGCATACGGCAGCTTATTCAGCGGACTCATGATGTCTTTGGGTAAATCAACGACCACCGGCCCTGGCCGGCCGCTGGACGCAAGCCAGAATGCCTTTTTGATGATCCCAGGTATGTCCTCGACCTGTTTTACCAGGAAGCTATGTTTAACGACTGGTCGGGAGATACCGACCATGTCACATTCCTGAAAGGCGTCGTAACCAATCAATGAAGTTGCGACCTGCCCGGACAACACAACCATCGGAATGGAGTCCATGTAGGCGGTTGCAATGCCGGTAATAGCATTTGTAGCGCCAGGCCCTGAAGTCACCAGCACAACGCCGGTTTCTCCCGTAGCACGCGCCAGGCCGTCGGCCATATGCACTGCAGCCTGTTCATGGCGTACCAGCACATGATCGATCCCACCCATAGTATGAAGCGCATCGTAAATATCGAGTACTGCGCCTCCCGGATAGCCGAATACTTGTTTTACGCCCTGATCGATTAACGACCGGACGACCATCTCGGCTCCTGACAACATCTCCATGGTTTTGCCTCCAGGCTCACGTTTTTGACGGCATGCAGAAGTCATTTCCGCACCGTCGTTGCGACAGGTTTTGTCTCTGCCTGTATCATTTTTATAGGTTTAGCCCATTAACATAACCGCTCAAGATCCGTCAGGCAATTACCCGCCAGAGCAACCTGAAGAGAAGAAATTGCACTCACCTCTATAAAAATCAGGCATAGCGGAGCGATCGACTAAATAGAGAGGGTGACTAATGACGAATATGCCAAAGATGCGGGGAATCACAGTGCGTTATGTATTAATTTAGCATTATTAAGCTGTGAGGAAGAGGCCACCAGAAAATGCTAAAGTACAAAATACTGCCTTTCTAACATAAAAAAGTGAAAACGGGCTGTTCAGGCCCGAGCATCCATAATACTGGTAACGTTATTGACATAAGCTTTTTGCTATCTGATTTTTCATCCACAAATGCCCCTTGTCTTGCCCTACGGAGCCATACCAGGATAAATAACAAGTACGCTTTCTTTTGATAAAAGGCACAGGAAACACTCTTAGATTCAATTCATTAGGAACACTATCAACCAACCAGCGTGGTGCAAGTGCCACAAGCCGTGTTTGTGAAACCACATTTAATACACAGGTCATTGCCATTCCCTGATAGGCAATCGCATTTTGCTTATTCAACGTGTCATACCACGGTGAACTGAAGGAGCCATAACATTCTGGAGAAGCCACCGCATGCTGCTGATTATAGAAATCACGCGTCGTTAGCGGAGAACAAAAACCAGGGTGCTCCTGGCCAGTGACTAAAACGATTTCATCCTCAAACAGTGGGATTCTTTTAAACTCAGGCCGAGAGATTTGATCATAACAAATCAAAAAATCAACTTCCTGATAGCGTAGCTGCCGCTCAATATCTTCATTAAAAGAAGATTTAAAAATTAATTGAACGTTTGGTGCCTTATATTTCATCGTATCTAAAATACGTGACATTATTTTACTGTCTAAAGGACTGGCAACGCAAAGCGTAAACTGCCGCTTGCTCCTTAGAGGATCAAAGTCCCCTTCCGGTAGCTCATTCTGGACCATCTGTAAGGCGTCACGAATCACGTCATAAAGCTGAAAAGCTCTGGCTGTTGCTTGTATCGTCCGCCCATTGCGAACAAATAACTCATCCTTGAAGGTGGTTTTCAACCGGGACACGGCGTTGCTGACGGCTGGCTGAGACATCCCCAACAGCCTGGCTGCACCGGTAATACTTTGTGCCCTCATTACCGTGTCAAAAACAGTCAGCAGGTTTAAGTCTACATTACGTAACAGAGGTCTTATTGCATCCAGAGTCTCCCGACTCTTATGTATTTTAGAATCCATTTTTACTCCAGTAATAAATAGAGTGCCATTCCACAATGCATAAGTTGGAAATTTCATTTTAATATCTTTCTGACAAGAATTTATAACGACTCAATTAACCAGAACAGTTATTACTGAAGCAATAAAACCACTCAATAAAAACCAGTAAATCACCGGATGGGTAATAAGAAATCTGTCAGCCCGTGAACAATACATCAGTTCTATCATATTCATAAGATGAATTATTTAAATTCAGTCTGTTCTCAGACGATATTACGCCTTTTAATCTTAATTAATATATTAAGAAAAGACATTTTCTCGGTATCTTTCACTGAGCAAACACGACGAACGCATCGGCCCAGCGATCCCACAACCGGCCTAAAGGTTGACACCTGCGTTGAGATCAAGTACCAATAAATACATCACGAAATTGCACAGGGCTTGAAACATGAATCGCACCGTCCGCCTACTTGGTCTACTACTAAACGCATCTTATTTGCGCGGTAGACTGGTGGGCGACAATCAGCGTTGATTCAAGCCTTCAGACAGAAAAAACCCGCGCCAATGCGCGGGTTTTTTTATGCTCGTCGCGAAGGCACCCAAAGAGATAAAGGACCGAACCATGAGCCAGCAAGTCATTATTTTTGATACCACATTGCGCGACGGCGAACAGGCTTTACAGGCAAGCCTGAGCGTAAAAGAGAAATTGCAGATCGCTATGGCGCTGGAACGTATGGGCGTCGACGTCATGGAAGTCGGCTTCCCTGTCTCTTCCCCCGGTGATTTCGAATCCGTACAGACTATTGCCCGCAATATCAAAAACAGCCGCGTTTGTGGCCTCGCTCGCTGCGTTGAAAAAGACATAGATGTTGCCGCTGAATCCTTAAAAGTCGCTGAAGCCTTCCGTATTCATACTTTCATCGCCACCTCTCCAATGCACATCGCCACCAAGCTGCGCAGTACGCTGGATGAAGTTATTGAACGTGCTATTTATATGGTGAAACGCGCCCGTAACTACACCGATGACGTAGAATTTTCCTGTGAAGATGCTGGCCGCACGCCGATTGCCGACCTGGCTCGCGTAGTCGAAGCCGCGATCAACGCAGGCGCAACCACCATTAACATCCCGGATACCGTCGGCTACACCATGCCGTTTGAGTTCTCCAACATCATCACCGGTTTGTATGAGCGCGTGCCGAACATTGATAAAGCGATTATTTCCGTGCACACCCATGACGATTTGGGGCTGGCCGTAGGTAATGCCATGGCGGCAGTTCACGCGGGTGCTCGCCAGGTGGAAGGCGCAATGAACGGTATCGGTGAACGCGCGGGTAACTGCTCACTGGAAGAAGTCATCATGGCTATCAAGGTGCGCAAGGACATCATGAACCTGCACACCAATATCAATCATCAGGAAATCTGGCGCACCAGCCAGATGGTTAGCCAAATCTGCAACATGCCAATTCCGGCCAACAAAGCTATCGTCGGCACCGGCGCCTTCGCCCACTCCTCCGGTATTCACCAGGACGGCGTGCTGAAAAATCGCGAAAACTACGAAATCATGACGCCAGAATCCATCGGCCTGAATCAGGTACAGCTGAACCTGACCTCACGCTCCGGACGGGCCGCGGTGAAGCACCGCATGGACGAGATGGGTTACAAAGAGGCTGATTACAATCTGGATAACCTGTACGACGCCTTCCTGAAACTGGCAGATAAAAAAGGCCAGGTATTTGACTACGACCTGGAAGCATTGGCCTTCATCAACAAGCAGCAGGAAGAGCCTGAGCACTTCAGCCTGGATTATTTCAGCGTGCAGTCGGGTTCTAACGGTATCGCGACGGCATCCGTGAAGCTGGTTTGCGGCGAAGAGGTCAAAGCTGAAGCAGCAAACGGTAACGGCCCGGTGGATGCGGTCTATCAGGCAATTAACCGCATCACCGATTACAACATTGAGCTGGTGAAATACAGCTTAACCGCCAAAGGGCAAGGCAAAGACGCCCTGGGCCAGGTAGATATCGTGGTGGATTACAACGGCCGCC
Source organism: Enterobacter sp. Ap-867 (assembly GCF_011752855.1). Classification (NCBI taxonomy): domain Bacteria; kingdom Pseudomonadati; phylum Pseudomonadota; class Gammaproteobacteria; order Enterobacterales; family Enterobacteriaceae; genus Enterobacter; species Enterobacter sp. Ap-867. The sequence goes on along the minus strand of NZ_VWWS01000002.1, from coordinate 474,529 downwards.
GCTTCCACGGCGTAGGGCTGACAACCGACATCGTCGAATCATCAGCCAAAGCCATGGTCCACGTGCTGAACAACATCTGGCGTGCCGGTGAAGTCGAAAAAGAATTGCAACGCAAAGCTCAACATCAGAATAAAGAACAAAATCAGGAAACCGTGTAATGTCGAAAAATTACCATATTGCAGTTTTGCCGGGTGACGGTATTGGCCCGGAAGTGATGGCTCAGGCCCTGAAAGTACTGGATGCAGTTCGCAATCGCTTTGATATCCGCATCAGCACCAGCTCCTATGACGTCGGTGGTGCCGCGATTGATCGCCACGGCAGCCCGCTGCCGCAGGCCACGGTCGAAGGTTGTGAGCAGGCCGATGCGATTCTGTTCGGCTCTGTAGGTGGCCCGAAATGGGAACATCTGCCGCCAGCAGAACAGCCTGAACGCGGTGCCCTGCTGCCGTTGCGTAAACATTTTAAACTCTTCAGCAACCTGCGTCCTGCGCGTCTGTATCAGGGGCTGGAAGAGTTTTGCCCGCTGCGCGCCGACATCGCAGCTAACGGCTTCGACATTCTGTGCGTTCGCGAACTGACCGGCGGGATTTACTTCGGCCAGCCGAAAGGCCGTGAAGGTAGCGGTATGCACGAGAAAGCCTTCGATACCGAGGTTTACCACCGCTTTGAGATCGAGCGCATTGCACGCATCGCCTTTGAATCTGCCCGCAAACGCCGCAGCAAAGTAACCTCCATTGATAAAGCAAACGTGCTGCAAACCTCACTGTTGTGGCGTGAAATCGTCAACGAAATCGCTAAAGAATACCCGGATGTGTCGCTGTCCCACATGTATATCGACAACGCCACCATGCAGTTAATTAAAGATCCATCGCAGTTCGACGTTCTGCTGTGCTCCAACTTGTTCGGAGACATCCTGTCCGACGAGTGCGCCATGATCACCGGATCTATGGGCATGCTGCCTTCTGCCAGCCTCAACGAACAAGGCTTTGGCTTATACGAACCTGCGGGTGGTTCAGCACCGGATATCGCCGGGAAGAACATTGCCAACCCTATCGCGCAGATCCTGTCGCTGGCGCTGCTGTTGCGCTATAGCCTGGATGCTGAGGAAGCCGCGCAGGCTATCGAAAGCGCCATTAATCGCGCGTTAGAAGAAGGCCACCGTACCGGGGATTTAGCCCGCGATGGTCACGCAGTCAGCACCGACGAAATGGGCGATATCATTGCCCGCTACATCGCTCAGGGGAAATAATCATGGCCAGGACCTTATATCAGAAGTTGTACGACGCCCACGTCGTGTATGAAGCCCCGGAAGAGACACCGCTGCTGTATATCGATCGCCACCTGGTGCATGAAGTGACTTCCCCGCAGGCCTTTGACGGATTGCGCGCCCATGGCCGCCCGGTTCGTCAGCCGGGGAAAACCTTCGCCACAATGGACCACAACGTGTCGACCCAAACTAAGGACATCAATGCCTCCGGCGAGATGGCCCGTATTCAGATGCAGGAACTGATGAAGAACTGCAAAGAGTTTGGCGTTGAGCTGTACGATCTGAACCACCCTTATCAGGGCATCGTTCACGTTATGGGGCCAGAACAAGGGATCACCCTGCCGGGCATGACCATCGTGTGCGGCGACTCCCATACTGCCACTCACGGCGCATTCGGCGCACTGGCTTTTGGGATTGGGACTTCCGAAGTTGAGCATGTCCTGGCAACGCAGACTCTGAAACAGGGTCGTGCGAAAACCATGAAAATTGAAGTCCAGGGCAAAGCGGCTCCGGGGATCACGGCCAAAGATATCGTGCTGGCTATCATCGGCAAAACCGGCAGCGCCGGCGGCACCGGTCACGTGGTTGAATTCTGCGGCGACGCTATTCGTGCCCTGAGCATGGAAGGCCGCATGACGCTGTGCAACATGGCTATCGAAATGGGGGCCAAAGCCGGGATTGTTGCGCCGGATGAAACCACCTTCAGCTATGTGAAAGGTCGTCTGCACGCCCCTAAAGGTGCGGCCTGGGATGAAGCCGTCGAGTACTGGAAAACCTTCAGCACCGACGATGGCGCTAAATTTGACACCATCGTCACCTTAGACGCCGCCGACATTGCTCCGCAAGTGACCTGGGGAACCAACCCAGACCAGGTGATTTCCGTCACCGATAATATTCCTGCTCCGGAGTCTTTCAGCGATCCGGTAGAACGTGCCTCGGCAGAAAAAGCGCTGGCCTATATGGGCCTGCAACCGGGTATTCCCCTGACCGAAGTGGCTATCGATAAAGTCTTTATCGGTTCCTGCACCAACTCGCGTATCGAAGACCTGCGCGCAGCAGCTGAAGTTGCCAAAGGTCGCAAAGTCGCACCAGGCGTTTTGGCCATGGTTGTGCCAGGCTCAGGTCCGGTTAAAGCTCAGGCCGAGTCTGAAGGGCTGGATAAGATCTTCATTGAAGCCGGTTTCGAGTGGCGTTTGCCTGGGTGTTCCATGTGCCTGGCCATGAACAATGACCGCCTGAATCCAGGCGAGCGTTGCGCCTCCACCAGCAACCGTAACTTCGAAGGTCGTCAGGGCCGTGGCGGGCGTACTCATCTGGTCAGCCCGGCGATGGCAGCCGCCGCCGCTGTTTCCGGTCATTTTGCCGATATTCGTACACTGAAATAAGGGGAACTACCATGGCAGAGAAATTTATCCAACATACCGGCCTGGTCGTTCCGCTGGACGCGGCGAACGTCGATACCGATGCCATTATCCCGAAGCAGTTTTTGCAGAAGGTCACCCGCACCGGTTTTGGCGCCCACCTGTTTAACGACTGGCGTTTTCTGGACGATGCCGGGCAAGTGCCTAACCCGGAGTTCGTGCTGAACTACCCGGAATTTAAAGGCGCCTCTATTTTGCTGGCGCGTGAAAACTTCGGCTGCGGCTCTTCGCGCGAGCACGCCCCGTGGGCATTAACCGACTACGGTTTCAAAGTGGTCATTGCGCCAAGCTTCGCGGACATCTTCTATGGCAACTCGTTTAACAACCAGCTGTTGCCGGTTATCTTGAGCGATGAGCAGGTTGATGAGCTGTTCAAGCTGGTCGATGCCCAGCCCGGCATTAAGTTTGTCGTCGACCTTGAAGCACAGACGGTTCAGGCGGGTGAGAAAAGCTATTCGTTCGAGCTGGATAGCTTCCGCCGCCACTGCATGTTGAACGGCCTGGACAGCATCGGCCTGACGCTGCAGCACGAAGCCGCTATTTCCGGCTACGAGCAAAAACTGCCAGCGTTTATGCGGTAGTTCATTTTCCCCTCTCGCTCATGAGAGGGGAAAATTTTAAACGTTCTTAACCCGGCTAGTCAGGAACAGCGCGACCACCGCCAGCGCCGCCATCAGCCAGTAAACAGAATAGTGACCAAAACCTTCCGCCAACGCGCCCTGCAGTATCCCAGCCAGAATCACGCCCGTTGAAATACTGTTGGTGAATAGCGTCGTTGCAGAGCCCGGTCTTCCAGGCATCAAATCCTGGAACCACAGCATGCCTATCCCCGCAATGATCCCGATAAACACCGCATTAAACAGCTGTAAGATCACCAATGCCGTTTTAGAGTGGAACAGAATCAGCCCAACATAAAACAGGATGCCAGCAACAACCGCCGCCACCATCATGTTACGTTTTCCAAAGCGTTTCACGTAGTAGCCGGCGAGGATCATCGCGGGGATCTCAATCCCTGCAGCCGTGCCCATTAATAACCCCGCCAGCTCATCCGGCAGCCCAAGATCCTGGCTTATCCACAGCGGCATATCGATGATGTACATGGTGTTGCAGGTCCACATCAGCATCGAAGCGATAAAGAGCATCCGCACGTTACTGTCTTTCCAGCCGCTGACCTGCGTTATTGCCACCTCTGCGGGCTGCTCAACTCTCGGCACGGACGGCAGCGCGAAAATAATCAGCGCGAGTGAAATAACGAATATCCCGGCAGCGATAAGAAACATCGTGGTAAAGCCATATTTCAGCGCCAGCATAAAAGAGAGTGGCGGCCCGATAACCCACGCCAGAGAAAGCTGCGCCCGCATGATCGAGCTGAACATCACCACTTCGCGGGCAGAACGGTCGGCGTACTCACGCGCCAGGGCAAAAATCTGCGGCATGGCGGTATTGGCTATTGAGGCAAACATCACGCCAAGCGTAATCAGCGTCAGATAATGACGATTAAAGGCAAACAGAACGCAGTTTGCCACCGCCATCGCGCAGCAAACCATAATCAGTTTTCGCCGGTCGCCCCGACTGTCCGACCTTTTGGCCAACAGCAAACTGACGCCAATCCCGGCAATCGCGTTAACGGTGTAAAACAGGCCGACCCAAAACGGCCTCACTTCGACTTCTCGAGTTAAAAAAAGGCTAAGCGTCGGTGCCTGCAAAGCCCCGGCCACGCCAATCATAAAAGAGACGGCCATGAAGGCAGCGTAAACAGGGTTAAAACGGCGTGCGCGGGTCAAAAACCAGAGCATGGAATGTCCTTAAAAGGAGATGTAATCAGAGGTATTTGTTAAATGCATAAAGATTAAACGAAAAAAGCCAGCAGTAAACAGCTGCTGGCCGGTGAAAAGCACCAATACTCAGTCACACATGAGTCGGCGCGTTGGCGTTCTCGGGCATCGGGGTTGTAACCTCCCACTGCATCAAGTCTTCGAGCATCCTTAGTCTTTGCTCCACCGTCAGGCGAGCCAGCCATCCAGAGCAAACAAACTGTGTTGCGGCAAAGTACTGTTGGAAAAACTTCGCAGGTGATGACCGCTTCATAAACACCTCCTCGCTTCATCGGGAATCATTATTGACGTAATATAGGGAGAGTTAAATTGATGAGTTTCCGCCAGGAGTTCCTCTTTTATGTCTTCGTCACGCCTGCAACAACAATTCATCCGCCTGTGGCAATGCTGCGAAGGCAAACCTCAGGAAACCACGCTCAATGATTTAGCGGATTTGCTGAGCTGTTCCCGCCGCCATATGCGTACGCTGCTTAATGCGATGCAGGAAAAAGGCTGGCTTAGCTGGCAGGCGGAAGCCGGACGAGGCAAGCGCTCGCAGCTCACTTTCCTCTATACCGGGCTGGCCCTTCAGCAGCAGCGGGCGGAAGATCTGCTGGAGCAGGATCGCATCGATCAGCTGGTTCAAATCGTCGGCGACAAAGCCGCTGTCCGCCAGATGCTGATTTCTCATCTTGGCCGCAGCTTTCGCCAGGGTCGACACATTCTGCGTGTCCTTTACTATCGCCCGCTGCTAAATCTGCTGCCCGGCTCGGCGCTTAGGCGCTCCGAAACCCACATCGCCCGCCAGATTTTTAGCGGCCTGACGCGAATAAATGAGGAAAATGGGGAACTCGAAGCGGACATTGCTCACCACTGGCAGCAAATTTCCCCTTTACGCTGGCGCTTCTTCCTGCGCCCAGGCATCCATTTCCATCACGGTCGCGAGCTGGACATGCTCGATATCATCTCTTCCCTGCAGCGCATCAACGCTCTGCCGCTTTTTGCCCATATCACGCAAATCACCTCGCCGACTATCTGGACACTGGATATCCACCTTAGTCAGCCTGATGACTGGCTGCCGTGGCTGTTGGGCAGCGTGAACGCCATGATCCTGCCGCGCGAATGGACAACGATGACAAATTTCGCCAGCCAGCCCATCGGCACGGGCCCCTATTCCGTGGCTCGGAACAACCGCAACCAGTTGAAGATCCACGCCTTTGATGATTACTTTGGCTTCCGGGCGCTCATTGACGAGGTCAACTTTTGGGTACTGCCGGAAGTTGGCGAGGAGTCCAGTTGCGGCGTGCAGCTCCAGGGCATGCCGGACAGCGAAAAAGCCGTGGAAAGCCGCCCGGAAGAAGGTTGCTACTATCTGCTGTTCGACAGCCGATCCAGCCTTGGCGTTGACGAAAGCGTGCGCCAGTGGATTGGGCATATTCTCTCCCCGGTTAACCTTATATACCGCGCTACAGAGCAGTATCAGCAGTACTGGTTCCCGGCTTATGGTTTGCTCCCCCGCTGGCACCATTCGAGGCCAGGGCCGTTGCTCCCTAAACCTGCCGGCCTGGAGAGCATAACGCTCACCTACTACCGCGACCACGTAGAGCACCGGGTGATCAGTAGCATCATGACCGAATTACTGGCAGAGCAGGGCGTGAAGCTGGTTGTGCAGGAGATAGACTATGCTGAGTGGCATCAGGGCGAGGCCGAAAGCGACATCTGGCTGAACAGCGTGAACTTCACCATGCCGCTGGAATACTCTCTGTTTGCCCAGCTTTACGAAGTCCCGCTGATTCAAAAATGCATCCCTGGCGACTGGCAGGGCGATGCCCGTCGCTGGCACAGCAAAACGCTGGCCCTGCCTGAGTGGTGCAAGCAAATGCTGGAGCGCAATGACGTTATCCCATTGATTCACCACTGGTTGCGCATTGAAGGCCAGCGCAGTATGCGTGGGGTGAGGATGAACACGCTAGGCTGGTTTGATTTCAAATCTGCCTGGTTTGCCCCACCGGGCCCATAACGCTTTCGTAACATGACTTCCGTAACCCAAAGGAAATCAGTAGAATCCTCCCTGCTCAACGGGGTGCCAGGACAGTTTGTCCGCGCTGAGATAATACCCGTCGAACCTGATCCGGATAACGCCGGCGAAGGGATTTGAGACACTCAACTCAATTCCTTTGCCCCCTTTTACTGAGGTGCAAAGTGTTCAAAAAATTTCTGCCGCTGCTGGCGCTGGCCGCCATGCCCGTTTTCGCTAAACCTGTATTAACCGTTTACACCTACGACTCGTTCGCCGCCGACTGGGGCCCTGGCCCGGCGGTGAAAAAAGCCTTTGAGGCCGACTGTAACTGCGAGCTGAAATTTGTGGCGCTGGAAGACGGCGTTTCTCTGCTGAACCGCGTGCGCATGGAAGGCAAGAACAGCAAAGCGGATGTCGTGCTGGGGCTGGACAACAACCTGGTAGAGGCCGCCACGCAAACCAAACTGTTTGCGCCTTCTAATATAGAAAGCGGCGTCCTTCAGGTGCCAGGCGGCTGGAAGAACAGCACCTTCGTGCCTTACGATTACGGCTACTTTGCTTTCGTATACGACAAGAACAAGCTAAAAAACCCGCCAAAAAGCCTGAAAGAGCTGGTTGAAAGCGATCAAAAATGGAAGGTCATTTACGAAGATCCGCGCACCAGCACTCCAGGGCTTGGCCTGCTGCTGTGGATGCAAAAAGTGTACGGCAATAAAGCCCCGGAAGCCTGGCAAAAGCTGGCGAAAAAAACCGTCACCGTCACCAAAGGCTGGAGCGAAGCTTACGGCTTGTTCCTGAAAGGGGAAGCCGACCTGGTACTGAGCTACACCACCTCCCCGGCCTACCACATCATCGAAGAGAAGAAAGACAACTACGCCGCCGCGAACTTTAGCGAAGGGCATTACCTGCAGGTTGAAGTTGCGGGCCGACTGGCGAACAGCAAGCAGCCTGAACTCGCCGAGAAATTTATCAAATTCATCACCACGCCAGGTTTCCAGAACACCATTGCTACCGGCAACTGGATGTATCCGGTGACCAACGTGGCATTACCTGCTGGCTTCGACAGCCTGGTGAAGCCGCAAACCACACTGGAATTTCTCCCTCAGCAGGTGGCCACCCAGCGCGCAGAATGGATCAATGAATGGCAACGCGCCGTCAGCCGCTAATACCAGGCTGGCTGTATCCAGGGCTCTTTGCCGCAACGCTGGTCGTGGCGGTAGCCCTGGCGGCTTTTCTGGCGCTGTGGCTTAACGCTCCGCAGACGGATGTCTTTGCCATATTGCGGGACGACTATCTTTGGCACGTCCTGCGCTTTTCCTTCTGGCAGGCCTTTCTTTCCGCCGCACTTTCCGTTTTCCCGGCCATCTTTTTAGCCCGTGCGCTCTACCGCCGCCGCTTTCCTGGCCGACTGGCGCTGCTGAGGCTGTGCGCCATGACGCTGGTGCTGCCGGTGCTGGTCGCCGTTTTCGGTATTCTTTCCGTTTATGGGCGAGAAGGCTGGCTGGCCACGCTCTGCGGCTGGCTGGGCGTTGAATGGCACTTTTCCCCTTATGGCCTGCAGGGCATTCTGCTGGCGCACGTCTTCTTTAATATGCCGATGGCGACCCGTCTTCTGCTGCAGGCGCTGAACAATATCCCTTCGGAACAGCGTCAGCTGGCGGCACAGCTGGGGATGCAGGGCTGGCATTTCTTCCGTTTCGTCGAGTGGCCCTGGCTGCGCCGCCAGCTACTCCCGGTTGGCGCCCTGATTTTTATGCTTTGCTTCGCCAGCTTCGCCACCGTGCTTTCTCTGGGCGGCGGCCCGCAGGCAACCACCATCGAGCTGGCCATTTTTCAGGCATTAAGCTACGACTACGATCCCGCCAAAGCGGCATTGCTGGCTCTGCTGCAAATGGCGTGCTGCCTTGGCCTGGTGTTATTGAGTCAGAAGTTAAGCAAGGCGATTCCCGTCGGCGTCAGCCAGCTTCAGGGCTGGCGCGATCCACAGGATTCTCTGCGCCGAAAACTTAGTGATGGCCTGCTTATTGTGCTCGCCCTGCTGCTGCTTCTCCCACCGCTGCTAGCGGTGATGGTCGATGGGATTAACGGCAGCATGGGCAGCGTGCTGCGGCAGCCAGCGCTCTGGAACGCGCTCTGCACTTCACTGAGAATTGCCATTGCCGCCGGGCTTGTCAGCGTGACGCTGACGCTGATGCTGCTCTGGAGTTCGCGTGAACTTCGGCTGCGTAACCAACGCTTCGCCGGGCAGGCCATTGAACTTAGCGGCATGTTGATTCTGGCGATGCCGGGCATCGTCCTCGCCACCGGCTTCTTCTTGCTGCTAAACAATACCGTGGGCCTGCCGCAATCCGCCGACGCTATTGTTATTTTTACCAATGCGCTGATGGCGATTCCTTACGCCTTAAAGGTGCTCGAAAACCCCATGCGAGACGTGGCAGAACGCTACACTCAGCTTTGCCAGTCGCTGGATATCAGCGGCTTTAATCGCCTGCGATTTATTGAGCTAAAAGCGCTGAAACGCCCGATAGCCCAGGCGCTGGCCTTTGCCTGCGTCCTGTCGATTGGCGATTTCGGCGTGGTGGCGCTGTTCGGCAATGAAGATTTCCGCACGCTGCCCTTCTGGCTGTATCAGCAGATCGGCTCTTACCGCAGCCAGGAAGGCGCTGTCACAGCGCTACTTCTACTGCTGCTTTGTTTTATGCTGTTTACCTTGATTGAAAAACTTCCGGGGCAAGATGCTAACTCTGACTGATGTAACCTGGCTGTATCAGCACTTACCCATGCGCTTTTCCCTGAAGGTTGCGGCGGGGGAACGAATCGCCATCCTGGGGCCAAGCGGGGCGGGGAAAAGTACGTTACTGAGCCTGGTCGCCGGGTTCCTGCAGCCTGCCAGCGGCAACATCGTCATCGACGGCGTGGATCACACCCGGACACCGCCTTCAGCTCGCCCGGTTTCCATGCTTTTCCAGGAAAATAATCTGTTTAGCCATTTGACCGTCCGGCAAAATATCGCCCTGGGCATGCATCCGGGAATGAAACTTAATGAAGCCCAGAAGCTGCGGTTGCAGGAAATAACGGCACGCGTGGGGTTAACTGACATGCTGGACCGTCTGCCGTCTCAGCTTTCCGGCGGCCAGCGGCAGCGCGTCGCCCTGGCCCGCTGCCTGGTTCGTCAGCAGCCCGTTTTACTGCTGGACGAACCTTTCTCGGCGCTTGATCCGGCGCTGCGCAAAGAGATGCTACAGCTGCTCGACGAGCTGTGCCGGGAGCAACGGCTGGCGCTGCTGATGGTCTCTCACAGTATTGAAGATGCCGCCCGCATCGCCAGCCGTAGCATCGTGATAAAAGACGGGCGCATTGCATGGGACGGCGAAACGGGCAGGTTGCTCAGCGGCGAGGCAAGCGCCTCCGCGCTGTTGGGAATCTGCACTTAGTGCGACAGCACCTTCCGCAGGATATCCCAGTACACCGGCATCAAGGGATGCTGCAGCAAGGCGGCAAAACTGCCAATGCCCGCCACCAGCATCAACGGAGCCAGCCAGTTGAGTCGGGCCTGCGGTAGATAGCGGGCCAGGCGATCTGAGCCACGCTTACCGCTGCGATACCAACGCCAGCACAGCCATGCAGCCAGCCAAAGCAGTAAAGCCACCGCCAAAAGCAGCCACTTGAAGCTGGCGCTTTTCATGTCCGCAGGAATATCTATGGCCGCTCCGGCAAGGATCCCCGGCAGAAAATAGAGCGGCGGCCAGAGCAGGCAGCCGATGATATTCGGCAGCAAAAACTTCGCCAGCGGTAAATCCAGCATCCCAGCAACCATCGGCACCAGCGGGCGCGTAGGGCCAACAAAGCGCCCCACCAGGATCGTAAACATGCTGTGCTGATGCAGCGCGTGTTCGGTTTTATCCAGCAGAGCTTTATTCTTCTTCATAAATGACCAGCGGTGCAGCGGCCCTTTGAAACGCTGCCCAAGCCAGAACGAGATCCAGTCCCCCAGCAGACAGCCGACGATCCCGGCGCCCCAGGCATAATAGAAATTCACCTGGCCACTGCCGATCAGCGCCCCCAGTCCGGCCATCATTACCGTGCCCGGCAGGATCAGTCCCACCAGCGCCAGCGACTCAAAAAAGGCCACCAGCATCACCGCGATAAGCGAATATGCAACTGACTGTGTAATAAAGTGTTCCAGTAAGGCTTCCATAAGCTTTCCGTCGATGAGCGAGCGGGCGATTCTCCAGAATTAACGTGACAGGCGTCAAGGTCTCATTTCTATGAATAAAGAATAGACGGTAAAGTTCCGGACAATTCGCACACCCGGCCAACAACACTGTATATAAATGCAGTAACTAACGGTTGTTTGCGCTATAATCGAAACACTTTTCCTGAGAGAGAATGCAGCGTGTCTCAAGCTCGTCAGGGGTTTCTGCTGACCAGGCACTGGCGAGACACCCCGCGCGGTACCGAAGTCGATTTCTGGCTGGCCACGGACGATGGCCCGCTTAAGGTGCGCCTGCCGCCGCAGGAATCCGTCGCTTTTATTCCCCAGGCGCAGTTAGCCCAGGCGCAGCGTTTGCTAGCCGGTGAAAACCAATTCCGCCTTACGCCGCTTGAACTCAAAGACTTCCATCACCAGCCGGTAGCGGGCCTGTATTGCCAGCAGCACCGCCAGTTAATGCGGCTGGAGAAACTGCTCCGCGACGGCGGCGTGACGGTCTATGAGGCGTATATTCGCCCTCCGGAGCGCTTCCTGATGGAACGCTTTATTACCGCGCCGGTCTGGTTTAGCGGATACCCTCAGGGAGATGTACTGCTGGATACCCGCCTGAAACCTGCTCCAGAATACCGCCCGCCGTTGAAATGGGTCTCTCTGGATATCGAAACGAATCGACACGGGGAGCTGTACTGCATCGGCCTTGAAGGCTGCGGGCAGCGTCACGTCTATATGCTGGGGCCTGAAAACGGCGATGCTGAGGGCCTGGACTTTACGCTGGAATATGTCGCCAGCCGCCCTTTGCTGCTGGAGAAGCTGAATAGCTGGTTTGCCGAGCACGATCCCGACGTCCTGATCGGCTGGAACGTCGTGCAGTTTGACCTGCGCGTGCTGCAAAAAATGGCCGAACGCTACCAGGTTCCGCTCCGTCTGGGCCGCGGCAACAGCACGCTAGAATGGCGTGAGCACGGCTTTAAGCAGGGCGTTTTCTTTGCCCAACTTGCGGGCCGGGTGATTATCGACGGCATCGAAGCGCTAAAATCGGCGTTCTGGAATTTCTCTTCGTTTTCGCTGGAAACGGTCTCCCGTGAACTTCTGGGTGAAGGGAAGTCGATTGATAATCCCTGGGATCGTATGGATGAGATCGACCGCCGCTTTGCCGAAGACAAACCCGCGCTGGCTACCTATAACCTCAAAGACTGCGAGCTGGTCACGCGTATTTTCCACAAGACTGAGCTGATGCCTTTCCTGCTGGAGCGGGCGACGGTCAACGGGCTCCCGCTGGATAAACATGGCGGCTCGGTAGCGGCTTTCAGCCACCTTTATTTCCCGCGTATGCATCGTGCAGGCTATGTCGCCCCCAATCTGGGCGAGGTTCCGCCGCAGGCAAGCCCCGGCGGCTATGTGATGGATTCCAGTCCTGGACTCTATGACTCGGTGCTGGTGCTCGATTATAAAAGCCTGTATCCGTCGATTATCCGTACCTTCTTAATCGATCCGGTCGGCCTCGTCGAAGGTACAACCCAGCCGGACGTGACGCACTCCGTGGAAGGGTTTATTGGCGGCTGGTTCTCCCGCGACAAACACTGCCTGCCCGAGATCGTGAGCCAGATCTGGCATGGCCGGGAAGAGGCAAAACGCCACGGCAACAAGCCGCTCTCCCAGGCGCTCAAGATCATCATGAATGCGTTTTACGGCGTACTGGGTACCAGTGCCTGTCGCTTTTTCGATCCCCGCCTTGCTTCGTCGATCACCATGCGCGGTCACGAGATCATGCGCCAGACAAAAGCGCTGATTGAATCCCAGGGCTATGACGTTATCTACGGCGATACGGATTCAACCTTTGTCTGGCTGAAACAGGCCCACAGCGAACAGGACGCCGCACAGATTGGCAGGAAGCTGGTCGAGTACGTCAACACCTGGTGGCAACGGCATCTGAAAACCACGCTGAATCTCGACTGCGCCCTGGAGCTGGAGTACGAAACGCACTTCTGCCGCTTCCTGATGCCTACCATTCGGGGGACGGACCAGGGCAGCAAAAAGCGCTACGCCGGGCTTATTCAGGAGGGCGACGAACAGCGCATGGTATTTAAAGGGCTTGAAACAGTGCGCACCGACTGGACGCCACTCGCCCAACAGTTCCAGCAAACGCTCTATTGGCGAATTTTCCGCGGCGAGCCCTATCAGGACTACATCCGTGAGACCATTGCCAGCCTGATGTCGGGCGAGCTGGATTCACAGCTGATCTATCGCAAACGCCTGCGCCGCCCGTTAAGCGAGTACCAGAAAAACGTGCCGCCTCACGTTCGTGCGGCCAGGCTTGCCGATGAACATAACCAACGTCTGGGCAGGCCGGCGCAATACCAGAATCGCGGCACGATAAAATATGTCATGACCCTGAGCGGCCCGGAGCCGGTTGATTATCAGCAATCTCCGCTGGATTATGACCACTACCTGACTCGCCAGCTGCAGCCCGTTGCCGAGGGGATTTTGCCCTTCCTTGAGGACGACTTTGCTACACTGATGACGGGGCAGATGGGGCTATTTTAAAAACCCTCTACATAACTCAGCTTACGGCGAGGCGCTAAGAGCGTGCAGCCAGCGTCGCCGTAATTTGAAGCATGACGAGTGCGTGACGAATCCGTTGCCATCCAGTACCATAGCGCCCTTTCTTCGAATCCTTAGACCCAATTTTAAACAACTGCGCCGCCTGTGCGCGGTTGCCATGCTATTGCCTGCAAATTTAAGTCACTGAAATAGAGCCGAAAACTTATGCCTTTTACACTTGGTCAACGTTGGATCAGCGATACCGAAAGCGAACTGGGACTGGGAACCGTGGTGGCGCTGGATGCGCGTATGGTTACCCTGCTCTTCCCGGCAACGGGTGAAAATCGTCTGTACGCCAGAAATGACTCCCCGATCACCCGCGTGATGTTTAACCCAGGCGATGTGATTACCAGCCATGAAGGCTGGCAGCTGAAAGTTGATGAAGTTAAGGAAGAAAAGGGTTTACTCGCCTACCTCGGCACCCGTCTCGATACCGAAGAGTCTGACGTCCTGCTGCGCGAAGTGTTTCTCGACAGCAAATTGGTCTTCAGCAAACCACAGGATCGCCTGTTCGCCGGGCAAATCGACCGTATGGACCGCTTTGCGCTGCGTTTCCGCGCCCGCAAATATCAGAGCGAACAGTCGCGCCAGATTTGGAGTGGCCTGCGCGGGATGCGCACCAGCCTGATCCCTCACCAGCTAAACATCGCTCATGATGTTGGCCGCCGCCATGCGCCACGCGTATTGCTCGCGGATGAGGTTGGCCTGGGTAAAACCATTGAAGCCGGGATGATCATCCACCAGCAACTGCTGGCCGGTAGCGCCGAGCGCGTGCTGATTGTGGTGCCGGAAACACTGCAGCATCAGTGGCTGGTCGAAATGCTGCGCCGCTTTAACCTGCGCTTCGCGCTGTTTGACGATGAACGTTACGCGGAAGCCCAGCACGACAGCAGCAACCCGTTTGATACCGAACAATTGGTCATTTGCTCGCTGGACTTCGTGCGCCGCAATAAACAGCGCCTGGAAAACCTCTGCGAAGCGGAGTGGGATCTGCTGGTTGTCGATGAAGCTCACCATCTGGTGTGGAGCGAAGATGCGCCCAGCCGTGAATACCAGGCCATTGAACAGCTGGCCGAACATGTTCCTGGCGTCCTGTTGCTGACCGCCACGCCTGAACAGCTGGGCATGGAAAGCCACTTCGCGCGCTTACGCCTGCTGGACCCAAATCGCTTCCATGATTTCGCCATGTTCGTCGCCGAGCAGCAGAATTACCGCCCGGTTGCAGACGCCGTCGCCTTGCTGCTGGCAGGAGATCGCCTGACCGATGAGCAGCTGAATACCATGGGTGAGCTGATTGGCGAGCAGGATATCGAGCCACTGCTGCAAACCGCCAACAGCGATCGCGAAGGCAGTGAAGCCGCGCGCCAGGAGTTGGTTTCCATGCTGATGGACAGACACGGCACCAGCCGCGTGCTGTTCCGTAACACCCGTAACGGCGTGAAAGGTTTCCCGAAACGCGAACTGCACACCATTCGCCTGCCGCTGCCAACCCAGTACCAGACGGCGATTAAAGTCTCCGGTATTATGGCCGCGCGTAAGTCCGTGGAAGATCGCGCCCGCGACATGCTGTACCCGGAGCAGATTTATCAGGAATTCGAAGGCGACACCGGCACCTGGTGGAACTTTGACCCACGCGTTGAATGGCTGATGGGTTACCTGACCAGCCACCGTTCGCAGAAAGTGCTGGTGATCTGCGCCAAGGCCGCGACGGCACTTCAGCTTGAGCAGGTTCTGCGTGAGCGCGAAGGCATCCGCGCCGCCGTCTTCCATGAAGGCATGTCCATCATCGAACGCGACCGCGCTGCAGCCTGGTTTGCGGAAGAAGATACCGGCGCTCAGGTGCTGCTGTGCTCCGAGATTGGCTCAGAAGGCCGTAATTTCCAGTTCGCCAGTCAGCTGGTGATGTTTGACCTGCCGTTTAACCCGGACCTGCTGGAGCAGCGTATTGGCCGTCTCGACCGTATTGGCCAGGCGCACGACATCCAGATCCACGTTCCGTACCTGGAAAAAACCGCTCAGTCGGTCCTGGTGGACTGGTACCACGCCGGTCTGGACGCCTTCGAGCATACCTGCCCGACCGGCCGCACCATTTATGACAGCGTCTATCCGCAGCTGATCGAATATCTCGCCGCCCCGGAAAATACCGAAGGCTTTGACGCGCTGATCAAGCAGTGCCGCGAGCAGCACGATGCCCTGAAGCAACAGCTTGAGCAGGGCCGCGACCGTCTGCTGGAAATTCATTCCAACGGCGGTGAAAAAGCGCAGGCGCTGGCAGAAGCCATTTCCGAGCAAGATAACGACACTAACCTCGTTAGCTTTGCCATGAACCTGTTTGATATCGTCGGCATTAACCAGGACGATCGCGGCGACAACATGGTCGTCATTACTCCGTCCGACCATATGCTGGTCCCTGACTTCCCGGGCCTGCCGGAAGACGGCTGCACAATCACCTTCGAGCGTGACGTCGCCTTGTCCCGCGAAGACGCGCAGTTTGTGACCTGGGAACACCCGATCATCCGCAACGGCCTGGATTTGATCCTGTCAGGCGATACCGGTAGCTGTGCCCTGTCTCTGCTGAAAAACAAAGCGCTGCCGGTGGGCACGCTGCTGCTGGAGCTGGTGTACGTTGTAGAGGCCAAAGCGCCTAAACAGCTGCAGCTCAACCGCTTCCTGCCGCCGACGCCGGTGCGCATGCTGGTGGATAAAAACGGCACCAACCTCGCGGCGCAGGTGGAGTTTGAAAGCTTCAACCGCCAGCTCAGCGCGGTTAACCGTCATACCGGCAGCAAACTGGTGAATGCGGTGCAGTCCGACGTGCACGCTATTCTGCAGGTGGCGGAAGAAAAAGTTGCCGATGCGGCACAGGCGCTGATCGACGCAGCTCGTGAAGAAGCCGATGAGAAGCTGAGCGCTGAGCTGTCCCGTCTGGAAGCGTTGAAAGCCGTTAACCCAAACATTCGTGACGACGAGCTTGCGGCTATCGAAACCAATCGCCAGCAGGTGATGGAAGCGTTGAGCCAGGCTAACTGGCGTCTTGATGCCCTGCGTTTGATCGTTGTGACGCACCAGTAAATATGCGTCGCTTTACTCAAATCATTCGAGTTGCAGCAAGGCGGCAAAAGAGAGAATTCCCAGGAGCTGACTAAAGTCAGTGACTGGGATAAGTGAGAGCAGCCAACGCGGCTGCAGCTTGAAGGATGCAGAGTAAATGCTGATGGAACCCTACAATCCGCCTCTCGATCCCTGGCTGGTTATCCTGTACCAGGATGAGCACATCATGGTGGTTAACAAGCCCAGCGGCCTGCTGTCCGTTCCGGGACGTCTTGACGAGCACAAAGACAGCGTGATGACGCGCATTCAGCGCGACTTTCCGCTGGCGGAATCGGTCCATCGACTTGATATGGCAACCAGCGGCGTGATCGTGGTGGCGCTGACCAAAGCGGCAGAGCGCGAGCTAAAGCGCCAGTTCCGTGAACGCGAGCCGAAAAAGCAGTATGTGGCTCGCGTTTGGGGACATCCACAGCCGGAAGAAGGTTTGGTGGATCTACCGCTGATTTGCGACTGGCCTAACAGACCAAAGCAGAAGGTATGCTACGAGACAGGGAAATCTGCGCAGACTGGATATCAGGTGCTGGAATACGCGGCGGACAATACCGCTCGTGTACAGCTCATGCCGATTACCGGGCGTTCGCACCAGCTTCGCGTGCATATGCAGGCGCTGGGGCACCCGATTCTCGGGGACCGCTTCTACGCGACGCCAGAAGCGCTTGCCATGGCGCCGCGTCTTCAGCTCCATGCCGAGATGCTCACCATCACGCACCCGAGCTACGGTACGCCAATGACGTTTAAAGCGCCGGCGGACTTCTAAAAAAGGCCTCTCAACTGAGAGGCCTTTTTCTACTTAAACCCTTTTGCGGTTTTAATCAGATCGTAAGCGCCCTGAATCTCCTGGGCCTTTTGCTTCGCCATCTGCATCATTTCCGGCGGCAGGCCTTTTGCCACCAGCTTGTCAGGATGGTGCTCACTCATTAACTTACGGTACGCGCGCTTGATAACCGTTGGCTCATCGCTGCTTTTTACCCCAAGCACCTTGCAGGCATCTTCCAGCGTCGGGCCTCTTTGTTGCTGCGCGAAGCCGCCTTGCGATTGCTGGTATTGGCCACCACCGAACTGCTGGCCGCCTTCCATCATGCGCAAGAACTGGTCGAACTGGGCACGCGAGATCCCCAGTTCTTCGGCAATCACATACAGCACCTGACGCTCATTTGGGTGCAGCGAGCCATCCGCAAACGCAGCCTGGATTTGTATTTCCAGAAACATCCGAATTAAGTCAGAACGGCCAAAACAGACGCTTCGCATCTGCCCCATCTTTTCTCTGAGCGGATAGTTATTTTCTTTCCCCGCGCGAAATGCTCGCTGAGCGGCGGCGCGCGCCTCACCATGAAGCTGCATTCGGTCCATCAATAAAGACGCTATTTGAATATCAGCTTCCGTTACCCGACCTTTCGATTTGGTGAGGTGCCCCATCACTTCAAAAGTGGTAGAAAAAAAGATCGCCTGACGCTGCTGTTGGTTAGCAAACCAGGCCCCGCGACGGCTGCGTGCCTTATCAAACATATGACCGATAAGAAAACCTATCACCACCCCCCAAAAGCCGCCGCCTGAGATTAACCCCAAAGCAACACCGAGTACTTTTCCCCAATACTGCATATACTCCCCAAATCATCATGCTGTCGTCTAGAATTTGCTTTATCATACCCGCCATTGATAGCGCTGCCTAACGGCATACTGCTAATGGGCTGGATTAACACTAGCGCTGTGGTGATGAGTACGTTAGTCTCTGACCGTTTGCCTTCGCTATACCCTGATGACGGAACAACAAATAACACGTATGAAAAAACGTATTCCCACCTTGCTGGCCACACTGATTGGTTCAGCCCTTTATAGCCAACAAGGTATGGCTGCCGACCTTGCCTCGCAGTGTATGCTGGGTATCCCAAGCTACAATCGTCCATTGGTTAAGGACGACGGCAATAGCCAGCCGGTAACAATCCAGGCCGATCACGCCAAAGGTGACTACCCGGACAATGCCGTTTTTACCGGGAATGTTGACGTTCAGCAGGGTAACAGCCGCCTGCAGTCAGACGAAGTTCAGCTTCACCAGAAGCTGGTCGAAGGTCAAACGGATCCCGTCCGCACCGTAGATGCCTTAGGTAATGTGCATTACGACGACAATCAGGTCATCCTGAAAGGTCCTAAAGCCTGGTCAAATTTAAACACCAAAGATACTAACGTCTGGGACGGTAATTACCAGATGGTTGGCCGCCAGGGTCGCGGTACCGCAGACCTCATGAAACAGCGCGGCGACAACCGCTACACGATTCTCGAAAACGGGACGTTCACCTCCTGCCTGCCGGGTTCCAACACCTGGAGCGTGGTTGGTACTGAAGTGATTCAGGACAGGCAGGAAGAAGTGGCGGAGATTTGGAACGCCCGCTTTAAACTGGGCCCGGTACCGGTGTTCTACAGCCCTTACCTGCAGCTGCCTATTGGCGATAAACGCCGTTCGGGCTTCCTGATCCCCAGCGCTAAATACAGCACCAACAGCGGCATTGAGTTCGCGCTGCCCTATTACTGGAACATTGCGCCAAACTTCGATGCCACTATCACGCCTCACTATATTGATAAGCGTGGCGGTATCCAGTGGCAGAACGAATTCCGCTACCTGACCCAGGCAGGTTCAGGCTTGATGGAGTTTGACTATCTCCCGTCGGATGACGAATACAAAAACGAGCAGGGCGTTGCGCCGGGCGAAAAAGATCGCCGCTGGCTGTTCTACTGGAACCACAGCGGGGTCATGGACCAGGTGTGGCGTTTCAACGTCGATTACACCAAGGTCAGCGACTCGCGCTACTTCAACGACTTCAGCTCACCCTATGGTAACAGTACCGACGGCTACGCCACGCAAAAATTTAGCGTCGGCTACGCTAATCAGAACTTTGACGCGACGCTGTCCGCTAAACAATTCCAGGTCTTTGCCAACCAGCTGGGTACATTCACCAGCTCTTACCGTGCAGAGCCGCAGCTGGACGTCAACTTCTACCAGAATGACGTGGGCCCGTTTGATACCCGAATTTATGGCCAGGCGGTGAAATTCACTAACGTGAATGACAACATGCCTGATGCAACGCGTCTGCACCTTGAACCGGTGATCAACCTGCCTGTCTCCAACGGCTGGGCAAGCCTGAACACCGAAGCCAAGCTGATGATGACCCATTATCAGCAAGGTAATCTTGATGAATATAAGCAGAAGATTAACGCCAACAGCACATTAGAAAACACCGTCAACCGCACGCTGCCGCAGTTTAAAATGGACGGCAAGCTGATCTTTGACCGTGATATGGACTCCGTTGCCGGCTGGACACAGACGCTTGAGCCACGCGCTCAGTACCTGTACGTGCCGTATCGCAACCAAAGTGCTATCAACAACTACGACTCATCGCTGCTGCAGTCCGACTACAGCGGCCTGTTCCGCGACCGCACCTATGGTGGCCTGGACCGCATTGCTTCCGCAAACCAGGTCACGACGGGCTTAACTTCCCGGGTTTATGATGACGCATCGGTTGAACGTTTTAACGTATCCGCGGGTCAAATCTACTATTTCACCCAGTCCCGTACCGGGGATGACAACATTAACTGGGAGAAAGATAAGAAAACGGGCTCCATGGTCTGGGCCGGTGACACCTACTGGCGTATGACAGATCGCTGGGGCCTGCGCGGCGGGGTACAGTATGATGCTCGCCTGGGTAGCGTAGCGAACGGCAGCGGCGCCATTGAGTACCGTCGCGATGCCGATCGTATGGCACAGTTGACCTATCGTTATGCCAGCCCGGAGTATATTCAGGCTACGCTGCCGACAGTTTACTCTACCGCCGATCAGTATAGAGAAGGGATCTCGCAGGTCGGTATGGTCGCCAGTTGGCCAATCGTGGATCGCTGGTCCGTTGTCGGGGCCTACTACTACGATACCAATGCCCGACAGTCCGCTGACTCTATGTTCGCCGTGCAGTACAGCTCTTGCTGTTATGCCATTCGTGTTGGCGTCGAGCGTAAGATCAACGGGTGGGAAAATAACATGAGTAAATACGATAACGTAATCGGCTTTAACATCGAGTTACGTGGCCTGAGTTCCAACTATGGCCTGGGTATTCCGCAGATGCTGCGTACTAACATTCTGCCATACCAAAGTTCGATGTAATTCACTTTGACGAATTCTCTAAATAATCCGCTTTGCGGCTAAGTAAAATGGAAAAAGTATGAAGAACTGGAGAACGCTGCTTCTTGGTGTCGCACTTGTAGCGAACACAACTTTTGCAGCCCCGCAGGTTGTCGACAAAGTAGCTGCCGTAGTCAATAACGGCGTAGTCCTTGAAAGCGATGTTGACGGCTTAATGCAGTCCGTCAAAATGAACTCACGCGACGCGGGGCAACAGCTTCCTGACGACGCGACGCTTCGCCATCAAATCATTGAACGTCTGATCATGGATCAAATCATCCTGCAGATGGGCCAGAAGATGGGCGTGAAGATCACCGACGATGAACTCGATCAGGCCATCGCCAACATTGCAAAACAGAACAACATGACCATGGATCAGATGCGCAGCCGTCTGGCCTATGATGGCGTGAACTACAACACCTACCGCAGTCAGATCCGTAAAGAGATGACGATTTCGGAAGTGCGTAACAATGAAGTTCGTCGTCGCGTCTCAATCCTGCCGCAGGAAGTTGATGCCCTTGCACAACAGGTAGGCAATCAGAACGACAGCAGTACCGAACTGAACCTGAGCCACATCCTGATTGCCCTGCCAGAAAACCCAAGCTCTGCTCAGGTTGATGACGCAGAAAAACAGGCACGTAACGTTGTCGATCAGGCACGCAACGGGGCAGACTTCGGCAAGCTCGCGATCAGCTATTCTGCCGACCAGCAGGCGCTGAAAGGCGGCCAAATGGGTTGGGGTCGCATCCAGGAACTGCCTTCTATTTTTGCCCAGGCATTGAGCACGGCGAAGAAGGGCGACATTATCGGGCCTATTCGTTCAGGCGTTGGTTTCCACATCCTGAAAGTTAACGATATGCGCGGTCAGAACCAGAATATTTCTGTGACCGAAGTTCACGCCCGCCACATTCTGCTGAAAACGTCGCCTATCATGAACGATACTCAGGCGCGCCAGAAACTAGAGCAAATTGCCGCTGACATTAAGAGCGGGAAAACCACCTTTGCCGCAGCAGCGAAATCCTTCTCGGACGATCCAGGTTCAGCGAACCAGGGTGGCGATCTGGGCTGGGCGGCAACGGATATTTATGATCCTGCTTTCCGCGATGCACTGCAGAAGCTGAACAAAGGCCAGATGAGCGCCCCGGTGCACTCTTCCTTCGGCTGGCACCTGATCGAACTGCTGGACACGCGTAAAGTCGACAGAACCGATGCGGCGCAAAAAGACCGTGCCTACCGCATGCTGTTCAACCGCAAGTTCTCCGAAGAAGCGCAAACCTGGATGCAGGAACAGCGCGCCAGCGCTTACGTGAAAATCATAGGCAGCAATGGCTAACATCTTTCGTGTGACCATCACTCCCGGCGAACCCGCCGGGATTGGTCCCGACCTGGTCGTCGCGTTAGCGCAACGCGACTGGCCCGTTGAACTGGTCGTCTGCGCTTCTCCAGAATTGCTACTTGCCAGAGCCTCTCTGCTCGGTCTCCCCCTGACGCTCCAGCCTTTCGAGGCAAATCAACCGGCAAAACCACAGGCTGCAGGTACGTTAACCGTGCTGCCCGTTGAGCTACGTGCGCCGGTCATTCCAGGGCAACTGGATGTGCGTAACAGTGCTTACGTCGTCGAGACGCTCGCTCGGGCATGCGATGGCTGCCTGAACGGAGAATTCGCCGCGCTGATTACCGGGCCGGTACACAAAGGCATTATCAACGATGCCGGGATTCCGTTTATTGGTCACACCGAGTTCTTCGAAGAGCGCTCACACAGCGAAAAAGTGGTGATGATGCTGGCCACGGAAGAGCTGCGCGTTGCGCTGGCCACAACGCATCTGCCGCTGAAAGCAATTTCTGACGCCATTACGCCGGATTTACTACGCCAGATTGTCACCATCCTGTATCATGACCTGCAAACCAAATTTGGTATCCCGCAGCCGCATGTACTGGTTTGCGGTCTCAATCCACACGCCGGGGAAGGTGGCCATATGGGCACCGAAGAGATAGACACTATTATCCCGGTGTTAAATGAGATGCGCGCTCTGGGGATGCACCTTTCTGGCCCGTTACCGGCAGATACGCTATTCCAGCCTAAATACCTCGATAGTGCTGACGCCGTACTGGCGATGTATCACGATCAGGGTCTGCCCGTGTTGAAATATCAGGGCTTCGGCCGCGCGGTAAATATCACGTTGGGGTTACCTTTTATCCGTACCTCGGTTGACCACGGCACGGCTCTTGAGCTGGCAGGCCAGGGAAAAGCCGACGTCGGCAGTTTTATTACGGCGCTTAATCTCGCCATTAAAATGATTGTAAATAGTCAATGAATACTCGAGTCCACCAGGGCCACCTTGCCCGCAAACGTTTTGGACAAAACTTCCTTAATGACCAGTTCGTTATCGACAGTATTGTCTCCGCAATTAACCCACAGCCAGGCCAGGCAATGGTCGAAATTGGTCCAGGCCTTGGTGCACTGACCGAGCCTGTGGGTGAACGTATGGATAAAATGACCGTTATCGAACTGGACCGCGATCTTGCCGCACGTTTGCAAACGCACCCGTTCCTGGCCCCCAAGCTGACAATTTATCAGCAGGATGCCATGACCATGGATTTCGGCGATCTTTCGCAGAAAATCGGCCAGCCGTTGCGCGTCTTCGGTAACCTGCCGTATAACATCTCTACGCCGCTGATGTTCCATCTCTTTAGCTATACTGATGCCATTGCAGACATGCACTTCATGCTGCAAAAAGAGGTGGTTAACCGCTTAGTCGCCGGGCCAAACAGTAAAGCCTATGGCCGCCTGTCGGTGATGGCGCAGTACTACTGTAACGTTATTCCTGTGCTTGAAGTCCCGCCAACGGCGTTTACGCCTGCACCAAAAGTGGACTCTGCCGTTGTGCGTCTGGTACCACACGCGACTTTACCGCACCCGGTGAAAGATCTGCGCGTGCTGAGCCGTATCACCACGGAAGCCTTTAACAAGCGTCGTAAAACTATCCGTAACAGCCTTGGTCATCTGTTCAGTGCCGACGTGCTGGCGGAGCTGGGCGTCGATGCGACGCTGCGTGCGGAAAACATTTCCGTTGAGCAGTACTGTAAGCTTGCAAACTATCTGGCTGACAACCCACAACAGCCGTCGGAGAGCTAAACTATGCTTGATTCGCCCCGCGTATGCGTGCAGGTACAAAGCTTTTATATTGAGTCGCAGTCCTCGCCTGAGGATGAGCGTTTCGTATTTGCGTACACAGTCACTATTCGCAATCTGGGGCGAACAGCAGTTCAGCTACTTGGCCGTTACTGGCTAATTACCAACGGCAACGGCCGCGAAACCGAGGTTCAGGGCGAAGGTGTCGTCGGCGAACAGCCGCATATTGAACCGGGCAACGACTACCAGTACACCAGCGGAGCGGTTATCGAAACGCCGCTCGGCACCATGCAGGGCCATTATGAAATGGTCGATGCGCAGGGAGAGGCCTTCAGGGTCGAGATCCCCGTTTTCCGTCTGGCCATTCCAACTTTTATTCACTGATACCATGTCTACATATCTGATTGGCGATGTTCACGGCTGCTACGATGAACTGATCGCGTTGCTGCAGCAGGTTAATTTCAACCCTGAAGAAGATACGCTGTGGCTGACGGGCGATCTGGTGGCTCGTGGGCCAGCTTCTCTGGAGGTGCTGCGCTATGTTCGCAGTCTCGGTGACAGCGTACGAGTGGTACTCGGTAACCATGACCTGCATCTTTTAGCAGTCTTTGCGGGCATCAGCCGCAACAAACCTAAAGACCGCGTTACGCCACTGCTGGAAGCGCCTGATGCCGACGAGCTTCTCAATTGGCTTCGTCGTCAGCCGCTCATTCAGGTGGATGAAGAGAAAAAGCTTGTTATGTCTCATGCGGGGATCACGCCTCAGTGGGATATCAATACCGCGCTGGCCTGCGCGCGTGATGTCGAAGCCGTTCTCTCCAGCGACAGCTACCCGCTTTTCCTGGATGCAATGTATGGCGATATGCCCAACAACTGGTCCAGCGATCTCTCCGGGCTGGCACGCCTGCGTTTCATCACTAACTCGCTCACCCGCATGCGCTATTGCTTCCCTAACGGCCAGTTGGATATGTACTGCAAAGACACGCCGGAAAAAGCGCCTTCGCCGCTGAAGCCCTGGTTTGCGATTCCTGGCCCCGTTACCGCCGAATATTCTGTGGCTTTTGGTCACTGGGCATCGCTGGAAGGGAAAGGCACGCCGGAAGGGATCTATGCGCTGGATACGGGTTGCTGTTGGGGGGGAGAACTAACCTGCCTGCGCTGGGAAGATAAAGCCTGGTTCGTACAGCCTTCAAATCGTCAGCAGGATAGCGGCGAAGATCAAACCGCTGCCGCCTCTTAGAAGTTCCCCCTCTCTCTGTCGAGAGAGGGGTAAAACTTAACGACGCTCCAGAATTTCGAAGCAATAACCGTGGGAGTTATTCTCGTCGGCATCGTGGAATTCACTGAAGGTTGACTGCCACTCATCCGGATCGTAATCCGGGAAATGCGTGTCCCCTTCCACTTCCGCATCAATATGGGTCAGGTAAAGACGCTGCGCCTTGGGCAGGAACTGCTCGTATACGCGTCCCCCGCCAATCACCATGATTTCTTCGGCATCACCGCAGGCTTTAATAGCCTCTTCCACCGATTTCACCCACTCAACGCGATCGTCATTTCCGGCCTGGCTGCTAATAACGATGTTTTTACGTCCCGGCAGCGGGCGGCCAATAGACTCCCAGGTCAGGCGCCCCATAACAACAGGTTTATTGAGCGTATTGCGCTTGAACCAGGCCAGGTCGGCAGGCAAATCCCATGGCATGGCGTTTTCCATGCCGATAACGCGATCCACCGCCAAAGCAGCAATCAGACTGATCATTTATATAACCTAAGGATGATGAAAAAAATTGCCGCCACTATACGGAAAGCGCAATCTTTCGTCGACAGCAGGCGATGGGCGTAACGAGAATTTTTTTTATTCTGCTGCGGCCATCGCGCCCTGATTTTCAACTGCGGGATATGGAACAAGGGGTTAGCGTTAACCCCCGCTCACTATAAGGAAAAGTAAATATTTTTCAGCAAGTTCACTCTGCTGGCCTGACCGGGGGTTCATCGGAAAGTTTACCGCTGTGAAGACCCTCTTTTGTTCCCTGCCAGCCATCACGTTGGATAACGTGCAGGTGCGCACGATCCTCGTTAATAACCTCTGTCAGCATCGCGCTGTTGCGCTTAAAGACATCCGCGCGCTCGGCGGTCTTATCATCAGTCGGCACCATTTCTTCAAGCATTTGCAGGTTAAAACGGCGGAAGTGGTCGGCCCGCTCGCGCGCTTCGTATTTGCCGACGCCCAATCCCTCCAGCGCACGACGGCCAATCTTCAGCGAGCTTTCGAACGTTTCACGTTCCGGCATCTCGACTCCCGCCTGGCGCAGGCGGATGTAGTGATTAATATCGCGCGCGCGGGCAAGGATCTGCAGATGCGGGAAGTGCTCCTTCGCCAGTTCAGTGAGCTGCATGCTGGCTTCAGGATCGTCGATGGCGTTAATCAGCACTTCAGCGCCTGCGGCCCCGGCTGACTCAAGCAGGTCAACGCGGGTGGCGTCCCCATAAAAGACCTTGGTGCCAAATTTTCGCAGCGTCTCTATATGGTCAGGATCGTGATCCAGAATAACCACGTTCACTCCGCTGCTCAGTAACAGACGACCGGCAATCTGCCCAAAGCGTCCGAAGCCCGCGATGATAACCCGGGGCTGCTCTTCATCAATTTCGTCGGCCTCTCCGGCCTGCTCGCTGCCCGTTTTCTCGAGCCTGTTCAGCAGCACCAGCAACAGAGGCGTGGCCGCCATGGATAGCGCCACGGCAAGCGTCAGCGACTTCGACCAGTCGTCGTCCAGCACCTGAGCCATATGAGCCGCGCCGAAGATAACAAAAGCAAATTCACTTCCCTGCCCCAGCAAAACGGCAAACCAGCGTCGCTGCTTACGCGGCACTTTTAAAGGCTTAGCGATCAGCCAGAGCACCAGCGTTTTGATGACCAGGAAACCGACCAGCAGGACGAGAATACGCAGCGGGTTGTCGAGCAAAGTCCCGAAGTCGATAGACATCCCAACCCCGATAAAGAACAGCCCCAGCAGCAGGCCCTTGAACGGCTCAATATCGCTTTCCAGCGCGTGACGATATTCGGAGCTGGCTAACAGCACCCCGGCAAGAAACGCCCCCATCGCCATCGAAAGCCCGGCCTCTTCAAGCAGCAGGCCAAAGCCAAACACCAGGAATAGCGCCACGGCGCTGAACACTTCACGTAACCCCGAGCGCGCCACAAATCGCAGCACTGGCCGGGTGACATAGCGCCCAAGCAGTACAACCAGAGCCAGCGCCGCCGCTACCTTAAGCGCGGAAATTAAAAACGTCGCAAAGGTCATCGTCCCGCCGCTGCTCGCCAGCAGCGGGATCATTGCCACCAGAGGGATCGCCGCGATATCCTGGAACAGCAGCACGGCAAACGCGCCTCGCCCCATCGGCGTGACGGTCAGGTTGCGTTCGTTCATCGCCTGCATAGCAATCGCGGTGGATGAGAGCGCCAGCGTCAGGCCAATAAGCAAGGCGATCTTCCAGTTGAGCCCCATCACGATACAAAATGCGCCGAGCGCCAGCCCGCAGGCCGCCATTTGCAGAAAACCGCCGCCAAACACCGAGGCGCGAAGCGTCCATAGCCGCTGAGGATCAAGCTCAAGCCCGATAACAAAGAGCATCAGCACCACGCCAATTTCAGCAAAGTGCAGAATAGTTT
Source organism: Enterobacter sp. Ap-867 (assembly GCF_011752855.1). NCBI lineage: Bacteria > Pseudomonadati > Pseudomonadota > Gammaproteobacteria > Enterobacterales > Enterobacteriaceae > Enterobacter > Enterobacter sp. Ap-867. Next base: position 447,117 of record NZ_VWWS01000002.1, on the reverse strand, counting down.
CGGCGTCGGTAACCAGACCCAGCCCCCATGGCCCAATAATGCAGCCGGCAATCAGGTAGCCCAGAACGGAACCTAATCCGAGCCGCACGGCGATAGGCACGATCAGCGCGGCAGAACCAAGGTAAATCAATGCCTGAATTAAGCTGTGGCTATCCACGATGAGCCTCCTGCCAGTCAATTAAGCGTTGCTTATAGTTATCCGCCTGGCGGGCAAGCGTCAATTCATCGCAAACAAAGGTGAAATGAATCGCGAAGACCGGCAGCCACCGCATTCCGCAGTAGAGCGCCGTGGCCTGCAGAGGCTGGGCGAGAACGTCAAATCCAGGGTGATCGCCCAGTTCAAAATGTTTTTCGCTGCCGCCGGTTGTCACGGCCCACATCACTTCTTTACCGTGCAGGGCATTCCCGCCTTTGCCGTATGCCCAGCCGTGCGAAAGCACTTTGTCTATCCACAATTTCATCAGCGGCGGCATGCTGTACCACTGCATCGGATGCTGCCAGATAACCAAATCAGCGCGGCTTAACGCCTGCTGCTCAGCGGCAATGTCGATATTAAAGTCGGGATAAAGTTCATAGAGGGAGCGAATCTCTACCCCCGGAAGCGCTTTGGCTCGATCGAGCATTTGCCGGTTGGCATGGGAATGCTGGGGATAGGGATGCGCATAAATTATAAGAATCATTGTTAAGCCTGTCTTCACTACTGCCTGTAATGACAGTGAGTTTAGTCAGTTAATCGACAGGCTAACAGTCAATATTGCTGAGCGTGTTGTTGGATATTTCTTAACTAGTTATCCAGCTCGCTCATCTCTTTCACCTGATCGCGGTTGATCTGCTCGGTTTTACCCGTTTCGGCATTTTTGTATGACACCAGGCCCGTGTCTTTATCAACCTGCGGTTTGCCGTCGGTGACGATCGTTTTGCCATCACTGGTTTTAACTGCCTGATTGGACGAGCAGCCCGCCACGATCAGCAGCGCTGCGGCAGTGAAGAGGGAAGCAAGTAAAGTTCGTTTCTGCATGGTGTTCTCCCAGCGTGTTTAGTCATTTTCAGTTGTGTGCTGGTTAACTGTAGACTATCTCGCTGGGTATAAAGTAAAACGGCCTCTTTTCAGAGGCCGTTGGCGTTATTTTCGGAACATTCTTTCAGGACAAGAAAGCTTAACCCTTAATTTGGGCATGCATTTCCTGCACCGAAATCACCTTCTCGGTAGCATCGGCATTCAGCGCCATCGCCGTGGCGAAACCCCCGTTCAGCGTGGTGTCATAATGCACTTTGTACTGCAGTGCGCTGCGGCGAATCAGCTTGGAGTCTTCAATCGCCTGGCGGCCCGCGGTGGTGTTGATAATGTAGGTGTATTCGCCATTCTTGATACGGTCCTGAATGTGCGGACGCCCTTCATGCACCTTGTTCACCAGGCGTGGGTTAATACCCGCTTCGCCCAGCACAATCGCTGTACCGTGGGTCGCATCCAGCTCGAAGCCCTGTTTCAGCAGCTTCGCGGCCAGGTCAACTACGCGCTCTTTGTCACCTTCACGCACGGAGAGAAGCGCGCGGCCTGGCTTACGCATGGTGGACTGGCTGCCCAGCATCGCTTTAGAGAAAGCTTCTGCGAAAGTACGCCCCACGCCCATCACTTCCCCGGTAGAGCGCATTTCTGGCCCTAACAGCGGGTCAACGCCCGGGAATTTGTTGAACGGCAGCACCACTTCTTTCACCGAGTAATAAGGCGGGATGATTTCTTTGGTGACGCCCTGCTCAACCAGCGTTTTGCCTGCCATAACGCGAGCGGCAACTTTTGCCAGCGGCACGCCCGTCGCTTTAGAAACGAACGGCACGGTACGCGCGGCACGTGGGTTCACTTCAATCAGGTAAACTTCGTTGTCCTTCACCGCAAACTGCACGTTCATCAGGCCACGCACCTGGAGCTCAAAGGCCAGTTTCTGCACCTGCTGGCGCATCACATCCTGAATTTCCTGGCTCAAAGTGTAAGCCGGCAGAGAACATGCCGAGTCACCGGAGTGAACGCCCGCCTGCTCGATGTGTTCCATGATGCCGCCAATCAGCACGGTTTCACCGTCGCAAATGGCATCCACGTCCACTTCGACCGCATCGTCAAGGAAGCGGTCAAGCAGCACCGGCGCGTCGTTGGAAACGCTAACCGCGGTCTGGAAGTAACGGCGAAGGTCTGCTTCGTCGTAGACGATTTCCATCGCGCGGCCGCCCAGCACATAGGAAGGGCGAACCACCAGCGGATAACCAATCTGGACGGCTTTCTCTACCGCCTGCTCGATAGCCGTTACGGTGGCGTTAGCAGGCTGTTTCAGCTTCAGGCGCTCAACGGCGTGCTGGAAACGCTCACGGTCTTCTGCACGGTCGATAGCATCCGGGCTGGTACCGATAACCGGCACACCAGCCGCTTCCAGCGCACGAGCCAGTTTCAGCGGAGTCTGGCCGCCGTACTGTACGATGACACCTTTTGGTTTCTCAACGCGGACGATTTCCAGCACGTCTTCAAAGGTGACAGGCTCAAAGTAGAGGCGGTCGGAGGTGTCGTAGTCGGTAGACACGGTTTCCGGGTTACAGTTAACCATAATGGTTTCGTAACCATCTTCACGCAGCGCCAGCGAGGCGTGTACGCAGCAATAGTCGAACTCGATGCCCTGACCGATACGGTTTGGTCCGCCGCCCAGCACCATGATTTTGTCACGGTCATGGTTCGGGTTCGCTTCACACTCTTCTTCATACGTGGAGTACATATAAGCGGTGTCGGTAGCGAATTCTGCCGCACAGGTGTCTACGCGTTTGTAGACAGGGTGCAGGTTATATTGCTCGCGCAGTTTGCGAATTTCAGCTTCACGCACGCCAGCCAGTTTAGCCAGGCGTGCATCCGCAAAACCTTTGCGCTTCAGCATACGCAGGAAGTCATGGTTCAGGCCGGTGATGCCCACTTCAGCCACCTGCTCTTCCAGACGCACCAGCTCTTCAATCTGCACCAGGAACCAGCGGTCGATGTTGGTCAGATTGAACACGCCATCTACGGACAGGCCCGCGCGGAATGCGTCAGCCACATACCAAATACGCTCTGCGCCAGCGTCTTTCAGCTCGCGGCGGATTTTGGTCAGCGCTTCCGGGTCATCCAGGCTGACTTTCGGGTCAAAGCCGGTAGCGCCCACTTCCAGGCCACGCAGCGCTTTCTGCAGTGATTCCTGCTGAGTACGACCGATAGCCATGACTTCACCCACGGATTTCATCTGGGTGGTCAGACGGTCATTTGCGCCAGCAAATTTCTCGAAGTTAAAGCGAGGAATTTTCGTCACAACATAGTCGATGGACGGTTCGAAGGATGCCGGAGTACGGCCACCTGTGATGTCGTTCATCAGCTCATCAAGGGTGTAACCGACTGCCAGCTTCGCGGCAACTTTAGCAATCGGGAAGCCCGTAGCTTTAGACGCCAGCGCTGAAGAACGGGACACACGCGGGTTCATCTCGATAATAATCAGGCGGCCCGTTTTTGGGTTCACGGAGAACTGAACGTTTGAGCCGCCGGTTTCCACGCCGATTTCACGCAGTACCGCCATCGAGGCGTTACGCATGATTTGGTATTCTTTATCGGTCAGCGTTTGCGCTGGTGCCACGGTGATGGAGTCCCCGGTATGAATCCCCATCGGGTCGAAGTTTTCGATAGAGCAGACGATGATGCAGTTGTCGTTCTTATCACGCACCACTTCCATCTCGTACTCTTTCCAGCCAATCAGCGACTCATCAATCAGCAGCTCTTTGGTTGGGGAAAGATCCAGGCCGCGCTCGCAAATCTCTTCAAACTCTTCGCGGTTATAGGCGATGCCGCCGCCGGTGCCGCCCATGGTAAAGGATGGACGAATGATGCACGGATAACCCACGTCTGCCGCAACCGCCAGCGCTTCTTCCATATTGTGCGCGATACCGGAACGAGCGGTGTCGAGACCGATTTTTTTCATCGCAATGTCGAAGCGACGACGGTCTTCAGCCTTGTCGATAGCATCGGCGGTAGCGCCGATCATGGTGACGCCGAACTCTTCCAGTACGCCCTGACGCTCAAGCTCCAGCGCGCAGTTCAGCGCGGTCTGGCCGCCCATGGTTGGCAGCACCGCATCCGGACGCTCTTTTTCGATGATTTTGCGTACCACTTCCCAGTGAATTGGTTCGATGTAGGTTGCATCCGCCATTTCCGGGTCGGTCATGATGGTGGCCGGGTTGGAGTTCACCAGAATAACGCGGTAACCCTCTTCACGCAGCGCTTTACAAGCCTGCGCGCCAGAGTAGTCAAACTCACAGGCCTGGCCGATAACAATCGGGCCCGCACCGAGGATCAGGATGCTTTTTATATCTGTACGTTTTGGCATGGTCTTCTCGGCTCCTGATTATTTAGCGGTAGAACGGTATTGCTTAATCAAATCGATAAAGTGGTCAAACAGCGGTGCAGCGTCGTGCGGCCCCGGGCTCGCCTCAGGGTGCCCCTGGAAGCTGAACGCGGCTTTATCGGTACGATGAATCCCCTGCAGGGTGCCATCGAACAGTGATTTGTGGGTTACGCGCAGGTTAGCAGGCAGCGTGGCCTCATCAACCGCGAAACCGTGGTTCTGCGCGGTGATCATCACGCAGTCTTTATCCAGGTCTTTTACCGGGTGGTTGCCGCCGTGGTGACCAAACTTCATTTTTACGGTGTTGGCACCGCTGGCCAGCGCCAACAGCTGGTGACCAAGGCAGATGCCAAAGACAGGAATGTCTGTCTCCAGGAAGGATTTGATTGCGCTGATGGCGTAGTCGCAAGGTGCCGGGTCGCCAGGGCCGTTAGAAAGGAAGATGCCATCCGGGTTCATCTTCAGCACCTCTTCCGCTGGTGTTTGAGCAGGCACCACCGTCAGGCGGCAGCCTCTGTCCACCAACATACGCAGAATGTTGCGTTTCGCGCCGTAGTCATAAGCCACTACGTGGAAAGGTAACTCTTCGGTTTTTGCCGCTTCTGGCAGGTCGCCTTCCAGCGTCCAGCTCCCCTGCTGCCAGGTGTAAGCTTCTTTCGTGGTGACTTCTTTAGCGAGATCCATGCCGTTCAGGCCAGGGAATGCTTTCGCTTTTTCCAGCGCCAGGGCCGCGTCTACGTTATCGCCCGCGATGATGCAGCCGTTCTGGGCACCTTTTTCACGCAGCAGGCGGGTCAGCTTACGGGTATCAATATCGGCAATCGCCACGATGTTATGGCGCTTAAGGTAAGAAGAAAGGTCTTCCTGACTTCTGAAGTTGCTGGCAATCAGCGGCAGGTCACGAATGACGAGGCCTTGCGCATGAACCTGGGAGGATTCTTCGTCGGCTTCATTGGTGCCGACATTACCGATATGAGGATAAGTAAGAGTGACGATCTGGCGGGAGTAGGAAGGATCAGTGAGGATTTCTTGATAACCGGTCAATGAGGTATTGAAAACGACTTCACCCACTGCCGTACCCGATGCCCCAATGGCCCGACCGTGGAATTGGGTTCCGTCTTCCAGAACCAACAGCGCTGACTTAATCAAAACGTCCTCCAGGGAATAAACATTCAATTTATTCGCATATTAATTCAAAACTAACGCCTGAATCAAATGCAAAAAGCGTCTGCCCTACGGATTTTTGGCAAACGGCGGCATTCTAGAGACAAGCCGGGTAAAAGTCTACCTCAAGGCGAAGTTTTTATGTCTCTTTTGCCGCTCAGAGTAAAAATATCTGATTTGAAGGTCAAAATAGCCAACTAACCTGGGGAAAGTAATCGGTTGCTGACCATGAATACTGGGAAAGTGGAGAGAGAGCAGTGAAAAAGTGGACCAAGTGGTCAAAATTAACATTACAACAACACAAAAACAGAGGATAGGAACCAATTTAATGGATTACATAGATAAATTAATATCAAACATTTAAAAAAACAAAAGGGTGAAATTAATCACCCTAAAATCAATCAATTGAAAACATAAAACCACATTTATAAGGATGCGTTTAACTAAAGATTATTGAGATCTAGCACATCTCGCATATCAAAAATACCGTTCTTTTTACCTTTAAGCCATGAAGCTGAACGAACTGCCCCATTAGCAAACGTCATACGGCTGGAAGCCTTGTGGGTAATCTCAACCCGCTCGCCAATATCTGCAAACATCGCGGTATGCTCCCCGACGATATCGCCCGCACGCACGGTGGCAAAACCGATAGTGCCAGGCACACGTTCACCGGTATGGCCTTCGCGGGTATAAACTGCACAATCTTTAAGATCTTTGTCCATCGCCTGAGCAATCGCTTCACCCATCGCCAACGCGGTGCCTGACGGGGCATCCACCTTGTAGCGGTGGTGCGCTTCGATGATTTCGATATCGGTGTAATCGCCCATGACTTTTGCCGCTTTCTCCAGCAGCTTCAGCATGACATTCACGCCCACGCTAAAGTTTGCCGCGAAAACAATCGGGATCTCACGCGCCGCATCGTTAATGGCCTGCTTGCCGGCCTCATCAAAACCCGTCGTGCCGATGACCATGCCTTTGCCATGCTTGAGGCAAAATGCCAGGTGAGCCAGCGTTCCCTCAGGGCGAGTAAAATCAATAAAAACGTCGAAATCGTTAGCGACAGCATCCAGGTTATCGCTTACCAGTACCCCTGTTTTTGCCACGCCGGCCAGCTCACCCGCATCGCTACCGACCAGGGAAGAACCCGGACGCTCAAGCGCCGCCCCGAGCTGAACGCCATCCAGTTGTAAAGCCGCCTGAATTAACTGGCGCCCCATACGGCCGCCCGCGCCCGCGATGGCTACGCGAATCTGTGCATCATGCATATCATTACTCTTTGGTTAAATAATTCGTAAAAACGTTATCAGGTTAACCAGCCCTCTAGCAGGCCGCCAGCCGAAAACACCCATAATTAGAATTTACTGTCATGGCCCGGCAGTTATCAATAACGCAGATAATTCCCCTGCTTTTAATGGGATAATTATTCACGGTGCCAACGCCAGAACTTCAGCAACCCACGCCTGAAAACCTGGGATATCAATATCCAGCGCAACCTGTGCATTGGCCGGACGTTCGAGACGATGTTCGAGATCCACCACTGTCGTTCCGCTGGTATAAGTACCGTGCGTTTCTACCGCGACAAAGCAGGGGAATGTGTGGAACAGCTCGGGCTTCACCAGCCACGCAATGGCGGTCAAATCATGCATTCGCAGCCCGGTATCCATGCTGCCGCTGCGGTAATGACTGAATAGCGCATGCAGCATCTTCCCGGTGCGATTTAAGGCTGGCAGCTGAGCCAGAAATTCAGGCGCAAGCATTGCACGATTTGTCACATCCAGCCCACACATGACGATATCCAGCCCGCTGTCAAAGACGCGTGCTGCCGCCTCGGGATCAATGGCCATATTAAATTCAGCCGTCGGCGTAAAGTTGCCCCGCCCCGCAGAGCCCCCCATCATGACCACGCGTTTAATACGCGTCTTACATTCAGGGTACTGCGTCAGCAGCATGGCAACGTTAGTCAGTGGACCAATGGTAACCAGAGTCACCGGCTCATCGCTGCTTTTCAGACAATCGTACATGGCCTGGAATGCGGGAATTGGCAGTTCACGACGAGATGTTTCGGTGAAGACATACCCTTCCATCCCCGACTCGCCGTGCACGTAAGCTGCATCCCGCAGCGGGCGCAGCAGCGGGACAGAAGCCCCTTTCGCCACGGGCGTCTCTTTCTGCCAAAACTCCAGCAGTTGAAGGGCATTACGCGTGGTTTTGTCCACCGAGACATTTCCAGCCACGGTGGTGATGAGTTTCAAATCTAGCTGGGGTGCAAATAAAGCCGCGGCAAGGGCAACCGCATCGTCGATACCGGGGTCAGTATCAAGAATAATCGGGGTTCTGGTCATGCTGTTCTCCATAAAAAATGCCAGCGGGCATACACCAGCTGGCATCTTCTCATAAACGGAAACCTGCGACGTTAATCCACTTCACGGATGTCCACGCGCAGTTCACGCGGCACTTCAAAGACGATATTCTCTTCGCGCCCTGTCAGCTCCTTAGCTTCGCTCCCGCCAAGTTCGCGCAGGCGAGCAATGACGTTTTGCACCAATACATCAGGCGCAGAGGCCCCGGCGGTAACACCGACGCAATTCACGTCTTTTAGCCAGGACTCCTGAATATCAGAAGCATCATCAATAAGCCAGGCGGCTTTCCCCATCCGCTGCGCCAGTTCGGCAAGACGGTTGGAGTTCGAGGAGTTTTTGGAGCCTACCACCAGCACAACATCAGCTTCCGTGGCCAGCGCCCGAACCGCTTCCTGACGGTTGGTCGTGGCATAACAAATGTCGTCTTTACGCGGGCCGATAATTTTCGGGAAACGCTGACGCAGGGCGTCAATCACATCCGAGGTATCGTCGACGGAAAGCGTAGTTTGGGTCATAAACGACAGATTGCTTTCGTCTTTGACTTCAAGCGTCCAGACATCGTCCGGTGACTCCACCAGGTACATGCCCCCTTTCGGGTTGCTGTACTGGCCCATGGTACCTTCCACTTCCGGGTGGCCAGCATGGCCAATCAGAATAGACTCTTCACCACGGCGGCTGGCACGAGCCACTTCCATATGCACTTTAGTCACTAACGGACAGGTGGCATCGAAAACTGTCAGCTCACGGCTCTTCGCTTCGTTACGCACCGCCTGAGAAACACCGTGCGCGGAGAAAATCAGGATAGCGCCGTCCGGCACTTCGCTAATTTGCTCGATAAAAATCGCTCCGCGCTCGCGCAGGCTGTCCACCACATAGCGGTTATGCACCACTTCATGACGAACGTAGATAGGCGCGCCGTAAATCTGCAGCGCATTTTCCACAATGCTGATAGCGCGGTCGACCCCAGCGCAAAAGCCTCTGGGATTAGCCAACAGGATCTGCATTCAACGCCTCCAGGACCGGATCAACTTCCAGCACTTCAATATCAAAATGGATAGTCTGCCCGGCCAGCGGATGGTTAAAGTCTACGGTGATAGAATCACCGTTAACTTCACGCACCACGCCCGGCATTTCGCTGCCATCCATTGCGGTAAAGAGCATGATAGCGCCCGGCTCCGGTTCGCCCGCTTCGACAAACTCACGGCGCGAGAAGTACTGGATCATATCCGGGCTTGGAATGCCAAAAGCTGCTTCTGGCGCCAGCGAGAACGCTTTTTTGTCGCCAGCTTTCAGGCCAACCAGTTGGTCTTCCAGGCCCGGCGACAATGTTTCATCCCCAAGGCGAAATAGCGCAGGCTTGCCGTTAGCGCGAGTTGACTCCGCGGTGGAGCCATCCTCAAGCTTAAGCGTAAAGTGCACCAGCACCGCGCTGTTGGTTTGTACGGACTCAGCCATGGATTACCCTTTTTGCTTCGCGGGCTTGTCGGAGGAAACAAAGAATCCCTCCAGCACAATCAGCGCCGCACCGATACAAATTGCGGTATCGGCCAGATTGAAGGTGGCAAAATGCCAGTCACCAACGTAGAAATCGATCATGTCGACGACAAAACCGTGCCACAGGCGATCGAACAGATTCCCGAGCGCACCGCCAATGATTAACGCATAGGCGATGTTATTCAGTTTCTGGCTGGCTTTAGCGCGATACATCATCCACACCAATGCCACACAGATACCGATAGCGATACCCGCGAAGAACCAGCGCTGCCAGCCGCCTTTGTCGGCCAGGAAGCTAAACGCCGCGCCATAGTTACGCGCATAGTGCAAATTCAGGGACGGGAACAGGGATACCGTATCCCCCAGCATGAAATGCTGGAGGATCAGATATTTACTGCCCAGGTCCACAATCAGCACTACCACCACCAGCCACAGCCAGCGCAATCCGGTAGAGAAAATGGGTTTCATCAAGCAAACTTACGTTGTTCGCCGTCACCGGCTACGTTGCTGACACAGCGGCCGCAGATTTCTGCGTGTTCCGCTACCTGACCGATATCGGTGGTGTAATGCCAGCAGCGCGGGCACTTCTCACCGTCGGCTTTACGCAGAGCTACTTTCAGCCCTTTGAGGATTTCGCTCTGCTGAGCGTCTTCACTCGCCTGCGCATAATCGGCAACCGCAGCCCCGGAGGTCAACAGGACAAATCGTAATTCGTCGCTCAGGCTGTTCAGCCTGGCCGCCAGCTCTGCGTCAGCGTACAGCGTCACTGCCGCTTCCAGAGAACCACCGATGCGCTTATCAGCACGAGCCTGCTCGATAACCTTGTTCACTTCACCACGAACGGTCAGCAGCGTGTCCCAGAACTCACCGTTCATCGCTTCGCTTTCCGCCAGGCCAAACAGACCTTCGTACCATTCACCGGTGAACACATACTTCTCGCGAGAACCTGGCAGGTAGCCCCAGATTTCATCGGCGGTGAAGGACATGATCGGCGCCATCCAGCGGACCAGCGCTTCAGCAATGTGATACAGCGCGGTCTGGCAGCTGCGACGCGCCACGCTGTCCGCTTTCGCGGTGTACTGGCGGTCTTTGATGATGTCGAGGTAGAACGAGCCCATCTCCACGGAGCAGAAGCGCATCAGGCGCTGCACAACTTCGTGGAAATCGTAGTTTTCGTAAGAGGCGATGATATCCGCCTGAGCTTCTTGCGCACAGCCAACGGCCCAGCGATCCAGCACCACCATTTCTTCCGGTTTCACCATATCGGTTTCCGGATTGAAGCCGTTCAGGTTGGCCAGCAGGAAGCGGGCGGTGTTACGGATACGGCGGTAAGCGTCAGCGGAGCGTTTCAGGATCTCGTCGGAAACGGCCATTTCGCCAGTGTAATCGGTAGATGCCACCCACAGACGCAGAATGTCCGCGCCGAGTTTGTTCATCACGTCCTGTGGGCTAACGGTGTTGCCGATAGATTTGGACATCTTGCGGCCCTGACCATCCACGGTAAAGCCGTGGGTCAGTACCTGACGGTAAGGCGCTTTGCCTTTCATCGCCGTGGAAATCATCAGGGAGGACATGAACCAGCCGCGATGCTGATCCGAGCCTTCCAGGTACATATCCGCCGCGTGGCCGTGGAATTCTGGACGCACGTCAACAACGGAAGAGTGAGTAGATCCTGAATCGAACCAAACGTCCAGGGTATCCGGCACTTTAACGTAGTTGTCTGCGTCATCCCCCATGATGTCGCGCGGATCGAGATCCCACCACGCCTGGATGCCATCTTGCTCAACGCGCTTAGCGACTTCTTCCATCAGCTCGAGCGAACGTGGGTGCAGTTCTTCGGTATCTTTGTGCACGAACAGTGACATCGGCACGCCCCAGGTACGCTGACGCGAGATACACCAGTCAGGGCGATTTGCCACCATGGATTCGATACGCGCCTGGCCCCAGTCAGGGATCCACTGCACGCCTTTGATCTCTTTCAGGGACTGCGCGCGCAGGCCTTTCTGATCCATGCTGATAAACCACTGTGGCGTTGCACGGAAGATGATCGGCGTTTTGTGGCGCCAGCAGTGTGGGTAGCTGTGCAGCAGTTTTTCAACGTGCAGCAGAGCGCCTTTGTCACGCAGGATGTTAACGATCAGGTCGTTCGCTTTGAACACCTGAACACCGTCCAGACCTTCATAGGTCCCTGGCAGATAGCTCCCGTCCGGGCCAACCGGGTTCGCGATTTCCAGGCCGTATTTCTGGCTGATGGTGTAGTCGTCCGGGCCGTGACCACCGGCGGTGTGAACCGCACCGGTACCCGCGTCCAGGGTAACGTGCTCGCCCAGAATAGCCGGGACGTCAAAGCCCATGAACGGGTGCTTAAAGCGCAGCAGCTCAAGCTCAGCGCCTTTCACGGTACCGAGAACCTGGTAATCAGTTACGCCAGCACGCTTCAGCACGCTTTCCAGCAGGTCTTTCGCCACGATCAGCGCCTGGCCTTCAATCTGCACCAGCACGTAATCGAACTCGGCGCCCAGAGAGATAGCGCGGTTAGCTGGCAGCGTCCACGGCGTTGTGGTCCAGATAAGCAGAGAGACCGGGCCATTAACGGCAGAAGCACCAAACTTAGCTTTCACCGCATCGGCATCAACGGCATTGAACGTTACGTCAATGGACGGGGATGTTTTGTCGTAATACTCAACTTCGGCCTCCGCCAGCGCAGAACGGCAGTCCACGCACCAGTGAACCGGCTTAGCACCTTTGTGCAGGTGGCCATTGCCGATGATTTTGCCCAGCGCACGAATGATGTTGGCTTCAGTATTGAAGTCCATGGTCAGATAAGGACGCGACCAGTCGCCCAGCACGCCCAGACGGATGAAGTCTTCGCGCTGACCGTTAACCTGATTAGCGGCGTATTCGCGGCATTTTGCACGGAATTCTGCTGCGGTGAATTTCTCGCCCGGCTTGCCAAATTCCTGCTCAACCTTAAGCTCGATTGGCAGACCGTGACAGTCCCAGCCCGGCACGTACGGCGAGTCGAAGCCGGAAAGCCCTTTAGATTTGATAATAATATCTTTCAGAATCTTGTTAACTGAGTGACCAATGTGAATGCTACCGTTCGCATAAGGAGGGCCATCATGCAAAATAAAGGTTTTTTTGCCTTTTTTCGCATTACGGATGATGCCGTACAGATCGTCATCATTCCAACGCGCCAGCATACCCGGTTCGCGCTTGGCTAAGTCGCCGCGCATCGGGAACCCTGTTTCAGGCAAATTTAGGGTAGATTTAAAGTCACTCATTAGATTCTCGGTTCCGTATTTCGGTTAGCCTTTCAGGCATTTGACTCAAAAAATTCTCGGGCTGACACCACATCTCTGGCGATTTGCGCCTTCAGCTCATCGAGTGAAGCAAATCGCTGCTCATTACGTATCTTTTTACGCAGCACTACTTCTATATGGCGACCATAAAGGTCCATTACAACGTCCAGTAAATGGACTTCAAGCTGCTGGCGTATTCCCGCCACCGTAGGGCGAGTACCGATGTTTGCCACGCCGGCAATCGGCTTTTCACCAAGGCCTGAGACTTCCACCGCATAAACCCCTTTTACCGGGGAAACGTGGCGACGCAGCGGCAGGTTTGCCGTCGGGAAGCCAATAGTACGGCCCAGTTCATCCCCATGCACAACGCGGCCGGAGATCATAAATGGATGCCCTAACAGGTTTTCTGCCTGCTGCAGGTCATCATCGGCCAGCGCCTGGCGCACCGCGGTACTGCTGATACGCACCCCATCGTCACAAAACGTTTGGGTGCTGGTGATATCAAACCCGTATTCGCGGCCAGCCTTCTGTAATAACAAGAAATCCCCCTGGCGACCAGCGCCAAAGCGGAAATCATCCCCCACCGCGAGGAATTGCACCCCGAGCCGGTCAACCAGAAGGTCGCTCACAAAGTTTTGTGCGCTCAGCGCGGCGAAGCGGCGATCAAAGCGCACGCACAGCACGTAGTCCACGCCACACTCGGCCAGGTAGCGCAGCTTTTCTCGCAGGCGAGTCAACCGGGCAGGGGCTTTTTCCGGTGCAAACAATTCGAGCGGCTGAGGCTCAAAAATCATGACCATTACCGGAAGGTTGCGCGCACGCCCCTCTTCGCACAGACCCTTTAATAGCGCCTGGTGGCCACGATGCACGCCGTCGAAATTACCAATGGTGAGTACACACCCGTGGTGCTCCCGGCGCAGATTATGTATACCGCGTATCAGCTTCATGGCTGGCTCAAAACAGTGGAAATTGGCGGATTATACCAACTACCGCGATTAAGGTTAACCGGCGATTAGCGCCTTTAACGTAAAGCTTGAATGAATTCATTGCACTGGGAAGGGCTTTGCGCAGACTTCGCATTTGTCTTGACGAATTTTGATGCGAAAGACTGTATTCCGAAGCCTGATGCTGGTAGAATCCGCGCCATCACACGTAAGAGGTGTCGGAAATTTAACGACGCTTATTTGCACAAATCCATTGACAAAAGAAGGCTAACGGGGCATATTCCTCGGCCTTTGAATTGTCCACATAGATCATATTTGGGAGTTGGACCTTGGCTAATATCAAATCAGCTAAGAAACGTGCCGTACAGTCTGAAAAGGCTCGTAAGCACAACGCAAGCCGTCGCTCTATGATGCGTACTTTCATCAAGAAAGTATACGCAGCGATTGAAACTGGCGATAAAGCTGCTGCACAGAAAGCATTTAACGAAATGCAACCAATCGTGGACCGTCAGGCTGCTAAAGGTCTGATCCACAAAAACAAAGCTGCGCGTCATAAAGCAAACCTGACTGCGCAAATCAACAAACTGGCTTAATCGCCTTTTTGCTGTGAGCTTTGATAAAAAAACCGGCTAACGCCGGTTTTTTTATGCCTGTCATTCAGTCAACTTTAAACAGCGCGGAGTAATCCTTGCTGCAGATGCGCTGCACCGCAGGATGCTGAATCATGCGTTCGGCAAAAATGGCATGGTACTCCTCCAGCACGTTATCCATTCTACCTATCTCGACGATATCGTCATCGCTATAGATATCCTGCGCATACAGCGTCGGTGCCACAAAGATAGCGTTATGTGCGGCGCCAAACGCCTTCATCAGCGCGGCATCATCAAACTCGCCCAGAATCTCAATCTTCAGTCCCTGGATGTTAATCCAGTTAAGCAGTTTGCGGCCCAGCATTGAGCGACGCCCGGGAATAAGCAGACGTCTGGTTTCCAGACAGGCGGGGAAAGGCAGTTCAGGCTTCGGTCCCTGGCACCAGAAACTGATACCGCATTCACCGAGCTTCACCGAGAACAGCCCTTCCTGCTGAGTAGAATCAATCGGGCAGTCCGAGATGATCATATCCAGCTTATGCTGGCTAAGCTGCTCCAGCAGCATTTCATGGGTTGATTCAAAACAGCGCAGGTGGATCTGCTCATCCTCGACCACGGCCGCATCCAGCACGCCGCTAACCAGACGCTTGGATAACGCATCCGCCACGCCAACATCAAATAAAATGTTAGCTTCTTTACGGTAGTTAACGATATCCAGCATTTCCTGGCTCAGGGTAAACATTCTGTCGGCGTAGCGGAACACCAGTTGCCCCAGCTCCGAAGGGACAAGTCCCCTGCCCTGACGGCGGAATAGTTTGCCCTGCAGGCGCTCTTCAAGCGCTTTGATTTGCCCGGTGATCGTTTGTGGGGTCAGGAACAATGCCTCAGCCGCACCGACAACCGACCCTTCTTTGCAAACGTGCCAGAAATAATAAAGATGATTGTAATTGATATGGGACATACCCTTCACTCCCTGAGAATTAATCCATTATCGGGTCATCTGGCGATGACCCGGCAGCCAGTAACGTCATGAAGTCGCCTTAGGCAATCGTACTTTTAGCATCATGAAGCCGACGACAGCAGAGAGTAACGACCCCAGCAAAATGCCCAGTTTTGCCCAGGTAATCAGCTCCGCGTCAACGTCGCCAAAGGCCAGTGAAGCGATGAAGATGGACATCGTAAACCCTATGCCACACAGCACGCCTACCGCCATAATATCCCTGAAGCTTGTTCCCTCTGGCAGTGAGGCAAGCTTAAACTTCAGCGCCAGCCAGCAAAACAGGCTGATACCCAGCGGCTTACCGATGAACAACCCGGCCATAATACCCAGCGGCAGAAGCGACGTTAGCCCCTGCATGGTCACTCCGCTGAGGGAAACCCCTGCATTAGCAAAAGCAAACAGCGGCAGGATCAGGAAGGCGACCCACGGATGCAGCACATGCTCCAGGTCCTGAGCTGGCGAGCGTCCCTTTTCTTCTTTCAGTGGAATGAAGAAGCCAATAATCACGCCTGCAAGCGTGGCATGCACGCCTGATTTCAGTACCGCAGTCCACAATATTACGCCCACCAGAATGTAGACTCCGGTACGACGCACGTTAAACAGGTTCAGCAATGCCAGTGCCACAATGGCCACGGCAGCGACACCTAGCGACATCACCGAAAGATCGCTGGTATAAAACAGCGCGATAATCACAATTGCGCCAAGATCATCAATAATTGCCAGCGCCATCAGGAAAACCTTCAGCGCCAGCGGGACACGGTTGCCTAGAAGCGCAAGGATCCCTAAAGCAAAGGCAATGTCGGTTGCCGCAGGTATCGCCCAGCCTTCACGGGTTACAGGATCAGCATAGTTAAAAACCAGATAAAGCAGAGCCGGTACCACCATCCCACCCAGGGCGGCAATGACCGGGAATGAAGCCTGACGGCGATCGGCCAGTGACCCGATAACCATTTCCCTCTTTACCTCAAGGCCAATCATCAGGAAGAAAATCGCCATCAAGGCATCATTCACCCACAGCAGCAGATTTTTACTGATATCCAGCGGCCCAATTCTCACTTCAACAGGTGTGGCAAGAAAAGCCTCATAGCCAGCGCTGGTCGATCCCATATTTGCCAGTAGCATTGCCAGTGCCGCAGCAACAATCAAAAAAATACCGCCAGCGGCATCATTCTGAAAGAAACGTTGCAGATTTTTAGTCATTATTTCACCCAACTCTCTAAGTAGCGTATTCATCCTGAACACTAATAGGGTAGCCAGAATAGCGACAATGACACATCGTTAAAAACAGCTTATATGGCAAAAAAAGATCGGAAAAACCGACCCATATCAAAAAGCATAAAAAAACCTGAACCGAATGAAGCAGTTCAGGTTTTTTGAAGCATACCAACAGGAAGAAATTACCGAGTTAAATCATCAAAGAATTTCTTCACCCCGTCGAAGAAGCTCTTCGAACGCGGGCTGTTATTCGCCCCGGTAGGGCCGCCGAAGCTCTCTTCTAAATCACGCAGCAGCTTTTTCTGTTTTTCGTTCAGACTAACTGGCGTCTCTACAACGACACGGCACAGCAGATCGCCCTGCGCACCGCCGCGTACGGACTTCACGCCTTTACCGCGCATTCTGAACAGCTTGCCGGTTTGCGTCTCACCCGGAACCTTCAGGTTAACTCGACCGTCCAGGGTTGGAACTTCAATTTCTCCACCCAGCGCAGCCATCGCAAAGTTGATCGGCACTTCGCAGTAGAGGTTATTGCCTTCGCGTTCGAAGATTGGGTGCTGTTTCACCTGAACCTGAACGTACAGATCGCCTGATGGCGCGCCGTGTTCGCCCGCTTCGCCTTCGCCAGACAGACGAATACGGTCTCCGGTATCCACGCCTGCCGGGATTTTCACCGACAGCGTTTTGGTTTTCTCTACGCGGCCGTGACCGTGGCAGCTGTTGCACGGATCTTTAATGATAGTGCCGCGGCCCTGACAGTGCGGGCAGCTTTGCTGTACGGTAAAGAAGCCCTGGCGCATCTGCACCTGGCCCTGGCCGTGACAGGTTGGACAGGTCTGCGGGGAAGATCCTTTCTTCGCGCCGCTGCCGTGGCAAACTTCGCACTCTTCGAGCGTCGGGATACGGATCTCTTTGGTGACGCCACGAACCGCTTCCTCAAGCGTTAAGTCCATGTTGTAGCGCAGGTCTGCACCGCGGGACGCACGCTGGCGGCGTCCGCCACCAAAAATGTCGCCGAATACGTCGCCAAAGATATCGCTGAAGTCGGCACCGCCGCCACCAAAGCCGCCGCCGCCGCCCATACCACCTTGTTCAAACGCAGCGTGACCGTACTGATCGTAGGCCGCACGTTTTTGGTCATCGGTCAGGATTTCGTAGGCTTCTTTGATCTCTTTGAACTTCGCCTCGGCCTCTTTATCGCCCTGGTTACGGTCCGGATGGAACTTCATCGCCAGGCGCTTGTAAGCCTTTTTGATTTCACGCTCTTCCGCTGACTTCGGAACGCCTAAAACCTCGTAATAGTCTCTCTTCGCCATCTCTTTTTTCTGCCCTTAACATACGAGCACGGGCGTGGAGTAAACTCCGCGCCCGTGCCGGTTAATTACCCTGCATCAGGGCGATTATTTTTTATCTTTAACTTCTTCGAACTCGGCATCAACAACATCGTCGTCTTTGCCGGCGTTGGCGTGGCCTGCATCTGCGGCATTGCCAGCCTGCTGCTCAGCGTGCTGCTGCTGAGCCAGTTCCATCAGCTTCTGGGATACTTCAGCCAGAGCCTGGATTTTAGCTTCAATGTCCGCTTTGTCTTCGCCCTTCAGGGACGCTTCCAGCGCGGTCAGCGCAGACTCGATAGCGGTTTTGTCGTCAGCCGGCAGTTTGTCGCCTGCTTCTTCAACCTGCTTACGGGTGCTGTGCAGCAGATGGTCACCCTGGTTACGGGTCTGAACCAGCTCTTCGAACTTACGGTCAGCTTCGGCGTTAGCTTCTGCATCACGAACCATTTTCTGGATTTCGTCTTCGTTCAGGCCAGAAGATGCTTTGATGGTGATCTTCTGCTCTTTACCGCTGTTTTTGTCTTTCGCGGAGACGTGCAGAATACCGTCAGCATCGATGTCGAAGGTGACTTCGATCTGTGGCATACCGCGCGGTGCCGGGCTGATACCATCCAGGTTGAACTGACCCAGTGATTTGTTATCGGATGCGCGTTTACGCTCACCCTGAATCACGTGGATGGTTACCGCAGACTGGTTGTCTTCCGCAGTAGAGAACACCTGGCTGTGCTTGGTTGGGATGGTGGTGTTTTTGCTGATGAGCGCAGTCATCACGCCACCCATAGTTTCGATACCCAGAGACAGTGGGGTAACGTCCAGCAACAGCACGTCTTTTACATCACCGGTCAGCACGCCGCCCTGAACCGCTGCACCGATAGCAACAGCTTCGTCCGGGTTAACGTCTTTACGCGGCTCTTTACCGAAGAACTCAGCAACTTTTTTCTGCACCATTGGCATACGAGTCTGACCGCCGACCAGGATAACGTCCTGGATATCGGAAACGGACAGGCCAGCATCCTGCAGGGCAACTTTCAGCGGCTCGATAGAACGATTGACCAGGTCTTCGACCAGGGATTCCAGTTTCGCACGAGTCACTTTGATGTTCATATGCTTTGGACCGGTCGCGTCTGCAGTGATGTACGGCAGGTTCACGTCGGTCTGCTGTGCAGAAGAAAGCTCGATTTTGGCTTTTTCTGCCGCTTCTTTCAGGCGCTGCATTGCCAGCGGATCGTTACGCAGGTCAATGCCCTGATCTTTCTTAAACTCGTCAACGAGGTAGTTGATCATACGGCTGTCGAAGTCTTCACCACCCAGATGGGTATCACCGTTGGTTGCCAGAACCTCGAAGGTTTTCTCGCCGTCAACTTCGTCGATTTCGATAATAGAGATATCGAAAGTACCACCACCGAGGTCGTAAACCGCGATAGTACGGTTGCCGACTTCTTTATCCAGGCCGTAAGCCAGAGCGGCAGCGGTTGGTTCGTTGATGATACGTTTCACTTCCAGACCTGCGATACGGCCAGCGTCTTTGGTTGCCTGACGCTGAGCATCGTTAAAGTATGCAGGTACGGTGATAACAGCTTCGGTTACCGGCTCACCCAGGTAATCTTCAGCGGTTTTCTTCATTTTCTTCAGCACTTCAGCAGAGATCTGCGGCGGTGCCATTTTCTGACCTTTTACGTCAATCCATGCGTCGCCGTTGTCAGCGCCGATGATTTTGTAAGGCATGATGGCTTCATCACGCTGCACTTCTTCGTCCTGGAAGCGACGGCCAATCAGGCGTTTAATCGCAAACAGAGTGTTTTGCGGGTTAGTCACTGCCTGACGTTTAGCCGGCTGACCTACCAGGATTTCGCCGTCCTGCGTGTAAGCAATGATAGAAGGCGTGGTGCGGTCGCCCTCGGCGTTCTCCAGCACACGAGCAGTTGTACCATCCATAATCGCGACACAAGAGTTAGTAGTCCCCAGGTCGATACCAATAATTTTACCCATCTAAACGTCTCCACTAAAAATTCGTCATCATGTGGTTGTGAACCTGTTATGCGGGCAAAAGCGTCTGTTTCAACTGCCCGAAGCGTTTTTTTTCAGGTCCGCCAACTGCGGTTGCATACAAGATGGGGTCGCAACGCTTGCCATCAAGGGGCAGGTGAAAAAAAATTTTCTGCTTTCCCCCCGCTCAGATCATAGACGCCGACGTGCTGCCTGATTATTATGCCGCGCCCGCAACCGGACTCCCGGCTGCGGGGCCTTAATTAACACTACATTTCAGATGAATTTTTCAGAGGAACTATGGGCAACACTAAGTTGGCTAATCCAGCTCCCCTGGGCTTAATGGGCTTCGGCATGACCACCATTTTGCTCAACCTGCATAACGCAGGTATTTTTGGTTTTGACGTTACTATCCTCGCGATGGGGATTTTCTACGGCGGTATCGCGCAAATCTTCGCGGGCCTGCTGGAGTTTAAAAAAGGGAACACTTTCGGTTTAACCGCCTTCACCTCCTACGGCTCTTTCTGGCTGACGCTGGTGGCGATTCTGCTGATGCCTAAAATGGGCCTCAGCGATGCGGCCAACGGCCACTTCCTTGGCGCGTACCTGGGTCTGTGGGGTGTCTTCACCCTGTTCATGTTCTTCGGCACCCTGAAGTCCCCACGTATGCTGCAGTTCGTGTTTGCCAGCCTGACCGTGCTGTTTGCCCTGCTGGCGATTGGCCACCTGGCAGATAACGAAGGTATGGTGAAAATCGCGGGCTGGATTGGCCTGGTGTGTGGCGCCAGCGCTATCTACCTGGCGATGGGTGAAGTGCTGAACGAGCAGTTTGGCCGCACCGTGCTGCCGATCGGCGAAAAGCACTAATCTTCCTTTAGCGGAAAACAAAACGCGGAGCCCTGCTCCGCGTTTTTTTATTCAGGAAGGCGTAAGCGCCCTTTCTTCTATCTTGTCCTGATGATGAATATCCTTTCTTAGCCAAATCCCCATCACCAAACCCACAACGGCAAGCGCCAGCACGTACCAGGCCGGAGCCATCGGCGAAACGCCCATTAACATGGTGACCGCAATCGGCGTCAGGCCGCCAAAAATGGCATAGGACAGATTGTAAGAAAACGAAATTCCGGTGAATCGCACCTGCGCCGGGAAGGCTCGCACCATAACAAATGGTACCGCGCCAACCACGCCCACGCTCAGCCCGACCAGGCCATACAGCAAGAAGAGATGTTCTGGATGCGTCCCACTCAGGTGATAAAACATCCAGCTACAGATGGCAAGCAAGATGCTGCCGACGGTAAAGGTTTTCCCTGAGCCATAGCGGTCAGCTGACAGCCCTGCCAGCAGGCAGCCCACGCACAGCATAATCGTGGCAATACTGTTTGCCTGCAACGTTAAGGCAGGCGCGATCCCATGCTGTTTTTGCAGCCAGATCGGCGACATCAATATCACCACCACGATGCAGGCGGAGAGCAGCCAGGTCAGCAGCATAGAAACCACCACCGCTTTTTTATGCCCAACCACGACTGACTTAAGCGGCATCTCCTCGGCCAGCGCTTTACGCTGCTGCATTTCGAGGAAGATCGGCGTTTCACGCAGCCAGCGGCGAAGGTACATCGCCACCAGACCAAAAATCCCGCCAAGGAAGAAAGGAATGCGCCAGCCGCCGTCATGAATCGCCTGCTGGGTCATGGAAGTATTAATAATGGTTGCCACCACGGAGCCCAACAGAATCCCGACGGTCAGCCCCATCGTCAAAATGCCGCAGGCAATACCAATCCGCTTATCCGGCACATGCTCAGAGACAAACACCCAGGCGCCCGGCACTTCGCCGCCGATGGCCGCCCCCTGCAAAATACGCATCAGCAGCAGCAACAGCGGAGCCGCAATGCCTAATGAAGCGTACGTTGGCAACAAACCTATGGCCAGTGTCGGTACCGCCATCAGCAGAATACTGAGGGTAAACATCTTTTTGCGGCCGACCAGATCGCCAAAGTGCGCCATCACAACCCCGCCCAGCGGACGCACAAGATAACCGGCCGCGAAAATAGCGAATGTCTGCACCTGGCGCAGCCACTCCGGGATATCGGCTGGGAAGAAGAGCTCTCCCAGCACCGCCGCAAAGAAGACGAAGATAATGAAGTCGTAGAATTCGAGGGCGCCACCGAGGGCTGCAAGCGTCAGGGTTTTGTAATCCTGCCGGTTAAGAGGTCTGGCGTGCTGTTTTGACATAGGGGACCGCTTGTAAAGAGGAGTGTTAATTATTTTTTCCGTTTAGCTGTAAAGCCAGAGTTACTATAACGATAAAATGTTCACACTCCATACCAATTCGATCTTATGTCACAAAAGCTAATTATTCAGGGTTTTGTCTCGCGCCGAGCGCTTTTAGGGCGGAAAGCTGCTACCACATGGTCATGCGTTTCAACATAAGGCCCATCCAGCAGCTGTATACAATACGGTACACTCGCAAAAATTCCCGGCACCACAACCTTGCCGGTTTCATCTTTCACGCCTTCCAGCGTTTCCTGAATAGATTTTGGCTGCCCCGGAAGGTTGAGGATCAAGGCCTGTTTGCGAATGACGCCCACCTGACGCGAGAGGATCGCTGTCGGGACAAAATGCAGGCTGATCTGACGCATCTGTTCGCCAAAGCCGGGCATTAAACGATCGGCGACGGCGAGCGTAGCGTCCGGCGTTACGTCACGACGCGCCGGCCCGGTTCCGCCGGTGGTCAGCACCAAATGGCAGGCCATCTCATCCACCAGCTCGCAAAGTGCTTGTTCAATGAGGGATTGCTCGTCAGGGATCAGACGGGTTTCTATTTTAAATGGCGTCGTCAACGTCTGCTCAAGCCACTCTTGCAGCGCAGGGATGCCTTTATCCTGATAAACGCCGCTAGAAGCGCGGTCTGAAATGGACACGAGTCCAATGCGTAAGGTATTCATATCAATCCCGGAAATCAGCAAGTCTGAGAGGAATGATACACGGGGAAAGGCGTTGCAGACAGGGAAAGCGGTGAAAAGCGTGGCCGACGGAAGCCGGCCACGAGAATGATTACAGCAGGTCGCCGATCATTTTTTCCAGTTTTTCCTGGTCGATAGCAAACTTACGGATACCGTCCGCCAGTTTGTCTACGGCCATTGGATCCTGGTTGTGCTGCCACAGGAACTGGGACTCGGTGATACGCTCAGGACGCGCTTTCACTTCCCCGGTGTAGCTCAGCTTACGCTCGATTGCGCCTTCGCTTTCTGCCAGCTCTTTCAGCAGGGCAGGTGCGATGGTCAGGCGGTCACAGCCAGCCAGCTCGACGATTTCACCGACATTACGGAAGCTTGCACCCATCACCACGGTTTCGTAACCGTGCTGCTTGTAGTACTGGTAGATTTCGGTCACGGAAACCACGCCTGGATCTTCCTGCGGAGCGTACTCTTTCTTGTCGGTGTTAGCTTTGTACCAGTCAAGGATACGGCCAACGAACGGAGAAATCAGGAACACGCCAGCTTCAGCACAGGCACGAGCCTGAGCGAAGGAGAACAGCAGGGTCAGGTTACAGTTGATGCCTTCTTTTTCCAGCTGCTCTGCAGCGCGGATGCCCTGCCAGGTAGAAGCCAGTTTAATCAGGATGCGATCGTTGCTGATGCCCGCGTCGTTGTAGAGCTTGATCAGGTGTTTGGCTTTCGCGATGCTGGCTTCGGTGTCATAGGAAAGGCGAGCATCCACTTCGGTCGAGATACGGCCAGGGATCAGCTTCAGAATTTCCAGGCCGATGTTTACCGCCAGCTTGTCGGAAGCGTCAACCACCTGCTGAGCGCGATCGTTGCTCTGGCTACGAGCCCAGGTAATCGCTTCGTCGATCAGTTTACGGTACTCAGGGATCTGCGCAGCGTTAAGGATCAGAGAAGGGTTGGTAGTAGCATCTTGCGGCTGGTACAGCTTCATCGCCGCGATATCTCCGGTGTCAGCAACCACGGTGGTCAGTTGACGCAAAGAAGTCAATTTATCCGTCATAATGAGTATTTCTCTTCAGGTGTAGCTTGTTAGGGAGATGTAACCGGTCTGGCTTGATGATATCACGCCGCCCATCAGGTGCAACCGCGACAAGTGCTGTCCGTCCAGTGGACGAGAATATGCTAAACTCGACCGCCATTTTATCTGTAACGTAATGGATTGCATGGCCCGGGCCCGTCAACCTCGCCGCCATCACGCATTAACAAGAGGGACGTTAATGACAGATTTTTTATTTTTTATCAATGAGGTACTTTGGGGCTCGGTCCTACTTTGGCTGCTTATTGGCGCGGGCATCTGGTTCACCTTCCGCAGCGGCTTCGTCCAGTTCCGTTACTTTACCCGGCTGCGCCTTTTCCTGCGCAACAGCGGCTCGCCGGATCCTTCCGGAATATCCTCATTCCAGGCACTTTGCACCAGCCTTGCCGCGCGCGTCGGCAGCGGTAACCTTGCGGGCATTGCGCTGGCCATCTCAGCAGGTGGCCCCGGTTCGGTGTTCTGGATGTGGGTTGCCGCCGTGCTCAGCATGGCCACTGCCTTCGCAGAGTGCTCCCTCGCCCAACTCTATAAAACCCGCGACAAAGAAGGAAACTACCGCGGCGGCCCGGCCTGGTATATGGAGCGTGGGCTTGGCATGCGCTGGATGGGGGTGCTGTTTTCCGTCTTTTTGATCGTTGCCTTCGGCATGGTGTTCAACGCCGTACAGGCCAACTCCATCGCGATTGCCACTCACTACGCGTTTGACGTGCCAAAAATCTGGGTAGGCCTATTCCTGGTTACGGTTACCGCGCTGGTCATCTGGCGAGGAATGCGGACCATTGCTCGCCTCTCCCAGTGGCTGGTGCCGCTAATGGCATTACTCTGGGTATGCATGAGCCTGTATGTTGTGGGGCTGCACATTGAACGTTTCCCCGAAGTCATCCGGCTGATTTTCAGCCACGCCTTCGGCTGGCACGAAGCCGTTTCGGGCGCGCTAGGTTATACCGTCAGCCAGGC
Source organism: Enterobacter sp. Ap-867 (assembly GCF_011752855.1). Taxonomy (NCBI): domain Bacteria; kingdom Pseudomonadati; phylum Pseudomonadota; class Gammaproteobacteria; order Enterobacterales; family Enterobacteriaceae; genus Enterobacter; species Enterobacter sp. Ap-867. The sequence goes on along the minus strand of NZ_VWWS01000002.1, from coordinate 422,330 downwards.
CATCACCAATGGCTTCCAGCGCGGGATGTTTTCTAACGAAGCTGGCATGGGCTCCACGCCTAACGCAGCCGCAGCGGCGGCCGCATGGCCCCCACACCCGGCCACCCAGGGAGTGGTGCAAATGTTTGGGGTATTAATTGATACTGTGATCATCTGCACCGCGACTGCCGCCATTGTGCTGATGTCCGGCATGATGGATGGCACAGAAACGTCACGCAGCGGCATTATTCTGGTTCAGCAAGCGCTCAGCTCAGCCGTAGGCAGTTGGGGCAGCGGTTTTATCGTGGTTATCGTTTTCCTGTTCGCCTTCACGTCTATCATGGCGAATTACACCTACGCAGAGAACAATTTGCTGTTCCTGAACCAGGACAGCCGCGCGCTGAAATTTTTACTGCGCTTTATGGTGCTCACTATGGTGATGTTCGGTACGCAGGCTGCGCTGCCACTGGTCTGGCAGCTGGCAGACGTGGCGATGGCTATTATGGCGTTAACCAATATCACGGCGATCCTGCTGCTTTCTCCGGTGGTGAAAACGATAGCGGCAGATTATCTGCGCCAGCAAAAGCTGGGCATATCGCCTATTTTTAACCCCAACCGTTTCCCGGAGATTAAGACCCAGCTTGCCCCCGGCGTTTGGGACAGAGACGTGGAAAAAAAACCTTAGCTGATTGCAGCCATAGGCCGCGACAGGCAGGAAATTTGCTAAAGTAACGGCCTAACTATGCAAGGAGTGGACATGCTAATTCTTATCTCACCTGCCAAAACGCTGGATTACCAAAGCGAGCTGCCGACGGACCGCTATACACAGCCGGAACTGTTGGAATATTCACAGCAGTTAATCAGCGTTGCCCGCAAGCTTAGCGCACCGCAAATTGCCTCCCTGATGAGCATCAGCGATAAGCTGGCTTCTCTTAACGAAACCCGTTTCCACGAGTGGCATCCGGCATTTACGCCACAAAACGCGCGCCCGGCTATTCTCGCCTTTAAAGGCGATGTGTATACCGGCCTGCAGGCCGAAGAGTTTAGTGAAGCCGACTTTGATTTCGCCCAACAGCATCTGCGTATGCTTTCCGGGCTGTACGGCGTGCTGCGCCCGCTGGATTTAATGCAGCCTTACCGGCTGGAAATGGGCATTCACCTGGAAAACCCAAAAGGCAAAGATCTGTATCACTTCTGGGGCGATACGATCACCGAGAAGCTCAATCAGGTGCTGGCCACCCAGGGCGACAATATCGTCGTCAATCTGGCGTCTGATGAATACTTTAAAGCGGTGAAGCCGAAGAAGCTGAACGCGGAGATCGTCAAGCCCGTCTTCCTCGATGAGAAGAACGGCAAGTTTAAAGTCATCAGCTTCTACGCGAAAAAAGCGCGCGGGCTGATGAGCCGCTACATCATTGAGAATCGCCTGACGAAGCCAGAACAACTCAAAGCGTTTAATACCGACGGCTATTTCTTTGATGAAGAAGCGTCCCAGAAAAACGAACTGGTGTTTAAGCGCCACGAGCAATAAAAAAACGCCAGCGTTAAGCTGGCGTTTTACTTTGAACTCGCGCCGGTTACCTGTCCCAGCGATTATCATGATGTTCCCGTGGCGGGCCATCAAACCTTGCGTGGCGCTGCCAACGATGTTCACGCCACTCATAATGTCTTACCCACCAGTCGTGGTCTCGCCAGTAATGGCCGTCCCAGTAGCGCCCGTGGTTATCCTGATCGCCGAAGTGCAGCGTCACGGCAGGCACCAGCGTGATTTCTCCCGCCTGTACCGCCAGCGGTGTCACCACCAGCAGGGACAACGCCAGAAAAATGGATTTCAACATAATTTGCTCCTTACTTCTTAAGCCGGCCCAGTGGGCCCGTTAAGATGAGCTTATGTCGGAAATCACACCCGCGTTATTCTCCGCAATCCTAATCTCTAAGCATCCGCATTTTATGGGAATTTCTCCTTTTTTCCTGCTAAATGCCTGCTTATTTTCTCCCTGATTTACAGGGAGAAACGCCCCAGTCTGACAAGCAAAATGGGGCTTCAGAATTACGCTTTAACCATCATAAACTTACGCAGTTCGGCAAAATCAGCTGGGAGGTTGTGGGACAGCAGCGGCAGATCGGCGCGGGAGGCCAGCTCCTCCGGCAGCGGCAGCGCTTCGCCCAGAATCTCTTCTACGCTCTCTTTAAACTTCGCCGGATGCGCGGTCCCCAGGAACAGCCCAAACTCACCTGGCTTCAACTGGTCGCGCAGAGCACGGTAAGCAATCGCCGCGTGTGGTTCAGAAACGTAGCCAATCGCCTTCAGCTCGCGCATCGTGTCTTTGGTGGTTGCGTCGGTCACGGCAGCATAGCCAAGGTCGGTCAGACGCCAAATTTTGCGACGGAAAAGCTCTTCCACACGCGGCCAGTTGTTCGGCTGGCTAACATCCATGGCGTTGGACAGCGTGGCCACGGTCGCTTTAGGCGCCCACTGGCCTTCAGCCAGGAAACGCGGAACGGTGTCGTTGGCATTAGTCGCCGCAATAAAGCGCTTAATCGGCAGGCCGAGGGATTTTGCCAACAGGCCAGCCGTCAGATCGCCAAAGTTACCGCTCGGCACGGAGACCACAAGCTGATTACGGGCTTCCTGCGGCAGCTGGGCTACCGCTTCGAAGTAATAGCAGATCTGCGCCAGCAGGCGGCTAATGTTGATGGAGTTTGCCGAGTTTAACCCCAGCGCCACCTTCAATTCTTCATCATCAAATGCCTGTTTCACCAGCGCCTGGCAGGCATCAAAATCGCCGTCAATCGCCACGGTTTCGATATTTCCACCGAGGGTACAGAACAGTTTTTCCTGCAGCGGGCTGATTTTCCCACGCGGATAAAGAATAACGACGCGCACATTCTTAAGGCCGTAGAACGCATGGGCCACCGCCGCACCGGTATCGCCGGATGTTGCGGTCAGAATGGTTACAGGCTTGTCGCCGCTGATGTGGGTCAGCATCTGCGCCATAAAGCGCCCGCCAAAGTCTTTAAACGCCAGCGTCGGGCCGTGGAACAGTTCCAGGCAGCCCACGTCCGGCTCAACCATATTCACCGGTGCAGGAAACGCGAAGGCCGCACGCACGCGCTCTTCCAGAATCTCCTGCGGGATCTCATCCCCGATAAATGCGGACAAAATTTTGCTGCTACGGCTGACAAAATCCATCTCCAGCATGGCGTCGATTTCAGTCAGTTCAAACTCAGGCAGGTCATGCGGGAAAAACAGCCCCTGCTGTTTGCCCAGGCCCTGGGTAACCGCCTGTGCAAAGGAGACCTGCTCGTTGTGATCTTTAAGGTTGTACAGTTTCATGTCTTATCCCAAAACTCGTGCGCCAGCCGTATCCAGACGGCAAATATGTACAAAACCTTCCTGGTTCTGCAAATAATGTTGGCTGAGCCAGTCAGCCACGCGCTGCGCGGTATCGGTGTTATCGCACAGTGCAAATAAGGTCGGGCCAGAACCCGAAATCCCGCTCGCCAGGGCGCCGATATCCGCCACGGCTTTACGGGACTCATCAAACTTCGGCAGCAGTTTGGCGCGGTAAGGTTCAGCAATCACATCCTTCATCAGCTTCGCCGCGAGTGCAGGCTGGCGGGTATGACAGGCATGAATAAAACCGGCCAGATGGCGACCGTGGCTGATGCAGTCCTGACGGCGATACTGGGCGGGTAAAATCGCACGTGCTTCGGCGGTTGAAACCTTAATCCCAGGGTACGCCAGCACCCAAAGCCACTCATCAAAGCCTGGCACCTGCTGGCTGATGATGCCGTTTTCTTCGATCATTAGCTGCATGCCGCCGAGGAAACAAGGCGCGACGTTATCGTAATGAATGCTGCCGGAAATACGCCCTTCCAGCTCGCCCATCAGCGCCAGCAAGCGTGTGTCGCTCAAAGGCTTACCGCAAAATTCATTCATCGCCATCAGGCCAGCCACCACTGAACAGGCGCTGGATCCCAGCCCGGAGCCGATGGGCATGTTTTTCTCAAGCGTCATCGCCACGGGAATAGTCTTGCCAATTTCCTGGCAGAAACGCTCCCAGCACTGATAAACAATGTTCTCGCGCGGTTCATCCGGCAGCTTGCTGGCGAACCGCCCAAGGTTGGTCAGGCTGAAGCTGTCTGCCGCTTCAACCGTGACGTAATCACCCAAATGTGAGCCATCAACCGGCGACACCGCCGCACCCAGCACATCAAAACCGACGCTCATATTGGCGCTGGAAGCCGGGGCATATACTTTAACCATCTTAAACTCCTAACTTCCATGACAGGGTGCGAAGCAGATCCGCGAAGACACCGGCGGCGGTAACGTCGTTACCTGCCCCGTAGCCACGCAGTACCAGCGGCAGCGGTTGATAATAGTGGCTGTAGAAGGCCAGGGCATTTTCGCCGTTCTTCACCTTATACAGCGGATCGTTGCCGTCTACGGCGTCGATTTTCACTTTGCAGCTGCCGTCTTCTTCAATAATGCCGACGTAACGTAGCACTTTCCCATCGTCACGCGCCTTCCTCACACGAGCCGTAAACTCATCATCCAACTGAGGAAGGCGTGCCATAAAAGACTCGACGTCTCCGCTTGCATCAAAATTTTCCGGAAGTACGGATTCGATCTCGATATCCGAAAGTTCCAGACTGCTCCCGGTCTCACGTGCCAGGATCAACAGCTTACGCGCCACGTCCATACCGGAAAGATCGTCACGCGGATCCGGTTCGGTATATCCCATTTCACGCGCAGTGCTGGTCGCCAGCGAGAAGCTCATTCCCTCATCCAGCTTCCCGAAGATGTAAGAAAGCGATCCGGAAAGAATGCCCGAGAAACGCTGCAGCTCATCGCCCGCATTCAGCAGGTTTTGCAGGTTTTCGATAACCGGCAAGCCTGCCCCCACGTTGGTGTCGTAGAGGAACTTCCGGCGAGAACTCTCCGCGGCATTACGCAACTGGTGGTAATAATTCATGCTCGAGGTGTTGGCCTTTTTGTTTGGCGTCACCACGTGGAAACCTTCGCTCAGGAAATCAGCGTACTGATCCGCCACGGCCTGGCTGGAAGTACAGTCCACAATCACCGGGTTTAGCAGATGATACTCTTTCACCAGGCGGATCAGGCGGCCAAGATTGAACGGCTCTTTGGCCTGCTCCAGCGCCTGCTGCCAGTTTTCGAGATCCAGGCCATGCACGTTAGTCAGCAGGGCTTTAGAATTCGCCACGCCGCAAACGCGCAGGTCGATATGCTTCTCCTTCAACCACGCCTGCTGGCGTTTAACCTGCTCCAGCAGAGCCGCGCCCACGCCGCCAACGCCCACCAGGAAAAGCTCAATAACCTGATCGGTGTTAAACAGCATCTGGTGAGTCACACGTACGCCGGTCACGGCATCGTCGTTATTGACCACAACGGAGATAGAGCGCTCGGAAGAACCCTGTGCGATAGCGATAATGTTGATATTCGCGCGGGCCAGGGCAGCAAAGAACTTGGCGGAGATACCACGCAGCGTTTTCATGCCGTCGCCCACGACGGAGATAACCGCCAGGCGTTCGGTGACCGCCAGCGGCTCCAGCAGCTCCTCTTTCAGTTCGAGATAGAATTCGTCTTCCATCGCTTTGCGAGCGCGACCGCAATCGGCCTGCGGAACGCAGAAGCTGATGCTGTACTCGGAGGAGGACTGGGTGATCAGCACCACGGAGATCCCGGCACGGGACATCGCGGCAAACACGCGTGCAGCCATGCCGACCATGCCTTTCATGCCCGGGCCTGAAACGCTAAACATCGCCATGTTATTCAGGTTAGTGATGCCTTTCACCGGCAGCCCTTCGTCATCGCTCTTGTCGCCAATGAGCGTACCTGGCGCCTGCGGGTTTCCGGTATTTTTAATCAGGCAGGGGATCTGGAACTGGGCAATCGGGGTGATGGTGCGAGGGTGAAGTACTTTGGCGCCGAAGTAGGAAAGCTCCATCGCTTCCTGGTAAGACATCGACTTCAGCAGTCGGGCATCAGGCACCTGGCGTGGGTCGCAGGTATAAACGCCGTCGACGTCAGTCCAGATTTCACAACAGTCGGCTCGCAGACAGGCAGCCAGCACGGCGGCAGAATAGTCGGAACCGTTGCGGCCCAGAACAACCAGCTCGCCTTTGTCGTTCCCGGCGGTAAACCCAGCCATCAGAATCATGTGATCTTCAGGAATGCGGCTGGCGGCAATGCGGCGAGTTGACTCTGCGATATCCACGCTGGAATCCAGGTAATGCCCCACCGCCAGCAGCTTCTCGACCGGGTCGATCACGGTCACCTGGTAGCCACGAGCCTGCAGCACGCCCGACATAATAGCGATAGACAGTTTCTCGCCCCGGCAGATGATCGCCGCATTGATGCTGTCCGGGCACTGGCCCAGCAGGCTGATCCCGTGCAGAACATGTTTAAGCTGAGCAAACTCCTGATTCACTAACCCTTTCAGTTCAGCCAGCGGAAAGCCCGGCTGCGCCTCTGCCAGACCATTCAGCAGTTCAGCAAAAATACGCTCTGCGTCGCTGATATTCGGCACAGCGTCCTGGCCCCCGATGGTTTTCTCAATCATCGCCACAAGGTGGTTAGTAATTTTTGCCGGAGCAGACAACACGGTCGCCACCTGCCCCTGTTTGGCATTACTTTCCAGGATATCGGCAACGCGAAGGAAACGCTCCGCATTTGCCACCGAAGTACCACCGAATTTCAACACTCGCATTGTTGTGACCCCTTGATTTTTTCCCGAAAAAAAAGCCCGCACTGTTTAGGTGCGGGCTTTTTTCATTTTTACCTGTATGCGTCAGCCCGCACCGTTACCTGTGGTAATGGTGGTTGTGATAATTGTGGTAATCAGGCTGAAGCGAAACATGGATGTTGTGTGCTCTAAATTTGTAATAGCTCTATTGGTTAAAGCAATCCCTTTACCAAGTCAATTTTTTTTAGTTCTGTCACAAAAAATCGCCTTGCCCGGTCGAGCTGAAAAACCCACCAAAAATGGGAGTAAAAGCGCGTAAATAGCGCAACAAGTTAGATGAACGTCTCAAAAAGAGTCATTCAAAAACATTTCATTCTGGTAATTTTTTTTCGATGTCATGAAGCAAACGGTGAAGCATTGCCGTGTCTCTCTGCTCCAGTAGCCCCAAACGCTGCTGGACCCAATCGACCATTTTTTGGTCGCCCGCAACCTCAAGACGATGCAAAAGCGCTTCCATTCGCAGACGCAGCGCATTCAACTGCTGCCCGTCACCGGCCACGTTTTCCACAGGCGGTTGCTGCATCAAAGCGGAAAGCTGGTAGCAATAAACCATCACGGCCTGCCCCAGGTTAAGCGATGGGTAATCCGCGACCATCGGCACGCCGGTTAGCACATCCGCCAACTCCAGCTCTTCGTTGGTCAGCCCGGAATCTTCACGGCCAAAAACCAGCGCCACGCATCCTACCCACTGGCGTTTCTCTTCGAGTATAGGCAGTAGCTGCTGCGGCGTCGCATAGTAATGAAACTTCGCCCGACTGCGGGCCGTTGTGGCGATGGAAAAATCCACGTCACTCAGAGCATCCGCGAGCGTGTCAAAGTGGCGAATTCCATCAAGAATATCGCCCGCGCCGTGCGCAACCCAGCGGGCGGCGGGCTGGAGATGCGCATCACTGGCTACGATCCTCATCTCCGTAAACCCCATGGTCTTCATCGCCCGGGCAGCGGCCCCGACGTTCTCTGCTCTGGCCGGTGAAACCAGGATAATTGGCAAACGCATTGGAACTCTCTTCTAAAATTCGTTAAAACGTGCGAAGTGATGCACAAATTTGGATAATACGCATCGCAAATTTACTTTGTTGCAACATATATTGTGGCTATAACTTCTGATGGACTTATAACTTAAGCTTATGCTTTTACGTGATTATATACCATGAAAATAGGGGAAACACGGGTTATATCCACTTGTTTATCATGGTTTATTTTCCCACAAGAGAAACACAGCTGCAGGCCAGATTCAGCGTACTTTATTTGACGCTTTACGATCTTGATTATTAAAAAGTTGTGACAAAAGCTAGCATTGAGCTACGATGATTTATTGAAACTGTTAACGTGCTACAATTGAAATTGATATATGTCAACGAAGCGTAGTTTTATCAGGTGTCTAAAGCGCGTCAGCCTGTTATGTTGCTGTTAAAATGGTTAGGATAACAGCCGTTTTTGACACCGTCGGGTCCAAAGGGAATGCACCCACGACCAAGCTAATGATGTTGTTGACGTTGATGGAAAGTGCATCAAGAACGCAATTACGTACTTTAGTCATGTTAAGCCCGGCATGTTAATTTATGGCATGTAACAGGCAGGTCAGGGACTTTTGTACTTCCTGTTTCGATTTAGTTGGCAATTTTAGGTAGCAAACATGCAGACCCCGCACATTCTTATCGTCGAAGACGAATTAGTAACACGCAACACGCTTAAAAGCATTTTTGAAGCGGAAGGCTATGATGTTTTTGAAGCGACCGATGGCGCAGAGATGCATCAAATCCTTGCCGATAATGACATTAACCTCGTCATTATGGACATCAACCTGCCGGGTAAAAACGGCCTGCTGCTGGCGCGTGAATTGCGCGAGCAGGCTAACGTGGCGCTGATGTTCCTGACGGGTCGTGACAACGAAGTAGACAAGATTCTCGGTCTTGAAATCGGTGCGGATGACTACATCACCAAACCTTTCAACCCGCGTGAATTGACTATTCGTGCACGTAACCTGCTGTCCCGCACCATGAATTTAGGGGCCATCAGCGAAGAACGTCGTTCCGTTGAAAGTTACAAATTCAACGGCTGGGAGCTGGACATCAACAGCCGCTCTCTGGTTAGCCCGAACGGTGAACAGTATAAGCTGCCGCGCAGTGAATTCCGTGCGATGCTGCACTTCTGTGAAAACCCGGGCAAAATTCAGTCTCGTGCCGAGCTGCTGAAAAAAATGACCGGTCGCGAGCTGAAGCCGCATGACCGTACCGTCGATGTGACCATTCGCCGCATTCGTAAACATTTCGAATCCACGCCGGATACGCCTGAAATTATCGCCACCATCCACGGCGAAGGCTACCGTTTCTGCGGCGATCTGCAGGAATAAGTGGTGAGAAATAACGAAAATGGCTGACATCTGTCAGCCCTTTTTTATGCCTGTCTTTCAGCGGGAAATGCGTTCATTCCAGTCCCGGGTAAAAACCACGTCCCCATTGTGTTGAACCGTCATCTTTCCACTGACAATAAAATGCGTCAGGTCACTGCGCATCTCCAGCACAATATCTGTGTCCGTCCACCAGCCTTCCCGGCCGATTTTCATGTTCTGAGTCAGCAGGTAATGCGCCGAGAGAGGATCGCTGTTTTGCACAGTCAACTGGCGCCTAAGGCTATGATCGACGGTGGTATTGATATCATCAAACCGATACACGCCCTCGCCAAAAACACCGCCCACGCCCTGAGTGATGCTCTGCCAGCTGTCTTTCACCACGTCATAGCGCAGTTCGCGATCGACCCGCCCTGGAGAGAGGATTGTCAGCGGCGTATTGGCTGCCGTTTCAGGATGCGGATTCGGGCCAGCAATCGGCTTAACTTCCCGGCAAACCGGCAATTGCAGTTGAGCGCTGGCCAGATCAACACTAAGCGTCGCATTTTCAGCCATCGGCCAGATCATCGGCCAGAAGGTAGTCGCGAGAGAAACCCGTAGCCGGTGCCCGGCAGCAAAGCGCCAGGCGATGCCGTCCAGCTGCACGGTAACATTGACCTTTTCGCCCGGCACCAGCGCGACGTTCTGCTCCTGCCCCTGCAAATGACTCAGATTCACCCAGCCGTGGCTGACGCGGGTTGATGCTCCGTCAGGTGCAATGTCTGACAGGCGGACATACAGCATGGCCGCAGGTTTATCGCTGGAAAGCGTGACGTTAAACTGCGGGAAACCGTAAATCGCCAGGCTTTCGCTCAGCGGGGCGCTGTCGAAACTTTCGGCCAGTCCGTCATCCATTCGCTGATCGCTTGGGCTTTCCCCCAGCACACCCGCGCCCATCCACTCTCCGGCGAACAACCCGTGATTCTGCACACTACGGATGTCCTGCCGGTATTCATCGACTAAAGGCGATGTCACCAGCCGGCCAGGCTGCAGATGCCAGCGCTGAGGGAAGGTTTCAGCGTCGGTATCGTTCTCAATGGCAATCCACTCCCCAAAGGCCTGCGGCCGCTGCGAATCAGGTCGCTGGCTGTCGTTGAGCCAGGCCTGGACGCGCGGGCCATCCAGCACGTCGTTATCGATCTGTTTCAACCAGCGGTCCCACCAGCTCACAGCCTCCTGCAGAAAACCGATGGCCGGCGTAGGCGAGCCATCCTGAGGATAAATATGCGCCCACGGGCCGAGGATCGCCTTGCGCGGGACGTTAAGATTATCCATCAGGCGGAATACCGCGTTGCTGTAGGAATCCGACCAGCCGCCCACTGCCATCACCGGGCAGGTAATGGCCTGCCAGTCTTCCCCCACGGAGCCGTGCTTCCAGTAATCATCTTTCAGCGGATGTTCCATCCACAGCGCCGGGAAGAAAGGCATATTTTCAAGGCGATTCAGCCAGGCCTGATACCAGCCCTCCCCGACCAGCTCCGGATCCTGCGGGCGGCTTTGGTAGGCCAGCATAATGCCGCCCCACCACAAATTGTCATTCAGCAGGCAGCCGCCTTTATAGTGGATATCGTCGTTGTAACGATCGTCCGTCGAGCAAACGGTGATAATGGCTTTCAGTGCCGGAGGGCGGCGAGCCGCCAGCTGCAGGCAGTTAAAGCCGCCCCAGGATTTACCCATCATGCCCACGGCGCCGTTGCACCAGCCCTGACGGCTGATCCAGTCGATCACCTCCAGCGCATCCTCTTGCTCCTGCAAAAGATATTCATCGGCCATCAGCCCATCAGAATCCCCGCTGCCGCGCATGTCTACCCGCAGCACCGCATAGCCATTCCCGGCAAAATAGCCGTGCATCGGCTCATCCCGGGTACGCGTTCCGTCGCGCTTGCGGTAGGGAATGTACTCCAGAATGGCGGGCACCGGCTGCTGCGAAGCCGATAAAGGTAGCCACATACGCGCCGCCAGCCGAGTTCCGTCTTTCAAAACAATCCACAAATGTTCCGTCACGCTCACGCTGTGAGGGAATTGCGTAATAAGAGTTTTCATGAAGCTCCTGCCATCGCGTTTAACTGACGCTGACCCAGCACCTCATCCAGCCAGGAAGGGCGCATTTCCGGCACGGAAGTCAGCAGTTTTTCGGTGTAACTGTGCATTGGTGCGCTGAATACCTGCGCGGTTGGGCCCTGTGCGACGACGTTGCCCTGATACATCACGGCAACCTGCTGAGCAATGCGTTTTACCGTGCTCAGGTCGTGGGTGATAAACAGATAAGACAGCCCCAGCTGTTCCTGCAGGTTTCTCAGCAATTTCAACACTTCTTCCGCCACCAGCGGGTCAAGGGCGGAGGTTGCTTCATCGCAGATGATAAGATCGGGCTTCGCGGCCAGCGCTCGTGCAATACACACGCGCTGCTTCTGCCCCCCGGAAAGCGAGCCAGGATAGCGATCAATCAGATAATCAGGGAGTTCAGTCAGTTTCAGGAGTTCCAGAACCCGCGCGCGAACCTGCTGTTTATCAAGGCCAAAATAGAACGCTACCGGGCGGCCAATCGCCTCCAGCACGGTTTGCCTTGGGTTAAGCGCCACATCGGGCAACTGATAGATCATCTGGATACGGCGCAGCGTCTCTTTATCACGCTGCGGGTAACGGTTGGCCAGCACCTTGCCAGCAAAGGTAACGCTGCCTTTCGTGTCAGTCAGCAGGCCGCAGAGCGCCCGGGCCAGCGTGCTCTTCCCGCTTCCGGACTCGCCGATAATGGCCATCGTTTCTCCTTTGGCAATGCTGAGGGAAACGTTGTGGACGACCGTTTTACCGTTGTAGCCCGTAGAGAGATTATTCAACGCCAGTAGCTGCCCTTCAGGTTTACTTTCGGCATGCACCGGCGTTAAAGCGTGGGCGCGTTCGGACACCAGTCGCTGCGTGTAGCTTTCTGTTGGCTTCTGCAGAATATCGGCGGTGCTGCCGCACTCCACTTCGCTCCCCTGTCGCAGCACCATAATGCGGTCGGCAATCTGTGCGACAACCGCCAGATCGTGAGTGATATACAGCGCGGCGGTATTAAACTCTCTGACCAGTTTGCGCAGCATCACCAGCACTTCGATTTGCGTCGTTACATCCAGCGCGGTGGTCGGTTCATCAAGGACCAGGACATCAGGCTTGCAGGACATCGCCATCGCCGCCATCGCCCGCTGCAGCTGCCCGCCCGAGAGCTGATGTGGATAGCGCTGGCCGATAGCTTCAGGCTCCGGGAGATCAAGCGCTTTAAACAGCGTCACGGCCCAGGCCTGGGCTTCTTCCGGACTCATCAGGCCATGGCGAAGCGGCCCTTCACAAACCTGCTTGCCGATGGTCAGCGCCGGGTTGAACGCGGCGGCGGCGCTCTGCGCCACATAGGCCACGCGCTTACCGCGAAACTCACGTTTCTCTTTGCTGGATAGCGCCACAATATTTTGCCCGCCCACCAGCACTTCACCGCCCGCAATCCGGCAGCCAGGTCGGGCATAGCCCAGGGCCGCAAGACCGATAGTCGATTTCCCCGCGCCGGACTCGCCAATCAGCCCCAGAACTTCGCCAGGCATCAGGCTGAGAGAGACGCCTTTCACCAGCGGCAGCCCCTGCTCGGTTTCAATGCGTAAATCACGCATCTGTAAAATCGGTTGTGTCATCCCTCTTCTCCCAGCGAAAGGTTGTTACGCACCAGCAGCCAGTCGACCACCAGGTTGACGCCGATCGTCAGCAGGGCAATCGCCGCAGCGGGGTACAGCGGAGCAAACTGGCCAAAATTGATGGCCTGCGCGTTGTCACGCACCATGCTGCCCCAGTCCGCCCACGGTGGCTGAATGCCCAGCCCAAGGAAACTCAGCCCGGCAATAAACAGGAAGGTAAAGCAGAAGCGCATGCCGAATTCCGCCAGCAGCGGCGGCATGGCGTTAGGCAGAAACTCTTTACGGACGATCCACCACAGCCCTTCCCCACGCAGGCGCGCCGCCTCAACATATTCAAGGCAAACGATCCCCTGCGCGACCAGACGAGCAAGACGGAAAACGCGAGTCGCGTCTAACAGCGCAATGGTTCCGACCAGCACCGGAATAGAGGTCCCCAGCACGGACAGGACGATCAGCGCCAGGATCAGCACCGGGATCGACATCAGCGTATCGACGATGCGGGTGAGCACGACGTCCACCCAGCGCCCGTAAATCGCGGCGGTAAAACCGGTAATAATGCCCACCACAAATGAAATAGCGGTGATCGCCAGCGCAATCGCAATGGTGGTTCGGGCGCCAAACAGGATACGCGACAGCATGTCACGCCCCAGACTGTCGGTGCCGAACGGCATTGAACTCGACGGCAGCATCCAGATGTCACCCACCTGAGCCGTTTCGCTGTGCGGTGCCAGCCAGGGCGCAAAAAGCGCGGCAATCAAATTGACGGCGATGATGGTCAACCCCAATATTGCCGACAGCGGCACCGTGCGAATTTTGATATTTTTCATGGCCTACCTCGCATGCCGCAGTCGTGGGTTACACCAAATGGCCAGCAGATCTGCCGCCGTATTCAGCAGGATATAAGTCCCGCCAAAAAGCAGCCCGCAGGCCTGCACCACCGGCAAATCTCGTTTTGTCACCGCATCCACCATCAGTTGCCCAATGCCCGGATAAACAAAGACCACCTCAACCAGGATGACTCCCACCACCAGATAGGCCAGGTTAAAAGCAATCACGTTGATGATCGGCGCGAGCGCGTTGGGCAGCGCGTGGCTGAGCACAATGCGCCAGCGGGAGAGCCCTTTTAGCAGCGCCGTTTCGATGTAGCTGCTGGACATCACCGCGCCGACGGAAGCCCGCGTCATGCGCAGCATGTGCGCCAGCACCACCAGCACTAGCGTCAGCATCGGCAACGTACAGGCATAGAGCCTGTCGAGAAGGCTGGCATCCGGGTCGACCAGCGCGAGGCTGGGGAACCAGGCCAGGCGAATCGCAAAGAAGATCACCAGCACGTAGCCGACAAAAAACTCCGGCACCGAAATGCTCATCAGCGTCAGCGTGTTCGCCAGGCGGTCAAACCAGGAACCGCGCCACACCGCAGAAGCAATCCCCAATACGACCGCCAACGGAATCGCGATCAGCGCGGCATATAGCGCAAGAAATAGCGTGTTCGCCAGGCGAGGCAGCAGCTCGGCGCCAATAGGCTGGTTGTTGGCAAGCGAAGTGCCTAAATCACCGTGCAAGACGCCGGACAGCCAATGCAGATAGCGATAAACCGCCGGCTGATCCAGCCCAAGCTGGAGACGCAGCGCGGCGATGGTTTCCGGCGTGCCGTTTTGGCCGAGGATGGCGCTCGCCACGTCGCCGGGCAACAGCTCGGTGCCGACGAAGATCAGAACCGAAACCAGCCACAGCGTCAGCACGCCCAGCAATAAACGATGAAGGATCTGTTTTTTCATTACGACTCCAGCCAGACGCGTTCAGCCAGGCGGCCACCCATGAAGTTGAAGAGCGGATGAGGTTTCACACCGCCGACTTTTTTGCTGGTGGCGTCCAGATAGTCGCCAAACAGCGGGATCATCGCGCCGCCGTCATCCCGGGCAATGCTTTGCAGCTCCCCGTAGATCTCTGCCCGCTTTTGGTCATCAAGCAGCGATCGCGCCTGAATCAGCAGGCTGTCGAACTTGTCATTCTTCCAGTGAGTATCGTTCCATTTGGCGGTGGACTGCCAGGCGGTGGAGAACATCTGATCCGCCGTTGGACGCCCGCCCCAGTAGCCCATGCTAAACGGCGCTTTCATCCAGACGTCATCCCAGTAGCTGTCTGCTGGCTGGCGTTTGATGCTGACCTGAATCCCCGCTGCTGCGGCTTCCCCCTGGAACAATGCGGCGGCATCCAATGCCCCGGCAAAGGCAGCATCAGAGGACGACAGCTCAAGCGGCAGCGCGCTTAGCCCGGCTTTTTTCAGGAAGAACTTAGCCTTGTCAGGATCGTAGGCGCGCTGTTCCAGGCTTTTATTGAAGAAGCGATCGGTTTTCGGGATCGGATGATCGTTGCCCAGCGTGCCGTAACCCCGCAGCACGGTGGCCAGTAATTTCTCGCGATCGATGCCGTATTTAATCGCCGTCCGAACGTCATTATTGTTGAACGGTGCTACGCGGCAGTTCATCAGGAAGGTGAAATGCTGCCCGCCGGCCGCCCGCACGATGTTCAGCGCCGGGCTGCGCTTCAGGAAATCGACGGTCTTAAAGTCCACGCGGTTGATGGCGTGGACCTGGCCCGAAATAAGAGCGTTGGTACGCGCGGTCGCATCGTTGATCACCAGCACTTCAACGGCGTCCACAAACGCGCGGTTTGGCTTCCAGTAATTGGGATTACGTTTGAAGTAGGAACGCACGCCCGGCTGGTACTGATCAAAGACGAAGCCACCGGTGCCAATCGGGTGTTTCCAGTCGCTAAAGCCGTCCGGCACCACCACGAGGTGGTAGTCCGCCAGCAGGAACGGCAAGTCGGCGTTGCCGCTGTCCAGCGTCAGGGTAATTTCGTTCTCACCACTCTTCTTCAGATCTTTGATGGCCGCCAGCTGCGTTTTAATGGCGCTGCGAGACTGATCGCCACGGTGGAGGTTAATCGAGTAAAGGATGTCTTCCACGGTAAGCGCCTTGCCGTTGTGGAAGGTCACGCCCTGACGCACTTTAAAAGTCCACTCCTGCGCGCCCGGCTTCGCTTCCCAGCTTTCCAGTAGCTCCGGCGTGGCCTGGTTATTCTCATCAATTTCCACCAGGCCGTTCATCAGCATGTATGCCTGGTTAAGCGGCACCCAGTCGCTAAAGAGCGTGGGATCCAGAGAATCGCTGGTATTGCCGCCCGAAATGCCCAGCTTCAGCACGCCCCCTTTTTTAGGCGTCGTTTCGGCAGCAAAACCCGCCAGCGGCGACAGCGATAACGCACTGCCCATACCAATCAGCGCCGCCGTATTGATAAATGAACGGCGGCTCATGCTCACGCCTTGCAGGTATTTTTTTTCGTCTGAACGATCGTCTTTCATTTATTTTTCTCCGTTATTATTTGTTTGTCTGACCACCGGCCAGATGCCATAGCACATCTATTTATGATTTATATCAAAACAGCTAAACACTGAGGCATGAGTTTTTCGTATCAGACTATGAAAAAAATGCACGGCAGAACCACGGCAAAAAAGATAATTTCCCGTTCACGGAGTCACATCAGGAAAGAAAAAGTGGAACTGCATACCCTTGTAGGTTTAATTGGCGTGTTTTGTTACCTGCTGGCATACGCCCTGGTCCAAATGCGAAGACTATCAATAGATTCAAATGGTTATGCTGTACTCAACATCGCAGGCTGCGTGGGCGGGCTGTATTCTCTTAGCCATGATTTTAATTTAGCGTCGGTAATATCGCAGTCGATGTGGCTGGTTTTCACACTTGTAGGTATGCATACTTCTTATCGTCGACGCGCAGAGATGAAAAATAAAATAGTGCCTTTGGATTTAGAGACGATAAATAAACCAAAGGATTAAATGTGATTCATCACTTATTTCCCGTCGTATTATATAAGAAAATGTTATGGCTAATAAAATAAGCAGATAATTTATTGATGACCAAAATATTAAAATAATCGTCTTTTGTGATTTACATCTATTTTCTGTTTATTCCGCCAAAGGTTGGCGCTGCAGCCAGCTCATCACATGGCGAACAATCGGCTTCATGTAGCGATCCTGGGGGATAAGCAGGAAACATTTACTGGCGGCGGCCAGCTTGCCAGGGTGCGCCGCGACAAGCTCGCCCCGGTTAAGATAATCCTGCACCAGCCCTTCCCAGCCGAGTAATATCCCGTCGCCGCGCACCGCCGTCTCCACCAAAAACGGATAGTTATTGGCTCGCCAGGTTTGCCCTGGCACAAAGCTCAAAACATTTTGCGAAGCAAACCAGTCGCTCCACCCGGTCCACTCCCGCTGGGGATCGTCCTGAATCAGCAGCGTGTGCTGCAGCAGCGCTTCCGCCGGTGCGTCTGAACCAATGCGGGACAGAAAAGCCGGGGAGCACATGGGGTAACAGACTTCATCGAAGAGCGGCGTGGCGTGAAAACCGACGGGCACGCTTCGCAGGTAAAAAATAGCCAAATCAAATTCCGATGAGCGCAGCTCCGAGAAGTTGTCGGTAATTTTCATGCGAATCTGCAAATCTGGCAGCTCACGATGCAGGGCAGAAAGCCGGGATGACAGCCACAGCGAACTCATAGCGCTGGTACAGGCGATAGTGACCTGTGGCAACCCGGTCCAGCCCATCACTTCTGCCGTGGCATGCGACAGGGCCGCCAGCTGCTGCCTGACCCGCTCGGCATAAGCTTCACCGCGTGGCGTGAGCAGCACTCGCCGCTGGGTTCGGGTAAATAGCTTGCAGCCGAGCATCTCTTCCAGCTGCAGAATTTGCCGGCTGGTCGCGCTTTGCGTCAGGTTTAACTCCTCCGCCGCACGAGAAATGTTGCCATAGCGGGCCACGCATTCGAAGGCGATAAGGGTATTCAGGGGCGGTAGAGGCTCGATCTGCATCAAAGAAGCCTTAGAAGGCAACGGCACGGTCATAACACACTAATAAGGAAGGTAAGAACTGACAAGCCTGATGCATTAGAAATACATCAGGCTTCTCATGCGGCCATGCGTGAATGCATCCGCTCAGCGCCAGTGCACAGATTATTTACTCCACGGAATAATCGGCACCGCGCTGATGGCGTTCTTCGGCGATCCTTCAACAACGCGGTCAGAGTAGGCAAGGTAGGCCAGCGCATTGCGCTTCGCATCATAGAAACGCACCACCTGCAGCTTTTTAAACACCAGCGAAGTTCGCTTCTGGAACACTACATCGCCCTGCGCTTTACCCGCTTTTATCTTATCGCTGAGCTCAACCGGGCCTACCTGCTGGCAGGAAATGGCCGCATCAGACGTGTCTTCAGCTAATCCGAGGCCGCCCTTGATACCCCCGGTTTTTGCGCGACTGATATAACAGGTCACATTCTTCACATCAGGATCGTCAAACGCCTCGACGACAATCTTGTGGTCGGGACCAAAGACTTTAAACACGGTGTCCACCGATCCGATCTGCTCCGCGCTCGCACCGTAGCTTACGGCCAGAAGCGCACTGCAAAGTGCTAAAGCTTTATATTTCATATTGTTACCATTGTATAAAAATTACCCTACGGGATTATTCAACAATTGGACAAAAAACCGTTGAATATCACATTATTAGCAAAACCTGCCTCCATAATCGGCAAATTTGGCACAACTTGTTAAATAAAAACGGTGAATGCATAAACTACAAAAATGCTATTATCCGCTACCTTAGTAAACAGGCATTCGCTTGTATGGATGAGGATATTTTATGGATCAGGCTGGGATCATTCGCGATCTTCTTAGCTGGCTGGAGGGCCACCTCGACCAGCCTCTCGCCCTTGATAATGTGGCGGCAAAAGCAGGTTATTCCAAGTGGCATTTACAACGGATGTTTAAAGAGGTTACCGGGCACGCTATTGGTGCCTATATTCGCGCCCGCCGACTCTCCAAATCCGCCGTTGCTCTGCGCCTGACTGCGCGCCCTATTCTCGATATTGCGCTTCAGTACCGCTTTGACTCGCAGCAGACGTTTACTCGTGCGTTTAAAAAGCAGTTTGCTCAAACGCCGGCACTCTACCGTCGTTCTCCTGACTGGAGCGCCTTCGGTATGCGCCCGCCGCTGCGTCTTGGCGAGTTTACGCCGCCGCAGGCCCACTTCATCACGATGCCGGAAACGCATCTGGTTGGGGTCACGCAAAGCTACAGCTGCACGCTGGAGCAAATCTCCGACTTCCGTAATGAGATGCGCATCCAGTTCTGGACGCAGTTCCTCGGCAACTCACCGACCATCCCGCGGGTGTTATACGGCCTGCATGAGCCTCGCCCAAGCTCGGAAAAAGACGACGAGCAGGAAGTCTTCTACACCACGGCGCTCACGCCTGAGCTGGCGAATGGTTTCCTGCCGGATTCACATCCGGTGGTGCTGGAAGGGGGGGATTATGTTCAATTTAACTACGAAGGGCTGGGCACCGGGCTGCAGGACTTTATCCTGACGGTTTATGGCACCTGCATGCCATCACTCAACCTGACGCGCCGTAAAGGTCAGGACATCGAACGTTTCTATCCTCAGGATGAAACGCGGGATCAGGATGTGCCGATGCATATTCGCTGTGAATACCTGATCCCGGTTCGCCGTTAACGCTGGATTTCATCCAGAGCAGGGGCATCAAGGTGCGAGATGTCTCCTGCTGTTTCAACCACCCATCCAGACGCCAGCCACGGGCTGTGCTGATAATCCACGCGGGAAATCGAGCAGTTGCGCAGACGCAGTCGACGTTCCGCCCACGCCGGTAAACCAAGAATCGTACTCACCAGCCCACCCAGCGCCATACCGTGACTCACCAGCAGCGGTCGGCTTCCGGCCGGCAGCTCCCGGCAGGCGTTCAGCGCTTCGTGCATGCGGTTACTCAGTTCCAGCATGCTTTCGCCTTCGGGAATACGCCCGTCCGGCGTGCCGTCAACTAAGCGCCGCCGCCAGCCCTCTTCCTCTTCGGTTAGCGAGTCCATTTTGCGGCGTTCAAGCACGCCCATATTGAGCTCACGCAGGCGGGAATCCAGGATAATCTCGCAGCCGCAGGCTTCGGCGATGATCTCTGCGGTGCGGCGAGTACGGCCTAAATCGCTGCTGATAATGTGGGTGATGCCAAGGGCTCTGGCTCGTTCGGCCACTTGCCAGGCCTGACGCTCTCCGTTCTCAGTCAGCGCGCTGTCTGACTGCCCCTGAATGCGGCGCTCAGCATTCCACTGCGTTTCGCCATGACGAACAAGGTATACCTGTAACATGCGTTTTTTCCGTTATACTCCGGTCACGAAATATCGAGAGTTCTGACTTATTATGAACCATGTCGTAGCTGCAACAACCAATCCCGCCAAAATTCAGGCGATTCTGCAGGCGTTTAGCGAGATTTATGGCGAAGGATCCTGCCATATTGAGCCCGTGGTCGTCGATAGTGGCGTGCCGGAGCAGCCCTTTGGTAGTCAGGAAACGCGAACTGGCGCACGATGCAGAGTAGCGAATGCCCGGGAGATCAGACCAGATGCCGACTTTTGGGTCGCTATTGAGGCCGGTATCGACGAAGGGAGTACCTTCAGTTGGGTGGTGATCGAGAATCGGCAGCAGCGCGGCGAAGCCCGTTCGGCGACCCTGCCGCTGCCAGACATCATTCTGCAAAAAGTCAGCGCAGGCCACGCTCTGGGGCCGGTGATGTCCGACTATACGGGTATCAATGAGATTGGGCGTAAAGAGGGAGCGATTGGGGTGTTCACCGCCGGAAAGCTCACGCGTAGTAGCGTTTACCATCAGGCGGTGATTCTGGCGCTAAGTCCATTTCATAACGAAATTTACTGCTGGGAAAATATTTAGCGGTTTGAGCTGCCAACCTGCAGCAGCTCTTTTTCCAGCCACGCTCGTAGCTCCGTCGGCGCAGCTTTCAGGCTGTTAGAGCCGCGGGTGATGGTTGCAATCCCCGCGCCCAGTTCATTCTTCAGCTCACGCTGGCTAAGCTCACCGCGCAACAACTCTTCGATGATGCGTACTCGCGTGCCTAACGCCGTACGCTCATCCGGCGTCAACAGCAGCGTCAGCAGAGGCATGTGAAGCTCCTGCCCAAAAGCTTGCTGTAACAGCCCCACAAAGCGGAGCCACTCTTTATTACTTTGCTCGGCCTGTTCCGCCGAATACTGAGAGAGCTGAGTCATGTCAGGCCACCATACTCTTTAACTAGTACGGCAGCATAACATACTCTCTGCGCAATCAGTAACGCCGCTGCCACTCGCTGTCAGACAGAATCTTGTCCGGCTGCCCCATGAAATGGCGGTAATAGGCATCGTAGGCCAGCACGTTTTTCACATAGCCACGCGTCTCAGAGAACGGAATGCTTTCCACGAATGCGATGGCGTCAATCCGCCCTGCGCTGTTACCCAGCCAGGTCCGCACGCGCCCCGGCCCTGCGTTATAGGCGGCGGAAGCAAAGATACGGTTGTTCTCAAACTGCTGGAACACATACTGCAGGTAGCTGGTGCCAATATTGATGTTGGTGTCAGGATCCAGAAGCTGCACCGGGCTGCTGTAGCCTGGAATACTGAACATCTTCACCGTATGGGTGGCGGTGCCCGGCATGATCTGCATCAGGCCGCTTGCCCCCACCGGGGAACGCACTTTCGGGTTCCAGGCACTTTCCTGGCGGGCAATCGCCATGGCATAACTTTGTGGCACAGTTTTGCCGCTAACGTAGCGGGCAAAGGTGTCTTTATAAGCCAGCGGGAAGCGCTCTTCGAGGTTGTCCCATAGCTTGCCGGCAATGGTTGCCTGCACGCTGAGATCCCACCAGTCCTGCTCAAAAGCATAGCGCGCCAGCCCGGCCTGCTCCTGCTTGCTGCGGCTGGTGACCAGATTTGCCCATTCGCTCCGCGCGGTGTTGTCCATATTCCAGTACATCAGCTCGCGGACGCGGGCCATTTCAGGCCCCTGCACCAGCGCAGGATTAACAGGCTCGGCTTTATCCACGCGCAGGGGGTATTCTTCCCCAAGCCGCTGGGCGGCAACCATCGGATAGAAACCACGCTGCTGCATCAGGGCACGAAGAATACCTTTCGCTTCGTCTTCACGTCCCCGCTCCAGCAGTAAATCAGCCTGCCAGTAGCGCCATTCGTCTTTCTCTTTGGCTTCCATTGGCAAACGCGCCAGCCAGGTATTCAGGCCTGTGCGATCGCCCACACCCAGCGCCATGCGCACGCGCCGCTCAATCAACGAGGTGGACTGGGAACGCATAATGGCGTCATCCCGCCAGCGAGCCTGTTCATCCGTTACGTCGCTGCCCATCAATCGCCAGGCCACAACGTCACGCAATTCCTGCACCTGCTCCTCGGTCAATTTCTGTGCCTGAGCCAGGGACGGGATCATCAGGCGAGCATTCTCTACATCCTGACGCGCAACGCTTGCAAAGGCGATAGCGGCCGCCTGACGAGTGAAATCCGTCGCCCCCACCGTATTAGCGAAGGTCAGCACCGTGCCAGGATTATTTTGCAGGCTAACCAGGGCGCTGGAGATGGTCTGATATTCCGCTGGCATCTGGTTCGCCAGCGCGTTCACCAGCGAGGTATTCCCCTCTTTCATCGCCAGGCGGATTCGCTCAAGGTAAGCCAGCGGATCCTGCGTGCCGGAAGCTCGCCACGCCGAAAACAGCGCATCACAGCTTGATGGCTGGCTCTTTCCCGTCAGCCAAAGTTCTTTCGCACCGGCCCAGGCGGCATCCGCTTGCCCGGTATTCCATTTGGCAAAGTAGTAATTACATTTTGCTTCGTTAGTGGCAGGCGGCTCGGGGCTAAAGGCCAGCAAACCTTGCCAGTCCTGCCGCCTTGCCAGCTCGTTAACAAAGCGGGAGCTTAAGGTTCGCGCCGGAGGCAAAGTTGGGTTCGCCTGGATAAATTGGGCCACCGCCACGGTCGGCTCGTTCATCAGGTCATCGGTGAGCTGGCGGTATTCAAGATAAGGATAAAGGGGATAGGTCTGCAGCGTGGGCATGAGCTGCTGCACCACGTCCATTTGCTTGTTATCCCAGGCCTGTTTAATTTGCGCGTAGCGGTTGCGCTGCTCATCGAGAGAATCTGCACGTACCGCACCGTTTAACATCACCAGGCTAACGCCCGCGGCAAGCAACTGCCATACGACTTGTTTGGCTTTTACCACACCTTCTCCTCATTATTTTCCTGACGGCATCATGCCTGCGCTGCAATAAGCGAATGCATTCATGCTAACCAGGGGAGACGCAATACGCCACGTCCGGAAGGGATATTTTGGTCATGAAGCGTATAAAGGCGCCCTGCGCGGCAGAAGCACGATACCCCGCTGGGATTAGACCGTGAAAACGGCTACACTTCGCCTTTGTTAAGTACCATCTTACATCACGATAAAAGAGGCAAAGTCGCACTGTGGCTCAATTCGTTTATACCATGCATCGTGTCGGCAAAGTTGTCCCGCCGAAACGACATATTCTGAAAAATATTTCGCTCAGCTTCTTCCCTGGCGCCAAAATCGGCGTACTGGGTCTGAACGGTGCCGGTAAATCCACCCTGCTGCGCATCATGGCCGGCATCGATACCGATATCGAAGGCGAAGCCCGTCCACAGCCAGGCATCAAGATCGGCTACCTGCCGCAGGAACCAAAGCTGAACCCGGAACACACCGTACGTGAGTCCGTAGAAGAAGCGGTTTCCGAAGTGGTTAACGCGCTGAAAGGCCTGGACGAAGTCTACGCCAAATACGCCGAGCCGGACGCGGACTTCGATAAGCTGGCCGCGCAGCAAGGCAAGTATGAAGAAATCATCCAGGCGCACGACGGTCATAACCTGAACGTGCAGCTGGAGCGCGCCGCCGATGCCCTGCGCCTGCCGGACTGGGATGCAAAAATCGAGAAGCTGTCCGGGGGTGAGCGCCGCCGCGTTGCGCTTTGCCGCCTGCTGCTGGAAAAACCAGACATGCTGTTGCTCGACGAACCAACCAACCACCTGGATGCAGAATCCGTGGCATGGCTGGAACGCTTCCTGCACGACTTCGAGGGCACCGTGGTGGCGATCACCCACGACCGTTACTTCCTCGACAACGTCGCCGGCTGGATCCTCGAGCTTGACCGTGGGGAAGGTATTCCATGGGAAGGTAACTACTCCTCCTGGCTGGAGCAGAAAGATCAGCGCCTGGCGCAGGAAGCCTCAACGGAAGCGGCTCGCCGTAAATCCATTGAGAAAGAGCTGGAGTGGGTTCGTCAGGGCGCTAAAGGCCGTCAGTCTAAGGGCAAAGCCCGTCTGGCACGCTTCGAAGAGCTGAACAACACCGAATACCAGAAACGTAACGAAACCAACGAACTGTTTATTCCACCTGGCGCACGTCTGGGGGATAAAGTGGTGGAAGTTAACAACCTGCGTAAATCTTACGGCGACCGCCTGCTGATTGACGATCTGAGCTTCTCCGTACCGAAAGGCGCCATCGTCGGCATCATCGGTCCGAACGGCGCGGGTAAATCTACCCTGTTCCGCATGATGTCCGGTCAGGAACAGCCTGACAGCGGCTCTATAACCCTCGGTGAGACCGTGAAACTGGCCTCCGTTGACCAGTTCCGTGACGCCATGGATAACAGCAAAACCGTCTGGGAAGAAGTCTCTGGCGGCCAGGATATTATGCGTATCGGCAACACCGAGATGCCAAGCCGCGCCTACGTTGGCCGCTTTAACTTCAAAGGCGTCGACCAGGGTAAACGCGTGGGCGAGCTGTCCGGCGGTGAGCGCGGTCGTCTGCACCTGGCGAAGCTGCTGCAGGTTGGCGGTAACGTTCTGCTGCTCGATGAACCAACCAACGACCTGGATATCGAAACCCTGCGAGCGCTGGAAAACGCCCTGCTGGAGTTCCCGGGCTGCGCGATGGTTATCTCGCACGACCGCTGGTTCCTGGACCGCATCGCTACCCACATTCTGGATTACCAGGATGAAGGTAAAGTCGAATTCTTCGAAGGGAACTTCACCGAATACGAAGAGTACAAGAAGCGTACCCTCGGCTCAGATGCCCTGGAGCCAAAACGCATCAAGTACAAGCGCGTAACCAAGTAAATGCAAAAGGCACCTTCACGGTGCCTTTTTTATGGTGAGTTCACCCGTAGTACTTTTCCCCTCACCCCGGCCCTCTCCCAGAGGGCGAGGGAGAAAAACGACACATAATAGTGTTTATTCCCTCTCCCTCTGGGAGAGGGTTAGAGTGAGGGCCAGCGTACGCTTTACCGCTGCTCGCCCATCATCTCTTTCACCAGATCCACGCAGCGCAGGAAGCGCGAGTCATAGTCGGACTCTTCGACGTGAATAAACTCGATGTTGTTCTCTTTGAGCATCTCCACCAGCAGGTTCTGGAACGATTTTCTGTCCACATCGCTGCCGAGGCTGCGTAAACCGTCAGCCACCCACGGCGTATTATTTTCCAGCAGGATAACCAGATCAAAGCGGTACTCGTCGATCAGCGCCTGTACAAACGGGTGCTCGCGGCCTTCATACTTCTTGCAGAAGGCCTGAGTGGTCACAAAGTCGGTGTCGATAAACGCCACTTTATTGGCGTACTTCACCGCAAAATCGACGTACTGCGCATGGCCGATGGCAATTTTGTCGTAGTCGGAATATTGCAGCGCCATTTCGTCACCGCCCAGGTGCGAGAAAACGTAATCCCGCCCGTATTCCCAGGCGCTGGTGGTATTGAAGATGTTGGCAAGCTTGTTCACCATCCACGACTTCCCGCTCGACTCGCCGCCAAGTATCGCCACCGTGCGCACAAAGAACGGTTTTACTTCAGTAGGAATGTATTCCCAGTAGCGGAACGGGTTTTCACGGATTTGTGTGCCGCTGATGTTCATAAAGGTTCGCTTTGGATCGACCACCACCGTTTCGATCCCGAGGTGTTCGGTAAACTTCGCGGCGTCCCCTTCTTCCGAGGTATAGATCCGGTCTGGCGAAATACCTTTGCTGTCCATAAACGCTTTAATCCCCCGGCTCCAGACGTCCCAGCCGTGGGGATAAGGCTCCATCCCCTCCTCGTTAAAGGAGTGAATGCGGATATTCTTCTGATATTTAAAAGTTTGCAGCAGCCAGCGCAGGCGGTCACCGGTGGTTGGCTGCTGGGACATCGCGCTATCGTCAAACAGCGCGCGGTCGCGGGGCTCATCATAGCCCATGATGATATGCAGCTCGTCCACCTGGCTACAGGCGCGCTGGATCAAGTAGATATGCCCGGTATGTAGCGGATAAAACTTACCGAACACCACGCCGACTTTCTTTTCGCGACGCGGGAATTCCAGCCCAAGGAAGCGGTGCAACGCCTCCAGTTTTTGCGCGCTGGGGCTTTTGATTTTCGCGTTCAGTAACTGGCTCAGGTAGCCTTTAGTCATGCCGCTGGCATCCGCCACCTGCTGTAAAGTACAGCCCTGCTGACGAATAGCCGTTTTAATATAGTCGAATGACGACACGCGCTGCCTCCTGCCGAAGCGGGAACGGTTCCCGCAAGTTACTCAATTATAAGTCGTCGAATACAGAAAGCGCATCAGCAAGTTTTTTCACGCCGAAGACCTGCATCCCTTCAGGAATTTTTTTCGGTACGTTGGCCTGGGGCACAATTGCGCGCTTAAAGCCGTGTTTCGCCGCTTCGGAAATACGCTCCTGGCCGCTGGGTACCGGGCGGATTTCACCCGCCAGCCCGACTTCCCCAAATACGACTAAATCCTGCGGCAAGGCTCTGTCGCGCAGGCTGGAAACCATCGCCAGCAGCAGCGCCAGGTCGGCGCTGGTTTCGGTAACCTTTACGCCGCCCACCACGTTCACAAACACGTCCTGATCGGCCATTTGCAGGCCGCCGTGACGGTGGAGTACGGCCAGCAGAATCGCCAGGCGGTTTTGCTCCAGGCCAACGGCCACGCGGCGAGGGTTGGACATCATCGACTGATCCACCAGCGCCTGAATCTCAACCAGCAGCGGACGAGTTCCTTCCCAAACCACCATCACCGAACTGCCCGGCGTCACTTCATCGCCCCGGCTAAGGAAAATGGCCGACGGGTTGCTGACTTCACGCAGCCCCTGCTCGGTCATCGCGAACACGCCCAGCTCGTTCACCGCCCCAAAGCGGTTTTTATGGCTGCGCAGGGTACGGAAGCGGGAATCGGCGTCGCCATCTAGCATGACTGAACAGTCGATACAGTGTTCGAGGACTTTTGGCCCCGCAAGAGAACCGTCTTTCGTGACATGCCCGACCATCACGATCGCCACGCCTTTCGTCTTCGCAAAACGCGTCAGGTAGGCCGCAGTTTCACGCACCTGGGCCACGCTGCCCGGCGAAGACTGCACGTCCGCCATGTGCATGACCTGGATCGAGTCGATCACCATCAGCTTCGGCTGCTCTTCCTCAGCGATCATACAGATCTGTTCGATGCTGGTTTCCGACAGCATATTGAGGTTTTGCGTCGGCAGGCCTAACCGATGCGCGCGCATCGCCACCTGCTGAAGCGACTCTTCGCCAGTGACGTACAGGGTTTTCATTTGCTCGCTCAGCTTGCAGAGCGTTTGCAGCAGCAGCGTTGACTTCCCTGCGCCGGGGTTACCGCCGATCAGAATGGCGCTGCCCGGCACTACGCCGCCGCCCAGCACCCGGTCAAATTCTTTAAAACCGGTGGAAAAGCGCGGCAGTTCTTCCAGGCTGATGTCCGAAAGCTTTTGTACGCGGCTGACGCCCGCGCTCCCGGCATAGCCGGAGAGGCGCTCGTTGCGGGCAACCTGCGGAGAAGCGGCGATGCGCACTTCGGTAATGGTATTCCACGCGTGACAGGCGCTGCACTGCCCCTGCCAGCGTGGGTAATCCGCACCACACTCGTTACAAACAAATGCGCGTTTTGGAGCTTTCGCCACCTTTATACCTCTTGTTAACGTTCTTCCTGAATCAGGCTGCCGGAAAGGATGCAGAACACGCCCATCAGATCCGCATGACGGATACTGACTTCGCTCTTCTCGTTCACCTTCGGCTTAGCGTGATAGGCAATCCCCAGGCCTGCGGCGTGGATCATCGGTAAATCATTGGCCCCGTCGCCAATCGCAACGGTTTGCGCGGCGGGGATTTCATATTTTTCGGCCAGGCGCTTCAAAGTGACCGCTTTGAACTTCGCGTCCACAATCTGCCCCAGCACTTCGCCGGTCAGCTTGCCGTCGCAAATTTCAAGTTCGTTGGCGACCACCGCCGTCAGGTTTAATGTGTCGCGCAGGTATTCGGCGAAGAAGGTAAACCCGCCAGAGGCAATCGCCACTTTCCAACCCAGCGTATCGAGATTTTGTACCAGAGATTTTAGCCCCGGCATCAGCGGTAGCTCGTCGCGAACCTGGCGTAAAATATTAGCATCCGCGCCCTTCAGGGTCGCCACACGCTGGCGAAGGCTGGCGGTAAAGTCCAGCTCGCCGCGCATTGCGCGTTCGGTGACTTCAGCCACCATTTCACCCGTTCCCGCCAGTTTGGCGATCTCGTCGATACACTCGATCTGAATGGCGGTGGAGTCCATGTCCATGACCAGCAGACCAGGCGTTTTCAAATGTGGTATTTTGCCCAGCGGCGCCACGTCCAGCCCGGCTTCATGCGCAAGCTTGGTCGCGCGCGGCGTTAAAGAGCCGGCCAGGCGAATAACCTGATAATCTTCCACGCACCAGGCGGTCACAATCACCATCGCCGCCCCCAGCTTGCGCTGGTATTTGGTCAGACACTGCTTGTCCAGATTACGCCCGTACAGGAGCCAGCCACTGCGGCCAGCGCGGTAGTCCAGCGGCATCACTTCGTCGCCGCTCAGGGAAAGCGGCAACCCAGGCCAAAGTGAAACATCGTTAGGCAAATCGCACCAGGTCAAACTGTTTGGCATTGCGGCTCCAGAATCAAGTAAACATACCCTTTTGCAGTCGGATTGCGGGCTGATGGCAAGGGATTTTTCTCCTCGCGCTGGCGTAAAGCCTGAGCTTCTGCCCTTTGAAGAATGCAGGGTATCCGGGTAAAAACAACGCATGAGGCTACCTTGTCCGCCTTGCTTCTGGCAACATTAAAGTAAGCAATTTTCCAAAGGTGCATCATGGTTCGGGTAAAATTTAAATTTCGGCTCCACCGCGCAGTGATTGTGCTGTCCTGCCTCGCACTTTTGGTGGCGCTAATGCAGGGCGCGTCCTGGTTCAGCCGGGGCAGCCAGCAGGCGCGAAACGTTCAGTTAGAAGAGCTGGCCCGTACCCTCTCCCGTCAGGTCGCGTTTAATCTGGTTCCCGTCATGAAAACTGAGAATCCGGATGAAAAACGCATCTCCACCGTGCTTAACCTTTTGACTAAGGATAGCCGTATTCTGGATGCCGCCGTGTACGACAGCGAAGGTGACCAAATTGCGCGCGCGGGGGAAAACATTGAGGTTCGCGATCGCCTGGCGCTGGACGGCCAAAAAGCTGGCAGCTACTTCAACCAGCAAATCGTCGAACCTATCACCGATAAAAGCGGGCCTATCGGCTACCTGCGCATTACCCTGGATACCCACACGCTTGCCACCGAAGCTAAGCAAGTGGACAACACCACCAATATTCTGCGCCTGATGCTGCTGCTCGCCGTCGCGATCGGTATTGTGCTGACCCGCACGCTGCTGCACGGCAAGCGCACCCGCTGGCAGCAATCACCGTTCCTGCTTACCGCCAATACGAAAGTAAAAGAGGAAGACGAGCCTAAGTAAAGCTCCCTCAGTAAATTCGCCGAGATAGCGTCATGCTAAGATGACGCCATTCTTCTGGGAAAAGGATCTTTGTTATGTCGACTTTGCGTTTGCTAATCTCTGACTCTTACGACCCGTGGTTTAACCTGGCCGTTGAAGAGACTATTTTTCGGCAGATGCCCGCCACTCAGCGGGTTCTGTTTCTATGGCGTAATGCAGATACGGTGGTGATTGGCCGCGCCCAGAACCCCTGGAAAGAGTGCAATACCGGGCGCATGGAACAAGATAACGTTCGGCTGGCAAGGCGCAGCAGCGGCGGTGGCGCGGTGTTCCACGACCTGGGCAACACCTGCTTCACTTTTATGGCCGGCAAACCCGAATACGACAAGAGTATTTCCACGGCTATCGTACTGAACGCCCTGGCGAGCCTTGGGCTGGAAGCCACCGCATCCGGGCGCAACGACCTTGAGGTCGAAACCGCCGAAGGTACGCGCAAGATTTCAGGTTCCGCCTACCGGGAAACTCTGGATCGTGGGTTTCATCACGGCACTTTGCTGCTGAATGCCGATCTGAGCCGCCTGGCAAACTACCTCAATCCCGATCCGAAAAAGCTCCAGGCCAAAGGCATTACATCCGTAAGAAGCCGGGTCGCCAACCTCAGCGACATCAAGCCAGGCCTGACCCACGAGCAGATAGCCGACGCGATTACGGCTGCGTTTTTCGCCCACTACGGCGAGCGTGTGGAAGCCGAGCATATCTCCCCGGAAGCGCTCCCCAATCTGCCAGGGTTTGCCGAGACTTTTGCCCGCCAGAGCAGCTGGGAGTGGAATTTTGGCCAGGCTCCGGCCTTTACGCACCTGCTGGACAACCGCTTTACCTGGGGGGGCGTTGAGCTACATTTTGACGTCGAAAAAGGGCATATCACCCGCGCCCAGGTGTTCACCGATAGCCTGAACCCTGCCCCGCTTGAAGCGCTGGCCACCCGGTTAAAAGGCTGCCTGTACCGCAGTATTTTGCTGCAGCAGGAGTGCGAAACGCTGATTTACAGCTTCCCGGAACAGGAAGCCGAACTGAGAGAACTTTCAGCCTGGATTGCTCAGGCGGTTCGTTAAGCGAGCCGCCGAAGCCGCTCGCTTAACCGCTCGACTTGCTCAGCCATTCCCGCCGCAATTTGCCGGAATGGCTCGCTCAGCATCACATTCAGGCTAAGCTCCTGCCAGTAGCGCTGCGCCCAAGGCTGCATCTCGAGCCACACTTCGCCGGGGACGTCGGCATCAATATTAATCTCAATGCAGCCTGTTCGCATATTGCCTGAACTGCCGGGAGCCCAGGCCATAGGCAGCATATCGTAGACCGGTGTGAGCTCAAGCGGACGGTCAGAGAGAAAGAAAGAGAGGTTCCCGGCATGCATATCGCTGTTACCAATCAGTCGGCCAAATGCCCAAATGCGCTGCACCTGCCGAAGCGTGGCGGCCTCAACCATCCCCTCTTCTTTTAGACGCATCACGGCTTTAGGCCAGCTAAGCACGCCCGCCGCATATTCACTTTGCACGCTTTCAAGAGAGACAATACTGCGCCGCCCGAAAACGCCCACGCAGTCAAAGCGCTCAACTTCGAGAAAGACCTGCCCGCTAACCGTCGAAAGTAGATCACACCGTGCGGCAGCAATCCCTACATCATTTAGCAGCGTTAAAGCACTGGCCTCAGCGGCCAGTAGATCCGCCCATCGACGCTGGTTATCGTTCCGCATAGCCGGGGTGAACTTCACAAGAGCATGTCGTGGCCCGCGAAGCGTTTCACTGTAGCAGGTGAATTTAAGCTGCTCGCCTCCGGCGGATGAGCCGACAATTTCACCGTCTATCGCCCTGTGAGCAAGCTCAGCGTAAACCTTCAGGCGTTCATTATGAGGAATGGCTTCGGGAACGTCTTTCTCTGTCCACAGGCGATAACTCTCTTCGCCCACCAGCCAGCCACCCAGATTTTCCTGCCGCTGCACAGAGAGCGCCAGGAGCACATCCTCTTCTCGCCATAGCCGAATATCTTCCGGCAAATCGCTGTCTTTAGCTAACTCACGCCCCCAGGCCCGCCCCAAAAACCCCTGAGGCCGGAGATCGGTCAGGTACCAGGGCAACCCGTCAAACCAGCGGCTGTCGCCGTTGTGATGCACAACGAGGCAACTGCCTTTCGGCCACACGGGATAAAGCACACCAAATACCCACGCTTTACCGACGTCGTCAATCTGCCAGAGCTGAAATTCGCGGTGCTGCCTTACCGGGTGTTTTAATCCGTACAGCGTCGCACGAGCTGAACCGAATTTGATAACGTCAGGCTCAAGCGCTACCCGGCGAGAGAAAGTCGCCTGGCTGATACCCAGCCGTTGGGCCAGCGTTCTGGCTGGAAGAGGCCCGGTAAGAAGAAGGTCCGCTAGTTCGCTCATGTGAATAGATTAATGAATAGATACTTGAATTGATTTATAGTCTTGAATGCCAGATAGGTAAAGAGGATTAACCCAAAATAAGAAATAAAATGAATAGATAAATGGCATAAAAAAGGCGCCCTAAGGCGCCCTTTAAACGAGAAAAAAACTTACTCTTTGTCGCCCAGCAGGACGGATTCCAGAGCAATTTTGATCATGTCGTTGAAGGTAGTCTGACGCTCAGCGGCGGTGGTCTGCTCGTGAGTACGGATGTGGTCAGACACGGTGCAGATGGTCAGCGCTTTTGCACCGAACTCAGCCGCTACGCCGTAGATCCCGGCCGCTTCCATTTCCACACCCAGAATGCCGTATTTTTCCATCACGTCGAACATGGACGGATCCGGCGTGTAGAACAGGTCGGCAGAGAAGATGTTGCCCACGCGAGCGTCAACGCCCAGCGCTTTTGCCGCATCAACCGCGTTACGAACCATATCGAAGTCCGCGATAGCCGCGAAGTCGTGATCCTTGAAGCGCAGGCGGTTAACTTTAGAGTCAGTACACGCGCCCATACCGATCACCACGTCGCGTAGCTTAACGTCTGCACGAACCGCGCCGCAGGAACCCACGCGAATGATTTTCTTCACGCCGAAGTCGGTGATTAGCTCTTTCGCGTAGATGGAGCAGGATGGGATGCCCATACCATGGCCCATAACGGAGATCTTACGGCCTTTGTAAGTCCCGGTGAATCCGAGCATGCCGCGCACGTTGTTCACTTCACGCACGTCTTCCAGGAAGGTTTCCGCGATGTGCTTGGCGCGCAGCGGGTCACCCGGCATCAGTACTACGTCAGCGAAATCGCCCATTTCTGCGTTAATGTGTGGCGTAGCCATTGTGTATTCCTTGATTTTAAAAGTTAGCAATCAGGCGGGCAACCGCCCGCCCAAAGGGATCACAGCATGTTTTTGCCGTAGTCCATGTCGGAAAGACCGAAGTACTTCGCTACCGTCTGGCCGATATCCGCGAAGGTTTCGCGGTGGCCAAGAGAACCGGCTTTCACTTTCGGGCCGTAGATCAGCACCGGAATGTGCTCGCGAGTATGGTCGGTACCCTGCCAGGTTGGGTCACAGCCGTGGTCCGCGGTAAGGATCAGAATATCGTCCTCTTTCAGCAGCGCCATCAGCTCTGGCAGGCGACGGTCGAACAGCTCAAGGCCGCCCGCGTAGCCGGCTACGTCGCGACGGTGGCCCCAGGAGGAGTCAAAGTCGACGAAGTTGGTGAACACGATGGTGTCGTCGCCGGCTTCTTTCATCTCTTTGATGGTGGCGTCGAACAGCGCATCCAGACCGGTTGCCTTCACTTTTTTAGTGATGCCGCAGTTGGCGTAGATGTCCGCAATTTTACCCACGGAAACAACCTGGCCCTGCTTCTCATCAACCAGCTTCTGCAGCACGGTGGCGGCAGGTGGCTCGACCGCTAAGTCGTGACGGTTGCCGGTACGCTGGAAGTTACCCGCTTTATCGCCAACAAACGGACGCGCGATAACGCGGCCAATGTTGTAGCCGCCTTCGGTCAGCTCTTCGCGCGCGATTTCACACAGCTCATAAAGCTTATCCAGGCCGTAGGTTTCTTCGTGGCAGGCAATCTGGAACACGGAGTCAGCGGAGGTATAGAAAATCGGTTTCCCGGTTTTCATGTGCTCTTCACCCAGCTCGTC
Organism: Enterobacter sp. Ap-867; assembly: GCF_011752855.1. Classification (NCBI taxonomy): domain Bacteria; kingdom Pseudomonadati; phylum Pseudomonadota; class Gammaproteobacteria; order Enterobacterales; family Enterobacteriaceae; genus Enterobacter; species Enterobacter sp. Ap-867. The sequence goes on along the minus strand of NZ_VWWS01000002.1, from coordinate 388,717 downwards.
CAGGATCACGGTCCCGGAAGAGTGGCAGTTGCCGAGGTAGCCCGGCAGGTTGGCACGCTTGACCAGTTTGTCCAGCAGCTCCTGCGGGAAGCTGTTGTCGTGGTCGCTGAAATAGCCCCAGTCAAACAGAACCGGCACGCCGGCGATTTCCCAGTGGCCAGACGGGGTGTCTTTGCCAGAAGAAAGCTCGTGTGCCCAGCCGTAAGCGCCGATAACTTCTGCGTTACCGTCCATGCCTGCTGCCACTTTGCCGGTGGAGCCTTCATGAGCTTTTACCAGCCCAAGACGAGTCAAGTTAGGCAGGTTCAGGGGGCCTTTACGGCCTTTGTCAGCTTCGCCTTTAGCGCAAGCCTCCGCGATGTGACCGAGGGTATCAGAGCCGACATCTCCGAAGCGCTCTGCGTCTTCGGTAGCACCGATGCCGAACGAGTCCAGCACCATGATAAACGCACGTTTCATATTATTCTCCGTACCTTGTGCTCTATAAAATAGGGATCAGATCAGTATACCGTTATTCGGTGATTCGGCGATAGACCGTTGGTGTTTCCTGCGGTGCTTTTTCGTCAATGCTGATTGCCGCTTTCACCGCCTTCGCGGCCTCCTGCCAGCTGGCTTCGTCTTTGGCGTGGATCACCGCCAGCGGACGTTCGCCGTCGATAGATTCTCCCAGACGCGCCATGTCGGTAAAACCGACGTTGTAATCAATGGTGTCGGAAGCCTGACGGCGACCGCCGCCCATCGACACCACCGCCATGCCCAGCGCGCGAGTGTCCATCGCCGAAACAAACCCGGACGCTTCGGCATATACTGCCTTGCTCAGCATTGCCGTCGGCAGGTACTTCGCATAATTTTCAACGAAGTCACTCGGGCCTTTCTGCGCAGCAACCATGCGGCCAAACACTTCGGCTGCTTTGCCGTTGTCCAGCACCGCCTGAAGCTTCGCGCGTGCTTCAATTTCGTCTTTGGCAAGCTTGCCGGAAATCAGCATTTCCACGCACAGCGCCATTGTCACATCGAACAGACGCGGGTTGCGGTATTCCCCCGTGAGGAACTGTACCGCTTCACGGACTTCCACGGCGTTACCCGCGCTGGAAGCCAGCACCTGGTTCATGTCCGTCAGCAGCGCGGTGGTCTTCACGCCTGCGCCGTTGGAAACGCCAACGATAGCCTCTGCCAACTGGGCTGACAGCTCGTAAGTCGGCATAAATGCGCCGCTGCCTACTTTCACGTCCATCACCAGCGCGTCCAGCCCTTCGGCCAGTTTTTTCGCCAGAATGGAAGCGGTGATAAGCGGGATAGAATCCACCGTCGCGGTAATGTCGCGGGTGGCATAAAAACGTTTGTCCGCCGGTGCCAGCGAGCTGGTCTGGCCGATGATGGCCACGCCGACGTCCTTAATAATGTCGCGGAAGCGGTTATCGTCCGGGAAGATATCGAAGCCCGGAATCGCCTCGAGCTTGTCCAGCGTCCCGCCGGTGTGCCCCAGGCCACGGCCTGAAATCATCGGCACATAGCCACCGCAGGCCGCCACCATTGGGCCAAGCATCAGCGAAGTGACATCCCCCACGCCGCCGGTGGAATGTTTATCCACAATCGGGCCGTTGAGGTTAAGGCTTTTCCAGTCCAGCACGGTGCCGGAATCCCGCATCGCCATTGTCAGCGACACCCTTTCCGGCATTGTCATGTCGTGGAAGAAAATGGTCATCGCCAGAGCAGCAATTTGCCCTTCAGAGACGGTGTTGTCGCGAATACCGTTGATAAAGAAGCGAATCTCTTCGTCGCTCAGTACCAGGCCATCACGTTTTTTACGAATAATTTCTTGTGCGAGAAACACGGCAACCCCCTGGGAAATGCGGGTAAAGAGCGGCGGAAAACCCGCCGCAATTAAAGATTACTCTGGATAATTCGAGTCGCAGGCAGAAGGCAAAAGAGCTCATCCCCAGGAACTTACTGAAGTAAGTGACTGCGGTGAGGGAGTGCAGCTAACGCCCCTGCAGCTTGAAGTATGACGAGTAATTAGTAGCTGCTGGCGCTTTTACCGTCCCCATGGCCCAGCGCTTTCAGCAGGCTGGCTAACAGGCTGGACGCCCCTAAGCGGTAATGACGGGAGTCGGCCCAGTCGGCGCCGAACAGATCGTCCGCGATAGCCAGGAACTGCGCAGCATCTTCAGCGGAGCGAACGCCACCGGCTGGTTTGAAGCCTACAGTTTTTTCCACGCCCATATCGCGGATCACTTCCATCATGATGCGAGCGCTTTCCGGCGTGGCGTTAACCGGCACTTTACCGGTCGAGGTTTTGATAAAGTCGGCACCGGCTTTAATCGCGATAGTAGACGCTTTGCGAATCAGCTCTTCGGTCTTCAGCTCGCCGGTTTCGATGATCACTTTCAGCAGTACGTTAGCGCTGGCGCAGGCGTCTTTACACGCTTTCACCAGGTCGAAGCCTACCTGCTCGTTACCGGCAATCAGCGCCCGGTATGGGAACACCACGTCCACTTCGTCTGCACCGTAAGCGATAGCGGCGCGGGTTTCTGCCAGCGCGATGTCGATATCGTCGTTACCGTGTGGGAAGTTGGTCACGGTCGCAATGCGGATGTCCGGGGTGCCCTGCTCTTTCAGGGTTTTACGGGCGATTGGGATGAAACGCGGATAGATACAAATCGCAGCGGTGTTGCCGACTGGGGTTTTTGCCTGATGGCACAGAGCGATGACTTTTTCGTTAGTGTCATCGTCGTTCAGGGTAGTCAAATCCATCAGTTTCAGCGCACGCAGGCTGCTTTGGGTTAAATCGGTCATAACGCTCTCCAACAAAAGGGAAATAAGTCTCCGGCCTGGAAACTCAACACGTTGGAGCGGACTTGGTTCCTTGAAGAAGAGTGGTCACCTGAGTCACCCTCACGTTGAGATCCTTCTCACCGCACATTGCCGGTTGCAATGTTAGAATTCTAACACCCACCACCGATGCAATTTTGTGTCTCGCCTCACAAAAGCCAAAGCGTGAATTGCAAGCTTTCATAGAGTATATGTGATTAAAAGAACAAAATAACGCGCTAAATTGCGCCAGGACACAAGAAAATGGCTGGCAGGGCACCAGCCATCGGTTAACGCTTAATGTTATTATTATAACATTTATATTACAGGCTACAGCGCCAGGAAAAGCCCGGCGATGGTGGCGCTCATCAGGTTAGATAGCGTCCCCGCCGCCACGGCCTTCATGCCCAGCTGAGCCACATCGTGCCGACGGTTTGGCGCCATGCTGCCCAGGCCACCGATCAGAATGGCGATAGAAGAAAGGTTAGCAAATCCGCACAGCGCGAAGGAGATAATTGCTTTGGTATGGCCGGACAGCACCTGCAGGCCCGCCGCAGCCACTTCGGCATCATCCTTCAGGTAAGCGCCGAAGTTCAGGTAAGCAACGAACTCGTTGATGATCAGCTTCTGGCCGATAAACGATCCGGCCACCATCGCCTCGCTCCACGGCACGCCAATCAGCCAGGCTACCGGGGAGAACACCCAGCCCAGCATCAGCTCCAGCGAAAGCTGCGGATAGTTGAACCAGCCGCCGATACCGGAAAGCATCCCGTTCAGCAGGGCAATCAGCGCCACAAACGCCAGCAGCATCGCCCCGACGTTCAGCGCCAGCTGCATCCCGGAGGCTGCGCCCGAGGCCGCCGCATCCAGCACGTTAGCCGGGCGATCTGGGTCGTTTTTCATCGACTCCAGCTCCGGCGTGTCGTTCGGGGTTTCCGTTTCAGGCAGCATTATCTTGGCAAACAGCAGCCCGCCCGGTGCGGCCATAAAGGATGCGGCAATCAGGTATTCCAGCGGCACGCCCATCTGCGCGTAGCCCGCCAGCACGGAGCCCGCCACGGAGGCAAGACCACCGCACATCACGGCAAACAGCTCAGAGCGAGTCATGGTCGAGATGTAAGGGCGAACCACAAGCGGCGCTTCGGTTTGGCCAACGAAAATATTCGCCGTCGCCGACAAGGATTCAGTGCGCGAGGTTTTCAATACCTTACGCAGGCCGCCGCCGAGAATACGGATCACTAACTGCATCACGCCGAGGTAGTAAAGCACGGCAATAAGCGAGGAGAAGAAGACGATGATCGGCAGGACGCGCAGCGCAAAGATAAAGCCGCCGCCGCCAAAGACTTCAAACATTTTGTCAGACACCAGCCCGCCAAACAGGAAAGAAATCCCTGAATTGCCGTAGGCGATGACATTAGCCACCCCTTCAGACATCGCGAGCAGGACTTTACGCCCGACCGGAACGTAAAGGATCAGCGCCCCGATACCGATCTGGATAAGCCACGCGCCAATGACGGTGCGCAGGTTGATCGCTTTGCGGTTGCTGGAAAGTAAAACGGCGATCAGCAGCAATGCCACCATGCCGATCAATCCCATGAGTATTTGCATACAGTATCCCTGTGTATCAACTGGAAAGATTCGGGCTTTAGCAGCCCCTTTTTAGCGCGCGGATTATAACCACAGGGGCGAGAAAAGTGCCGGAGCAATCACGTGTAGGGCGAAATGTATAGAAACATTTACATAGCAAGGTGATGAATATCACACTTTGAGGGCGACTCATTAGAAGGCGAATAATTCGTCTGCGTTGTTTTTCAAGGCGTTAGCAATGATTTCTGCGGGCTCCGGGCGTAATTCACACAGCGCATCGAAGACCCTGGCGGCACGTTCCGGCCGGTTGGGCTGCCCCTGCCAGCCATTCAGCGGCATATCCGGCGCATCGGTTTCCAGCAACAGCGATGAAAGCGGCAAACGGGCCATCACATCCCGGGTTTTGCTGGCTCGCGGATAGGTGATGGTGCCACCGACGCCAATGCGATAGCCCATTGCAATAAACCGTTCCGCCTGCTGTAAGCTGCCGGCAAAACCATGCACCACGCCGGTTCTGGGCAGGCTGTGGCGCTTCAGGTGCAGCGCCAGCTTATCGTGGGTACGGCGGGAGTGGAGCAGCACCGGCAGATCGTAACGCTTTGCCAGCTTCAGCTGCTCGCTGAGGATAAACTCCTGCCTGTCTAGCTGCGGATCTTCGCGGTAAAGATCCAGCCCAATCTCGCCGATGGCGATCAGCTTCTCCGGCCTTTGCCGCAAAAGATCCTCCAGCGCGGCCAGCCCCGTATCATCATGCTTTTCAATCACAATCGGATGCATACCCAGGGCGGCATAAAGCGCCGGATAATTCTGCGCCAGAGCGAGTACGCGATTGAAACGCCCCGCTTCTATTGCAGGCACAATGATTTTACGAACCCCGGCCTCAGCGGCCAGGGCGAGGCTGTGCTCTTCATCCCCGGTGAAGGGGGGAAAATCAAAGTGGCAATGGGTGTCGTAGAACGTAAAACTCACGCAAGATCCTCATTATCAAACGCCGCATCATTCGCCTGCAGGCCAGGGCTAATCGGCTTAACCAGCGATTCGTTTGCCGCCGCAGCAGGAGGAATGACCAACGGGCCGGGCGTATTAATGCGCGGCAAATGACGCCTTAACGGCGGCTTAGCCACCAGCAGTTTGCCAATGGTGGCCAGGAAATAGCGCCCGCACAAGCGCCCCGTTTGATAATCCGCCGTCAATGAAGGCAGGCGGCTACCGAGCGCGCTGCTTAATAGCGCTTTCGGGGGGTAAATCTCAAAGATTCGCAGTTTACCAGGCGGCTTCTCAATGAAGCTTTGGATTTCACGGTAGCTTTCCTCGTGGTGCTGCACCAGATTCAACAGCGGCTGCAGGCTGCTGTCGCCCAACCAGCGTTCCATATGTTTGAACCACTGCGGCGTGTAGTACATCTGTGAAGGTACGGTGCGAATGACCACCAGCGTATCTGCCCCGCGATTAACCGCTTCCCGCACCGGCACCGCATCGCTGATGCCGCCGTCCTGATAGCTGACGCCGTCAATATCCACGCCTGAGCGGTAAAAACCGGGAATGGCGCTGGAGGCTTTCAGCAAATTTAGCCAGGTATCCGTGGTCGGCGAAAAGTAATTCGCCGCATAGTCATCACTGCGGCAGGCGCACATAAAGAACTCTTTTCCCTGTTCAAACAGCGGGTCGGCACTGGACATCGACAGCGGCAGTCTGGCGGCGGTCGACTCAATCAGCCAGTCGAGATCGATCAGATGCCCTCCGCGCGCAAAGCGGAGCGGATTGAAGAAATCCCTCGTCGTCGTAAAGCGCGTGATGACGCGACGCGCGTATCCCGGCTGGTTACAAACGTAAGCGGAAAGATTCTGCGCCCCGGCAGAAGTACCAAGGAACAGATCAAAAGGGTTGAATTCCGCGCGCATAAACTCGTCCAGAACCCCAGCCGTAAAGATCCCGCGCTGCCCGCCCCCTTCACAAATCAGAGCGAGTTTTCCAGGACGAAAAGGTTTAGTCGCCAGCGGCGCAATATTGCCGAGCGTTACGGGTATACGATTTCCCACCTGCTTTCCTGAATTGCTGTTGTTGTGAATTTCTACCCTATACCCATAGCGCGCTAAGTAAAACGGCGAAAGCCAGTCACGAGGACTGGCTTAAGGTTGCTGACAAAGCGGGAAAAGGCGTGGTTTTTCCCTCTTTGTGGTGAGCAGCCGAAAATCAATGAATTGATTTTCCTGTTTTTTTTAACGAGCCGTCTGGTCGTTCTTTTCTGTCGACAGCGGTTTGTCGACACTATAAAGCCAGTCACGAGGACTGGCTTTTCTTTTGTATCGGCATGTTACTCAATGAGCGTTGCTAAGGACGTCTGCGCCCCATAAACAGGCTGACCAGGAACAGAATGATCCCGACGATAAAGACAATTTTTGCAGCACCTGCTGCGGTACCCGCCAGACCACCGAAGCCCAGGGCCGCAGCGATCAACGCTATTACCAGAAAAATAATGCCCCAACGAAACATAGACTCTCCTTAACCATAGTGAATCTTATCGCTTCTTCACGGGCGCCGAATGGCTAACCCGCAGGCGATAATGTGTAAGGGTGGTGCTTATGGCTTCCCGGCACGCGTCCAGAAAGCCATTTCGGGTGCTGCTTTACTTCACTTTCAGATCGTTTTTAACGCTTTTCACGCCTTCAACAGCTTTGGCAATACTTTCAGCCTTCTCAGACTGAGCGGCGGATTTCACCTCGCCGGACAGCTGAACCACGCCGTCAGTGGTTTCTACTTTGATATGGCGCGACGGCACAATGCTGTCGGCCAACAATTTCGCTTTGATCTCACTGGTCGTGGCCGCATCACCGGCATAGCCTTTCACCGACTGTGTTTTCACATCGCGAACGTGAAGTTTGTCGCTCACCGAGGTTACGCCTTCCACTTTTTTCGCCGTGGCGACGGCCTGCTCGGCCTGAGCCTGGCTCTCAACAAAACCGCTCAGGGTGACCACTTTATTGTCGGTTTTGACCGAAATATCGGTACTTTTGATATTTTTATCGTCAACCAGGGCTGCTTTGACTTTCGCTGTGATGCCGCTGTCGTCCATGAAATTACCGACTTTCGTCATGGAGCTATCGATTTTTTTCCCTGCACTATCGGCGGTAGATTCCGTTTTATTAAGCAGAGTGTCTTCCGCAAAGGCGCTGGTGCTTGCCAGTACAGAACCCAACACAACCGCCAGCAGAGTTTTTGAAATCTTAGTCGTAGTCATCGATTAATTCCTGTAGGTTTGCTCATCATTTGAGCTTTCTCGCTTCCCGTAAGCTGAAAAAAATCAGCTATTAATATTGAGATGACATGAGAAACGCCAACAAGACACCAGAAAATGATTAATTCCCGGAGCTTTCATCCAATAAAATTGTCATCACTTTGTTAAATATAGATCACAATCATAAAAGTGCATGACGTGTTGATGGAAAAATCAGCAATGACGCAGGATTCGCGGGAAATTAAGAGGATTCTGCAAGGGATTAAAAAGACAGGGAAAGTGTGAAGAGCGCGGCGAACGCCGCGCTCTGGCTGATAATTAGTGCTCGCGCGTTTTACGGAAGGTCACGTCAGGGTAACGTTCCTGGGTAATGTTCAGATTTACCATCGTTGGGGCAATATAGGTCAGGTTGTCGCCGCCATCCAGCGCTAACTGAACTTCGTTTTTACGTTTGAATTCTTCAAACTTCTTAACGTCATTCCCTTCAACCCAACGCGCCGTCGCCACGTTGACCGATTCGTAAATCGCTTCCACGTTGTACTCGCTTTTCAGGCGAGCAACGACCACATCGAACTGCAGAACCCCAACCGCACCAACAATAAGGTCGTTGTTGGCAATAGGACGGAACACCTGTACCGCGCCTTCTTCAGACAGCTGCACCAGGCCTTTAAGCAACTGCTTCTGCTTAAGCGGATCGCGCAGGCGAATACGGCGGAACAGTTCCGGGGCGAAGTTCGGGATACCGGTGAACTTCATCATTTCGCCCTGGGTAAAGGTGTCGCCGATCTGAATCGTGCCGTGGTTGTGCAGGCCGATAATATCGCCCGGATAGGCTTCTTCCACGTGAGAACGATCCCCGGCCATAAAGGTCAGCGCGTCAGAAATAATCACGTCTTTCCCGATACGCACCTGGCGCAGCTTCATGCCTTTTTCATACTTACCGGACACCACGCGCATAAAGGCGACGCGGTCACGGTGTTTCGGGTCCATGTTGGCCTGGATCTTAAAGACAAAACCGGTGAACTTCTCGTCCGCCGCATCCACCAGACGCGTGTCGGTTTTACGCGGCATCGGAGCCGGCGCCCACTCAACCAGACCATCCAGCATGTGGTCGACGCCGAAGTTGCCCAGCGCGGTGCCGAAGAATACCGGGGTGATTTCACCGGCCAGGAACAGTTCATGGTCGAATTCGTTGGAAGCCCCCTGCACCAGCTCCAGCTCCTCACGCAGTTGCAGAGCAAGATCTTCCCCGACGGCTGCGTCGAGTTCTGGGTTGCTCAACCCTTTCACGATACGCACTTCCTGGATCGTGTGGCCTTTACCGGTCTGGTAGAGGTAGGTTTCATCTTTATAAAGATGGTAAACCCCTTTGAACAGCTTGCCGCAGCCGATTGGCCAGGTGATTGGCGCGCAGCCAATCTTCAGCTCGCGCTCAACTTCATCCAGCACTTCCATTGGATCGCGAATGTCACGATCCAGTTTGTTCATGAAGGTGATGATCGGCGTATCGCGCAGACGGGTAACTTCCATCAGCTTACGGGTACGATCTTCTACGCCTTTTGCGGCATCGATAACCATCAGGCAGCAGTCAACCGCGGTCAGGGTACGGTAGGTATCTTCGGAGAAGTCTTCGTGCCCCGGAGTATCCAGCAGGTTGACCAGGCTGTCGCGATACGGGAACTGCATCACCGAGGTGGTGATCGAGATCCCACGCTGTTTTTCCATCTCCATCCAGTCGGATTTGGCGTGCTGGCTTGAGCCACGGCCTTTTACCGTCCCGGCGGTCTGGATAGCCTGTCCGAACAGCAGCACCTTTTCGGTGATGGTCGTTTTACCGGCATCCGGGTGAGAAATAATGGCAAAAGTGCGGCGTTTAGCCACCTCTTGCAGATAAGGAGACAAAGTCATAATTACATCTTCTGTAAGTGCGCGCGGCCTTGAGCCACGCGGCGAGTGAACGTTATTTGGCGGCTATTTTACCCATCATTGCGGGTTTAACAATCAACAATCATGGCTTACACAGCAGTTGCTCCAGTTCACTTAGCGAGGTGACCTGCCAGGTCGGTTCAATCCCTTGCGGCGCGGTGCGCCCGTGGGCGTTAAGCCAGCAGGTTGCTATCCCGGCGTTGATACCGCCCAGAATGTCAGATTCTGCCGTGTCGCCGACCATCAAAACGCGGTCGCGCGGCGGCTGGTTCATCTGCTCGAAGGTATAGTCGAAAATACGGCGATCGGGTTTGGCTACCCCTACCTGCTCGGAAATCACCAGCAGGTCGAAATAGTCACGCAGGCCGGTGCGCTCGAGGCGAGTCTGCTGCAGCGCGGTAAAGCCGTTGGTAATAATGCCAAGTTTAGCCTTGCCCTTCAGCGCATTCAGGAGAGAAATCGCACCGGGCAGCGGGGCGCAAATTTCAGCCATGGCGGATAAAAACGCATCGTTCAGCTCTGCTGACGGCACATTCAGCCGCCCTGCCCAGTCCTCAAAACGCCTGAGCTGCAGCTGCAGCGCGGTAATCGCCCCGTTCTGGTAGTCGACCCACAGCGGCTTGTTTACCGCCTGGTACTCCTGGAAATCATCTGCGGTAAAGGTCACGCTGTAATCGAGAAACATGCGCTGCAAACCGCCGAACGCGTCAAAGGTAAACAGCGTTTCGTCCGCATCGAATAAAATCCAGTCCCAGTTCATCCACACACCTTTTAAAAATTAACCAAGGGGGAGCGCCATCACGATCGCGTCTTCCCGACCTTCTTTTGCAGGATAATAATTGCGACGCACCGTCGCTTCGTTAAAGCCCAGGCTTTCGTACAAGGTTCTCGCCGCAACGTTAGAGGCACGCACCTCCAGCCACAGCGTAAAGACATCCCGTTTTTCAAGCTCGGCAATAAGATGCTCAAGCAGCGCTTTCCCAAGCCCTTGCCGCTGATACGCTGGATCAACCGCAATGTTGAACAGCGTGGCTTCATCGAGAATGACCTGCGTCACCGCAAAAGCGGCAAGTTTGCCGTCAACGTCCAGCCGCAAATTGAAATAGCGTTCGCCCTGATTGCTGGCAAAGGTTTTTTCACTCCAGGGAAAAGCATGACTGCGCAGCTCAATGGCATACGCGTCCGCCAAATCATTCGGCGTCAGGGAAGAAATCGTGTTCATGTTCGCAAATCTGTTGCCACAGCGCCTGTCGCGCGTTGCCATTGTGATAAAGCTCGTCAAGCGCAGGGGACGCAAGCTGCGCGCCGCTGAGCGTCAGCGGCTGCTCAACGCCCAGGCGCCAACTATTGCAGCGGCTGTCAGGCGGCATCATTGCCGCGCGCTCCGGCGTCAGTTGCATTACTTGGTCGGGGCTTAACGCTATGCTGCGTAAAATGTCCTTCACCAGCGGATCGCTCAAGGCTGGTAGCGTCTCAGCCACCATCACTAAACGCACGCCCGCGGGCAAAGAAACCGCAATTTCGCCCTGTAAAGCCGTGGGACGGCGCAGCACCCACTGGGTAATACCCAGTTGCTGTAACTGCCAGTCGCGTCGGGAAGGGGAAGTCATAGCGAAACCTGTTGAGAGCGTAATTCGGGCGGCAAATATAGCAAATTCATCGAATCCACGCCATTAAAGCTCTATAATCCACGCTCTGATTTTCCAGGAGCTATTTGATGAGTGCGTTTACCCCGGCGAGTGAAGTACTGCTGCGCCACAGCGATGATTTTACCGAGAGCCGTGTGTTGTTTGCCGGTGACATGCAAGACGACCTGCCGGCGCGTTTCGACACCGCCGCCAGCCGCGCCCACACCCAGCAATTCCACCACTGGCAGGTATTAAGCGCGCAGATGGGTGAGAACGCACAATATGGCCTGGTGGTCAGTGCGGATGACATTGCCGACAGCAATACGCTTATCTACTACTGGCCGAAAAACAAGCCAGAAGCTCAGTTCCAGCTGATGAATATTCTGTCGCTGATGCCGGCTGGCACCGATGTTTTTGTCGTCGGCGAAAACCGCTCTGGCGTGCGTAGCGCAGAGCAAATGCTGGCTGAAATTTGCCCGCTGACAAAAATCGACAGCGCGCGCCGCTGCGGTCTGTATCATGGCCGCCTTGAGCAGCAACCTGCGTTTGATGAAAACAGCTGGTGGGGTGAATACCCTCATGAAGGGATGACCGTGAAAACCCTGCCGGGCGTCTTTAGCCGCGACGGTCTGGATACCGGCAGCAAACTGCTGCTTTCCACGCTGACGCCGCACACCAAAGGCAAAGTGCTGGATGTTGGCTGCGGCGCGGGCGTCCTGGCGATTACTCTCGCCAGCCACTCGCCAAAAGTTCGCCTCACGCTTAGCGACGTTAGCGCACCGGCGGTCGCCGCCAGCCGCGCAACGCTTGCCGCTAACGGCTTTGAAGGGGAAGTGATCGCCAGTAACGTCTACTCGGAAATCAACGGCCGTTTCGACATGATCATCTCCAACCCGCCATTCCACGACGGGATGCAAACCAGCCTCGATGCAGCGCACCAGCTTATTCGCGGTGCAGCTCGCCATCTGAATATGGGTGGCGAATTGCGCATCGTGGCGAACGCCTTCCTTGCCTACCCGAACGTGCTGGACGAAGTATTTGGTAGTCATGAAGTTATTGCTCAAACCGGCCGCTTCAAAGTTTACCGCGCCGTGCTGACCCGGGCGGGTAAAAAGCGCTAAACGCGTTAAGGTGCCGCTTTTTGCATCAGTCGGAAAAGCGGCATCAAATTAAGTGTTGACGAAGCTCAGAAAACATCTAGAATGCGCCTCCGTGGTTGTGATACTTCGGTATTACAGGTATGCGAAGGTGGCGGAATTGGTAGACGCGCTAGCTTCAGGTGTTAGTGTTCTTACGGACGTGAGGGTTCAAGTCCCTCTCTTCGCACCAACACAACCACGAAAGATATCGTTCGCACTGCGCGAAGGTGGCGGAATTGGTAGACGCGCTAGCTTCAGGTGTTAGTGTTCTTACGGACGTGAGGGTTCAAGTCCCTCTCTTCGCACCAATGCGAAGGCGATATCAAAACTCTTCAGATGCAAATCTGAAAACTGTGCGAAGGTGGCGGAATTGGTAGACGCGCTAGCTTCAGGTGTTAGTGTCCTTACGGACGTGAGGGTTCAAGTCCCTCTCTTCGCACCACTTCTTATGAAGTGACCCTCTTTATCTCCCCCAGCTTGTTTATCTCATCGATCCCAAATTCATCACAATCAACAGCAATCCGCTGGCAAATGCTACGCACGATGGCAGTAAAACAAAGTGTCTTAACGTTTTATGGTAGAGCATCAATGCCGTGGCAAGCAGCCCGATAACCACCAGCACGCGCCACTGACTGAAACTGAGATCCAGGCAGGCAAGCAGCGCCACGGCAAGCCCCGCCACCATTACACTCCAGCCACTTTCGAGTCGTCGTTGCAGCATTTTCACGCCCCATCATGATAATGATAACCAATATCATATGATAAATTTTCTCAACTGTCAGCGTAAAAACGTGCGCGACCTATGGCTGAAATAGCCAGGGTTGACGTGTCATTTAATGACAGATTTTCAGTAAGGTGATAGATTGAGCGCCGGCTTTAGTTTGCCTTATAAAAATTCCAATAGTTGCCAGAAAAGTCGATAACTCGCTTTTCATTAATACGACACACACAACACCTGACGCGCTTACCCAAGACACAATCGTTCTATGACAGCCCAAACCTGGCGAGCCTTACTCAAAGCAAAGCAGCTGCTTTCTTTACGTTTATTTTTGCTGCTCAACGCCCTGGCAGCCGCTTTTTCTATTCTCTTTCCGCTCTATTCGACAGTGCGCATAACGCCGCCCGTTGTCGCCATTCTGCTGATGAGCCTGGCCTTGCTTGCCTGGCAGATGTGGAATAATAAGCAGCTGATTAACCTGAATATTATCTCGTTATTTTTCGGGTTATTATGGGCGGTGCATATTTTCATTAAAAACGCGGCCATCGCGGACCTGGACACCTCATTTCTGATGATTAGCCTGATGTCGGTGCTTTTTATTGGCGCTATTGCATTTATTAATAATATTGTGGCTTTCCTGCTGCACAGCCTGCCCGTGGCGCTGGTCGTACTTTGGCTGGGTAATGTTGACCAATGGCTGAGGGTAATTTATTCCATTGCGCTGCCCGCTATCGGGATCGCTATTCAGCATATTATTCAGAAACGTAATGACCGTTTCACCCAGCGGCTGATGAATAAACTGCTTGAAGAAAAAGAGACACTGACCGATCTCAGCATGCTCGATCCTTTAACCGGCCTGTACAACCGCCGCGGCTTTCAAAACCGCCTCGAGCACATTCAGGCCTCCGGTAGCGGCAGCCACTTCGTTTTGCTGCTGGATATCGACCACTTCAAGTCGTACAACGACCACTACGGCCATGCGATGGGCGACCAGGCGTTGATCCGGGTCTCGGCAGCGATTCGCGATGCCGTGCGTTCAAGGGATCTTGTCACGCGCTACGGCGGGGAAGAGTTCATGATTATGCTCACCAACATCGACGCGGAACGTGCGATGCAGTCGGCGGAAAGGATCCGCCAGCGCGTTTTCGATTTGGACATCCCGCATATGTTTAATACCCAGGTCGCGACCAACGTTACCGTCAGTATCGGGCTTGCGCCATTCACTGAAGGCAGCATAGATGATGCCCTGAGCCTCGCGGATAAAGCGCTTTATCAGGCCAAAAACCGAGGAAGAAACAGCATCCTGACCAACGAAATGCTCGCCGTGAATTAACCCGGCGAGACGCGCCAGATCGCAAAAACAGCCATCACTGAGCGGTGGCGGTGAATTCACCTTGCCAGAGATTTCGCTCACCGTTAGTATTGCTAATCATTATCATTTAGATTACTCCCTGACGAAAGTATGGCGCTTCACTCCCTCCAGCTCAGCGATGACAGCGGTTGCTTTGTTCTTCCCTGGTCCCCAGCGACAGGCCCGCAGGCAGATTCGCTGCGGGAGTATTTTGCCGCGCACCGCCCGTACTTCAACGACATCATCAAATTAAACGAACAGGCTCCCGCCACAGCAATGACGCTAAGCGAGTGGCAGCGTCCCACCACGCTAACCTCCCTAATGGCGGCCTACGGCGACCATATCTATCGTCACCAGCCTGAACTTACCCGCGAGCACAAACCGCTGAAGTCTTTGTGGGCGCAATGGTACATCGGCCTGCTGGTGCCACCGATGATGATGGCGCTGCTGACTCAGCCTAAAGCGCTGAATATTGCCCCCCAGCATGTGCGGGCCGAGTTCCACGAAACGGGCCGGGCAAAATGCTTCTGGATTGACGTGACTGAAGATTGCCGGGCAAGCGAGCTGCCGCTCCATCTGCGGCTAGAGCAGTTTATCGTTGAAGGTTTGATGCCGGTCGTAGCGGCGCTGGAAGCCAGCGAAGAGATCAACGCCCGACTTATCTGGAGCAACACCGGCTACCTGGTGAACTGGTTCTTCGGCGAGCTAAAACCACTTCTGGATGAACAGAGCCTGGCGGCGCTGGTGCAGACCTGTTTCTTTGAAAAACAGCTTTCATGTGGCCGGGAGAATCCACTCTACCGCACGGTCATTTCGCGTGAAGGCATTCTGGTCAGACGCACCTGCTGCCAGCGCTATAAGCTGCCTGACGTCCAGCGCTGCGGCGACTGCACTCTGAAATAGCAAGAGGCGGGGAAATAGCAAACGGCGGGTTTCCCCGCCGTTCTTCATTCCGCTAAACCATTAAGCCAGCTGTTGGCTCCCTTCCTCGCTCGCTCTCTGAGCTTCTTCTTTCTCCTGCTCCAGCAGCTGCTTCTCGTACACTTTGAAGAACGGGAAGTAGATGATGGACGACACGCAGGCCAGCAGAATCACCAGAATTGCGGCACGGAAGTCCCAGCCCAGCGCCCAGGCGGCACCGATTGGCGCAGGCGCGGTCCACGGTACCACGGAAATCACGCGACCAATCAGATCCAGCTTCATCGCGCCCCAGGCCAGCACGGCGTTGACCATTGGCGCCAGCAGGAAAGGAATAAAGAATACTGGGTTCATCACAATCGGCGTCCCGAAGATCACCGGTTCGTTAATGTTAAAGCAGGTTGGCACGATGCTCAGGCGGCCAATGGAACGCAGGTGGGCAGATTTACTGCGCAGGTAGCAGATAACCAATCCCATCGTTGCCCCGGAACCGCCGACCACGATGAAGAAGGTCCAGAACGCTTCCATAAAGATATGCGGCAGAGGCGCACCGGCAGCCAGCGCGCCCTGGTTAAGGCCCAGGTTGGTCAGCCAGAACATCTGCAGCATCCCGGAGACAATCGCCGCCCCGTGGATACCCGCAAACCACAACAGGTGAGCAATCAGTACGGCAAGGAGAATCGCCGGCAGAGAATCCGCCGCGGACACCAGCGGTTTGAACAGCGCCATAATGGCCTGAGGGATCAGCATATCGAACTGGGACTGAATAAACAGGCTCAGCGGATACAGCGTCAGCACCACAACCAGCACAGGGATCAGCAGATCAAAGGAGTTTTTGATCATCGGCGGCACCTGGTCCGGCAGCTTGATGCCGATGTTATGCGCCTTCAGGAAACGCATCATCTCTACGCAGTAAATCGCCACCAGGATTGCGGTGAAGATCCCGGTGCCGCCAAGGCTGTCCACCGGCAGCGTGCCTTTGGTTTTCGGGGCCGCAACCACCAGGAAAGCCATCAGCGACAGCATGGCGCACATGAAAGGATCGAGCCCGTGCGATTTAACGTAGTGTTTACCCAGGTTGTAGGCGATCGCCGCACAAATGTAGATAGACATGATGCCCATCGTCATATCAAACGGCGTTAAAATCTGCCCTTCAAACTGCTTCGCCAGGTCGAGCCAGGCGCGAGCAAAGCCCCATGTCGTGGTGGGCGAAAACGGGGGATAAGCAAAAACCAGCAGGAACGAGCCGACAATCATAAATGGCATCGCAGAAATAAAGCCGTCGCGAATGGCCATCACGTGACGCTGGGAAGAAATGCGGCCAGCTATCGGGCTAACGTAGTTCTCAACAAACCGAAAAATTAAATTAAAAGCAGCATGGTTGGAAGACATAGTGGCTCTCCTGTCAGGCTATCAACGCGAGTGCGTCGGCGAGAATTCTGTCGCCGCGCATCATTCCGTAATCCATAGAGTTAATGACCGTGACCGGGATCCGTTTGGGCGCGGCCTGAGCCTTAAAATCTTCCAGACGGTATTTGATCTGCGGACCGAGTAAACAGCAATCAAATTCAGGCATAACATCCGTGAACTCTTCGATACCCACCGCCTTGATCTCAACCTCAATCTGTTGATCCTGGGCGGCCTGTTTCATCCTGTTCACGACCATACTGGTAGACATACCAGCGGCACAGCATAAAAGGATACGTTTCATAGACGACTCTTATTATTAGGTACAGGGGGGGTTACAGGATTCAGTATTCCTCGCGGAATTTATTACTGCAACCGGTTACTGCAACCGGTTTCATTGATTGTGAAGGAGATCCAGAAATTTCTGACAAGGCGGGTATGAGATAAGTATAAGCGGTTTACAGAAAGCACAAGCTTATGCGAAATTATTTGCCACCTGGATCAGGAGAAAATCATGAGTTTGCAGTCCGTGCGGCAATTCTTCGCCGACCATGCCCCCGATATAGACATCATCGAGCTAAACCAAAGCACCGCTACCGTCGCGCTTGCCGCCGCCGCCCACAATGTGGCCCCCGGACAAATAGCCAAAACGCTCTCATTAAAGGTCAAAAACGACATTATTCTGATCGTCGCCAAGGGCGATGCTCGTCTTGATAATAAGAAACTTAAAGAAGCATTTGGCTCTAAAGCGCGCATGCTCAGCAGCGATGAAGTAGTGAACTGGACCGGGCATCCGGTCGGTGGCGTTTGCCCGTTCGGGCTGGAAAACCCGCTGGCGGTGTTCTGCGACATCTCACTCCGCCAGTACGATGAAGTGCTGCCCGCCGCAGGGGCCATTCACAGCGCCGTCCGCATTTCACCTGAACGCATGGCCGAACTCACCCACGCCAAATGGGTGGACGTCTGCCAGTAATTGCCGTCTAAGTGACGCAAAGCTTGATCTGACGCGGCTAATGAAGCGATGCGCTCATGTTAAATGGATAAACGTTAAGCGCATTTCCTTCTCTTTAGTCAGGATCAAGCATGCAGCCAGATGTTGCCTCCCAGCGGGACGTCACTCGTTTATGTATTCAATGCGCGCTCTTTTTACTGCAGCACGGGGCAGAAAGCGCGCTGGTCGAGGAGCTTTCAACCCGCCTTGGCAAAGCGCTGGGGATGGACAGCGTGGAAAGCTCAATCTCCGCTAACGCCATTGTACTTAGCACCATTAAAGACAATCAGTGCCTGACGACTACCCGCAAAAATAACGATCGCGGGATCAACATGCACGTCGTCACCGAAGTACAGCACATCGTGATCCTCACCGAACACAAGCTGCTGGATGCCAGGGACGTTCTCAAACGCTTCGAACACATCAAACCGCTGCGTTACCCACGCTGGCTGGTTGTCCTGATGGTGGGTCTTTCCTGCGGCTGTTTCTGCAAACTGAACAACGGTGGCTGGGACGGGGCGTTTGTCGCCTTTGTCGCCAGCTCACTGGCGATGTATGTCCGCCAGCTGTTCACCCACCGCCAGCTTCATCCGCAGATCAACTTCTGCATCACCGCGTTTGTCGCCACTACCGTTTCGGGCCTGCTTATCGCCAAAGGCCCATTTGCCGCCACTTCCAATATTGCGATGGCCGCGAGCGTGTTATTACTCGTCCCCGGTTTCCCGCTGATTAACGCCGTGGCCGACATGTTTAAAGGCCATGTTAATACCGGGCTTGCTCGCTGGGCGATGGCCAGCCTGCTCACGCTGGCAACCTGCATTGGCGTGGTGATGGCAATGGCGGTATGGGGGCTAAGAGGATGGGCATAATCGAATTTCTTCTGGCCCTGCTTCAGGATATGGCGCTGTCTGCCGTGCCGGCGGTGGGCTTTGCGTTAGTCTTTAACGTACCTCAGCGCGCCCTGCCTTACTGTGGGCTTCTCGGTGCCATCGGCCACGGCTCGCGTATGGCGATGATGACGGCGGGTTTAAACATCGAGTGGAGCACTTTTCTGGCGTCGATTCTGGTCGGCATCATTGGTATTCAGTGGTCACGCTGGTATCTTGCTCACCCGAAGGTCTTTACCGTTGCGGCCGTCATTCCTATGTTTCCGGGGATCTACGCCTATACCGCAATGATCTCGGCGGTAAAATTGACGCACTTTGGCTACAGCGATCCGCTGATGATCCAACTGGTGACCAACTTCTTGAAAGCGTCATTTATCGTGGGGGCGCTGTCCATCGGGCTCTCTCTGCCGGGGCTGTGGCTTTATCGCAAAAAGCCCCGGGTCTGATCGCACAGACGAAATCGCCGTAAAATAAAATTTGCTATTTAATCGCGCGCTATCTATATTGAGAAACATGAAGAAGACATCCACCGAAACGAACGCCCTGCTGCTGGACAACCAGCTTTGCTTCGCGCTCTACTCCGCCAATCTGGCGGTGAACAAGCTCTACCGCCAGCTGCTTACGCCGCTGCAGCTCACCTATCCGCAATACCTGGTGATGCTGGTGCTGTGGGAGCAGGACGATGTCACGGTGTCGCAAATCGGCGAGCGTCTGTTTTTAGACTCAGCCACCTTAACGCCACTGCTAAAACGGCTTGAAAGCGCAGGGCTGCTGCTACGTCAGCGCTCCCGCGAAGACGAGCGTCAGGTGGCAGTCACGCTGACCCAGGAAGGGAAAGCGCTGCAGGAAAAAGCGCTGGGTATTCCAGACTCCGTGCGCTGTGCTTCTGCCTGTAGCGTAGACAGCATGCTGGCGCTGAAAGCGCAGCTGGAAACTTTGCGCAGTAATTTAAATACGTAATAATTAATCGTCGATACTGTCGGCGATTTTTAAAACATCATGTAAATCGCACGCTATTTTATAGCACATACTAAATGTAAGATGAGGAACCTGCCATGTCTTTAGAAAAAGTCGTTTACACCGCAAAAGCCAAAGCCACCGGTGGCCGTGAAGGTCGTGCAACCTCTTCCGACGGCGTACTGGACGTCAAACTGGGCCTGCCAAAAGAGATGGGCGGCGCGGGTGGCGAAGTCACCAACCCTGAGCAGCTGTTCGCGGCGGGCTACTCCGCATGCTTCCTGGGCGCGATGAAGTTCGTCTCCGGCCGCGATAAAATCTCCATGCCGGCTGACGCTTTCATCGAAGGTGAAGTCGGTATCGGGCCACTGCCAACCGGCTTCGGTATCGAAGCGAAGCTGAATATCCACCTGCCGGGGATGGACGCTGCCGAAGCGAAAAAACTGGTCGATGCGGCACACATTGTTTGCCCATACTCCAACGCAACCCGCGGCAACATTGATGTGACCCTGAACATCATCAACTGATGCTACAGCCGGGGAAACCCGGCTTTTTCTCCTGCCCCCACGGTTTAAGACAACTCTCAATCCCCCTGCTTCCGGCCAAAGCGCTATACTCACGCCTGAAATCTCCTGCACCGCAGGCAAACAAAGCGAGTATCACAAGATGAAAGCAAGGAATAAAACGCTCTGCGCAATGGCGCTGGCAGCAGCCTTTTTCGCGGGCCAGGCAACGGCTGCAAACTGGCAGGAACAACTTTCCAGCGCCGCCAATGAACTGACTAAAAGCGGCAATGCCACTACTACCAGCAATGGCGCTCAGACCGGCGGTCTGTCTCTCTCTTCACTGACCAGCCTGCTGAACGGCAACAGCAAATCTCTCAGCTCAAGTACGATGACCAATGCGGCTGGCGTGATGGAGTACTGCGCGAAGAATAAACTGGCTTCCGTCACCAATACCGACAACATTAAAAACCAGCTGATGACCAAGCTGGGGCTGGAAAGCAGCACCAAGCCTGCCGACAAGCAGGACTATAATCAGGGCCTGATGGGCTTACTGAACACGGCCAACGGCCAGAAGCTGGATCTGAACAGCATCGGCAACTCGCCGCTGGCTGAAAAGGTGAAAACCAAAGCCTGCGATCTGGTGCTCAAACAGGGCATGAATTACCTGTCGTAACGGCACAAAAAAATGGCCTCTTGCTAAGAGGCCATTTTGTTTTAGTTTGCCAGCGAGCAGCTGTAGTCCAGCATCTCTTCCGCCGAACCCTGGTTCCCGCCCAGCAGCTGACGAGGGTTAGCCAACAGCACCACATCCCCCTTCGTTGTCACCACTCGCGCCAGGCCAAAGTTTTCCATCTCATCGCCCTGAGCCTTCACGTACTCCGCCAGCACGGTAAACGGATTCGCCTCTGCCGGGACTTTTCTCGCCAGATATTTATGGCCAAGGATCTCCGCACCAAACGGCTGCCACTGGTCACCGACTTTGTCGGCAAGCTGGTTAATGGATTGATACACCTCAGGGCGCAGGCAGGACAGGTGAATGTGCAGCTGGTTCTGAGAGCGTCCGTAGCGAGAGTTGATCGCTAACACCAAATCATCGTCCCGAACCGCTTTTGTGGTTTCATCCAGCAGATAGTGGCGATTCTCCCACGCATCCAGGAAGTAATTTGGCGCACCGTTTTCAAGGATTTTCGGGCTCTCGATACCGGTGATTTTGTCCGTCGGCATCAGCAAATTATGCAGCGGGCCTTTGGCATCTTTAAATACCAGGTAGCGCCCGGCCAGATCGACTTTCAGGCAAGGCGCTGGGGAGTGGTTCTGCTGCTGATTGGGAATGCACTGCTGGCTGATGATATTCCACAGAGCATCACTGTGGCGATGCAGCAGCCACAGGCGGATTGCGACGGCGGCCACCAGCAAAATCAGCAGCACAACCACCACGCGCAGGATCTTTTTCATGTCAGGTTTTCCTTGTAAAGTCAGAGTACTTTTCGTTGTTGTAATAGGCGGACAATAAGCTGGAAGCAGGCTTCTATTTGCGGCGCGAACGGCTCAGTGCTGCGCATCAATGCCACGGTGCGGCTCAGCGAAGGCTGCTGCAAATGAATCACTTTCAGCTCGGGGTCCTGCAAAAAGGTGGTGTAAAGCTGCGGTAAAATCGCCACCGCCAGCTGTGAGCGCACCAGTCCATAAAGGGTTTCAATAAAATCAACCTGATAGCGCGCATTCAGCGTCAGGCGCTGGCTTTCCGCCATCGCCGCGACCAGCCGGCTGATATTCCCTTTTGAAAACACCGCGATGTCCCGTTTCACCAGGCTTCGCCACGGCGCGTGGCTGGATTCTGCCAGAGGATCGTGACAGTTGACTACCGCCACGAAGGGATCTTCCTGCAGCGGATGGATCTCCAGCGTTTTGGGCACCGAGCTGTCCAGCGCCCCCAGGCCAAAGTCCAGCTGGCCGCTTTCAAGCTGGGCAATCAGCGCGTCATTGGTGCGGTCGTGAAACTCCACCCGCAGGCGAGGAAAAGCCTCTGCAATACGTTGAGGAATATCGGGAAATAAAAGGCTGCCGACCGAGGGCACCAGGCCTATGCGAAGCGTGCCGTCACCGCCGTCCTGGACAATGCGCTGCATGTCGTCAAACGCGCGCTGCGCGACGTTGAGCACGCGTTCGGCATGGGGCAGTAGCGCTGCGCCCAGGTCCGTCAGCGTCACTGCCGCAGCGGTTCTGTTAACCAGTTTCCCGCCCAACACGGACTCAATCTGCCGTAACGCGCTGCTTAGCGCGGGCTGGCTAATGGCCAGCCGGTTGGCGGTATCGGTGAAATGACGAAGTTTGGCCAGCGTCACAAAATACTGGATCTGTTTTAACGAGAGTGCGGGAAGGCGCTGCCAGGGTTCAGCCATTGGAGTATCAGGGTTGCCAGGTAAACGTTTGCCACAGGATAAACGTTTCTTATCGGCTGATAAATTAAATCATCTGGGCAAAGCGTATTCCCCTGCCTAGAGTAGCCGCCAGAGCCCCTGTTTTGGAACCTGTCATGACTCCTGCTGATTTACGTCGCCGCGCGGTGAAAGCCGCTCTCGGCGAAACGCCTTTCGACCTGCTGCTCATCAATGGCCGGATCGTGGATATGGCCACCGGTGAAATCCGTGAGGCGGATGTCGGTATCGTCGGTACGCTCATCGCCAGCGTACATCCACGCGGCAGCCGCGAAGATGCCGCCCAGACTCACGATCTCGCCGGAAACTATCTCAGCCCAGGGCTGATGGATACCCACGTCCACGTTGAAAGCTCCCACCTGCCGCCCGCGCGCTATGCGGAAATTGTCGTTGCCCAGGGCACCACAACGATTTTTTGGGATCCGCACGAGCTGGCGAACGTGCTCGGTATTGAGGGCGTGCGTTACGCCGTTGACGCCAGCCGCAACCTGCCGCTACGCGTGATCTGCGCGGCCCCGTCCAGCGTGCCTTCAACGCCGGGCCTGGAAATGTCCGGCGCTGATTTTGCCGGGAAAGAGATGGAAACACTGCTTTCATGGCCGGAAGTGGCGGGCGTAGCCGAAGTGATGGATATGCACGGCGTGCTGAACGGCAGCGAAAGAATGCTGGAGATTCTTAACGCTGGCCTGGAAAGCGGCAAACTGATTGAAGGACACGCCCGCGGCCTGAATGGCGCGGGATTACAGGCCTACCTTGCCGCTGGCGTGACGTCAGATCATGAACTGACTTCCGCCGCCGACGCGCTGGAAAAACTGCGTGCCGGGCTGACCCTGGAGATTCGCGGGTCACATCCGTATTTGCTGCCAGAGATCGTCGCCGCGCTGAACGGCCTGCCGCATCTGTCATCGCAGGTCACCGTCTGCACCGACGACGTGCCGCCGGACATGCTGTTGGCGAAAGGCGGTATCGTTGCCCTGCTGAACTTGCTCATCGAGCACGGCATGAAAGCCGAAGATGCTTTGCGCCTGGCCACGCTGAACGCCTCGCTGCGCCTGCAACGCCCGGATCTCGGCCTGATTGCCGCGGGCCGCACTGCCGACCTGGTGGTCTTCGATACGCTGGAAAAACTGAGCGCTCAAACCGTTTATGTCGCCGGGAAACTCATCGCGGAACAGGGAAAAATGTTGGAGCCCGTCGCGGCACCGTCCATCGTTCCCCCGCGAGACACCGTCCGACTTCAGTCGCTCAGCCCGAACGATTTTGTTCTCAAGGTGCCAGTGAATAATGGGCGCGCGCGCCTGCGCCACATCAAGGGCGCGCGCTTCACCCAGTGGAGCGAAGTCGAGGTGGAAGTCCGGCACGGCGAAGTTCAGGTCCCGGACGGCTTCAGCCTGATTTGGGTTCAGCATCGCCACGGTCGCCATGAGGCAAAACCACAGCTGGCGCTGCTCGAAGGCTGGGGTGAGCTGCGCGGCGCGATTGCCACTACCTATTCACACGACTCGCACAACCTCGTTGTCCTCGGCAGAGATCCGCAGGACATGGCGCTCGCCGCCAACGCGCTGATCGCCTGTGGAGGCGGGATGGCGCTGAGCCAGAACGGACAGATGCTGGCGAAGGTGGAAATGCCGATTGCCGGGATGCTCTCCGACCTGCCCGCCGCCGACCTGGCGCAGCAGTTTGCTCAACTCCGTGAATTGAGCAATAAAGTCGCCGACTGGGAGCCACCGTACCGAGTTTTCAAGGCCATCGAAGGCACCTGCCTGGCCTGTAACGCCGGGCCACATCTGACCGACCTGGGATTGACGGACGGCAGTACTCGCCAGATCGTCGACCCGCTTATTGAATGCCACGAACACCCGGCAGACGCACACACAACACATTAATCCGGAGAGCCAAGTAATGGCCGAAAATTCAGTGTCTCAGGCCGCCAGCGAAAGCTGGCTGGAGCGGCGATTCCAGCTTCGCAGCCGCCAAAGCAAAGTGAAAACCGAATGCCTCGCGGGCATCACTGGCTTTCTCGCCGCCGCCTATTTGCTGGTTGTTATCCCTGGCCTGCTGGCCGTGGGCGGGATGGATAAAGGTGCGGCAACCACCGGGACGATCGTTGTTTTTGTCCTCGGCACGCTGCTGATGGCGTTTTACGGCAACCTGCCGTTTATTGTCGGGCCGGGCATCGGCGGTTCGGTGCTGGTCGGCGTGACGCTTGCCGGGAGTGAGCATATTGGCTGGCAGATTGGCCTCGGCATCGCCTGCTGGTCAGGCATTCTGTTCTTTGCGCTTACCCGCCTTGGCCTGCGTGAAGTGGTCACGCGCTCGGTACCGCAGTCGATCAAGCTTGGGCTGACGGCCTCCATCGGCCTGTTTGTTGCGGTGCTGGGCTTCCGCAACGCCGGGCTGGTGCTCGCCAACGCCAAAACCAACGCGCTGGCGCTCGGTGACTTCACTTCTGCTGGCGCTGTCGTGGCGTTGTGCGGCCTGTTCCTGGCGATTGCGCTTCAGGCTCGCCGCGTGCCGGGAGCCATTTTATGGGCGATTCTGTTTGCCACTCTGGTCGGTATTCCTCTGGGCGTCACTCACCTGCCGCAGAGCTTTATCGCCATGCCGCACTCGCTGACGCCGGTGCTGGGGCACGTGGATATGCTCGGCGCGCTGAATATCGCCTTCCTGCCGTTCCTGTTTGTCTTCTTTGCCTCAGAGTTTTTCTCCACCATGGGCACGACGCTGGCGGTGGGTGGCGAGGCTGGCCTGCTGGACGAACATGGCAACATGCCGCACATCAACCGCCCGTTTATGGTGGATTCCATTGCCGCCGCGCTAGGCCCGTGGGTCGGCATTCCGGCGGCTACCGCGCTGATTGAGTCTTCAGCGGCGGCAGAAGCGGGCGGTAAAACCGGCCTCACCGCGCTGGCGGCAGCGGTAATGTTCCTGCTGATGCTGCTGTTTACCCCGGTGGCATTGATGATCCCGAAAGAGGCAACCGCGCCCGCGCTGATCCTTATCGGCCTGAACATGTTCAGCGGCCTGCGCAAAGTGGATCTGGGCAACTTCACCGAAGGTCTGCCGGTGCTGATGATGGTGATGATCACGCTTATCGCCAACAGCTTCGGGACCGGGATCGCTGGCGGCCTGCTGTTCTATATCATCATTAAGGTGATTGCCGGTAAATGGCGTGAAATCCCGGTGGGGCTTTACCTGCTGGCCATTCCGCTGGCGTACTACTTCGCCACGTTGGTGAAGCACTAGAAACAGAAAAGCCTCTCAAACGAGAGGCTTTTTTCTTAACGGCCAATTTAGCCGTTATTTTGAATCTTCTTGATGATATTGGTGGTGGAGCAGCCATCTTCGAAGTTCAGTACCATCACTTCCCCGCCGTTGGCCCAAACCTCTTTGCTCCCGGCAATCTGTTCTGGTTTGTAGTCGCCGCCCTTCACTAAACGATCCGGCAGGACTTCACCAATCAGGCGCTGAGGCGTGTCTTCTTCAAACAGTACCACCCAGTCCACCGCTTCCAGCGCAGCCAGCACAATCATGCGCTGATCCTGCGGGTTAACCGGCCGGGTTTCCCCTTTCAGGCGTTTGGTTGACGCGTCGCTGTTAACCGCGACAATCAGGCGGTCACCCAGCTTGCGCGCGTTGGCCAGATAGGAAACATGGCCCGCATGCAGAATATCGAACACGCCGTTGGTCATCACCACGCGCTCACCGCGCTTGCGGGCAGCGGCAACCGCAACTTTCAGCTCGGCTTCGGTCATCACGCCAAAACCCGTTTCCGCGCGACCGCGCACCGCGTTTTCCAGCTCGACCGGAGAAACGGTTGATGTCCCCAGCTTGCCAACCACCACGCCAGCTGCGGCATTCGCGAAGTAACAGGCTTCTTCCAGCGAGTTCCCCGCCGCAAGCGTTGCCGCCAGCACGCCGATCACCGTGTCACCGGCCCCGGTCACGTCATAGACTTCCTGTGCCTGAGTCGGCAGATGGAAAGGCTCAATGCCCGGCTGCAGAAGCGTCATGCCTTGTTCTGAACGCGTCACCAGCAGCGCCGACAGTTCATAATCGGCAATAAGCTTCATGCCACGTTCCACCAGCTCGGCTTCGGTTTTGCACTTGCCGACCACGGCTTCAAATTCTGAAAGGTTCGGAGTCAGCAGCGTTGCGCCACGGTAGCGCTCAAAGTCAGTCCCTTTCGGGTCGATGAGGACCGGGACTTTGGCAACACGTGCCAGGCGAATCATCTGCTGTACGGTCGCCAGAGCGCCTTTTGCGTAGTCGGAAAGCACCAGCGCACCAATCTGCGGCAGCGCCTGGCTGATACGTTCGTGCAGCGGCTCAGGATCGACGCCCTCAAACCCTTCTTCGAAGTCGAGGCGAATCAGCTGCTGGTTGCGGGACAGCACGCGCAGCTTGGTAATCGTCGGGTGAGTCGGAACAGAAACGAAGTCACACTTCACGTTGACCCCGGCCAGGCTCTGGCTGAGCGCGCGCGCCGCATCGTCAATGCCGGTCAGGCCAACCAGGCGAGAATTCGCGCCCAGCGAAGCAATGTTCATCGCCACGTTAGCCGCGCCACCAGGGCGTTCTTCGATGGTATCGACTTTCACCACCGGCACCGGGGCTTCCGGCGAAATACGGCTGGTTGGGCCGTACCAGTAGCGATCCAGCATCACATCACCAACCACCATGACGCCTGCACGGCTGTATTCGGGCAGCGTTACTTTCATTCCTGACTCTCCAGCGAGGGATAAAATTTTGCGCGGGATGATAACATAATTACTCTCCCGCGTGCGTTTGCGGCTCGCCAAGCCAGGTTTGCCAGCTCCGACGCACCTGCTCACGCTCTTTCGCAAAGGCGTCCAGCGCAACGTGGCCCGGCAATTCCTGCAGCGCCAGATGGTGCAATTCATCCCGCAGCGTGACATAGGCATGCGTCAACGCTTTGGCCTCGGCTTCATCCATGATGTCGTTCTGCGCCATCAGTTCCAGGATGCGCACGTTATCGGACCAGCGGGTTAGCTTCGGCGCTTCGCTGGCATAGCGCAGCACCAGATATTGCGTAATAAATTCGATGTCGGTGATCCCACCCTCATCGGCTTTAATATCAAAGCGATCGCGGTGCTTATTGCCCAAATGCGCGCGCATTTTTTCACGCATCTCGCGCACTTCTACCTGCAGGGCTTCCCCTTCACGCGGCGTGCACAGGATCTCGCGGCGGATGGCGTCAAACTGGCGGTTAAGCGCCGGATCGCCGTACACCACACGGGCGCGAACCAGCGCCTGATGTTCCCAGGTCCAGGCTTCATTCTTCTGATAATCAGCAAACGATTCTGCGGTGGTGACCAGCATACCTGCCGCACCGGACGGCCTGAGGCGAGCGTCAACTTCGTACAAAATCCCGGTTGAGGTACGCGTGCTAAACAGATGCATGATGCGCTGCGCCAGGCGCAGATAGAACTGACGGCCATCGATTTCACGCTCGCCGTCCGTCATCACTTCCATCGGGCAATCATGCAGGAAAACCAGATCCAGATCGGAACTGTAGCCCAGCTCCCAGCCGCCGAGTTTGCCATAGCCCAGCACGGCAAAGCCGCGCCCTTCTCTGTTCTGCAAATGACGAGGCTGGCCGTAGCGCGCCACCATTTGCGCCCAGGCACGCTGCACCACCGCATCGAGAATCGCTTCCGCAAGCCAGGTCAGATGGTCGCTGACCTTCATCACCGGCAAGGTGCCAGCGATATCGGCCGCCGCCACGCGCAGCATCTGCGCCTGCTTGAACTGACGCAACGCTTCCAGCTGCTGCTCTTCGTCTTCGTCCGGCACGCGCAGCAGATATTGACGCAGTTCGTCGCGATAGGCGTCCATTGCCGTGGGCTGATACAGCGTATTAGGGTCGAGCAGTTCATCCAGCAGCAGCGGATAGCTGGCAAGCTGCGCGGCAATCATCGGCGAGGCCGCACAGAGCGTAATCAGGTGTTTAAGCGCGCCGGGGAATTCACTTAACAGTTCCAGATAGGTCGTGCGGGTGAGGATCCCAAACAGCAGCGGCGTCAGACGGGAAAACGTCAGCGGCGCGTCGGCCCGGGAACAGACTTCACTCAGCAGGTGCGGCAGAAGTTGATCCAGCACCTGGCGGCCACGTGGGCCAATGGTGCGCTTGTCGATCTCCTGCCGGAAATGGCTAACTTGCTTCAGTAACTCTGCCCGCGCCTCAGCGCTCAAATGACTCAGCACCGCCATGTTTTCATCGGCGTCCAGGGCGTCGATCCACAGCTCGCGCCAGCCTTCAGCAACTTTATCTTCACCGGCTTCCGGCTCATCGTCGCCAATCAGATCGTTAAAGACCTGACGCACGTCGTTCATATGCAGCTGCAGCGTTTGCTGCAGGGCTTCCCAGTCAGTCGCCTGCATCGCCCAGGCCAGCCGGGCACGGTTTAGATCGTCACCGGGCAAGGTCTGCGTCTGCTCGTCGTTGATGCTTTGCAGTAAGTTTTCCAGCCGACGCAGGTAGAGGTAAGCCGCACGCAGTTTCTGGGCATCTTCTTCCGGCAGCAGATGAAGCTGTTGAATGGCTTCCAGGGTAGGCAGCAGCGAACGGGACTGCAGAGAAGGCTCCCGGCCACCGCGGATGAGCTGGAAGACCTGCACGATAAACTCGGTTTCGCGAATGCCGCCGGCGCCGAGCTTAATATTGTCCGTTAGCCCACGGCGACGGACTTCGCGGGCAATCATGCCCTTCATGTTTCGCAGGGACTGAATCACGCTGAAGTCGATGTAGCGGCGGAACACAAATGGCCGCAGCATGTTGCGTAGCTCCTGGCTCCAGACATCGTCGTTGTCGCCCATAATCCGCGCTTTTACCATCGCGTAGCGTTCCCAGTCGCGCCCCTGCTCCTGGTAATAATCTTCCAGCGCGGCAAAGCTCAGTACCAGCGGACCGCTGTCGCCAAACGGACGCAGACGCATATCCACGCGGTACACAAAGCCGTCCTGCGTTGGCTGGTCGAGGACTTTAATCAGGCGCTGCCCCATGCGGGTGAAGAACTGGGCGTTATCCAGTTCACGGCGCCCGCCCTGGGTGGAGCCGTTTTCCGGCCAGGCAAAAATCAGGTCGATATCGGAAGAGAAATTCAGTTCGCCTCCGCCCAGCTTGCCCATGCCAAGGATCAGCAGCGGCTGCGGCTCACCGGCGGCGTTGCAAGGCGTGCCCCATTCGCGGCAGCAGGCCGCATAAAGCCAGTCACGGGCGGCAACAATTAGCGTTTCCGCCAGCACGCTCAGCTGCTGCAGCGTGCTTTGCGTATCCACCTGCTCCAGCGCCTGCGCCCAGGCGATACGCACCATGATACGGCGACGGAAAAACCGCAGCGCTTTCATCAATGCCGCTTCGTCGTGCACATCCTGCAGATCCTGCTGCAGCCAGGCGGCATAATGTTGCCATTCGTCAGCCGTAGGGGCGTCCTGCTGCAGGGTTTGCAGCCAGGCGGGATACGCCACCACGCTGTCACCAACAAAATCACTTATCGCCAGCACCGCGCGAGCTTCTTCGCTCAGTGTCAGGGAGTCAATCTCTTGCGGCAGGCGCGGCAAAAACGCCTGCAGGTGCTGCTGTAACAAAGGGGTCAGCGCCATCATGGTGGGTATCCGTTACCAGTCTATTATTTCCCGCTGTGCAGCCAGAAAGGCGCCTGCGAGATCGCTTCGTTTCGGTAATGCTCAATTTCTATGCGCTGGCGGGTAACAATGGCGTGACGCAACCCCTGCCAGTTTTCCAGCCACGGCTGGGTTTGCGCATCGCTGTACACCCCGGCCAGCAGGCGGATAGCATCCGTCTCACGCGCCAGACGCGGTAACTGGTCTGCGTATGCATCCCCCAGCGGGCGCTGGAACGTCTCTTTTAACTCAGCCGCATGGCGGGAAAGATGCGTATCCGCGAAACGTTTAAAGGAACTATCCAGCTTCGCGCGGCCTTTCTCATCAATGAACGGCTGCCACTGGCGCTCCACCAGCCAGCGGGTCAGCGCCAGCTTAGCGCTGCTCGCCTGCGCGCTATAGACAATCACTTCGGCTTTTTCGTCACCGGCAAAGCGTGCTTCGAGCGCAATCAGCTGCTCACGTAAGTGGGTGCTCGCTTTTCTTGGAATGATGCCGCCAAAAAGCGCGAGGGCATGGCGCACCAGGCCCACGGCGTCAATCACCTGCTGCTTAGCCGCTTTCACGCCGCTAAGCCATAATTCTTCATGGTACAGCCAGTGGGCGAGCGCCAGCTCCAGAGCACCTTCCAGCCCCTGCTCAACGTTGGCTTTAGCCGGCGGATACAGTACGCCCAGCGGTTTCACTTCGCGCACCGCATTGCCCTGGGCCAGGTGATAGCCCCGTGCCGCCTTGCTCAGGCTGCCCTGACGCAGGCCAGATTCGGTGACCAGACTTTCCGCCAGGGCCAGTAAATCCGCCGTCTCACCGCTCAGCAACTCAAGTTCAAGCTCGCAGATGGGAGTCTGGTGCTCACCGGCTTTCACTTCACCCAGATCCAACGCCAGTTCAATGCGGCTTTCACCGTGAGTAACTACCCACTTTTCGCGCGCAAAATCCGTACTGAACAGCGGCTTCACGTCGGCCTGTAAAGTCGCCACGTCCAGCCCTTCCGGCCAAACTTCTGCTGGCAGTAAAGCAAGATCCAGCTCGGGCTTGCTTAGCGCCACGTTGTATTCAGGACGCTGATGCAGCCCGCCGGTCACTCGCCCGGCGATTTTCATCGTCATTTCGTATTGCCCGGCATCGCCGCGAATACGCAGCCCCATGTCGTGGCGGCGCAGCAGGTTATCCGCCGTTTCATAATAAATATTGAGCAACTGACGCGGGTCGCTGTGCTCGCCCGGCAGGGCATTTAATTTGTCGCGCAGCGTGTCAAGCGCTGCAGGATTAACGATGAATTTAAGTTCGATTTCCTGGGCCATGTCTTCTTTACTTATGTTTACGTCACGCCAGGCGATCGCCTGGCGAACTAAATAGCGTCGATTAGGTCTGTAATAGTACGACAAAATACCCTGTCGGGTAGCGAATTTGCGGTAGGGCGGGAACGCCGGGTGGTCAAATTGACATCAGGATGATTCTCATTCAGGTTTACGGATTGCGCCGTCAGACTGTTGCCACTACTATCGTTCCACACTTTATGAAAATAACGACGAAATAATGCAGAAATTACGCCTGATTTGCCTCACTTTGCTCTCCCTTAGCGTTTCCGTCGTGGCTCATGCCGAAGAAAAACGTTATGTCTCTGATGAATTAAACACCTGGGTCCGCAGCGGCCCGGGCGATAACTACCGCCTGGTTGGCACCGTCAACGCAGGGGAACAAGTCACGCTGCTGCAAAGCAACGAAGAAACCAAATACGGCCAGGTACGTGACAGCAACGGGCGTACCTCCTGGATCCCCCTCGCGCAGCTAAGCACCACCCCAAGCCTGCGTACCCGCGTTCCCGATCTGGAAAACCAGGTCAAAACGCTGACAGACAAGCTGAACAACATCGACACGACCTGGAACCAGCGTACCGCTGAAATGCAGCAGAAAGTGGCCCAGAGCGACACCGTGATTAATGGCCTGAAGGACGAGAATCAGCAGCTCAAAAACCAGCTTATCGTCGCCAAGAAAAAGGTGGATGCCGCCAACGTCCAGCTTGACGACAAACAGCGTGCCATCATCATGCAATGGTTTATGTACGGCGGCGGCGTGGCAGGGTTTGGCCTGCTGATTGGCCTGCTGCTTCCGCACATGATCCCAAGCCGCAAGAAGAAAGACCGCTGGATGAACTAGTGACGGCACATTAGCCGTTGATTCCCCCTCGCATCTACACTTACCATTCGTGGTTCAATAACGGTGCCTGGGGTGTAAAGCGTGAAGATTTATCTTGTCGGTGGTGCGGTTCGTGACGGGTTATTAAAACTGCCGGTTAAGGATAAAGACTGGGTTGTGGTTGGGGCGACGCCTCAGCAAATGCTGGACGAAGGCTACGAGCAGGTCGGAAAAGACTTCCCGGTGTTTCTGCATCCTCAATCCCACGAAGAGTATGCGCTGGCCCGTACCGAAAGGAAATCGGGCCAGGGTTATACCGGCTTTACCTGCTATTCGGCCCCGGACGTCACGCTTGAACAGGATCTCCTGCGTCGCGACCTGACGATCAACGCTATTGCCCAGGATGAGAATGGCGAGCTTATCGACCCGTATAACGGCCTTGCCGATATCGAGCGTCGCCTGCTTCGCCATGTTTCACCGGCGTTCAATGAAGACCCGCTGCGCGTGCTGCGCGTGGCGCGTTTTGCTGCACGTTATGCCCATCTTAATTTCCAGATAGCGCCAGAAACACTCGCCCTGATGCGCTCCATGACGGACAACGGCGAAATTGCGCATCTCACCGCCGAACGCGTGTGGAAAGAGACGGAAAATGCGCTGACCAGCCGCAATCCGCAGGTCTTTTTTGCCGTACTACGCGAATGCGGCGCCCTGAAAGTTCTGTTCCCGGAAATAGACGCGCTTTACGGTGTCCCCGCGCCGGCCAAATGGCATCCGGAGATCGACACCGGTATTCATACGCTGATGACGCTGTCTATTGCCGCGCAGCTTAGTCCGGCGGTAGATGTGCGTTTCGCCACGCTGTGTCACGATCTCGGAAAAGGGCTGACGCCAAAGGAAAAATGGCCCAGCCACCACGGCCACGGCCCGGCGGGCGTTAAGCTTGTGGAGCAACTTTGTGCTCGCCTGCGCGTACCAAACGAGATTCGTGATCTGGCTAAACTGGTCGCAGAATTCCACGACCTGATCCATACCTTCCCGATTTTGCAGCCCAAAACGGTGATCAAGCTGTTCGACGCCATTGACGCCTGGCGCAAGCCGCAGCGCGTGGAGCAAATCGCCTTAACCAGCGAAGCAGATGCTCGCGGACGCACCGGCTTTGAGGCCAGCGATTATCCGCAGGGCAGAATGCTTCGCGCGGCCTGGATTGCCGCGCAGAGCGTAACCAATAAAGAAGTGATAGAAGCAGGCTTCAGCGGCCCGGCGATCCGTGAAGAATTAACGAAGCGGAGAATTAAGGCCGTTGCGGCCTGGAAGGAAGCGAATTGCCCCCAGCCGCAAGGCTGAGGGCCGCTGCCACTAGGTGAAGATAAAGAACACCACGGCGGCAACAATAAAACGGTAAATCGCAAACGGAATAAACGAAATACGCTTGATGAGTTGCAGGAAGGTTTTGATGGCGACCAGCGCCACGATAAACGCCGTGACAAAGCCCACGGCAAACATCGGCAGATCACCCATCGTCAGGAAGCCGATGCTCTTGTAGAGATCAAGCGCCGTCGCCCCCATCATCATTGGCACCGCCAGCAGGAATGAGAACTCAGAAGCCGCATAGCGACTAACGCCCATCAGCATCCCACCGGAAATCGTTGCCCCGGAACGAGAGAACCCCGGCCAAAGCGCCAGACACTGGAAGCAGCCAATCATAAACGCCTGACGATAGGTGATGTCGTCCACGCCTACGGCACGCGGTACCTTTGGCTTAAAGCACTCGGCGACAATCAGCAGCACGCCGCCAACCACCAGGGCATACATCACGTTGACCGGGTTAAACAGCGATTTAATGGCATCGTGCAGGACAAGGCCGAGCACTACCGCCGGGATCATAGCAAGCAAAATATGAATCAGAGAAAGACGGCCGGTACCTACCCCTTCATGCTCAGGAGGACGACCAAAGTGGATACCAATCAAACCAAACAGACGACGCCAGAACATCACCACCACGGCGAGAATAGAACCCAGTTGAATAACCACTTCAAAGGTTTCCGCCGTTTGCCCCTCGAAGCCTAAAAGATGCCCTACGATGATCATGTGCCCGGTAGACGATACCGGTAAAAACTCCGTTAAACCTTCCACAACGCCAAGAATGGCGGCTATCGCCAACGTTGGTAAATCGCTCATCACTTACCCCTCATCCCAAAAACGAACACAAAAAAACGGCACACGTTTGACGCCTGCCGCAAAAAGATACATCGTTAAGACCAGCCTTTCGCCGTTTGGTTTAACGTTCAGCCCATTATTTGCTTTGTTTCAGATTACCGCCACGCTCGATGATAACGCCCACGTTAGCGGCCTGTGCAACAGCGCCGGGCTTGCTCACCTTCAGCCGAATCCACGGTGAATTAAAGCGGGTCAGCAACAGTTCCGCAACCTCTTCAGCAACGCGCTCTACCAGCGCAAAACGCCCCCCGCTCACGTGCTTTATAACCGCTTCGCTGACATCCGCATAGCTGAGGCAGTCGTTGACATCATCACTGCCTGCGGCTTTGCGGTTATCCCAGGCCATTTCGATATCGAACACCAGCTTCTGTTCAATGGTTTGTTCCCAGTCGTAAACACCAATAGTGGTGATTACCGAAAGTTGCTCTATAAATACAATGTCCATCACGCCCTGCCCGGTTTTTAGTCATGCCGGATACCACTTCCGGCGAAATATGCGTATTATCCACAGATGCAAAGAAGACTTCGACACTTTCAACATGGAACAGCGTTATGAGTGCAATCGCGCCTGGTATGATTCTCCTCGCGTATCTTTGCGGCTCGATTTCTAGCGCCATTCTGGTGTGCCGCATTGCCGGTCTCCCCGATCCACGCGAGAGCGGCTCCGGTAACCCAGGAGCAACCAATGTGTTACGCATTGGCGGCAAAGGTGCAGCCGTAGCGGTACTAATTTTTGATGTGCTGAAAGGCATGCTGCCGGTCTGGGCGGCCTGGGCCTTGGGTGTGACGCCCTTCTGGCTTGGCCTGATTGCTATTGCCGCCTGCATGGGCCATATTTGGCCAGTATTCTTTAAGTTTCAAGGCGGTAAAGGCGTCGCCACGGCGTTTGGCGCCATTGCACCTATCGGCTGGGATTTAACCGGCGTGATGGCGGGAACTTGGCTGCTAAGCGTACTTCTGAGCGGCTATTCTTCCCTCGGTGCCATTATCAGCGCGCTGATAGCCCCGTTTTATGTCTGGTGGTTCAAACCGCAGTTTACCTTCCCGGTGGCAATGCTCTCCTGCCTGATCCTGATGCGCCATCACGACAATATTCAGCGCCTGTGGCGAGGCCAGGAAACGAAAATCTGGGCGCGATTTAAAAAGAAAAAGAAAAAAGACGAGTCTGAATAAGACAGGATTATTCGAGCCCTGTAGAAACAACAAAGGAGTGATAAATCACTCCTTTTTCTTAGGTAAATCAGCTAAGCACTAATCCTTCCAGTAATTATTCGCCGCAGCAATCGTCTGGAAATGAATCGCGATGACCTGAGATGACGCAATCAGCGCATCGGCATCATTCGCGTAGACCGGACGCAGCTTTTTCAGCACTTCCGGGTCCGGCTGTACGGTTTTGACTCCCCGACGGCTCAGCGTCACCGCTAGTTCATATCCTGCCTGCGGATCGTCAGCGATCAGCGTTGTTAACCATTTATCGCTCATATTGTCCCACTCATTATCGTTATTGTATAAATTGCATTTATTATGCACTTTAAGTGCACGACATTTATCAACATAATCCTGGCAAAAATCAATAAAAAAGCCCGCTATCTCAGCGGGCTTTAGCTCTGGTTTAACATGTATTCTGCCGTTTACCGAGCGGGGAAAAACATCGCAGCTAGCTCCTGTCCCGGCTCATCTGCCCGCATAAAAGCTTCCCCCACGAGGAAGTTGTTCACGTTAGCTTCGCGCAGGCGAACCACATGTTCGCGCGTAGCGATGCCAGACTCGGTCACAACCATGCGATCTGCCGGCAGCTGTGCCAACAGGCTGATGGTGGTTTCTATCGTGGTCTCAAAGGTGCGCAAATTACGGTTATTGACACCGATAAGCGGCGTGGTCAACCGGAGCGAACGTTCCAGCTCATCGGCATCATGCACCTCTACCAGCACCGCCATGCCCAGCTCGTGGGCCTGCGCCTCAAGCTCCTGCATCTGGCCATCTTCAATCGCAGAAACAATAAGCAGGATGCAATCCGCCCCCATCGCCCGGGCTTCCACAACCTGCCACGGATCGATCATAAAATCTTTGCGTAAAACCGGCAGGTCGCAGGCAGCTCGCGCCTGCTGCAGATAGGCCGCGCTTCCCTGGAAGAACTGTTCGTCGGTTAGCACCGACAAACATGCAGCCCCACCCTGCTGGTAAGAAACAGCTATCTCAGCGGGATTGAAATTCTCACGAATCAACCCTTTCGATGGGCTGGCCTTTTTCACTTCGGCAATCACGCCCGCCAGGCCTGCATCACGCTTATGACGCAGCGCGGCAACAAAATCACGGTGGTTCTGAGCAGCGGCCTGTTCGGCAAGCTGGCTCAGGGAAATTGCTTTTTTGGCGGCGGCAATTTCTTCATGTTTAACGGCGATAATTTTGCTGAGGATATCGGACACAGGGTTCTCCAGGTTCAGTCGGGTATCACCTTAGAGTGCCGGATCCTGAGCTGAAAGTACCGGGCTAAGGCCGCTTTCGTTTGTTGCATATTATTACACTCCAGAGATGCAGCGCGGGATTTGGGGAGCTTAAAGTGGAGAGGAACAAAAAAACAGTTTCACCTGCAAAACACTTTTACTGAGGCCAACATCTTGAATACAACATCGCACTCAACGGCGCTGGAATCATCGTCACAGTGGCTGCAAACGCGGCCGGGCGAAGCTTGCCTGATTCGCATCTCTGCGGAGCAGACCGGTGGACTTTACTCGGTGGTGGAGATCGTTTCACAGCCGGGCGACGGAACGCCGCTTCACGTTCATGCCAACGAAGATGAGTATGCCCTTGTCCTCGAGGGCACAGCCCGGATTGCCTACGGGGAAAAGGTTATTGATGCCAGCGCCGGCGAATCGCTGCTGTTAAAAAGAGGTATTCCACACGCATGGGCCAACAGAACCGATAAGCCCATGCGGCTGCTAATGACCTGTACACCCGGAGGCGTTGAGCAGGCGCTGCGGCTGATTGCTGCTCAGGATATGGACCAGCTGATGGCCATTGCCGAACAACTCGCAGTGACCGTGCTGGGCCCAACGCCTTTCTAGCCCAAATAAAAAAGGAGTGGTTCCCACTCCTTTTTTTCTCGTTTATCAGGCGGCGGGTAGCTCTGCCAGCGGCCAGCGCGGGCGAACGCTAACGCTCAGCTCGCCGGAAGTACCTGCTTTGAGGCGAATCATCCCGGCATAGGCGATCATGGCGCCATTATCGGTGCAAAATTCCGGCCGCGCGTAAAAGACTTCGCCCCGACGTTTGATCATCATCTCGGCCAGCTTAGCGCGCAGGGTGCGGTTGGCGCTCACGCCGCCCGCCATCACCAGACGTTTAAAGCCGGTATGTTCGAGCGCACGTTTACATTTAATAGCCAGCGTATCCACCACCGCATCTTCAAAGGCGCGGGCGATATCCGCGCGAGTTTGATCGTCAGCGTCGTTATCACGAATGGTGTTTGCCGCGAAGGTTTTCAGGCCAGAGAAGCTGAAATCCATGCCCGGGCGGTCGGTCATAGGACGTGGGAAGGTGAAACGCCCCGGCGTACCCTGGGCCGCCATTTTGGAAAGCAGCGGCCCGCCTGGGTAGTCAAGCCCCAGCAGCTTAGCGGTTTTATCGAACGCTTCGCCTGCCGCATCATCGATAGACTCACCCAGCAGTTCATATTTACCAATGCCGGTGACGCTGATCAATTGGGTATGGCCGCCGGAAACCAGCAGCGCGACGAACGGGAACTCGGGCGGATTGTCTTCCAGCATCGGCGCCAGCAGGTGGCCTTCCATGTGGTGGACCGGCACGGCAGGCACGTCCCAGGCAAACGCCAGCGAGCGGCCAATGGTTGCGCCAACCAGCAGCGCGCCAACCAGGCCCGGCCCGGCGGTGTACGCCACGCCGTCGATATCTTTGGCGGTTAATCCCGCCTCTTTTAGGGCAGCCTGGATAAGCGGCACGGTCTTGCGAACGTGATCGCGGGAGGCCAGCTCCGGCACCACGCCGCCGTAGTCAGCGTGAAGTTTCACCTGACTATACAATTGGTTGGCTAATAACCCTTTCTCATCGTCATAAATGGCGATGCCGGTTTCATCACAGGATGTTTCGATTCCCAGTACACGCATGGCTTGTTTTACCTCTTTGGCCCGGCGCGAAGTTTAATCCCGGTGGCTTCCTTTGTAAAACTTTGCTGCCCCTGGACGGGACTAATGGTGTATAATCTGCGGTCCTGGAAGATACCGGCCCTAAAAGCCAGGTTTCTGGTCGTTCGGTGCTTTACAAAGCAGCAAGAGTTGCAGTAAAATTCCGCACCATTTTGAATTAAGCTGGCCTGTATGCCAGCGGCAAACCGAATTATTAAAGGTGAGAGTTACATGCCGGTAATTAAAGTACGTGAAAACGAGCCGTTCGACGTAGCACTGCGTCGCTTCAAGCGTTCCTGCGAGAAAGCAGGCGTTCTGGCGGAAGTCCGTCGTCGTGAGTTCTATGAAAAACCAACGACCGAACGTAAGCGCGCTAAAGCTTCTGCTGTGAAACGCCACGCGAAGAAACTGGCTCGCGAAAACGCACGCCGCACTCGTCTGTACTAATCTTCTGAGGATTCACTCCTCAACATCAGACTGAGTAGTAGTTATAAGGCCGTGCTTCCGAAAGGAATGCGCGGCTTATTCTCGTTTATAAACTGACATATCCCTGAGCTTTTAGGCCACCGCCTGAGAGATGACGGATATAGCATGGGGCCTATGGCTGGACGAATCCCGCGTGTTTTTATCAATGACCTGATCGCTCGCACCGACATCGTCGACCTGATCGATGCTCGCGTGAAGCTGAAAAAGCAGGGCAAGAACTACCACGCATGTTGTCCATTCCATAACGAGAAAACCCCCTCTTTCACCGTGAACGGTGATAAACAGTTTTACCACTGCTTTGGCTGTGGCGCACACGGTAACGCCCTCGACTTCCTGATGAACTACGACAAGCTCGAGTTTGTCGAAAGCGTTGAAGAGCTGGCGACCATGCACAACCTTGAAGTGCCGTACGAAGCGGGCAATGGCCCAAGCCAGATCGAACGACACCAGCGCCAAAGCCTGTATCAACTGATGGACGGCCTGAACGCCTTTTATCAGCAGTCCCTGAAGCAGCCCGCCGCAGAACCGGCGCGTCAGTATCTGGGCAAGCGTGGCCTGAGCGATGAGGTCATTAGCCATTTCGCCATCGGCTATGCGCCACCCGGCTGGGATAATGCGCTTAAACGCTTTGGCGGCAACAGCGAAAACCGCCAGGCGCTGACGGACGCAGGCATGCTGGTCACCAACGACCAGGGCCGCAGTTACGACCGTTTTCGCGAGCGGGTCATGTTCCCGATTCGCGATAAACGCGGCCGGGTCATCGGGTTTGGTGGACGCGTGCTGGGCGATGCCCTGCCGAAATACCTGAACTCCCCGGAAACCGACATTTTTCACAAGGGCCGCCAGCTGTATGGCCTGTATGAAGCCCAGCAGAGCCAGCCGGAACCGGCACGCCTTCTGGTAGTCGAAGGATATATGGATGTGGTGGCGCTGGCGCAGTACGGCATTTCCTACGCCGTTGCTTCCCTGGGTACCTCCACCACCGCCGATCATATTCAGTTGCTGTTCCGGGTGACAGATAATGTCGTCTGCTGTTATGACGGCGATCGCGCAGGACGAGACGCGGCATGGCGAGCGCTGGAAACTGCGCTACCTTATATGACGGACGGTCGTCAGCTGCGGTTTATGTTCCTGCCCGACGGTGAAGACCCGGATACGCTGGTGCGCAAAGAAGGAAAGGACGCGTTTGAAGCGCGGATGGAGCAGGCTCAGCCGCTCTCCACGTTCCTGTTTAACAGCCTGCTGCCGCAGGTTGATTTGAGTACGCCAGACGGAAGAGCGCGACTAAGCACGCTGGCTCTGCCGCTGATTAGCCAGGTACCCGGCGAAACGCTGCGTATCTATCTGCGCCAGGAGCTGGGCAACAAGCTCGGTATTCTGGACGACAGCCAGCTTGAAAAGCTGATGCCCAAACAGGTCGAGGGGGCAACACCTCGTCCGGCGCCTCAGCTAAAACGCACAACCATGCGTATACTGATAGGGTTATTGGTACAGAATCCGGAACTGGCTCCGCTGGTCCCGCCACTAAGCGGGCTGGATGCCGCAAAGCTGCCGGGTTTAACGCTGTTTAGCGACCTGGTTGACGCTTGCCTGGCGCATCCGGGGCTGACCACCGGGCAGCTACTGGAACAATATCGTGGCACAAATGAGGCCACAACCCTTGAAAAACTCTCGGCGTGGGACGATATAGCAGATAAGGACATTGCTGAAAAAACGTTCACCGACTCGCTGGACCATCTTTTTGAGTCGGCGCTGGAGCTGAGATTTGAAGAATTAATGGCACGTTCCAGAACGACGGGGCTGACCCCTGCGGAACGTGAAGAAGTTCGCGTGATCACGCAATCACGCGCCAAAAAATAGATTCGCGGCTTAACTGCCGAACATTGATCGGGTCACCCCCGAACGCCGCACGGACGGGCTGCGGCATAAAAATAAATCAGCCCTCGTACGTTATTGTTGGCGGCAACGCCTACCGACACAACCCTAATACTGAAGTGTGGATACCGTCTTATGGAGCAAAACCCGCAGTCACAGCTCAAGCTTCTTGTCCAACGTGGTAAGGAGCAAGGCTATCTGACCTATGCCGAGGTCAATGACCATCTGCCGGAAGATATCGTCGACTCCGATCAGATCGAAGACATCATCCAAATGATCAACGACATGGGCATTCAGGTGATGGAAGAAGCCCCTGATGCCGATGATCTTTTGCTTGCTGAAAACTCTAACAGCACCGATGAAGACGCGGAAGAAGCGGCTGCCCAGGTGCTGTCCAGCGTGGAGTCCGAAATTGGACGTACCACCGACCCCGTGCGTATGTACATGCGCGAAATGGGGACCGTTGAACTGTTAACCCGTGAGGGTGAGATCGATATCGCGAAGCGTATCGAAGACGGTATCAACCAGGTACAGTGCTCGGTTGCCGAGTACCCGGAAGCGATCACCTATCTGCTGGAGCAGTACGATCGCGTTGAAGCTGAAGAAGCACGCCTGTCCGACCTCATCACCGGCTTTGTTGACCCTAACGCGGAAGAAGATCTCGCGCCAACCGCAACCCACGTCGGCTCCGAACTCTCTCAGGAAGAAATGGACGACGATGAGGACGAAGACGAAGAGTCTGATGACGACAGCTCCGACGATGACAACAGCATCGACCCGGAACTGGCGCGCGAAAAATTTGGTGAGCTGCGCAAGCAGTACGAACTGACTCGCGACACCATCAAAGCGAAGGGCCGCAGCCACGCTGACGCCGCCGCGGAGATCCTGCAGCTGTCTGAAGTGTTCAAACAGTTCCGCCTGGTGCCGAAACAGTTCGACTACCTGGTCAACAGCATGCGCGTCATGATGGACCGCGTTCGTACCCAAGAACGTATCATCATGAAGCTGTGCGTTGAGCAGTGCAAAATGCCGAAGAAAAACTTCATCACGCTGTTCACCGGCAACGAAACCAGCGAAACCTGGTTCAACGCGGCCATTGCGATGAACAAGCCGTGGTCTGAGAAGCTGCATGAAGTCTCCGAAGACGTTCACCGCAGCCTGCAGAAACTGCAGCAGATCGAAGAAGAGACCGGCCTGACCATCGAGCAGGTAAAAGACATCAACCGTCGCATGTCCATTGGTGAAGCGAAAGCGCGCCGTGCGAAGAAAGAGATGGTTGAAGCCAACCTGCGTCTGGTTATTTCTATCGCTAAGAAATACACCAACCGTGGCCTGCAGTTCCTCGACCTGATTCAGGAAGGCAACATCGGCCTGATGAAAGCCGTGGATAAGTTTGAATACCGCCGTGGCTATAAGTTCTCGACTTATGCAACCTGGTGGATCCGTCAGGCTATCACCCGCTCTATCGCCGACCAGGCGCGTACCATCCGTATTCCGGTGCACATGATTGAGACCATCAACAAGCTCAACCGTATTTCGCGCCAGATGCTGCAAGAGATGGGCCGTGAGCCAACGCCGGAAGAGTTAGCCGAACGTATGCTGATGCCGGAAGACAAAATCCGTAAAGTGCTGAAAATTGCCAAAGAGCCTATCTCCATGGAAACGCCAATCGGCGACGATGAAGATTCGCATCTGGGTGATTTCATCGAGGACACCACCCTCGAGCTGCCGCTGGATTCTGCCACCTCCGAAAGTCTGCGTTCCGCAACGCACGATGTTCTGGCTGGCCTGACAGCGCGTGAGGCGAAAGTCCTGCGTATGCGCTTCGGTATCGACATGAATACCGACCACACGCTGGAAGAAGTGGGTAAACAGTTCGACGTTACCCGCGAACGTATCCGTCAGATCGAAGCGAAGGCGCTGCGCAAACTGCGCCACCCAAGCCGCTCTGAAGTCCTGCGTAGCTTCCTGGACGATTAATCGGTGTCAAAAATTGAAAAGCTCCCGCCAGGGAGCTTTTTTTTGCCTTGAATTTGCGGTTTCTCCCGCCTCCCGCAGGCACCTCTTTTTCACTTATCTCTCCATACACAGCTTTTAATTCCCCCTTTTCCCTCAGGGAAATTATTTTCATTCCCTCTCACCCTCCTGGAGCCTCTTTTCATTCCCCTCTCACTCTGGGAGAGGGCCGGGGTGAGGGAAAACGGCAACACCTTACCTACCGCCCGCGCGCCGTCAGCGACTCATTCAGCTCTCTATAGGCCTCCACCAGCTTATCCACCGTGATGCGGCTCAAGCCACTCGGATTAGGCAAAATCCACACCTCGGTATCACCAAGGGTTATCTCCTGTCTGCCCCATTTCGCGCCACGCTGCCTGAACGCCTGCTCAAAGGCCTGCTTGCCCAGAATCGCCAGCGCTCCCGGCTGGTACTCCTGCATCTTTGTAATCAGCTCTCGCCCGCCAGCACGCAGCTCCTGCAGTGCCACTTCGTTTGCCTGCACGGTTGGCCGCTCCACCAGTTTCGTCACGCCGCAGCCGTAGGAAAGCAACAGCTGCGCCTCCTCAGGCTTGAGCTGGCGG
Organism: Enterobacter sp. Ap-867; assembly: GCF_011752855.1. Lineage (NCBI taxonomy): Bacteria > Pseudomonadati > Pseudomonadota > Gammaproteobacteria > Enterobacterales > Enterobacteriaceae > Enterobacter > Enterobacter sp. Ap-867. The sequence goes on along the minus strand of NZ_VWWS01000002.1, from coordinate 345,133 downwards.
TCCGTAAAACCCGCAAGATGAAGCACTTTCCAGAAGCGATTGGCAGGATGAGCAAAAGGCAGCCCGAGATGAGCGGATGATTTTCCCGGATTAATGCCGCAAAACACGACCCGAAGGTCAGGCTGAAGGATATCGCTAACCATTGCATTTCTCATCTGAAGGAATCGAGCGGGAAGTATAAGGGATTGATTAGCCATTGTTTATAAAATCAGCACATGTAATTTAAGCGCTGGATTGCCATCGACAGTTACATTATAATTCAGCGCCACGGCCCCTTAGCTCAGTGGTTAGAGCAGGCGACTCATAATCGCTTGGTCGCTGGTTCAAGTCCAGCAGGGGCCACCAGACAAAAAAGGCTGACGAGAAATCGTCAGCCTTTTTGCTGTGCGGGTCATGGGGATTTCGTTTACACCAGTGCCCGAAGCTCTTCTTTCATGTAGGCAGAAAAGTATTCAGGATTTTTAATCACGAGGCGGTTACCGGACTCAACCTTGTCCGCCCAACCGGCGACTTTTTTCGTGAAGTCGGTGTTCCATCCCTCCTGGGCACCTCGGGCCGTAACGTCGGCAGCACTTGCCGGGACGCCCAATTGCTTCAGATACCTAAGCATTCCCTTCGCGGTGCTCTCATCCATAGGGTGCGGCACAGAGGCCGAGGTGTTCATACCACCAATGAAGTCTAACGCTTTATCAATCGCTGTTGGCATAATTTATCCTTAAAATTAACCACTTAATCAATAAGACTGTGACAAGCGAGATCAAATGTACCATTAATCAAACTTCATTTTTTCAGGGTCAGTCACGTTTATGACCAGTACAAAGGGTTCTTTCCTTCCCGCCAGCCCTATTTCCGTTGTTTTATCACTCAAAGCCGGCATGGTGAAGAACATGCCAGCCTGTAATATCGAGCGGGAAAGGCAATGATTGATAAACGTTCCCAGAGGGTCGCAGAAACGAAAAATAAAGCCTCACGACAATGAGCAGTCGCAAAATTAAAGCGTCTTAAAGTCTTTAGAAAGATCGAATTTCTTATACTCTTTTACCTTCAATCTTCCACTGGCAATCCCATCACTAATCTCTTTAATAAAATAATCGATATCGTCACATTTATTATTATCAGGAAGTTCCGGGTAGTTATAATCCCACCATTTCAAATGTAATAACTCATTAATTACATCAGCATTAAAACGGTATTTAATTACCCTGGCTGGCACACCTGCAAAAACGGCATAAGGAGGCACATCCTTTGTCACCACAGCGTTTGCAGCAATAACTGCGCCATCACCGATGGTAATTCCCCCTTTTAAAACCACATCGTTGCCTATTACAGGATTTTTTTGCGTTGTATCAAACGGTTTTAATACCCACTGCCGATTAAATTCAGTCCTGGCATATTTATCAAATCCCCCGTTGTAGGTCAGCATATGTGTGGTAAATCTGTCCATAGGATGATTGCCACCCATCACCTTCACATTCCCGGCAATACTGCAGAATCTGCCGATGACAGTATTGCCTGAAAAATGGCAACTTGGAAATGAAAACGCGCCCACGCTGGAAAAATTACGTATCGGCATAGTGGAATACTCTTCGGCGATAACATTATCATCAATTTTTATTTTATCGCCTTTGACGAAACGCAATAAACTTCTCTCTTTATAAACCTTCCTGCCTTTGTGACCTAAAAATACCTTATTATCCGCACAGTACTCATAATGTCTTTTTGTCCATCTAAAGGTATAACCATTATTATTTTCTTCAGTAAACTTAAATAATTCGCTTTTCATATTCTCAACATTTATAAGATTGGCACTATGTTAAAAATAAAGATATCCCACTCACCTGTTTTTATCAACTTTGCAGAACGAGGTGAATTTAACCTAAAAACAGTAAGGCCCGAGTAAACCCGGGCCTTAGTTTTAAAACAGCTTACGGCAGATTTTAGAACTGCTCCCAGTTATCTAAACGGCCACCGTTCGCGGCAAGCTGTGGCCTGCGAGTGGTAGAAGCCGGTGCGGGTTTATCCTGGCGGGCGTTAGCTGCGGCAATGACCTGCCCGGTATTGAAGATACTCATCAGCTGCACCAACCGAGTAGCCTGATCGCTGAGGCTCTCAGCGGCGCTGGCAGACTCCTCCACCAGCGCAGCGTTCTGCTGCGTAACCTGATCCAGTTGAGTGATCGCCACGTTGATCTGCGCAATCCCCTGCCCCTGCTCTTCCGTCGTCACGCCAATTTCAGAAATAAGCCCGGCCACGCGGTGGGACTGTTGCACCAGGTCATCGATCGTCGTTCCCGCCGAACTCACCATATCCGATCCTTTTGTTACCGTACGCATGCTGTCCTCAATCAGGGCTTTGATCTCACTGGCCGCTGAAGCAGAACGCTGCGCCAGCGAGCGAACTTCCCCGGCAACTACTGCAAAACCGCGCCCGGACTCCCCTGCACGAGCGGCTTCCACGGCAGCATTCAGCGCCAGAATGTTCGTCTGGAATGCGATGCCGTCAATAACGCTAATAATGTCGCCAATTTTCTGTGAGCTTTCGCTAATTTCACGCATCGTCAGCACCAGATTATTAACGGCATTCCCGCTTTGCGTGGCCGTTTCGCTGGCAGAGTTGGCCAGGCGAGTCGCAGTGCGCACCGTCTCGGCATTCTGCTGAATAGTCTGGCTCATTTGTTCCATCGAAGCGGCCGTTTCCTGCAGGCTGGCCGCTTGCTCTTCGGTGCGTTGGCTGAGATCGGTGCTGCCAGCAGCAATCTCGCTGGCACCCACGGAGATAGAATGGCTGCTGTCTCGCACTTCACGCACAACCCCGAGCAGACGGCTACGCATCTCATCCATAGCCGCGAGCAGACTTCTGGTGTCCCCTTGCTTCAGTTCAACGGCGGTATTGAGCTGACCCTCAGAAACTTGTTTGGCCACGGAGACGGCATAAACGGGCTCGCCGCCAAGCTGACCTTTCACCGCTCGCCCGATGCTCCAGGCAATCAAAGAGCCAATCACGGCACTGATAATCGTAATAATCAACAACAAGTTACCGGCAAAATGAGCTTCCTCCACATAGCCACGGGCCATGCCCACCGTGCTACCGGAATGATCGCTAATCATCTCGCTGAGCGCATCGAGTACTCTGGCCTGGGGGCCAACCACTTCGCTGATGACTAACGCGCGGGCGGCATCATACTGCCCCGCCGCGCTGACGCTCATCACCTTGCGAAGCGCCTGGGAATATGCCGGGCGAACATTGTTCAGGTTGTCGAACAGCTCGCGAGAATGCTTAAGCCTCAGCGCCTTATCCAGCTGTTTCAAGAGGACGTTGTTGTCTGCGATACGCTTTTCGAGTACCTGGTTGGTTTTTGTAATGTAGTCCCGACTCTCAGCTTCGGTATGCGGCAGCGTGGTGAACAACGCCATATCACGAATATCGTGGGCATTGTCCGTAATATTATCCTTAATCTTTACGATCAGCAGCAAATTCACAAGGCGGACATTGGCGGCATAATTAAGGTTATTTCCAACAGAAACCAACTGCATTCTGGCAAATAATGCGACAAAGAATCCAATAGCGATGACCAGCGCAAAGCCAGCCCCCAGCATAGTACTAAGGCGCATATTCTTCAGTTTGTTCATAAATCCCTCTGAGCTTTAATGGTTATATCGCAGGCAATAAGAGGAGGTAATTGGTAGAAATCACATCAACGGTTGCGACGGTGTTTTTTTAATTATCGATTTTTTATCGGCAGCCTGAGAGACTTCTTTAGCCATTATTTATAATGATCTGTCCACATAAAATAATGACAAAGAGATGACAAGTAATGAACGAATTAATGTTCTAAACAGAATTAAAACTACTATTTTTAGGAGTGGCAGCCCCGTTCCATTGTGTGGTTAACGGGACTGAAATTAGCGCTTTATCTGTGCAGGATTTATTTATCTGCGATGAAGCGATCGTCGTCTCCCACCGGGATATAAACGCGCACCCACTCCTTCCCATCAACGATATCCCAGCTGTGCCCTTCGCCGGCGGTATCTGCTGCAAGCAGTACTGTACCTGGCTCGATGATGAACGTAGAGCCGTCGCTAACCTTAAACTTCAGCTTGCCTTTCAGGGTAACCACATACTGCTTTTTCGGTGCCGGATGCACCCCTTTCTGCCACTCTTCAAAGGTATTACTGAAATAGAGATTTTCAGAAGAAAGTTTCGCCAGAGAGGGAATTGAACCTTTTACAAACGCAGAGTGATTATCAGCCGTGTTAATCAATTTTATCGCTGGAATACGGTGTTCGCTGGCATCTGTCTTTGTGGCTTCGGCATGTCCAAGCATTGAAACAAGCAAACCTGTGGTGGCCAACATAAGCCGTGTTATTTTTTTCATAATCGTGTCCAGAGTTAATTTCAGCCAGCAGTTTTTCGGTGAATAAAGCACCGTAACAAAAAACAAAATTCAAGGTTAGTACACCAGAGGTGGTCAATTTCGTCAATATCATGCACGACAAGTTTATTTAGTTAATAAATTAAATATATATAAAGAAAATGTGGAGTGAAAAAACATCCAGACGGGTATTTCAATACAGGCTAACTTTGATTGTCATTAAACGGTAAAAGAATATTTTAGAACAAAATAAACTAAATACAGAAGGTGATAGCCATAATTTAACTTAACGCTTTATTCTAAAAATCCAGGAATAGCGTCAGCCTGGTGGCCGAGTGAATTCAGTTCAGGGGTTGAACACATGCAAATAAAAACGCTGGTGTTGAAACCAGCGTTCAGTCAGTCAGCCACAGGCGTTATCAGAGCTTTTCGCCGTTGCTCTCAATCACATCTTTGTACCACTGGAAGGATTTCTTACGGCTGCGGCTCAGGCTGCCGTGGCCTTCGTTGTCTTTATCGACGTAGATAAAGCCGTAGCGTTTTTTCATTTCGCCCGTCCCGGCGGAGACCAGGTCGATACAGCCCCACGGGGTGTAGCCCATCAGGTCAACGCCGTCTTCCACTACCGCTTTTTTCATTTCTGCGACGTGCGCCGAAAGATAATCGATGCGGTACTGGTCGTCCACGAAGCCGTCGGCCTGCGCCACGTCAATCGCCCCGAAGCCGTTTTCCACAATAAACAGCGGCAGCTGATAGTGATCCCAGAACCAGTTCAGAGAATAACGCAGGCCCACCGGGTCAATCTGCCAGCCCCAGTCGGATTTTTGCACGTACGGGTTAGACACGAGGCTTTTTGATTCGTCGTAGTCAAACTGCGGGTTGTCGGCGCTGGCTTTGGTGGCAAACGACATGTAGTAGCTGAAGCCAATGTAATCGACGCAGCCTTCGGCCAGCGCCGCAAGATCTTCGTCGGTAATATCCAGCTCAAAACCACGGCGCTCGAAGTAGTTCAGCAGGTGCTGCGGGTACTTACCGCGCACGTGGACGTCGGTGAACCAGTAGCGGCGGTGCATCGCATTCATCGCCATCATCATATCGCCTGGCGCACAGGTCAGCGGGTAAATTGGGCACATGGCAATCATGCAGCCAACCTGCAGCGCAGGGTTGATTTCACGGGCTGCACGCACCGCCAGAGCGCTGGCAACCAGCTCATAGTGAGACGCCTGGTACATCACCGGCTCGCGATCTTCACCCGGCTGATACTTCAGGCCCGAGTTGGTGAACGGCGCGAAGTCTTCGTGGTAGTTGGCCTGGTTGTTGATCTCGTTGAAGGTCATCCAGTACTTCACTTTGTGCTGATAGCGAGTGAAGACCACTTTCGAGAAGCGCAGGAAGAAATCAATCAGCTTACGGTTACGCCAGCCGCCGTATTCGGTGACCAGATGATAAGGCATTTCGAAGTGCGACAGCGTAATCACCGGCTCAATGCCGTGCTTCAGGCATTCGTCAAACAGGTCGTCATAGAACTGCAGGCCGGCTTCGTTCGGCTCCAGCTCGTCGCCCAGCGGGAAAATACGCGTCCAGGCAATAGAGGTACGGAAGCATTTGAAGCCCATCTCGGCAAACAGCTGGATGTCTTCTTTGTAGCGGTGGTAGAAGTCGATCGCTTCATGGTTAGGGTAGTTTTTTCCCTGCAGCACGCCATCGGTAATTTCACGCGGGACGCCGTGGGCACCGGCCGTCATCACATCCGCAACGCTAACGCCTTTGCCGCCCGCTTTCCAGCCACCTTCCAGCTGGTGCGCCGCAACCGCGCCGCCCCACAGAAAACCTTCTTTGAATCCAGACATATTCTCTCCCTTAATTAGAGATCGCATGCTGCGACCGATAGTGCTGATTAAAATGGTAGACCGCGCCAATGAGTCCGGCATCGTTGCCGTGACTGACGGTGTCGATATAGCCGTCGAGGGTGAACCAGGCCAGATGTTCGCGCAGCAGCGCAAGGAAGCCTGGGCGTTCCACAATGCCGCCGCCGAGCAGGATTTTTTCCGGGTCGAACAGATTGACGAGGTTATAAAGGCCGGTGCCGAGATCGTTGAAGAACGCGTTCACCATACGCTGGCACGCCACGTCGCCGGCATCAAAGCGGTCGAAAATCTCTTCCCCGCTGACGGCCTCAAGCGGCTTGCCGACATACTCCGCGTAGTCTTTGCGCAGGGTTCTCAGGGTGCAGGTATCGTTCATGGTGTAGCGGCGAACATCGCGTGGGCCAGGGCGTTCGGTCAGCATGTAACCGAATTCTCCCGCCCGGAAGCGCGCGCCGTGTACCAGTTGGTTATTGCAGAAAATCGCCCCGCCGATACCGGTGCCGATGGTCAGTACGAGGAAGTTGCTCATCCCCGCCGCTTTCCCCTGCCAGCGTTCGGCCAGCAGGACGCAGTTGGCGTCATTTTCGATGGCAACAGGCAGCTGCGTGCTTTCTTCCAGCCATTCTTTGATGGCAAAGTTGTCGAAGCGGCGGATGGCCCCGCCCATTTCGATAAAGCCAGTGTGCGGATTGACATAGCCAGGGGCGCTGATCGCCACGCCTTCACAGCCGGGATGCTCGGCAATCCACGCTAAAATGGCCTGTAAAATTTGCTCGCCATCGCTGTCGTCGATCGTCTCTTTGCCTTTTGCCAGTATCTCGCCCTGCGAGTTGACGATCCCCATTTTTAAAGCCGTACCACCGATATCAAATGCGGCGATATTCATACGCTAATTCCTCCTGCATATTTCCGGCTCATCGTTTATTTCCACTGAAACGAGGAAACTATTTCGCACCGGTCATATTCATGCCTGGTAAAAGGAATACAAAAATTGACGAGTTCAATTTTTAATTATCAGTTCTGAAAACGAAGAAAATCTTAATCAATGGGAGGCGCATCAGGCAATAGAAGGGGGATAACACATTGAACAACTTTTGAACCTGTCAAAAGATATGATATACAGTGAGTTACCGCTGATATTCATCTTTCAGAATCGACAGGTTCATTTTCATGAACATTATTGAACCTCTTTTTAAAGCAGAACTGTGACCGACGTGGCGAATACAAGGTCAGCCACAGCGGCTAGCCCGCCTTACGAGGCAAAAAATACTTCACCTGGAACTCGAACACGTTGGTGTAGAGGATCGAGTAATCAATCGGGCTGTGGCTGGCGTCAACGGACTGGGTTTCCATGCGGATAATCGGGTCGCGGGTACTGATGTGCAGCATTTTGGCAATCTCGGTTGACGGCAGAATGGGCTGAAACGCCTCGTAGCAGCCGTGAATTTTGACGCCGCATTCATCTTCGATGTAGGAAAATTTCGAACGCTTCATGTGGTTGACCGTCAGGTCGGGGAAGCGGTTCACCGACAGCCAGGTCTCTTCCAGCTGCATCGGCACGTTGTCGATGTGGCGCAGTCGTTTGGCGTAATAGACCGGTTCGCCGATGGCCAGCTGCAGGCGGCTGGCAATCTCTTCCGATGCCTGCTGCAGCTCAAATCTCAGCACCTGGCTGGACGGTTTTTTCCCTTCACTTCGGGCAATCTCGGTGAAGCTGTCCAGATGCGTAACCGAAGCCTGAAAATGTTTATTTCGCACATAGGTGCCGGAGCCGTGCCTACGCTCAATCAACGCCTCATCTTCCAGTACTTTCAATGCTTTACGCAAGGTATTACGTGACACATTGTAGAACTCAGCCAGCTCTTTCTCCGAAGGGAGGATGTCGCCGATATGATAAGTTGGGCTGCTGATCCTGTTTTTTAGTAAGTTAACAACATCTTTGTATACCACTTTTGAACCTCCTGAACTTATTTAAAAACAGTCAATTACCGTTCGAGTCATAATAAAAGCGCAACACAGGTCCATTTTCACTTTGCTTTCTGCACCACTCGGGCATGACTAACTGTGATCGAAATGGCAGATGAACGCATTGATATTCATTAAGTTAGCCGCTGGTTGATTATCTACGAAGCGTTAAGGGGAAAAATGAAGAATATATTATTGGTTTGTGCGGCCGGGATGTCTACCAGCATGCTGGTGAAAAGAATGCAGGATCACGCCAGCGCGGGAAATATTTCGGTCAATATTAATGCACTGGCGATTGCCGAGGCGAAAGAAAGAATTAAAAGAAATGAAGCAGATGTTGTTCTGCTGGGACCTCAGGTTCGCTTCCAAAAAAGTGAAATAGAAGAAATCGCCCAGGGGAAAATTCCGGTAGCAGTAATCGACATGAAGTATTACGGGCAAATGGATGGCAAATCAGTTCTTGATTCCGCACTGAATTTACTCGGTGAACGCTAAGCTTTCCAGCCAAAATAACAACCCAATGGGTAATTGATTAGGTTTATCGTTACGCGACCTGCTATTAAGCAGAGGCTTCGCCAATAAACTTATATCATCAGTCAATATCTCTCTAATGATAAAGGGCGCATCATGAGTATTATGAATGCCTTTGAGCGCGGTATGGAAAAGCTCCTTGTTCCTATTGCGATTAAATTAAACTCTCAGATACACGTCTCGGCCATCCGCGATGCATTTATTTTGTCGTTCCCCATCGTTATGGCCAGCTCGCTGATCGTGCTGATTAACTTTGCCATCCTTTCACCGGATGGTTTCATTGCTTCACTGCTGCATCTCGGCGTGTTATTCCCTAACTTAGCCGAAGCTCAAAACATATTCTCCCCGGTGATGAATGGGTCGGTGAATATCATGTCGATCATGATTGCCTTCCTGGTCGCACGTAATATCGCTATCAGCTATCAGCAGGACGACTTGCTGTGCGGCCTGACCGCTATCGGCGCGTTCTTCGTGGTCTATACCCCTTATCAAATGATGGGCGGGCAGTCGTATCTGACCACGCAATATCTGGGGCCGCAGGGGCTTTTTGTGGCGGTGATTGTCGCGCTGATTACCGGGGAAATCTTCTGCCGCCTGGCGCGTAACCCGAAGATCACCATCACCATGCCAGACGCCGTACCGCCGGCGGTTGCACGCTCATTTAAAGTTTTAATTCCTATCTTCTTCGTGATGATCTTCTTCTCGGTGCTGAACTACTGCCTGACGAAAATCTCCCCGAATGGCCTGAACGAACTGATTTATACCCTGATTCAGGCCCCGCTGAAAAACATGGGTACCAATATCGTCGCGGTGCTGGTGCTTGGCGTGGTCACCAACTTCCTGTGGGTGCTGGGCATTCACGGGCCGAACACCACGGCGGCGATTCGCGAGACTATTTTCTCCGAAGCTAACCTCGAAAACCTCTCTTTTGCCGCATCCAACGGCACTACGTGGGGGGCGCCATACCCTATCACCTGGGGGAGCATCAACGACGCCTTCGCCAACTACGGTGGATCGGGAATGACGCTCGGCCTGCTGCTGGCTATTTTTATTGCCTCCCGCCGTGCCGACTACCGCGATCTGGCGAAAATGGCCTTCGTGCCGGGCCTGTTTAACATCAACGAACCGGTGATTTTCGGCCTGCCCATCGTGCTGAACCCGATCCTGATCATTCCGTTTATCATGGTGCCGTTCGTCAACTCTTTGGTGGGCTACACCTTCGTCACTCTGGAGATTATTCCACCAATTGCCTATGCCGTACCGTGGACAACGCCGGGGCCGCTCATCGCCTTCTTCGGCACCGGGGGGAACTGGATGGCATTGATTGTCGGGCTGCTATGCCTGGCCATCTCCACGCTAATTTATTTACCGTTCGTTATGGCCGCCAATAAGGTAAATGCAGCACAGGCGGCGCAGTAATAAATAAACCGATGATAGCAATTTAATTTTCACCCGCCTCCGGTTATTAAAACTGGAGGCAAATAATAATTATACTTCTGGGACATTCTATGAATTCAAATTTATTGAAGGTTAGCTTATTGTCTTCATCCATCCTTCTGGCGTTATCCTCAACCCACGTAATGGCAGCAAAATTAACGGTAGAGCAGCGTCTGGAATTACTTGAAAGACAATTATCAGAAAACAAATCAGAATTAAATAAAACGCAGAAAGAATTGGCTATATATAAAGATAAGGTCGCCCAACTGCAGCCAGCCGGTAACAACGTGCAGTCTGGCCCGGCCCCGGTCAATCAGACGGTTTATTCTCCGGTAGCCGACAACATCGAGAATGAAAATAATCATCTCGATACTAAGCCGGCACCAACGCCGGTGAAAGGCACGCAAAAAGTGGCCGTGGTCAATAACGAAGGTGGCAAGACTACCGTAGAAAACGTTACCCTGAAAGACATCAGTAAATACATTAAAGATGATATTGGCTTTAGCTACGAAGGTTATTTCCGTTCCGGCTGGGCAGCGGCCAATCGCGGGTCGGCTCAAACCTACGCCGCCGGGTCGCTGGGTCGTTTCGGCAACGAAATGAGCGGCTGGTTCGACTTAACGCTGAACCAGCGCGTCTACAACCAGGACGGCAAAACCGCCAACGCCATCGTGACCTACGACGGTAACGTCGGGGAGCAGTATAACGACGCCTGGTTTGGCGACAACAATGGCAACGAAAACATCATGCAGTTCAGCGATATTTTCCTGACCACCAGAGGCTTCCTGCCGTTTGCGCCGGAAGCAGACTTCTGGGTCGGGAAGCACAAGCTGCCTGAGTACGAAATCCAGATGCTCGACTGGAAATCCTTAACCACCCAGGTGGCGGCGGCCGTCGGGATCCAAAACTGGAACCTGGGCGTCGGCCAGCTTGACGCCTCCCTCAGCCGCAACGACGTCGACGTTTATTCCCGCGACTTCAGCCACACCACGCAGATGAACACCAACTCGGTTGACCTGCGCTACCGCAACATTCCGCTGTGGGAAAAAGGTTCGCTGTCGCTGATGGGCAAATACGCCTTTGCCAATAAAACTGACGACCAGAAGGACAACGAAAATAACGGCTCCTTCTTTAAACTGAAGGACACCTGGATGGCGACGGCCATTGTGCGCCAGGATCTGCCGCGCGACACCTTCAACGAGTTTACCCTGCAGGTGGCCAATAACTCTTATGCCAGCAGCTTCGCGAACTTTTCGGGAGCCAGCAACTCCATGGCACCGGGCCGATATTACTACGGCGACCAGACGGACGGCGTGGCCTGGCGTCTGATTTCGCAGGGGGAAATGTACCTCGCGGACAGGATCATCATGGCTAACGCGCTGGTTTACTCCCAGGGTAGCGATGTTTATAGCTATGAGAGCGGCGCCCACAGCGACTTCAGCAGCATTCGGGCCGTGATTCGCCCGGCGTGGATTTGGGATACCTGGAACCAGACCGGCCTGGAGCTGAGCTGGTTTACCCAGAAAAACAAAACCGAGCAAGGGGTTAACCTGAAAGAGTCGGGCTACAAAACCACGCTCTATCACGCTCTGAAGGTTGGCCCAAGCCTGCTCGGCTCGCGTCCTGAAATTCGTTTCTACGGCACATACCTGAATATTCTGGACAACGAGCTGTCAAACTTCCGCTTTAACGAAAACAGCAAGAACGAGTTTATGGCTGGCGTTCAGGCTGAAGTGTGGTGGTAATCCTCTTTGGCTAAGTGCATAAAAAAACCCGTCTTCCAGACGGGTTTTTCTTTTCTGTCAGCTCGCGCCTGCGCAGCTGTCCGGCACGTTATTCAGCCCTTCAGCCCCGTGGGTGAAAGATTTAAATCGCTTTTGATCGTCCAGTTTGATGATGTACAGCGAATCAAAATCGCTGCCCGGCCATTTTGGCACCACGGTTGGGTCGCCGCCGGTTGCCTTCACCAGCTTTTGCGCCGCGATCACCAGGTTTTTGTGCTCCCACGAGACAAAAGTCAGGCGGCCGCTGCTCTGAGTTTTCAGTAAATCATCCGCCAGCTCATCCGTCTGCTCCGCGTGGTAATGCAGGTCGATGGCCTGAGAAAGGCGGATCGCGGTCGGCGTGATGGTGGTTAACGGGCGCAGCGAGCTGCCGGTTTTGTTCTCTTTCGGCGCGGCGGCGTAGATGGCATCCGGTTTGCCGTACTGGCTCAGCAGAACCGACGGCAATTGCAGCGCGCGATTCAGCCCTTTGCAGGTGAGCTGCCCGCTATTGTTAGCCGGTTTCTCACCGTGGCGCAGGAAGACTATGGTGCTGTCGGCATTCGCTATCATCGGGGTCAAGAAGGCACTGCTCAGCAACACAACAAGCGCTTTTTTGATCATGTTTTTCTCGTTTTTATCAGGGATATGAAACTTTTACTATAGAGAAGAAACCGAGGAAAAAAACAAAACATTGGTAAGCAGACGTCACGCCTGCCGCGCCGGGTTCAGCGATTAACAACCGGCCATCGTTTTGCTATTCTGACGTCCGTTAACGTGATGATATATTCTATAAAAACCAGTAAAAACAATTAATAAGGAAAAGACGTGAGCACCCAGAACGAGATGTTTAACAAAGAGATTGCGTGGTCTACTCGCCACATGGTTCGCACCCTCAAACAGGTTCAGGCGCTGCCCGACTTAAGCCACGTTCGCATCGCCTGCAATATGCATCTCGACCTGAAAATGATCCCGCTGGTTGAAGGCCTGCTGAAGAAAAATGCCAAAGTCTTCCTCACCACCTGCAACCCAACCACCGTACAGGATGACGTTGTCGCTTACCTGGTCGCCGCCGGGGCGGAAGCCAGCGCATGGCGCAATATGAACGACGCCGACTGGCGCGACTCGTGGGAAAAAGCCATCGCCTGGCGCCCAACGCATCTGTGCGAAATGGGCGCGGACATCACCACGCTGCTGCATCAGCGTGGCGAGTTTGGCGACGTGGTTGCCTGCCTGGAAGCAACCGGCTCCGGGGTCAACCGCCTCGCGGATCTCCGCCCTGGCTACCCGATCTTTAACTGGGACGATCTGCCGGTAAAAGAAGGCCTGCATAACCGCCACATGGTTGGCCTCACCGCCTGGCAGACCTTCTTCCAGACCACTCACCTCACCCTGCACGAAAAGAAAGTGCTGGTGATTGGCTATGGCCTGGTGGGCCAGGGCGTTGCTGCCGCCGCCAAAGCCTACGGTGGCCAGGTGATGGTTGCCGAGTTAGATCCGGCCCGCCGCTTGCAGGCCGCCTATGACGGCTGGCACGTGGTTGATATTCATGACGTGATTGCTACCACTGACGTTGTCGCCACCGCCACCGGGGCGAAAAAAGTCGTCAGCGCAGCGGTACTGGATAAAGCCAAAGACGGCGTGTTTGTGCTGAACGTGGGCCACGTTGCGGAAGAGATCGACTGCGGCTACCTGCAGCAATATCCGACCGAAGAAGTGATGCCGTTTATCAACGCGTACCAGCTCAACGGCAAAACGCTTTACCTGATGGCGAACGGCTCAATGCTGAACCTGACCGCCGGCTTCGGCGACAGCCTGAACGCCTTCGACGTGACGCTGGCCGTGATGGCAAGCGGCATCAAACACATCGTGACCGACGGCCAGCACGCTGAAAAAGCGGTTTATTTACTGCCGCAGTCCGTGTGGGAAAAAGCCCTTTAAGCTGCCCTCCAGCCCCGATCAAGTCAGGCCTCTGCGGAGCGCCTGACTTTTTTTTCGTTTTCGCCGAATAATTTCCCCACCCCGATTGTTTACTCCTTACAAGAACCTGAGGAAGAGACAATCATGAGTTACCTGCCCCCCGAAGCTACGCCACCTCACAAGCGCTACGACGCCTTTAGCATGGCCCTCCACTGGCTAACCGCCTTCTGCGTGATATTTCTGTTTGCCAGCGCGCACGTCTGGGAAGTGCTTGAGCGCGGCACTCCGCTTCGCAAAGGCCTGCAATCGCTACACATTTCGTTCGGCATTTTGCTTGGGGCGGTGATGGTCGTCCGGCTAATCTGGCGCATCAGCGCCGCTTTTTCGCCGTCGCGAAAGCTGGAGAAAGTGCCGATGCCGGGCGCATTCCGCCTTGCCGCCCATGCCACGCACGGCGTGCTTTACATCCTGTTGCTGACTCAGGTCACGCTTGGCTTCCTGTTCCGCTGGGCGCAGGGCGAACCCTTCTGGTTCTTCAACCTGTTTGAAGTTCCGGACGTGTTTAACATCGATCCGACGCTGCGCCATACCCTGGCGATGCTGCACAACAACGTGGCCTGGGCGCTGATCCTGCTGGCGGGCGCGCATGCTGTCGCCGCCCTGATCCACCACTATGTTCTGCGTGACGGCACGCTGCGCCGCATGCTCCCCGCCTGCAAAGGCCACTCTCGTTAACCTACAGGACGACACCATGAACATGCCTTCAACTCGTAAACTGCTGCCTTTGCTGTGCCTCGTGACCAGCGGACTTTTCTACTCCGCCACCGCCAGCGCCATGGGCGACGATGATGCCAAAACGCCGGACTGCCCGAAAGGCCAGGTGTACGACAGCAAAACCAAAACCTGTACCGTGGAAAAGAGCAGCATGTTAAGCGACAGCGACAAGACGCAATATGCTTACCATCTGGCAAAATCAGGCCGGTATCAGGAGGCGTTAAACCTGCTGGATACCCTGCAGCAGCCCAACACGCGTGAAGCCTGGAACTACCGGGGCTACGCCACAAGAAAATTGGGGCGCACCGACGAAGGAATCGGCTATTATCAGCGCTCCATCGCCCTGGATCCGCACTATGCCAAAGTGCGCGAATATCTTGGCGAAGCGTGGATGATTAAGGGCCGCCCTGACCTGGCGAAAGCCCAGTTAGCGACCATTAAAACGCTCTGCGGAACCGGCTGCGAGGAGTATCGCGATTTAAAAGCCGCCATTGACGGGCACCCGGAGTCCTAAGGCTGAGGGCATAAAAATCACCGTCAACGAAGTTCGTTTACAGCTGGCCCAGCACCTTGCCCGCCTCTGGCGTTACGGCATGGTGCTGTCCCGCAATCGTGATGTGGCTGAAGATTTGGTTCAGTCCACCTGCGTGCGCGCTTTAGAGCGCTGCAGTCAGTTTCAGTCCGGGACGCGGATAGACCGCTGGCTGTTTGCGATTTTGTACTCTATCTGGATCAACGAAATTCGCGCCCTGCGCGTTCGCCAGGGCCAGGGCTTTGTCGACATCGACGAACTGAGCCAGCTGGCAGACAGCGAAAATACCGAAGACAAGCACCAGTATCACGCGCTGCTGCAGCAGGTTAGCGAGCTGCCTGAAGCCCAGCGCAATACCGTGTTTTTAGTGTATGTCGAGGGCTTTACCTATCAGGAAGCAGCCGACACGCTGGCCATTCCCATTGGCACCGTGATGAGCCGCCTGGCCGCCGCGCGTCTGACGCTGGCCAGGCACCTGATGCCGACGATGAAGAAGGAGCTCCAATGACGCGTCAATCCTTCTCCGCTCCGTGGAGCGATGAGGCTATCGTGGCCTGGCTGGACGGCGAAATGCGCGAGGATGAACGCCACGTCTTTGAGCAGCAGTTGAATAACGACGCCGATCTGGCCGCGCGCGTTGAGCCGCTCATGCAAAGCCATCTGCCGCTGGAACAGGCTTTTGCCCCACTTTTGGAAGAAGCGCCAGTCGATAGAATGCAGGCCAAACTCAACGTGCTGCTGCATCAGCCGATGAACATGAAGCCGCAAACACAAGGCGTTAGCCGCCGCAGCCTGATCGCCGCCTCCCTCAGCTTCCTCGCCGTCGGCGTGCTGGCCGGGCGCTTTATTCGCCCCGACGAGCAAAAACTTAGCGGCGAGCCAGAAATTCGCGACCTGATTGCGCAGTACATGTCGCTTTACAGCGCCGAAACGCTGGCGGACATCAACGTCACGCCTCAGGCGCTGCAAAACGGCCTGAACCGTATGCAGCAGGATATCGGCCTCAGGCTGCAGCAAGGTGAAGTTGAGCTGCCGGAAGCCGAGCTAAAAAGCGTGAGGATGCTGCGCTACGACAGCACCTCCATCGCGCAGATGGCCTACCTGCACGCCAGCTACGGGCCGATGGCGCTGTGTATTTCCCGCAGCAAGGCAGCCGACAGCCCTACGCTGAAGCACGAAGTCCGCCGCGGCCTTAACCTGGTCTGGTGGCGCAGTAAGGGGTATGAATATGTGCTGATAGGCCGCAACCCGCAGCAGGATTTACAGCAAAGCGGCGAGCTGCTGCAGCGGCAGTTCGCGTGAAATAAGCCCGGGTTAACGCCCAGGCTCGTTCAGCGGCCAGGACTCGAACAAATATCCGTCGAAGTTAATATCATCGACGTCGGACAGTTCCAGCAGCCGGTTTTTGACGTTTTCCAGGTGCTGCCACATCGCGTGTTTGGCCGCTTTGGCGTCTTTCTTGATCAGCGCCGCAAGGATTTGTTTATGGTCGGCGAGCCACTCTTGCCGATAGTGGTTGTTCTCCAGATGGCTGTGCAGCTGGATCCACATCGGGTTGTTTTCACGCCACTGCCAGGACTGCTTAAACAACTCCACCAGCATGCTGTTGTGGGTGGCCTCGGCCACGGCAAGATGGAACTGCCTGTCGCCGCTTTCGTTATCCCCGGCAGCCAGTTCCTGCTCTTCTACCTGCAAGGCCTGACGCATTTTGAGAATATCTTCCCGTGTGGCCTGCTGGGCGGCAAACTCCGCGATATTGCTTTCCAGCAGCTGGCGCGCCTGCAATAGCTCAAACGGCCCGGCATCGTTGCACTGGCTCGTGCTAACGGGAGGGTTAACAAGTTTATCCGGCATGGCAACCACAAAAATACCCGCCCCACGGCGGACTTCCACCAGCCCTTCAATCTCCAGCATGATCAGCGCTTCACGCACCACGGTCCGGCTCACCGACAGCAGCGCCGCGATTTCACGCTCGGGCGGAAGACGATCCCCCAGGGCATATTGCTGCCGCGCAATCATGTCGCGCAGCATCACACCCACTTCCTGATAAGGCCGCTGCGGCTGCGCGGCAGGTTTGTCCTGGATTTGCGGTTTCATCTTTACTCACGGCAGGTAGGGAATGAGCCGGA
The DNA here is from genome assembly GCF_011752855.1 of Enterobacter sp. Ap-867. Classification (NCBI taxonomy): domain Bacteria; kingdom Pseudomonadati; phylum Pseudomonadota; class Gammaproteobacteria; order Enterobacterales; family Enterobacteriaceae; genus Enterobacter; species Enterobacter sp. Ap-867. The sequence continues at coordinate 327,842 of NZ_VWWS01000002.1, read as the reverse complement.
CTATAGCATAACTGGTTGACCCATTCCCTGGCCCGACGAGGCTATTTACCAAAGAACGCGCGCTGGATAGCCATCTCAACGCCACGCACTTCGGCCAACCCTTTCAGGCGGCCAATCGCCGAATAGCCTGGATTCACCTTTTTATTCAGGTCATCCAGCATTTGATGGCCGTGATCCGGGCGCATCGGAATCAGTTCACTTTGCCCTGCTTCTTTCCGGCGCTGCTCCTCTTCCACAATGGCTTTCACCACTTCATACATATCCACGTCACCATAAAGGTGTGCGGCCTCGTGGAAGGTTTTAGGGTTTTCTTCCCGCAGCGTTGAGCGCAGGTGCGTGAAGTAGATACGAGGCCCAAAGCGTTTAATCATGCCGACCAGGTCGTTATCGGCCCGCACGCCGTAAGAGCCGGTACACATCGTGAAGCCATTCGCCGGACTGTTCACCGCCTCCACCATCCACTGCATATCCTCCACAGTTGAAACAATGCGCGGCAGGCCAAGGATGGGACGCGGAGGATCGTCCGGGTGAACCGCCATTTTGATGCCAACCTGCTCCGCAACCGGGATAATTGCCTCAAGGAAGTAGGCAAAGTTTTCGCGCAGCTTCGCTTTGTCGATATCTTTGTAAGTATCCAACTGGGCGCGGAACCGATCGAGCGTGTAGCCCTCTTCCGCGCCGGGCAGGCCAGCGATGATGTTGCGGGTCAGCCGCGCTTTTTCATCCTCTCGCATTTCCGCGAAGCGTCGGTTTGCCTGTTCAATTTCTTCCGCGCTGTAGTCAGCTTCAGCCCCTTTGCGCTTCAGAATATGCAGCTCAAACGCAGCGAATTCGATTTGGTCAAAGCGCAGCGCCCTGGAGCCGTCCGGCAGCAGGTATTCGAGATCGGTGCGCGTCCAGTCCAGTACCGGCATAAAGTTGTAGCACACGGTGTAGATGCCGCATTCCGCCAGGTTACGCAGACTTTGGCAGTAATTGTCGATCCACAAATCGTACTGCCCGCGATGGGTTTTGATCTCTTCGTGGATAGGCACGCTTTCCACCACCGACCAGACCAGCCCGGCGGCCTCCACCACGGCTTTGCGTTTCAGTATCTCTTCGACCGGCCACACTTCACCGTTCGGAATATGGTGCAGCGCGGTGACGATCCCTGTCGCCCCCGCCTGCCGGGCGTCGGCCAGACTAACCGGATCGTTTGGACCATACCAGCGCCAGGTTTGCTTCATAATATCCACCCCACAACTCAAATTGGTTGACCAGTAAACACTGATGATTAAGCACCTCTTTAGGTGCGTGATATAGCGTCTAAGTTCGGCCAATTCGGCAAGCGTGTCAATCATGAAGGGATAATTGGTTAACCAAAATCACAATTTAACACACAACATTAGGCAGGAGAGAGCAAAAGATATCAGACATCTACAAACTGCGGGCACAAAAAAACCCGCCGTAGCGGGTTTCTTCACTTCTGAAACGTCAGGCTGGATTACAGCGCAACAACGTTAGCAGCAGCTGGGCCTTTAGCGCCGTTCTCGATAGAGAACTCAACTTTCTGGCCTTCGTCGAGGGTTTTGAAGCTGTCGCTCTGGATTGCAGAGAAGTGTACGAATACATCTTTGCTGCCATCGGTAGGAGAGATGAAGCCGAAACCTTTCTCAGCGTTGAACCATTTTACTAAACCAGTCATTTTGTTAGACATAGATATTACCTTTTCAGTTTCTTGAGCCACTAAACGCGGCGAACATGGTCTGTTCAGCAGAGTTGGACTTATTCGGGCACTTAGGAGGAGACTCGAGAAGAAGGGATATCTAAGATAGCGCTTGAACTGAGGACTGCTTTACTAAAACTGCTTTCATAAGGTCTGTGTTCCAAACCGGGTGCTAATCTCTCACGTCCGCCGCCATTTAGCAAGTACAGCAGGGAAATAAAAAAAATTCTCATTTAAGGGAGCGTGGCTTCCCCACACCCTAACCCTCTCCCACGGGGGAGAGGGAATTCATACAAAAAACGTTTGATCCCCCTCTCTCCCTTCCAGGGAGAGAGCCGGGGTGAGGGTCAATCTTATTCCGCCACCTTCACAATCAGCTTGCCGAAGTTCTTCCCGGCCAGCAGCCCCTGGAACGCCTCCACGGTGTTTTCCAGCCCGTCCACGATATCCTCGCGGAACTCAATCTCTCCGGCGGCGATCCACTCGCTCATCTGCTTGTAGAATTCCGGGTAACGATGGCCGTAATCCTGGCTGATGATAAACCCTTCCACGCGCATACGTTTTTTCAGGATAGTAGCCATTAGCTCCGGCAGACGATCGTGCTCAAAGGCGCTGTTGTTGCCGTTGTACTGGCTGATCATGCCACAAACCGGGATACGCGCTTTGGTATTCAGCAGCGGGAAGACGGCGTCAAACACCGCCCCGCCGACGTTTTCAAAGTAGACGTCGATGCCGTTCGGGCAGGCTTTGGCGAGCTGTTCAGCGAAATCACTGGCACGGTGATCGAGGCACTCATCAAACTTCAGCGTGTCTTTCACATAGCGGCACTTATCTTCCCCGCCGGCAATGCCGATAACTCTCGCCCCGCGAAGGCGAGCCGTTTGCCCTACAACCGAACCCACCGCGCCGCTGGCTGCCGCAACCACCACGGTTTCACCCGGCTGCGGGTTACCGATGTCCGTCAGCCCCATATAGCCGGTAAAGCCCGGCATGCCAAGCAGTCCCAGCGCCCAGGAAGGATGAGACATGTTTTTCTCCAGCTTCTGCAGGCCTTCCCCGTTGGAAAGTGAATAATCCTGCCAGCCAGAGTCGGCCAGAACCAGATCGCCCGGCTGGTAATCAGGATGCTGAGAGCTTTCCACGCGGCTGACGGTTCCCCCCACAATAACTTCACCGATGGCAATCGGCGCCGAGTAGGATTTGGCGTCGCTCATGCGCCCGCGCATATACGGGTCGAGGGAGAGGAAAAGCGTGCGTAGCAGCACTTCACCTTTTCCCGGCGTCGGAACAGCCACTTCTTCCAGATGGATATCTTCGCGGGTCGGCATCCCCTGCGGGCGCTTCGCCAGCACAAAGCGACGGTTTTTCTCTGCGGTCTGAGCCATGAGTTACTCCTTTTATTATCAAGAGTGAAAACCTCAGACTAGACAAAAACGGGTCTCATTAGCATGAAATTCGTGCTGCGTTGCCTTCACACCGCAATTTCCGCTAAAACAGCGCTGACGGCCAGCAGATCCGCGCTCCCGCCGGGACTGAGGTTGCGGGCAATAAGATCGGCATCCATTTGCCGAAGATCGTCCTCGTGCCAGCCTTGCTGAATCAGGCGCGCAGCGTAACGCTGCACATAGCGCAGTCCGTTTAGCCCGCCGCGCGACACAAGATTGGTGTCTGGGTTAGCAGCCATCAGACGCAACATCGCCGCAAGCAGACGGCGCTTCGGGCAGCTTTCCGCCTGCCAGTAAGGCAGCACGTGCTGGCGCACAGTAAGGAATCCGCTTTCCGCCTCGCCGCGTGCGCCGGTCAGGCCAAACTGCTGATAAAGCCTTTCGCCAACGGAAGAAGCCTTCCGGGCCGCGACCAGTTCTCTTTCCACAATCCCGCTGCAGATCTCGCTCACGGTGGAACACACCGCCGATGCAGTTAGCGCTTTGTCCTGCCCCTGCAGACGGCCAGCGGCGGTAGAAAGCAGCCCCAGCGAAAACACGCCACCTTTGTGCGTATTCACGCCCTGAGTGGCCTTATACATCGCCTGTTCGCAGGCGATGCCCGCCGGACGGATGAGCCGCAGCATCTCACTGGCACCTCGCCCGGCATGTTCACGTCCTAAAGCGTGGAACGTGCTGAACCAGGGGCCAATGGCCGCAATGCTGCCGAGAAACATCGGCAGATCCATGTCCCGGTGCGAGCCGTTGTTGGCGGCATCCACCAGCCCCGGCTTTGGCGTTAGCCACACCTCGTCCAGCAGCGCCTGCCGCGCCAGGGCTGGCACATCCGGGGCGGCGGCAGTATTTGATTTAATCCCTGGCAAACCAGCCATCTATCAGCCTCTCGACGCGCGCGGTCACTTCATCCATGGGGTGGCGGCGGGAGCGTGCACAGGCATGCGCGGGCTCGTTGCACACCAGGCAGAGCCGGCCCGCCAAATCCAGCGAAGTCCGCCCGACCGGGCCATTGTCGGGGCAAATCACATCCGCATCCCACAGCCTGCCGAGCGGATGGGTTTGCTCCAGCCCGACAGTTGCCGCCTTAAGTTCGCTGGCCGAATGCGCCACGCTCCACATCGCTTCGGCCCCGGTCGGCAGCCACAGTACCTGCCGCTCGAGCACCGGCCAGCGGTTGCCCCACAGCAGCTGGTCGCAGGCCTGCAGCGCTACCGCCATGCAGTTGCGGTAGCGAATGCTGTCCTTTACCTGGCCGGGCGTCACCAGCGTCAGGGAAAGCACCGGCTGCCGGTACTTAACCAGCCACTCTTGCTGCCGGTGCGCCCGCCGCTCTTTCGCCTCAAGCAGGGCTGTAAGGGTAACGCCTTCCGCTTCCACAAGCGTTTCACTCATTGGGCTGACTCCTCTTTGACCTGACGCACCACGTCGATCACGCTGCCGTCGCGGTAGCGGATCACGCCGACGATGTGCGGCGTAAATTCGATCGGCTTCGGCTCGCCGGTCAGGGAAATAGCGCGCTGGTAAAGATCTTCTATGCTCACGATCTTCATCCCCGCACCCTCAAGCCGTTCACGGATCTCCGGCCGGGTCGGATTAACCGCCACGCCGTGATCCGTCACCAGCACATCAATGCTTTCACCTGGCGTAACGCGCGTGGTCACCCGTTTAACAACGCTAGGAATGCGCGTGCGCAGCAGCGGAGCAACCACGATAGTCAGGTTTGCCGCGCTCGCCACGTCGCAGTGTCCGCCGGATGCGCCGCGCATAACGCCGTCAGATCCGGTGATCACATTGACGTTAAAGTCGATATCGATCTCCAGCGCGCTGAGGATCACCACATCAAGCTGATCGCAGCTCGTGGCCTTCGCTCCGGGGTTGGCATAAACGTTGGTGGAGATCTCAATGTGGTTAGGGTTACGCGCCAGAGAGGCGGCGGCCTGGCCGTCAAAACACTGGGTATCGAGCAGTTTTTCGATCAGCCCTTTCTCATGGAGATCCACCAGGCTGCCGGTGATCCCCCCGAGGGCAAAGCGAGCGACGACGCCATTACGCTCCATTTTTTCTTCCATAAAACGCGTGCAGGCAATGGCCGCCGCGCCGGAGCCGGTCTGCATGGAGAAGCCGGGGCGGAAGTAGCCCGAATGTTCAATTACTTCCGCTGCGGTGCGGGCAATCATCAGCTCGCGGGGGTTGCTGGTGACACGTGCTGCCCCGACGCTGATTTTGGCCGGATCGCCCACGGTGTCGACCTGAACGATGTAGTCCACCTCATCCTGCATCAGGCTCGCGGGCATATTGGGGAACGGCACCAGCTCTTCGGTTAACAGCACGACTTTGCGGGCAAAATGGGCGTCTACTTTGGCGTAGCCCAGCGAGCCGCAGCAGGATTTACCGTGGGTGCCGTTGGCATTGCCGTATTCGTCGCTGCACGGCACGCCGAGAAACGCCACGTCGATTTTTAGCTCGCCGTCCTGCAGCAGCTTCACGCGCCCGCCGTGGGAGTGGATTTGTACCGGCTCGGCCATCAGGCCATGAGAGATCGCTTCCGCCAGCTTGCCGCGCATCCCGGAGGTGTAAATGCGGGTGATCACACCGTTACGAATGGGCTCAATCAGCGCTTCGTTGCAGGTCATCAGCGAACTTGAGGCCAGCGTCAGATCTTTAAATCCAAGGCGAGCCAGCGTGGCAACCACGTGATTAATCACCCGATCGCCTTCCCGGAAAGCATGGTGGAAGGAGATGGTCATGCCGTCCTTCAGCCCGCTTTGGGCAATCGCCTGCTCCAGCGTGTCGCAAAGCTTACGGGTTTTCTTCGCTTCGGCATCCGCCAGCCACGGCGTGGTTTGATGCGCCCCGTCGAAGCTTCGCAGATGGGCCAGATGCGGATACTCAAGGTGTAAAAGTTCGGTCATATTGCTCATTGTTTTGTCCTTAACGGCGCACGCCGGAAGCCGCGGCGCGCTCAAGCACCACCTGCGCATGGTTAATGATTGGCGCGTCGATCATCTTGCCGTTGAGCGACACTACGCCCAGGCCGTTGCGCTCCCCTTCGTCGGCGGCGGCAATCACCCGGCGGGCATAATCGACTTCGTCCTGAGTTGGCGCGTAGGCGTTATGCAGCAGCTCAATCTGCCGGGGGTTGATCAGCGATTTACCGTTGAAGCCCATTTTGCGGATTAGCTCGACTTCCCGCAGGAACCCGGCCTCGTTATTCACGTCAGACCAAACCACGTCGAACGCGTCAATCCCGGCGGCGCGCGCGGCATGCAGCACCGCGCAGCGGGCATAGAACAGCTCCGTGCCGTCGCCACGCTCGGTTTGCATATCCATCACGTAATCAAACGCCGCCAGCGCAATACCAATCAGACGAGGGGAAGAACGTGCGATGGCGACGGCGTTGATCACGCCGACGGCGGATTCAATCGCCGCCATCAGTTTGGTGGAGCCTGGCTCTCGGCCACACTCACGCTCAATGCGCTCGAGGTGAGATTCCAGCAGGAAGATATCTTCCGGCGTGTCGGTTTTTGGCAGGCGCACCACGTCCACTCCGGCGCGCACGACGGCCTCGAGATCGGCCAGGCCAAACGGAGTGTTAAGCGGGTTAATACGAACCACGGTTTCGATGTCGCGGTACATCGGGTGCTGCAGCGCGTGAAACACCAGCACGCGGGCGGTGTCTTTCTCACGCAGCGCCACGGCGTCTTCCAGGTCGAACATGATCGAATCCGGGCGGTAAATAAAAGCGGTGGAGAGCATGGCGGCGTTAGCGCCGGGGAGGAACAACATGCTGCGACGGAGTTTTTTCATTGTAGTTTTCCCCAGTCAATCTGTTCGGCATCGGCGGCACGGAGCACCGCGCTTTGCAAACGGGCGCGGATCACGCAGTCCAGTGCCCCCTTGTCTTCCAGAATAAAAATCCCCTCTTTCACGCCGAGCTGAGCGAGCGTCTGCTCCGCCACACGACGAATTTGCTCCCCGAACTGCTTTTGTACTTCGCTGTGTATCATCAGGCTGAACTCACCTTCGGCGGGGGCGACTCTCACCAGCAGATCGCTGGACTCCAGCGTCCCGGCTAAGGCTTGCTTTACGATTCTCATAAGGCTTTGTCCTGGTTAAAAAATTCAGGCCACATCCCGCGCGTAGTGCCGCTGGAGATGGCTAAAGGTACTGTCCGGGACAATGTCCCGGATGCGGGCCATTTGCTTGCTCTTGAGTAAGGCTCGCACTTCAGAGGCGGAAATCTCTCGTCCGGCGGCATGGCATTTTCGCGGCAGCTCGATCACCTGAATCGACGCCGCGCTGTGGTGGCGGTGCACTTCCAGCCAGTAGCGCATGGCCTGGTTGTATTCCCGGGTCACCGCGCAGAACGGTTCGTTGCCGACAAAGCGGTGCGTCACGCCCAGCGCCGGGGCAACGTAGTCACGGAAAATCATCAGGTCCATTGCGCTCCAGGTTTTGTCGATAAGCCCGCTCTCTTTCAGGAAATAGCCCGGAAAGGTGGCGCGGGAGATCAGGTAGTCGGACCCCGGATGCACAATCACGTTAGGCAAGTGGGCCACTCCCTGGCGAACCATCTCCCACCGCTCCTCGAACGGAAAAAACGAAGCGTCCTCGCGTACCACAAACAGATGCAGCCAGTCGCAGCGCTGCGCCGCCTGCTCGGCCAGATAGCGGTGGCCGAGAGTGAACGGGTTAGCGTTCATCACAATGGCGCCGATCCGGTTGCCCGGTTGCCGCAGTTTCTCCAGCCCGGCGCAGTAGCGGCTGATGCCGACGGGCGTGTTTTCCATCAGCACCGCCGCCTCATCCACCTGCACCAGCGGCCAGAAGCCGCTCTGGCGAAACCGGTCGAGGTTGTAGGGGCGGGTGAACAGGAACAAATGCGCCTGCCCGCGCTCCATCGCGATATGCTGGATTTCCCCCAGTAAACGCACGCTAAGGTTATCCCCACGCCAGGCTTCATCCACCGCCACACATTTGATGGTGCGCCACGCCAGCCCGGCACAACCGACGATTTTTGCCCCTGAAAGGGCGACGACGAACAGCTGAATGTCGCCGTCCAGCCCGAGCTGGTTCCGCCCCAGCAGATCCCGAATGGCGGCCAGCGCCTGCGGCTGCCGCAGCGGATCGACGGTACTGAACTCGATGGAGTTGGGCTGGAACATAGCGTTAGTGCGCCACCGCCCCGGAAGCCAGAGGCTCGCGGGCCGCAACGATCACGTTGCTGAGATGGCCAATGCGCTCAATTTCAACTTCAATGCGGTCGCCCGGCTGCATGAACAGCGGCGGCGTGCGCTTTTTGCCGACGCCACCGGGAGAACCGGTGATGATCACGTCCCCCGCGCTGAGCGAGGTAAAAGTCGAGATGTATTCGATAAGCTCGGCAACCTTGTGGATCATGCTGCTGGTGTTGTCTTCCTGCACCATGCGCCCGTTCAGCCAGGTGCGGATCGCCAGATCGTGCGGATCGCGAATTTCATCCGACGTGGTCATCCACGGGCCAAAAGCCCCGGTCTGCGGCCAGTTTTTCCCGGCGGTAAACCAGGTGTGCTGCCAGTCGCGCGCCGACCCGTCCATATAGCAGCTGTAGCCCGCGACGTGGTTCAGGGCATCCGCCGCAGAAATATTCACCCCACCTTTGCCGATGATCACCGCCAGCTCGCCTTCATAGTCGAACTCGCTGGAGTGATGCGGTTTTACCACCGGGGAGTCATGCCCGGTCTGGGAGTCTGCAAAGCGCACAAACAGGGTTGGAGCCGGATTGTGCTGGTCGAACTCTTTGCGCTTGTCAGCGTAGTTCATGCCGACGCAGAGAATTTTCTCCGGGCGTTCGATGACCGGCAGCCAGCGAACGTCTGACGCCGCCACATCGGCCTTCAGCCCGGCAAACGCCAGCGCTTCATGCACCGCGTCTGCCGCCAGCAAAGCCTTTAAATCCGCAAAACGCGAGCCTAAACGGCGGCCCAGGTCAACGATGCCTTCCGGCGTTACCACGCCGTAGCTCCGCTGGCCCTGAAGTACATAACTTGCGAGTTTCATAACAGTTCCTGGTTAATCAAAAGTCAGACAAGAAAGTTGCCAAGCACCAGCAGCGCCACCGAGACGTTGATCGCCCCGCCAATGCGGGTTGCAATCTGGGCGAACGGCATCAGCGACATGCGGTTACCGGCGGTCAGAATGGCGACGTCGCCGGTCCCGCCCTGCCCGCTCTGGCAACAGGACACAATGGCCACGTCGATAGGATGCATACCGATTTTTTTACCGACGAAGAAACCGGTCGCCACCAGCGCGCTGACGGTACTGACGATGACCAGCAGGTTGGTAATAGTGAAAGCGTCAACCAGCTCATTCCACGGCGTAATGGCGACGCCCACGGCAAACAGAATTGGATAGGTCACGGCGGTCTGGAAGAATTTATAAACCACCTGCGAGCCCGCCAGCATGCGTGGGGAAACGCCGTGGCAAAGCTTGATCAGCACCGCGACAAACAGCATCCCGACCGGAGCCGGCAGGCCAATCAGTTTGTGCAGCAGCATACCCACCATGTAGAGCAGCACCGCCAGCAGAGCGCCGGAAGCGATAGTGGTCACGTCTGCTTTGCCGTTGAACAAGGCGGCGGTTTGCTCTTTTTCACCGCCGTTGGTTTTACCCGGCATCAGTTCGCCTTCGCCGGTCAGGTGCGGGAAGCGTTTTCCCAGCTGATTCAGGCAGCCGGAGATAACGATCGCCGTCAGGCTGCCCAGCATCACGATAGGCAGAATGCGGCCCAGCGCCACGCCCTGATCCATATGCAGCAGCGTGGCGTAGCCGATGGAAAGCGGGATCGCCCCTTCCCCAACGCCCCCGGCCATGATCGGCAGGATCAGGAAGAAGAAGATCTGGAACGGCTCAAGGCCCAGCGCCAGACCAACGCCCATGCCAACAATCATGCCCACGACTTCGCCACACAGCATCGGGAAGAAAATACGCAGGAAGCCCTGAATTAACGTGGTGCGGTTCATGCTCATGATGCTGCCGACGATGATGCAGCAGATGTAGAGGTAAAGGATGTTGGTGGATTTATAGAATTTGGTGGTGGACTCCACCACCACGTCCGGCAGCAGGCCGTAGTACACCAGCGCGGAAGGGATGAAGGTGGCGCAGATGGCGGCGGCACCCATTTTGCCGATCACCGGCAGGCGTTTACCAAATTCGCCGCAGGCAAAGCCGAAGAAGGCCAGCGTCGCCACCATCACCACGATATCGCTCGGCAGTTTACCGCCGAGGCAGTCGATGGCGATCAGCGCCCCTGCCAGCACAAACAGCGGCAGCGGGATAATCCCCACTTTCCAGCTGTCGAGAATATGCCACCAGCGCTCTTTGAGCGTCGGCTTATTAATATCAATGGATTCAGGAATGATGTTGTAGGAATCATCGGTCGTGCTCATATCAAGCCCCTTTTTTTAATTTGTCGGGGCAGACTAAAAGATTAAATACCCCTGTAATGTGAGGGGTAGCAGATTAAAACCGTTAATTTAAAGGCATCTATGGCGTTAATGGTTTTTATTTCTTCGTGGTTTTTATGGTTTTTATTCCCGGCTTAGACAAACCTTAAGAGAGTGCAAAAAAATTGGCTGAAATTAACGAAAAGTGCCGTTGCGTGAGGTTGTTCAAACTTTCGTTCAAAGCCGCGCAGCCAGCGGGGCATCGGTGTTAAGCTGCCATTTTGCCTCACTGAATACACGCCTGGCCTATGAAAGTTTCCTTTCAGATACGCTTGTTTATCTACCTGGTTGCCTTTTTTTCCGTGCTCTTTGCCATGCTCGGAACCTATTACTATTTCGACGTTGGCCGGCAGCTTTATCAGGAAATGAGCACCCGGGCGAGAATTCAGGCGGAAGAGATTGCCTTAATTCCTACCCTGCAGGAGTCGGTGGAAAAAAAAGATATTCCGGCAATACACAACTTTATGCAAAAGCTGGTCGTGCATAGCGATGCCAGCTTTATCGTCATCGGCGACGAGCACGGCATTCATCTCTATCATTCCGTGCATGCCGACCGCGTGGGCAAAACGCTGGTCGGCGGCGATAACGAGGAAGTGCTGCAGGGCAAAAGCATCACCACGCTGCGCAAAGGCGGCCTCGGCCTGTCGCTGCGCAGCAAAGCCCCAATCTTCGACCAGCACGGCAAGGTGATTGGCATTGTGTCGGTGGGCTACCTGAAGAGCTACCTCGATGACGTCACGTCCGGCAAGGTGATCAACATCCTGCTGGCGGCGATCATTTTGCTGCTGGCGCTGTTTATCTTTTCCTGGTACTTCACCCGCAGTATCAAAAGGCAGATGTTCTCGCTGGAGCCGCGGCAGATCAGCCTGCTGGTGCGCCAGCAAAAAGCGATGATGGAGTCGATCTACGAAGGCGTGATCGCCATCGACAGCCGCTCGCAGATCGAGGTGATCAACAAGGCGGCGAAGAAACTGCTGGGCCTGGAACAGCCTTCACGCGAGATCCGCGGCAAGCAGATTGCCGAGGTGATCCAGCCGGTGACGTTCTTCGCTCCTGAAGTCATGCTGGCGCGAGATACCCACGATGAAATCTGCGCCTTTAACGATCTCAGCGTGCTTGCCAGCCGGGTTCGTATCGAGCTTGAGGGCGTGCTGCAGGGCTGGGTGATCACCTTCCGCGACCGCAAAGATATTGATAGCCTGAGCTTCCAGCTCAGCCAGGTGAAACGCTACGTGGACAACCTACGCATCATGCGGCACGAGCAGCTTAACCGCATGGCAACGCTCGCCGGGCTGCTGCACATGGCCCGCTACGATGACGCCAAACGCTATATCAAAGCGCAGTCCGAGCACGCCCAGGAAGTGCTGGATTTTGTCTCCGCACGCTTCTGTTCCGCCACGCTGTGCGGCCTGCTGTTGGGCAAATACGCCAGAGCGCGTGAGAAAGGCGTGTCGCTGGCGTTCGATCCGGCCTGCAGCATGACGAGAATGCCGAGCAACGTGCCGGAATCCGAGCTGATTTCGATTATTGGTAACCTGCTGGATAACGCCATCGAGGCCACCCAGCGCGCCGAAGGCGAGCACCAGCCGGTGGAAGTCTATATCGTGATAAACGACCGGGAGCTGGTCATCGAGGTGGCCGACCACGGCGTCGGCATTGCGCCTGAACTGCGTGACCATATTTTCACGCCGGGCGTCACCACCAAAACCCACGGCGACCACGGGCTCGGCCTGCACCTGATCGCCAGCTACGTCGCGCTGGCGAAGGGCACGGTGGAGGTTTCCGATAACCTGCCGAGCGGCACCGTGTTCTCAGTATTTATTCCAGATGTTGTCGTTCCGGGGAGCGACCTCAGCCCAACGTAAGGCTTTTGAGTATGCAAAATGAAATGATTAACGTGCTTATCGTGGAGGATGAGAGCGAACTGGCCGAACTTCACGCGGAGCTGATTGATAAGCATCCCCACCTGCACCTGGTGGGAATAGCCAACAGCCTGGCGGCCGCCCAGCGCCTGATGCTGGAAAAGCAGCCGCAGCTTATCCTGCTGGATAACTATCTGCCGGACGGGAAAGGCATCACGCTGTTTGGCAGCGACCTTTTAAAACAGCACGCCTGCTCGGTGATCTTCATTACCGCCGCCAGCGATATGGACACCTGCAGCCAGGCGATTCGCAGCGGCGCGTTTGACTACATCCTCAAGCCGGTCTCGTGGAAACGCCTGAGCCACTCACTGGAGCGCTTCGTGCAGTTCAGCCAGCAGCAGCGCGAATGGAAAGTGGTGGATCAGCAGAACGTCGATAAGCTTTATGAGCTGCAGGCGCGCAACGCCCCGCTGGATGCGGGCAGCAAAGGTATCGAGGAGAACACGCTGGAGCTGGTCCAGCGCCTGTTTCGCGAAGCCGAAGCTCAGCGCTGTTTCTCGGTAGACGACGTGGTCAGCGAAACCAAACTCAGCAAAACCACCGCCCGCCGCTACCTGGAACACTGCGTGGAAAAAGGCTTTCTCAGCGTCGAAATGCTGTACGGCAAGATTGGTCACCCTCGCCGCCTGTATAAGCGGAGCCAGCCGGATAGCGCTGGCTAACCGCCGGAAACACCTTAACCCAGAACCGTGACCGCATCCTGGAGGCGAGTAGCGCGGTGCTTCACCATCGCCGAGACCTGCGCGCTCTCTTCCACCAGCGCAGCGTTTTTCTGCGTTATCGCGTTCAGCTCTGCCACCGCGCGGGTAATGTCCGCCAGGCCATCCGCCTGCTCTGACGTGGCGTGGCTTATCTGCCCGAGAAGCTGAGTGACGTTCTGCACCTGAGCTACAATATCCTGCATGGTGCGCCCCGCCTCATGCACCTGCACCGTGCCGGACTGCACCTTGCTGGCGCTGGCGTCAATCAGCTTGCGGATATCGTTGGCCGCACTGGCGCTACGCTGCGCCAGGTTACGCACTTCCCCGGCCACCACGGCAAACCCTTTGCCCTGCTCACCGGCTCGAGCCGCCTCTACCGCCGCGTTAAGCGCCAGGATATTGGTCTGGAAGGCGATGTCGTTAATCAGGCTGGTGATGGAGCCGATGCGCTGGGTGCTGTCGGCAATGTCGTCCATGGTGGTGACCACGGTTTCCATCGCCTGCCCGCCCTGCGCCGCCGCGTCGCTGGCGGAGCTGGAAAGTTTGTCTGCCGCCGAGGCGGTTTCCGAGTTGGTCTGCACCGACGCCGCCATCTGGTTCATGGTCGCCACCGTTTGCTGCACGTTAACCACCGTCTGGCGGGTACGTTCATTCAGATCGTCATTCCCTTTAGCCATCGCCTCGCTGCCGCTGCGCACGTTCGCGACCTGGCTGCTGACGTCGTTGATAAGCCAGCGGCACATCAGCCCAAGCTGGCCGATGGAGCGCAGGATCACCCCGATTTCATCGCTGCGCTGGAGGTGCTTCACGCGGTGGCTGTTGCCGGTAGCCACTTCCAGCGCCTGGCGAGCCACGTTTTCCAGCGGACGGGCAATTTGCCATTCCAGTAATACACAAGCTAAGGCGGTAAATGCCGCAATAGCTAACATCTGCAGCGGGCTTTGCCCGAGGGCAAACGCCGAGGCCATGAGCAGAACAAACAAACCGCTCATTAACCCGCGAATACGCCAGCGCAGTGACATGGTTGGTAGCTTGCCGAACAGCCCTTTACGCAGCACCAGGCCTTTATAGACGGTCTTGTTGCTGCGGCCTTCGTTCAGCGCCTTGTAGAGCGGCTCCGCAGCGGCAATCTCTTCCGGCGAGGCTTTGGTGCGAATAGACATATAGCCGGTGGTTTTGCCGTGGCGCACCACCGGCACCGCATTGGCACGTACCCAGTAATGGTCACCGTTTTTACGGCGGTTTTTCACGATGCCCGTCCACGGCTCGCCCTGCTGCAGGGTGAACCACATATCGGCAAAGGCCGCTTTGGGCATATCGGGATGTCGCACGAGGTTGTGCGCGGCGCCGCTTAGCTCATGTAGCGAGTAGCCACTGACCTGCACGAAGGTATCGTTCGCGTGCGTAATGTAACTTTTCAGATCGGTGGTGGACATCAGGGTCGTATCGTCATCAAGCGTGTATTCACGCTGGGTGACCGGCACATGGGCGGACATAGCAACTCCCTTTGAGAGGTTATCCAGATGTTAATTCTTTGGTGGTATGCATGTTATTTCGGCGTAGCGAAATTTTACTTTAGTTAAAAAATTTGATATTGATCACAGTTCTAAGTATTAGCCACATAATTTATGAGACTAGTTTAAGCATTGCATTTCACATAGTTCCAATGGGTTATTACTTTTCACTTCGCTTTATTGCCGCCTCATCTGAGTGCTGCAGTTTTCGCCAGCGCTTATTGCGCGGCGCACTACACTTACAGAGGGAATTTTTACCCCCGCAAGGAAAACACGAGGATAAAGAATGTTAAAAAGGAAAAAGAAAGTCAGACCGATCAAGGTCAGTGACGTCACTATTATTGACGATGCGCGTCTGAAAAAAGCCATCACTGCCGCTTCACTGGGCAACGCGATGGAATGGTTTGATTTCGGTGTTTACGGTTTTGTTGCTTACGCTCTGGGTAAAGTCTTCTTCCCGGACGCCAGCCCTAGCGTGCAGATGATTGCCGCCCTGGGGACCTTCTCTGTTCCTTTCCTGATTCGCCCGCTAGGTGGACTGTTCTTCGGGATGCTAGGGGATAAATACGGTCGTCAGAAAATCCTGGCTATCACCATTGTCATCATGTCGCTCAGTACGTTTGCCATCGGGCTTATCCCGTCTTACGCCACTATCGGCATCTGGGCACCTATCCTGCTGCTGTTGGCAAAAATGGCCCAGGGCTTCTCGGTCGGCGGGGAATATACCGGCGCGTCTATTTTTGTAGCCGAATACTCTCCCGACCGTAAACGCGGCTTTATGGGCAGCTGGCTGGACTTCGGTTCGATAGCCGGGTTCGTCTGCGGCGCGGGCGTGGTTGTGCTGATTACCGCTATCGTTGGCGAAGAAAACTTCCTCGACTGGGGCTGGCGTATTCCGTTCTTCCTCGCGTTGCCGTTAGGTATTATCGGGCTTTATCTGCGCCATGCGCTGGAAGAGACCCCGGCATTCCAGCAGCACGTTGAGAAAATGGAGCAAGGCGATCGTGAAGGCCTGGCCGAAGGGCCAAAAGTCTCGTTCAAAGAGATTGCTACTAAGCACTGGCGCAGTCTGCTGGTCTGTATTGGTCTGGTGATTTCAACCAACGTGACCTATTACATGCTGCTGACCTACATGCCGAGCTACCTGTCCCATAACCTGCATTACTCGGAAGAGCACGGGGTGCTGATCATCATCGCCATTATGGTGGGGATGCTGTTCGTTCAGCCGATGATCGGCCTGCTGAGCGACCGTTTTGGTCGTCGCCCGTTTGTCTTCCTCGGCAGTATTGGCCTGTTCGCGTTCGCTATCCCGGCCTTTATGCTGATTAACAGCGGCGCCATTGGGCTGATTTTTGCCGGATTGCTGGTGCTGGCGGTGGTGCTGAACTTCTTTATTGGGGTGATGGCCTCGACCTTACCGGCGATGTTCCCGACCCACATCCGCTATAGCGCCCTGGCGAGCGCCTTTAACATTTCGGTGCTGATTGCCGGCCTGACACCTACGCTTGCCGCATGGCTGGTCGAAAGTACGCAAAATCTGATGATGCCGGCTTACTACCTGATGGTGGTGGCGATTATCGGCTTGATTACCGCGATCACCATGAAAGAGACCGCCAATAAGCCGCTGAAAGGCGCGACGCCTGCGGCGTCTGATATTGCCGAAGCGCGTGAAATCGTGCAGGAGCATCACGACAATATCGAGCAGAAAATTGAGGACCTGGATAAGGAAATCGAAACGCTGCAGGCGAAGCGTGCTCTGCTGGTGGATCAGCATCCGAGGATTAACGAGTAGTTTTTCCCCTCACCCTGCCCCTCTCCCCTTGCGGGATAGGGGATGAATAGAGAAGCCCTCACCAGCGCGTGGGGGCTTTTTTTGGCCTTTTTTCTGTTTCGCCTCTTCGTCACAAACACAAGCGATTGTGCTGGGGCGGATCGGGGTCCGTTCAGTTTTATCTTCCGCTACCGGACATGTGAATGTCTCAGGTGGCATTACTCCACGCCCCTCACCCCGGCCCTCTCCCCAAAGGGGCGAGGGAGAAAACAGGTACGGTGAACGGAAGCTTAACCGAACCTTCATCATCGTCGATATTGACGCTCCCTTACAGCAAGTGGCCGTCAGGTTCTCAGCACTTTATCGCATTTGATATATCGTATATTTATATGCAAAGCGCAATTTTGACTTTGTGAATTGAGATAACTCACCTAACGTAAATACACAGAGAAAAGTCGATAAAAAACACAATTACAGGGTACACACATGCAAAAAAAAGTTCTGCCATTACTGCTGCTGGCTGCGCTGTCTGCGGCTTCCCACGCTGCCACGCCGCCGGATACCCTGGTGGTAGCTCAAGGGCTGGACGACATCGTCAGCCTTGATCCGGCTGAGGCCAACGAACTCTCAAGTATTCAGACCGTGCCGAGCCTTTATCAGCGCCTGGTGCAGGCAGACCGCACGGACCCGGCCAAAGTCGTGCCGATTCTGGCGGCCAGCTGGCAAGGCGATGCGGCCAATAAGAAACTGACCATCAAGCTGCGCCCGGACGCTAAATTTGCCTCCGGCAACCCGCTGCGCCCGGAAGACGTGATCTTCTCCTACACCCGCGCGGTCACGCTGAACAAATCCCCGGCCTTTATCCTGAACGTACTGGGCTGGCAGCCTGACAACATTGCCAGCCAGTTGAAGAAAGTGGATGACCACACGCTGGAAGTGCACTGGACCGCGGACGTCAGCCCGGCGGTTGCGCTGAATATTCTTTCCACGCCTATCGCCTCTATCGTGGATGAAAAAGCGGTTGAGCCAAACGTGAAAGCCGGTGACTTCGGCAACGAATGGCTGAAAATGCACTCTGCCGGCAGCGGCCCGTTCAAAATGCGCGTTTATCAGCCACATCAGGCTATCGTGCTGGATGCCAACCCGACTTCTCCGGGCGATGCGCCAAAAGTGAAGAACATTATTATTAAAAACGTGCCCGATCCGGCCGCTCGCCGCCTGCTGATTCAGCAGGGTGACGCCGATATCGCCCGTGATTTGGGGTCTGACCAGACCAGCGCGCTGGAAGGCAAGCCGGGCGTGAAGGTGCTGAGCATTCCTTCAGCCGAGCAGAACTATTTAGTGTTTAACGTCGGCAACAACGCCAACCCGCTGCTGAAAAACCCGGCGCTGTGGGAAGCGGCTCGCTACCTGGTGGATTACCAGGGCATTACTAAAGATCTGCTGAAAGGCCAGTACTTCGTTCACCAAAGCTTCCTGCCGGTCGGCTTCGCGGGCGCGCTGGAAAATACCCCGTTCAAATTTGACCCGGCGAAAGCGAAAGAAATTCTGGCAAAAGCGGGCATCAAAGACGCACATTTCTCGCTGGATGTGGAAAACAAACCGCCGTTTATCACCATCGCTCAGTCCATGCAGGCAAGCTTTGCCCAGGGCGGCGTGAAGGTTGATCTGCTGCCAGCCGCCGGTAGCCAGGTGTATGCCCGCGTACGCGCGAAACAGCACCAGGCCGCCATTCGCCTGTGGATCCCGGATTACTTCGACGCCCACTCCAACGCCAGCGCCTTCGCCTATAACGACGGCAAAGCCAGCACCGTGGCCGGGCTGAACGGTTGGCAGATCCCGGAGCTGAATAAACAAACGCTGGCTGCCGTAGCAGAGGCCGATCCGGCCAAGCGCAAAGATCTCTATACCAAACTGCAGGAAGAGCTGCAGCGTAGCTCCCCGTACGTGTTTATTGACCAGGGTAAAACTCAGGTTGTGGTGCGAGATAACATCAAAGGCTACCAGCAGGGCCTGAATGCGGATATGGTGTATTACGATAACGTCACGAAATAACTGAACGGCCCCTCGCCCCGCCCTTTCCATCGTGAAAGAGGCCGGTCGGGGGGTTAATCACCATTAGCGCATAAAAGAGTTACCCATGTCCGAAGTCTCGCCTTCGTCGCAGCGCCTGCGGCGTCCGCTGCTCACCCTGCTTCAGGGAATATTTACCCTTGCTCTGACCCTGATTGGCCTGCTGCTGATTACCTTCGCGTTGTCTGCGCTGTCCCCGGTGGACAGAGTGCTGCAAATCGTCGGCGACCACGCCAGCCAGTCCACTTACGATCAGGTTCGCCACCAGTTGGGGCTGGACCAGTCGCTGCCCGTGCAGTTCTGGCATTATCTGGTCAATCTCGCCCACGGCGATTTAGGCATAGCCAGCTCAACCGGCCAGCCGGTGCTGCATGATTTGCTTTCAGCGTTCCCCGCCACCCTGGAACTCGCCACCCTGGCGCTTATCGTCGGCAGCGTACTTGGCGTACTTTTTGGTGTGCTTTGCGCCCGGTTCGCCGGTTCACCGCTGGATCTCGTGGTGCGCACTTTTACCCTGCTGGGCAACTCCGTGCCTATTTTCTGGCTGGGTCTGCTGATGCTGGCACTCTTCTATGCTCGTCTGCAGTGGAGCGCCGGGCCTGGGCGGCTCGACGATATTTACCAGTACAGCGTCGAGGCCAAAACCGGCTTCGTGCTGATCGATACCTGGCTTTCCGGCGATAAAGGCGCGTTTCTCAACGCCATTAACCACCTGATTCTGCCGGTATTGCTGCTGGCCTATTATTCTCTCGCCAGCATCACCCGCCTGACCCGCACGGCCTGCCTGAGCGAAATGAACAAAGAGTACATTACGCTCGCCCGCGCGAAGGGCGCAGGCGGCATGGCGATTCTGCTGCGCCATGTGTTGCCCAACATTCGCGGCACGCTGTTCACCGTGATCGCTCTGGCTTACACCAGCATGCTCGAAGGTGCGGTGCTGACGGAAACCGTCTTCTCCTGGCCGGGTATTGGCCGCTATCTCACCACCGCGCTGTTTGCCGGGGATACCACCGCCATCATGGGCGGCACGCTGCTGATCGGCGTGTCATTTGTGCTGATCAATAACCTGACCGACATACTGGTGCGCGCCACCGACCCGAGGACCCGCTGATGCCGTCTTCTCTTTTTCTGCGACGCATGCTGCGCTCCCCGGCGGCCCTTAGCGGGCTGATTATCATTGCCGGGCTGGTGCTTATCGCGCTGTTTGCGCCGTGGCTGGCTCCGTTCGATCCCAACTGGCAGGATGCCGCCGCGCGCTTGCAGGCGCCCAACGCCCAACATCTGCTGGGCACCGACAGCTATGGCCGCGACCTGCTTTCTCGCCTGCTCTACGGCACTCGCCCGGCGCTGGGCCTGGTGCTGCTGGTGACCATTATTACCCTGCCGGTTGGGCTGCTGATTGGCATTCTGTCCGGCTATTACGGCGGCTGGCTGGAGCGTATCTTGATGCGCTTTACCGATGTAGTCATGTCGATGCCCCGCCTGATTTTGGCCTTTGCCTTTGTGGCAATGCTCGGCCCAGGACTGGTTAACGGCGCGCTGGCGCTGGCGTTGACCACCTGGCCCGCCTATGCCCGCCAGGCAAGAAGTGAAATACAGCGCCTGCGCCATAGCGATTATCTTGCGGCCGCAGAAATGATGGGCATCAAAGGCTTGCGGCTGCTGGTCGGCCATATTCTGCCGCTGTGTCTGCCTTCCGCCATTGTGCGCCTGGCGCTGGATCTGGCCGGGATTATTCTTGCCGCCGCCGGTCTGGGTTTCCTCGGCTTAGGCGCCCGCCCGCCGATGTCCGAATGGGGCGCGATGATTGCCGACGGAATGCAGGTCATTTTCGACCAATGGTGGATTGCCGCCATTCCGGGCACCGCCATTCTGCTGAGCAGCCTGGCGTTTAACCTGCTGGGCGATGGCCTGCGCGACGTGCTGGAGCCGCAACATGACTAACAGAATTACCGTTTCCGGGCTGAATATCGACTATCCCGGCACCCGGGTAGTCAGCAACCTCTCCTTCACGCTGGGCAATGAACGCCTGGCGCTGGTCGGCGAATCCGGCTCAGGCAAATCCATGACGGCTCGCGCGCTGATGGGGCTGGTGCGTAAACCAGGCAAAGTGAGTGCAGAGCAGCTCAGCGTGATGGGGCACGACCTGCTCGACATGAATGCCCGGCGCTGGAACCAGCTGCGCGGCAGTGACATCGCCATGGTGCTGCAGGACCCGCGCTATGCGCTGAACCCGGTCAAAAGCGTGCAGCAGCAAATTGACGAAGCGCTACGATTGCACCAGAAGCTGTCCACTGCCGAACGCCGCGATCGCTGCCGCGAACTGGTGCAATCCGTTGGTTTGCCGGATGCGGTTCTGATGCGTTACCCCGGCGAACTGTCCGGCGGCATGGGCCAGCGCGTGATGATCGCCATTGCGCTCGCCAATAATCCCAAAGTGCTGATCGCGGACGAACCTACGTCGGCGCTCGACGCCCGCCTGCGCAACCAAATCCTTGAGCTGCTGGTAGCCCAGTGCGAACAGCGGCAAATGGCGCTGCTGTTGATCAGCCACGATCTGCCGCTGGTAGCGGAACACTGCCACCGTGTGCTGGTGATGTACCAGGGCCAAAAAGTCGATGAAATGGCGGCAAGCGAGCTGCCGCAGGCCACGCATCCTTACACGCGCACGCTCTGGACCTGCCGTCCAAATGCCGACACCTACGGGCAGATGCTACCGACGCTGAACCGCATCGAATTCCAGCCAGGAGAAACCTATGGCGATCGTTAAGGTTGATAATCTAAGCGTGCAGTTCGCCGCCAAAGGCGGGATCAAAACCGCCGTCGCCGGAGCCAGTTTCTCTCTTGAACAGGGCGAGACATTTAGCCTGATTGGCGCTTCCGGCTGCGGGAAATCTACCATCCTGCGCGTGCTGGCCGGGCTACAGCGTGACTGGAAGGGAGTTGTGGAGCTGATGGGCAACCGCATTGCGGCAGGGAAACGCTTCCAGGGCGCGCTGCGTCGCGAAGTGCAGATGGTGTTTCAGGATCCGTATGCCTCGCTGCACCCCAACCACACGATTTGGCGCACGCTGGCCGAGCCGCTGAAAATCCATGGTGAAAGCGAGATTGAAGCCCGAGTGGCGGAAGCATTAGAGCAGGTCGGCCTGCCGTCCGAGGCGGCAAAACGCTACCCGCACCAGCTTTCCGGCGGCCAGCGCCAGCGCGTGGCGATTGCCCGTGCGCTGCTGCTTCGCCCCAAAATTCTGCTGCTCGACGAACCCACTTCCGCGCTGGATATGTCGGTCCAGGCGGAGATCCTCAACCTGCTCAATCGTCTGAAGCAGCAGCACGGCATGACCTATCTGCTGGTCAGCCACGATGCCGACGTGATTGCGCATATGTCCGACCGGGCGGCGTTTATGGCCAACGGGGTGATTGAGCGCACCTTCGATCGTGCTGCGCTGGTAAACGGGGAACACAGGATGGCGAACGCGTAACGCATTATTCCAGCGTGACCATTTCTTCGTCAGACAAAGCCAGAATACAGCGATTGCGGCCCGTGTTTTTGCCGTAATACATGGCTTTGTCTGCCCGACCAATGGCGCTGTGCAGGGAGTCATTCGCACTGACGAGGGTTAGCCCCCCGGTTACCGTCACGCGGATTGCCTGGTCATCCACGCTGATGGGCTGGCTGGCTAAGTGCTGGCAAATGCGCTGCCCGGCCCGCTCTGCCTGCTCACGACTGGTCGCTTCCAGCAGCATAATAAACTCCTCGCCGCCAAAGCGATAAATGCGCTCTTCGTTACGCGTAGCCCCTTTAAGAATGGATGCGACGCTGCGCAACACATCATCTCCGGCGTTGTGTCCCCAGGTGTCATTGATCGTTTTAAAACGGTCAATATCCATGATCAGCAAATAAAGGTTGCGCTCCGCACGCTCGCAGCGAGAGCGTATCAGCGGAAATTCCTGATACATTAAATGGCGTAGCGGCAGGCCGGTTAACGCGTCGTACAAATTGCGGTAGGAAAAAAGGTATTCTTTATACTGGTCGATACTGGAAATAAAATTTTGCTGCGCTTCATTGTAATGATTCAGCAATTCTTCACTAACCTGTTTGCCGATAATAGATAACATGAGTACCCGGGCGGCAGCGTGCATATCGGTGTGGTGCTTATCAATCAGCAGAATCAACTCCCGGTCCAGACTCCCCCCCTGCAAACGCTGCCCCAGCCAGCGGCTGAAACGACAATGCTGATGGGAATGCAGATCGTTGATTTCTTTATCGGGTTCACCGCCCAGCAGGCTGAGGCGCAGGCACTTATTTGCCCAGTTATAATGATCGCGGATGGCAATATTTAGCTCTGATAAAGAGCTGTCGATGTCCTTTATATTGATAGTCACGCTATGCACACCTTGTGTTTAACGGGTCAAGTTAATATCCACCACCTGATGATAACGAATATCGCGGGTTAATTTTCACGCCGAATCATAACTTAAACAAATCCTAAACGGCCAATCCATATTAAAAACTTTACGAATAAGGACATTTATTGTTATACGGTATTTCAGAATAAATAAGCATCTATTAACCATTAAGAAATGCTAAACAATAATAAGCCCGATCTTTATTTTCCTTTTTGCGCCATACGGAAACATGTCGCCCCAAAATGGTGCGAATCTCTTCTCAGCAAGGTCATGCTCACGCAATCGGCCCTCAGCATTAAAACACGCAAAATGTCATCTATTGTGATTAATTATTGCACAGATGTACTCCTGCGGGCGTTTATCCCGATTTCACCTACGGCGCGCTACCTGGCGCAATCCCTGCAATACTTATTTTGTGTATCGCGTGATACGCCACACCCAGGAGCACATTTTGAACAGGTTACCTTCCAGCGCCTCGGCCCTTGCCTGTACGGCGCACGCACTGAACATTATTGAAAAGAAGTCACTTAGCCATGAGGAGATGAAGGCGCTAAACCGGGAGGTGGTTGATAGCTTCCAGCAGCACGTTAATCCGGGTTTTCTTGAGTACCGCAAGTCCGTTACCGCCGGCGGGGATTACGGAGCCGTAGAGTGGCAAGCGAGCAGCCTGAATACGCTTGTCGACACCCAGGGCAAAGAGTATATCGATTGCCTGGGTGGGTTCGGCATCTTTAACGTGGGGCACCGTAATCCAGTCGTTGTTTCCGCCGTTCAGCATCAGCTTGAAAAGCAGCCCCTGCACAGCCAGGAACTGCTCGACCCTCTGAGGGCGATGCTCGCTAAAACGCTTGCCACACTGACTCCGGGTAAACTCAAATACAGCTTCTTTAGCAACAGCGGTACTGAGTCCGTGGAAGCCGCAATAAAACTGGCCAAAGCGTACCAGTCGCCACGAGGGAAATTTACCTTTATTGCCACCAGCGGCGCGTTCCACGGCAAGTCACTGGGCGCACTTTCGGCCACGGCGAAATCCACTTTCCGTAAACCATTTATGCCGCTGCTGCCGGGATTCCGCCACGTGCCCTTTGGCAATATCGAGGCATTACGCACGCAGTTCAGCGAATGTCGTAAAACCGGTGATGATGTAGCCGCGCTGATCCTGGAGCCCATCCAGGGCGAAGGCGGGGTGATTCTGCCGCCGCCAGGCTATTTGCCTGCGGTGCGTCAACTTTGCGACGAGTACGGCGTGCTGCTGATTCTGGATGAAGTGCAAACCGGGATGGGCCGCACCGGCAGGATGTTTGCCTGCGAACACGAAAACGTGCAGCCGGACATTCTCTGCCTTGCCAAAGCGTTGGGCGGCGGCGTGATGCCGATTGGTGCCACGGTTGCGACAGAAGAGGTGTTTTCCGTACTGTTTGATAACCCGTTCCTGCACACCACCACGTTTGGCGGCAACCCGCTGGCCTGCGCTGCGGCGCTGGCGACTATTCACTACCTGCTGGAAGAGAATCTGCCTGCTCAGGCGGCTCAGAAAGGGCAACTGCTGCTGGATGGCTTCCGGGCGCTGGCCCGTGAGTTCCCCGATCTGGTTGTTGAGGCACGAGGCCAGGGGCTGTTAATGGCGATTGAGTTCCGCGACAACGACATCGGCTACGAGTTTGCCAGCCAGATGTTCCGCCAGCAGGTGCTGGTGGCCGGGACGCTGAATAATGCCAAAACCATTCGGGTCGAACCGCCGCTAACGCTGACCATTGAGCAGTGCGAGCATGTGCTTGAGTGCGCGAAGCGCGCGCTTTACAGGCTGAGAGTGACGCAGGATGAGACGGCAGAGGCGCAGGAAAGCTGAGTGCCCCTCTCCCTGACAGGGTGAGGGGGTTTTTCCTATTCAACCCACTTCCTTTGTTTTATTCCCTCTCCCCCATGGGGAGAGGGCCAGGGTGAGGGGGCATTCCCTACGGCAGCAGCCCAATAAAACTCTGCTTCTTACGCGGCTCAGACATCATCTCATCCAGCTTCTCAACGCAGGCGAGATAGTGCGGGGTCTTCTTGTGCGCCAGCACCGCGGCCTCATCCTGATAGGCCTCGTAGATATAAAATCGCGTTGAAACCTCCGGGTCCTGCAGCACATCAAAGCGTAAATTACCGGGCTCTTTGATGGCGCCTTCATGATTCGCCCGAAACACGTCCAGAAACTCGTCGACCCGCTCTGGCTTAATGTTGATCTCCACTAGCGTGACGTTCATGCCTTACCTCCCTGATGCTTCGCTTCAAGCCAGAACTGATAGGCCTCGCGGGCAGATGCTTTCTCGTGCACCACCTTCTTCACCGCCTGCAGCATCGCCAGGGGTGCTTCAGACTGGAAGATGTTGCGCCCCATATCCACACCGGATGCGCCCTGGTCTATCGCCTTAAAGCACATCTCCAGCGCCTCCTGCTCGGGCAGTTTTTTACCTCCGGCGATAACGATCGGCACTGGGCAGCTGGCGGCGACTTTCTCAAAACCGTCCTCAACGAAGTAGGTTTTTACAAACTGCGCCCCAAGCTCGGCGGCAATGCGGCTAGACAGCGAGAAGTAGCGCGCGTCACGGGCCATTTCTTTGCCCACGCCGGTAACCGCCAGCGTAGGAATGCCGTAGCGCGTTCCCTCGTCCACCAGCTTGATGATGTTGTTGATCGACTGATGCTCATACTCGCTGCCGATATAAATTTGCGCGGCCACCGCACAGGCGTTGAGGCGTAATGCATCCTCCATCGTCACGGCGACACTTTCGCGCGAGAGTTCGCTGAGGATCGAATTGCCGCCGGAGGCGCGCAGCACAACAGGTTTGTTGGTGGCAGGCGGGACCACGCTGCGCAGAATGCCGCGGGTACACATCAGCACGTCGGTTTCAGGGAACAGCGGCGCAATAGAGAGGTCAATACGCTCCAGGCCGGTTGTCGGCCCCTGAAAATAGCCGTGATCGAAAGCCAACATCACGGTGCGTCCGGTGATGGGGTTAAAAATCCTCGCCAGCCGCGACTGCATGCCCCAGTCCAGCGCCCCGCTTCCCTTCAGGTAAAACGCCCGGTTCTCCTGCGGCTGGCCAATACCGAAGTCTTTTCCATCTTTAATATCATCCAGATCTGCCATCAAGTTCTCTCCCGGATCCATCAGTGAATAAGAGATAGTGTTCAAAAACTTAGTCAGGGATCGCCCATCGCAACCGTGCAGCGATCACAAAACATCCAAATAGATCGGTCAAATCGCCCGCGATAGATAAGAGTTTATTTATTGAACGAGCGACGGAAGAGGTCTGTGAATGAGTTATCTACTTGCACTGGACGCCGGAACGGGCAGTATCCGCGCCGTGATCTTCGATACTTCTGGCCAGCAAATAGCCGTTGGCCAGGCCGAATGGAAGCACTTGAGCGTGACAGATGTGCCGGGATCGATGGAGTTCGATCTCGCCGTTAACTGGCAGCTGGCCTGCCGCTGCATCCGCGAGGCCCTGCACAACGCTAACCTCTCCTCTTCGGCGATTAGCGCCGTTGCCTGCTGTTCTATGCGGGAAGGGATTGTGCTGTACGATCGCCACGGCGAGCCAATCTGGGCCTGCGCAAACGTGGATGCTCGCGCCAGCCGCGAAGTCAGCGAGCTGAAAGAGATCCACGACTTCCAGTTTGAATCCGAGGTGTACCAGGTTTCAGGCCAGACGCTGGCGCTGAGTGCTATGCCCCGCCTGCTTTGGCTGGCACATCATCGCCCGGATATCTACCGCAAAGCCGCCACCATCACCATGATCAGCGACTGGCTGGCGGCCAAACTCTCCGGTGAGCTGGCGGTTGACCCCTCTAACGCCGGTACGACCGGGATGTTGGATCTATCGACCCGCGACTGGCGGCCTGCCCTGCTGGATATGGCCGGGCTGCGCGCCGACATACTTTCCCCGGTCAAAGAAACCGGCACCGTGCTGGGCGGCATAACCCCACAGGCGGCTGAAGAAAGCGGGTTGCTAAAAGGCACGCCGGTGGTGATGGGCGGCGGCGACGTCCAGCTTGGCTGCCTGGGGCTGGGCATTGTCCGGCCTGGGCAGACGGCGGTGCTGGGCGGCACATTTTGGCAGCAGGTGGTGAACCTGCCGGCCATCAAAACCGACCCCGACATGAACATCCGCATTAACCCACACGTCATCCACAACATGGTGCAGGCGGAGTCCATTAGCTTCTTCACGGGCCTGACGATGCGCTGGTTCCGGGACGCCTTCTGCGCGGAAGAAAAGCTGCTGGCCGAGCGCCTCGGCGTGGATACCTATGCGCTAATGGAAGAGATGGCGGGCCGGGTACCTGCGGGCTCCCACGGGGTGATGCCCATTTTCTCTGATGCCATGCATTTCAAGCAGTGGTACCACGCCGCACCGTCGTTCATTAACCTTTCCATCGACCCTGAGAAGTGCAACAAAGCGACGCTATTCCGCGCCCTAGAGGAGAACGCGGCGATTGTCTCCGCCTGTAATCTGGAGCAGATTTCCGGCTTTTCTGGCGTGAGGTTCGACTCGCTCGTCTTCGCCGGAGGGGGTTCAAAAGGCGCGCTGTGGAGCCAGATCCTGAGCGATGTCACCGGCCTGCCGGTGCGCGTGCCGGTGGTCAAAGAGGCCACGGCGCTGGGCTGCGCGATTGCCGCTGGCGTAGGCGCCGGGCTTTTTGATTCGCTAGCCAGCACAGGTGAGCGTCTGGTGCAGTGGCAGCGAGAGTTCACGCCAAATCCGGCGCACCGCGAGCTTTACGACGAGATGAAGCGCAAATGGCAAAAAGTGTATGCCGACCAGTTAACGCTGGTGGACAGCGGCCTGACGACGTCGATGTGGCAGGCACCGGGGCTTGTACCGAGAGTGGCAGGATAATTTTCCCCTCACCCCGGCCCTCTCCCCAAAGGGGAGAGGGGGAATTAGTTAAGTGTGCGGTTTTTTATCCCCTCTCCCTTCCAGGGAGAGGGCTAGGGTGAGGGTAAAAACACTTTGTATCACACTGTATCCACGACCCCGCCAGATACGCCGCCATGCAAAAAGGGCGGTTTGAAAAACACACCGCCTACAATCTCGTGATGTGATAACCGAACATTTTCTAATGGCTTTGGAGAAAACATCATGTTCAACAAACTGACCCTGTCTGCGCTGATTGCCCCTCTTTCTCTCTCGGTCGTCTTCGCCTGCCAGGCGGAAGCCGCGGGCTTTGATGCCGGACAAATAAAAGAGATTAACGCGGGCGTGCTGAACGTCGGCTATGTCGATCTCGGCCCGAAAGACGGGCAGCCGGTAATTCTGCTGCACGGCTGGCCCTACGACATCAACAGCTTTGATACGGTAGCGCCTGAGCTGGCAAAGCAGGGCTACCGGGTTATCGTGCCAAATCTGCGCGGCTTCGGCAGCACCCGGTTCCTTTCCCCTTCCACTCCTCGTAATGGTGAACCGGCGGCGCTGGCTCAGGATACCGTTGCGCTAATGGATGCGTTGCATATCAAACAGGCCATTTTCGCTGGCTACGACTGGGGCGCACGCACGGCGGATATCGTGGCGGCGCTGCACCCTGAACGGGTGAAAGCGCTGGTGTCGGTCAGCGGCTATCTGATTAGTAGCCAGGAAGCAGGGAAAAAACCGCTGCCGCCGCAGGCCGAGCTGCAATGGTGGTATCAGTTCTATTTCGCGACTCCACGCGGCGCGGCAGGATATGAGAAAAACACCCATGACTTCGCCAGACTGATCTGGCAGCAGGCTTCTCCGGGCTGGAAGTTCAGCGATGAGACCTTTAACACCAGCGCCAAATCACTGGATAACCCGGACCACGTTGCGATTACCCTGAGCAACTATCGCTGGCGCCAGGGGCTGGAAAACGGCGAGCAGAAGTACGCGGCTGATGAGAAAAAACTGGCTGCGCTGTCGAATATCACCGTGCCAACCATCACCATTGAAGGCGACAACAACGGCGCACCACATCCTGCACCGGCGGCCTATGCGGCGAAATTTACCGGCAAATATGAACACCGAACCTTCAGTGGAAACATCGGCCATAACCCACCACAAGAAGCGCCAGAGGCGTTTGTGAAGGCAGTGGTAGATGCCGGTAAGTTGTAGTAAAAAAAGAAAAACATAGCCGTTCACTGCCGGGCGGCTATGCTAGTTTTAGCCTTCAGTTTTAGCGCCGGGAGCCCCAGGTGGAACATATCGATCATATTCTCGTGGTGGACGACGACCGCGATATTCGCGAGCTAATCGTTAGCTATCTGGAAAAATCCGGCTACCGGGCCAGCGGCGCGGCCAACGGCAAGGAGATGCGTTCCGTTCTGGATAAGCAGCACGTCGATTTAGTGGTGCTGGACGTGATGATGCCCGGCGACGACGGGCTGACGCTCTGCCGCCAGCTGCGCAGCGATAAGCACAAAGATCTGCCTATTTTAATGCTGACCGCCAGAAACGAAGACAGCGACCGGATCCTCGGCCTCGAAATGGGCGCGGACGACTACGTGGTAAAACCTTTTGTCGCCCGAGAACTGCTGGCGCGGATCAAGGCGATCCTTCGTCGCTTCCGCGCGTTACCCCCCAATTTGCAGGTGACCGAAGCGGGCAGGGTCATCGCTTTTGGCGAGTGGCAGCTTGATACTTCGGCCCGGCATCTGATTGATTTACAAGGCACGATCGTTGCCCTGAGCGGGGCGGAATATCGCCTGCTGCGCGTGTTTTTGGATCACCCGCAGCGCGTTTTGACGCGCGATCAGCTGCTGAACCTGACTCAAGGCCGCGATGCAGAGCTATTCGAGCGATCGATCGATTTACTGGTCAGCCGCGTCCGCCAGCGCTTAAATGAGGATGCCCGAACCCCGGCCTACATCAAAACCGTGCGTAGCGAAGGCTATGTGCTTTCCGTTCCCGTGACGATCGTCGAGGCGCGAGAATGAGGCTTTGGCCCCGAACTCTGCTTTCCCGGCTGTTTCTCATCATTCTCGTCGGCCTATTTCTGGCTAACGGCCTGACCCTGGCGCTAACCACGCTCGAGAGAATGAACAGCGCCCGCAGCGTGATGCTGGATAACCTGCAAAACAACGTTGCCACCAGCGTCGCGATCCTCGACAAGCTGCCGCCCAATGAGCGACCGGCCTGGCTGGACCGGCTCGCCCGGGAAAATTACCACTACATTCTTGGGCCAGGGACACCGGGCAAACCACCCACCGACGAACGTTCTAAAGACGCTATTGCATCTCTGAAAGAGGCGCTGGGCGAGCATTATCAGCTCGATTTCACCTCCATTCCCGGTATGCGCTCCCATATTCAGGCGCATTTGACGCTGGCCGACGGCTCGCCGCTGACCATCGACCTTACGCCGCGTATGCCGCCGATTGAAACCTGGCTGCCGGTGGTGATTGCCATCCAGCTTGTCCTGCTGGCGCTTTGCGCATGGTTTGCCGTGCGCCAGGTGGTGTTGCCGTTTACCCGTTTTACCCGCGCCGTTGAAGCGCTGGAACCCGCCAGCTCAAGCCCCGTGGACATGCAGGAAAGCGGCCCGCTGGAAGTGGAACACGCGGCCAAAGCGTTTAACGCGATGCAGGCCAGAATCCAGGGGCACCTGAAAGAACGCACGCAAATTCTGGCCTCCATTTCGCATGACTTACAGACGCCGATTACCCGCATGAAGCTGCGCCTGGAAATGAGCGACGAGCCGGAACTGCGCGACAAACTAATGCAGGATCTGGACAACATGACGCATCTCGTCCGCGAGGGCATCGCTTATGCAAGGTCGTCGGAAAGTCTGGAAGAGGCTCCCCAGCGAATTGAGTTGAGGGCGTTTGTGGACAGCATTGCCTGCGATTATCAGGACGTCGGCAAAGCCGTGACGTTTGCCGCGCCGGAAGTGTCACTCCCGCTTTCGACCCGTCCCCAGGCGCTGCGCCGTATTCTGACCAACCTGCTGGATAATGCGCTGAAGTTCGGCACCGCCGCTGAAGTCAGCCTGACGGCGGGAACCAGCCAGGTCACGCTGGCAGTGTGCGATAACGGGCCGGGGATCCCCGAGGAGGAGCTGGACGCCGTGTTGCAGCCTTTTTACCGCGTGGAAAGTTCCAGAAATCGCGACACCGGCGGCACCGGGCTTGGGCTGGCGATAGCCGCCCAGCTTGTCGGCCAGTTAGGGGGGAAATTAACGCTGACTAACCGGCCACAGGGCGGTTTGCAGGCCTGCATCACGCTGCCTGTAGCCTGATTGTATCGCTCTGTATGCCGCCGAGTCGCCGACAAACAAACTGACAATCAGGACGGTTTTCCCACACATCACGAACACATCAGGCGGGTTAAATACCCCGAAATCATCCTGTAACCGTGAGGTGTGTTATGCCCGTTCTGATTGCCTTTCTTGGCGGTATGCTCAGTTTATTAAGCCCCTGTACGCTGCCCGTTATTCCTTTGCTTTTCGCTGCATTTCGCGGCAAAAAAAGCCAAATCATCGCCCTGCTTGCCGGCATGGTGGCCATGTTCACCGCCGTGGCTTTGCTGGTCGGCGCTGCCGGGGAGTGGATCGTGCGCGCCACGCTGGCTGGCCGCTGGGTAGCGCTGGGGATGCTGGCGCTTGCCGCGCTCACGCTCATCTTCCCCGCGCTTGCCGAACGGCTGATGCGCCCGGCGGTGCAGGTGGGGAATGCCATCAACAACCAAAGCTACCGCGCTCGCGGCACGCTGTCGGCTTTTCTGGCCGGACTGGCGGTGGGGCTGCTTTGGTCGCCCTGCGCGGGGCCGATTTTGGGGGCCATTCTCGGCCTCGGCTTGTCCGGCTCTTCGGCTGTCACCACCGGCCTGCTGCTGGCGGCCTACGGCAGCGGCTGCGCGCTGATGCTGGCGCTGCTGTGGTTCTGCGGTCACCGGCTGCTGGCTCGCCTGCGTGAGAAAATGGCGCTGATGGCGCAGCTGCGTCGAGTGGCTGGCGTGGCTATGCTTGCCACGGTGGCGTTTATCGCCTCTGGCACCACGGCGGTGCTGCAAAACACCAACGGTTTCGGCGCGAAGCTGGAGCAGCGCCTGCTGGCCTTCTCCCCCACCACCACGCCAGCGCCTAAGCTGCAGCCTATTGTGGATCCCGCGCCCACCAGCGCAATGCCGCCGCTTTCCGGGGGAACCGCATGGATCAATAGCCCGCCGCTGACGCCAGAGGCGCTGAAGGGCAAAGTCGTGCTGATCGATTTTTGGACCTTCGATTGCATTAACTGCCAGCACGCGCTGCCGCACGTCCGGGAATGGGCCAACAAGTATAAAGATCAGGGCCTGGTGGTGATTGGCGTGCATACGCCGGAGTACCCGTGGGAGAAAGATCTGGATTCGGTGAAAAAGGCAGTAGCCAAGTGGCAGCTGCCGTACCCGGTCGTCACCGACAATAACTACCAGATCTGGAATGCCTTCGGAAACCAGTACTGGCCAGCGCATTATTACTTCGACGCTCGCGGACAGCTGCGCAATGTCTCTTTCGGCGAGGGGAATTACGAGCAGCAGGAGCAGGTTATTCAGAAGCTGCTGAAGGAGGCTCGCGCCTGATTTTGCTTTCGGGGAGGCGGGAATATGACTCTCATCACATTCGCCGCACTCCCCTTTTCCCTTTTGCCCTGCGACGGCTAAATTAGAACTCATCCGACCACATAACAATAATGTTACAAATTGGGATTTATTATGAGCTACTCGTCGCTGCTTGCCCCGCTGGATCTTGGCTTCACCACTTTGAAAAACCGCGTGCTGATGGGCTCGATGCACACCGGGCTGGAAGAGCTGCCGGACGGCGCTGAGCGCCTTGCCGCTTTCTATGCCGAGCGCGCCCGGCACGGCGTGGCGCTGATTGTCACCGGCGGGATCGCCCCGTCGGCCTCCGGGGTGACCGTTGCCCACGGCGCGGTGCTGAACGACAAAAGCCAGCTGGCGCATCACCAGATTGTGACCGGGGCGGTGCACCGCGAAGGCGGCAAAATTGCCCTGCAGATCCTGCACACCGGGCGCTACAGCTACCAGCCTAAGCTGGTCGCTCCGTCGGCCATTCAGGCGCCGATCAACCCGTTTAAACCTCATGAGCTCAGCCACGAAGAAGTGTTAACGCTGATTGAGGACTTTGCCCACTGCGCCAGCCTGGCGCGTGAAGCCGGGTATGACGGCGTGGAGATCATGGGCTCGGAAGGCTACCTGATTAACCAGTTTTTGGCCGCCCGCACCAACCAGCGCGACGATGAATGGGGCGGAGACTACGAACGCAGAATGCGTTTTGCCGTTGAAGTCGTGCGTACTGTGAGAGAACGCGTTGGCAAAGAATTTATTATTATTTACCGCCTGTCGCTGCTCGACCTCGTCGAAGGCGGCGGCAACTTTGAGCAGGCCGTCACCCTTGCCAAAGCGATAGAAAAAGCGGGTGCGACGCTGATTAATACAGGCATCGGCTGGCACGAAGCCCGTATTCCTACCATCGCGACCTCCGTGCCGCGCGGCGCGTTTAGCTGGGTCACCAAAAAACTGAAAGGCCACGTCGCGCTGCCGCTGGTGACCACCAACCGAATCAACACCCCGGAAACCGCCGAGCAAATCCTGGCCGACGGCGATGCGGATATGGTGTCGATGGCACGCCCTTTCCTGGCTGACGCCGAGTTTGTTTCTAAGGCCGCTGCGAATCGCGCCGATGAAATCAATACCTGCATCGGCTGCAATCAGGCCTGTCTGGATCAGATCTTCGTGGGTAAAGTCACCTCTTGCCTCGTCAACCCGCGCGCCTGCCATGAAACCAAAATGCCGGTTGTGCCTGTTTCACAACCGAAGCGTCTTGCGGTGGTAGGTGCTGGCCCCGCCGGACTAGCCTTTGCGGTCAACGCCGCCGGGCGCGGCCATAGCGTCACGCTGTTTGACGCTGCGGCGGAGATTGGCGGGCAGTTTAACATCGCCAAACAGATCCCCGGCAAAGAGGAGTTCTTCGAAACGCTACGCTACTACCGCCGAAAGCTGGCCCTCACCGGCGTGGACGTTCGCCTGAATCAGTACGTTACCCCGGAGATGCTGTCCGACTATGACGAAGTTATTCTGGCCTGCGGGATTGAGCCGCGCCTGCCGGAAATTGACGGCATCGGGCATTCGAAGGTGCTGAGCTATGTCGATGTGCTGCGCGACAAAGCCCCTGTGGGCAAACGCGTGGCGGTGATTGGTGCGGGCGGCATCGGGTTTGATACTTCGATGTACCTTAGCCAGGAAGGGGCATCCACCAGCCAGAGCATCGCTGAGTTCTGCGTGGAATGGGGGATTGATACCAGCCTGCAAACGTCAGGCGGCCTGCGCCCGGAAGGGCCTCATCTGCACAAAAGCCCGCGCAGTATCTTCCTGCTGCAGCGTAAAACCAGCAAACCGGGCGAAGGCCTGGGCAAAACGACGGGCTGGATCCACCGCACTACGCTTGCCGCGCGAGGCGTGAAAATGATGGCTGGCGTGAGCTACGAGCGTATTGACGATGCCGGGCTGCATATCACCGTCGGCGGGGAGCCACAGCTGTTGGAAGTGGATAACGTGATTATTTGTGCCGGGCAGAATCCGCGCCGCGAGCTGGCTGAGCCTTTACAGGCGATGGGTAAAGCCGTGCATTTAATTGGCGGGGCCGATGTGGCAATGGAGCTGGATGCCCGGCGCGCAATTGCGCAGGGCACCCGTTTAGCGCTGGAGATTTAGCGGCGACGGCCTAACTTCACCGCTTTCAGCACCACGAACTTGTTGTTCGTTGCCACCGTGGTGCAGTTGCCGAAGATCTTCTTCAGCTTGCGGAAGTAGT
The DNA here is from genome assembly GCF_011752855.1 of Enterobacter sp. Ap-867. Classification (NCBI taxonomy): domain Bacteria; kingdom Pseudomonadati; phylum Pseudomonadota; class Gammaproteobacteria; order Enterobacterales; family Enterobacteriaceae; genus Enterobacter; species Enterobacter sp. Ap-867. The sequence goes on along the minus strand of NZ_VWWS01000002.1, from coordinate 293,024 downwards.
CGAGGTGGCGGTTGGCCACAATGTACAGCTCGCCGTTAATTTTCAGGCAGCGGCGAGCGTGGTGGAACATTTCCCACGCGATCTGATCCGTCAGGGCATGCTGCTGGTGGAACGGCGGGTTGCACAGTACGGCGTTAAAGCGGAAAGGCTCCACGCCGGACAGCGCGTTGTTGATCATAAACTCACAGCGGTCGATATCGCCCGGCAGGTTGGTTTCAACGTTCAGGCGCGCGGAAGCCACCGCCATCGGCGATTCATCCACAAACACCACCTGCGCCAGCGGGTTTTTCTCCAGCAGCGTCAGGCCAATCACGCCGTTACCGCAGCCCAGATCGACAATCTCGCCTTCCAGGTCCGACGGCAAACTTTCGAGGAAGAAACGCGCGCCGATATCCAGCCCGGTGCGGGAGAAGACGTTGGCGTGGTTGTGAATCGTCCACTCGGTGCCCTCCAGCTTCCAGCTCAGTGTTTCCGGCACATCTACCAGCTCTGGTTGGGTGAAGGTCGGGTTAATCAGACGCGCTTTTTTCCACGCCAGCGTGGTCGTGGTTGGCCCTAAAATTTTTTCAAACAGCTCCAGCGTGGAGTTGTGAATGTCCCGCGCTTTCGCACCCGCAATAATGCGGGTTTCCGGCGTCACGACTTTGCGCAGCGCACGCAGCTGCTGCTCAAGCAGGGCCAGCGTCTTAGGAATTTTAATCAGCACCAGCCCCGGCGCCTGCGGGTAAGCCGCGGTGCTGTCGAGGAAGGTGACGCTGTTTTCCGGGATGTCGTTCTCGCGCAGGTTTTCACGCGTGGCCAGTTCGCTTAAGTACGAGTCGCCAATGCTGTAAGGCTTGTGTTCAGCCAGCACGCAGGCCAGCGCGCCGAACGTGTCGTTAAAAACAAGAACGGGGCCGACTGGCTCAAGTTCGTCTACCTGCTGCAACAGGTAGTCATCTGCCGCTTCCCACGCCTGCAGCGGGTTTACGTCGTCCGTTTCCGGAAAACGCTTCAGCGTCAGTGAACGAAAACCGTTGTCTAATTGGCTCATCGGCCCTCCTGGATGGTAAAGTTTGGTGATATCCCCATAGCGGGGGCGAGAGTATACCTTTTTTTCCTTCAACCTGAGACAAGCATGAGCGAACTGATTTATTTAAGCGGCTATCCGGAGCATTTGCTTTCGCAGGTGCGCACCCTGATTAGCGAGCAGCGCCTCGGCGCGGTGCTAGAAAAACGCTACCCGCAGGGGCACAACATCGCGACCGATAAAGCGCTTTATGCTTACACTCAGGAGTTGAAAAGCCAGTTTCTGCGCAATGCGCCCCCGATAAATAAAGTCGCCTATGACAACAAGATCCACGTGCTGAACAACGCGCTGGGGCTGCATACCGCGATTTCCCGCGTGCAGGGCAACAAACTAAAAGCTAAGGCGGAAATTCGCGTGGCGACCGTATTTCGCTCCGCCCCTGAAGCTTTTTTACGCATGATTGTGGTTCACGAACTGGCGCATCTTAAGGAGAAGGATCACAACAAAGCTTTTTACTCCTTGTGCTGTCATATGGAACCGCAGTATCACCAGTTAGAATTCGATACACGACTTTGGCTTACCCAGCTGGCGCTGAGCGGCGCGGCTTGATAAAGCCCCGATTTATTGACTATCGACTTCCGGAGAACGCCCCCGTTTATGATACGTTTCGCTGTGATTGGAACCAACTGGATCACCCGCCAGTTCGTAGATGCCGCCCATGAGAGCGGCAAATTTAAGCTGACTGCGGTGTACTCCCGCAGCCTCGAACAGGCGCAAAGCTTCGCCAACGATTACCCGGTGGAGCATCTGTTTACTTCGCTGGATGAGCTGGCGCAGAGCGATGCGATCGACGCGGTGTATATCGCCAGCCCTAACTCGCTGCACGGCCCGCAGAGCCTGCTGTTCCTGAGCCACAAAAAACACGTTATTTGCGAGAAGCCGCTGGCGTCTAATCTGGCCGAAGTTGAAGCGGCCATCGCCTGCGCCCGCGAAAATCAGGTGGTGCTGTTCGAGGCGTTTAAAACCGCCAGCCTGCCGAACTTTATTGCCCTGCAGCAGGCGCTGCCGAAGGTGGGGAAAATTCGCAAGGTGCTGCTCAACTACTGCCAGTACTCTTCCCGCTACCAACGCTACCTGGACGGTGAAAACCCGAACACCTTTAATCCGGCATTTTCTAACGGCTCGATCATGGACATCGGTTTCTACGTTCTGGCCTCGGCGGCGGCATTGTGGGGCGAGCCGCAAGCCGTTCACGCCACGGCTTCCCTGCTGGACAGCGGCGTAGACGCACACGGCACCGTGCAGCTGAACTACGGTGATTTTGACGTTACCCTGCTGCATTCCAAAGTGAGCGACTCGACGATCCCAAGCGAAATTCAGGGCGAAGCCGGATCGCTGGTGATCGAAAAAATCTCTGAATGCCAGCGGGTGACGTTTATCCCACGCGGCGGCAAACCGCAGGATCTGAGCCTCCCGCAGCATATCAACACCATGCTTTACGAAGCGGAGACGTTCGCGCGCCTGGTGGAAGAGAATGAGGTTAATCACGCCGGACTGGTAACATCGCGCATTACGTCGGCACTGGCGACCGAGATTCGCCGCCAGACCGGGGTGAAGTTCCCGGCGGACGACGTGGACCAGCAGGCCACGGCGTAAAGTATTTCATATAAAAGTGGGTATCAAATATTGACCAAAGCCATGGCTTGTCATATTTTGTTACCTGCAAAGGGGAGTAACTTCATTGCCGGTTAATCGTCATTACGATGCGCAAGCATCCGGTTGCCGGGCGACGTGAAAACGTCGTAAGTGAGACCTTGCCGGAAGGCGAGATCCCTGTTGCAAGCGAAAGCGGCTGGCGTCTTCTGATGTTGGCCGTTTTTGTTTTCAAGGAATCTTATTATGCATACTGTCGGTACTCCGCTGCTCTGGGGCAGCTTCGCCGTCGTGGTCGCCATCATGCTGGCGATCGATCTGCTGGTTCAGGGCCGTCGCGGCTCGCACACCATGTCGATGAAACAGGCGGCCGTCTGGTCGCTGGTCTGGGTTTCACTTTCCCTGCTGTTTAACCTCGCTTTCTGGTGGTATCTCAGCGGCACCGCTGGCCGTGAAGTCGCCGATACTCAGGCGCTGGCCTTCCTCACCGGTTATCTGATTGAAAAAGCGCTGGCGGTCGATAACGTCTTCGTCTGGCTGATGCTGTTCAGCTACTTTGCCGTGCCTGCTGCGCTGCAGCGGCGTGTGCTGGTATACGGCGTGCTGGGCGCAATAATCCTCAGGACCATCATGATCTTCGGCGGCAGCTGGCTGATTACCCAGTTCGAATGGCTGCTGTATGTGTTCGGCGCTTTCCTGCTCTTCACCGGTGTGAAAATGGCGCTGGCAAAAGAGGACGATAGCGGCATCGGCGATAAACCGCTGGTTCGCTGGCTGCGCAGTCATCTGCGCATGACGGACAAAATTGAGAACGAGCGCTTCTTCGTGCGCCAGAACGGCCTCCTGTACGCCACCCCTCTGCTGCTGGTGCTGATTCTGGTCGAGCTGAGCGACGTGATTTTCGCGGTAGATAGCATTCCGGCGATTTTCGCGGTCACCACCGACCCGTTTATCGTGCTGACATCTAACCTGTTCGCGATCCTCGGCCTGCGCGCCATGTACTTCCTGCTGGCAGGCGTGGCAGAGCGTTTCTCGATGCTGAAATATGGCCTGTCGGTGATCCTGGTGTTTATCGGTATCAAGATGCTGATCGTTGATTTCTACCATATTCCTGTCGCCGTTTCGCTCGGCGTAGTGGGTGGGATTCTGGCGGGAACGCTGATTATCAATGCGTGGGTCAACCACCGTAACGACCAAAAGACGCCGGTCAAATAGACCAGCTTCTCATCACAAATTAAGGGGCGTAATGCCCCTTTTTCATTCTGGCGATCCGCTATCGCATCAAACTGCTGAATATGTGACGCACATGTTAATAATTAGTTGCAAAATCTAACGCTGAGCGCAATTCCAGCTTGAAATGCTTTTTCCCTCACCGCTTTTCCTTATACTCACCGGGCAAACACATTTTCTTACAACCGCACAGACGTAGCGCACTACGCACGCGGCACAGCACGACATCACTGAAACACAGGAAGGTATTCATGAGTTCGCAAGCTTCTGGACTACTGCAGCGCTTTGCCCGCGGCAGCCTCGTAAAACAAATTCTCGTTGGCCTGGTGCTGGGTATTCTGCTCGCGCTGGTCTCAAAACCTGCCGCTATCGCAACCGGCCTGCTCGGCACGCTGTTCGTCGGCGCATTGAAAGCCGTGGCGCCGGTGCTGGTGCTCACGCTGGTGATGGCTTCCATCGCGAATCATCAGCAGGGCCAAAAAACCAATATTCGCCCTATCCTGGTGCTCTATTTACTGGGCACCTTCTCCGCCGCGCTGACCGCCGTTGTCGTTAGCTTTATGTTCCCCTCCACGCTCCATCTGACCAGCAGCGCCACGGACATTACGCCGCCATCCGGGATTGTCGAGGTGGTTCACGGTTTACTGATGAGCGTGATTGCCAACCCGATACACGCCCTGCTGAACGCTAACTACATCGGTATTCTGGTGTGGGCGGTCGGCCTGGGCTTTGCGCTGCGCCACGGAAACGAAACGACCAAAAACCTGGTGAACGACCTGTCTGACGCGGTGACGTTTATCGTAAAGGTGGTGATCCGCTTCGCCCCTATTGGGATCTTTGGCCTGGTCGCATCCACGCTTGCCACCACCGGTTTCTCCACGCTCTGGAGCTATGCCCAGCTACTGCTGGTGCTGATGGGCTGTATGTTTGGCGTGGCGCTGATCATCAACCCGCTGCTGGTGTTTATGACCACTCGCCGTAACCCGTATCCGCTGGTGCTGGCTTGCCTGCGCGAAAGCGGGGTGACCGCGTTCTTTACCCGCAGCTCGGCGGCGAATATTCCGGTTAACATGAACATGTGCCAGAAGATGAACCTGGATCGCGATACTTATTCGGTGTCGATTCCTCTGGGGGCAACGATCAATATGGCCGGGGCGGCCATCACGATTACGGTACTGACGCTGGCGGCAGTGCATACGCTGGGCGTGCCTGTGGATCTACCGACCGCGCTGCTGCTGAGCGTGGTGGCTTCACTTTGCGCCTGCGGGGCTTCCGGCGTGGCGGGCGGTTCGCTGCTGCTGATCCCACTGGCCTGCGGCATGTTTGGCATACCGAACGAGATTGCCATGCAGGTGGTGGCGGTCGGCTTTATCATCGGCGTATTGCAGGATTCCTGCGAAACCGCGTTGAACTCTTCTACCGACGTTATCTTTACTGCCGCCGTTTGCCAGGCAGAAGATGCTCGTCTGGCGAAGGCCGATTTGTTACGCGGCTAATATCAACGAGCCATGCTGGGTGTTCGGCACTGACTTAAACCGCAGCATCGCTTCTGGTTTACCCCTCACCCTAACCCTCTCCCTACAAGGGAGAGGGGATAGATTGTGGACTGCTCTACCCTATTAGAGGGGATAGATTGCGGACTGCTCTACCCTATTAAGTGTTTTTCTCCTCACCGCTGGGGAGAAGGCACTCATAGCGTGACGCCGCTTTTAAACAGCGCCAGCTCGCGAAAATCATTTTTCTCGTTGCAGGTTGGCGCGCCGTTCACTTTCTCAACTATCGTCTCAATAAACTGCGCCAGCAGCTCGGGCATCGTGCTGCCATGCAGCAGCCTGCCTGCGTCAAAGTCTATCCAGTGCGGTTTTTTCGCGGCCAGTTCGCTGTTAGTGGCGATTTTTAGCGTCGGCACAAAGCCGCCGTAGGGCGTCCCTCGCCCGGTACTGAACAACACCATATGGCAGCCAGCTCCCGCCAGCGCGCTGGTGGCGACCGCGTCGTTACCCGGCGCACTCAGCAAGTTTAAGCCAGCCTGTTTTAGCCTTTCTCCATAGCGAAGAACATCGACCACCTGGCTTTCACCGGCTTTTTGCGTACAGCCGAGGGATTTCTCCTCAAGCGTGGTGATCCCGCCCGCTTTATTCCCCGGCGACGGATTCTCGTAGATGGGCTGCTGGTGTGCAATGAAGTAGCGTTTGAAGTCGTTGACCATCGCCACGGTTTTCTCAAACGTGGCTTCGTCCCGGCAATGGCTCATCAACAGCCGTTCCGCGCCGAACATTTCCGGCACTTCCGTCAGTACCGTGGTGCCACCGTTCGCCACCATATAGTCCGAGAACCGGCCCAGCATCGGGTTGGCGGTAATACCGGAGAGGCCGTCCGAACCGCCGCATTCCAGCCCGAATTTCAGCTCGCTCAGTTTACCCGGTTCGCGCCTGTCGTGGCGCATGACCTCATACAAAGCGTGGAGATGCTCCAGCCCCGCTTCAACCTCATCGTCCTGCTGCTGAAGCGCCATGAAATGAACGCGTTCTGGGTCGTATTCACCTAAGGTTTCGCGGAAAGCAGCGATCTGATTGTTCTCGCAGCCCAGCCCCACCACCAGCACCGCGCCCGCATTTGGGTGATGCACCATGTTTTGCAGCATGGTGCGGGTGTTGAGATGGTCGTCCCCCAGTTGGGAGCAGCCAAACTGATGGCTGAACAGCCAGGCACCGTCGATATCCGGGGCGTTATTGGTTTCCTGCAGGAAACGGCTCAGCATCTGGCGAGCCATGCCGTTCACGCAGCCAACAGTCGGCAGGATCCATAGCTCGTTACGAACGCCGACCGCGCCGTTGCTGCGGCGATAGATGTTGACGTTCCGGTCGCCAAAAGGCTCCGCCGCTGGCACGACTTCCGGCTGATAGCGGTATTCATCGACGTCATTAAGGTTGGTGCGCAGGTTATGGGAATGCAGATGCTCACCTGCGGCGACATGGCAAAGTGCGTGACCAATAGGCAAGCCGTACTTCACGACGTTTGCCCCTTCGGCAATTGGCTGGAGCGCAAACTTATGGCCGCGCGCGATCGGCTGGCGCAGCCTGAAAGCTTCCGGCGGAGTACCTATCTCTTCGCCTTCCGGCAGGTCCACCAACGCAACAGCAACGTTATCCAGCGCATGGATCCTGATATATCGCATCGCGGCCTCAGTTCAGCTCAATGGCAAAGTAGTCGCGGGCGTTGTTGAAACAGATGTTTTTCACCATCTCCCCCAGCAGCGGCATATCTTCAGGCACTTCCCCTGCCTGGACCCAGTGGCCAAGCATGCGGCACAGAATACGGCGGAAGTATTCGTGGCGCGTGTAGGAGAGGAAACTGCGGCTGTCGGTTAGCATACCAACGAAGCGGCTCAGCAGCCCAAGCTGGGCAAGCTGGGTCATCTGCCGCTCCATGCCGTCTTTCTGATCGTTAAACCACCAGCCGGAGCCGAACTGCATTTTGCCTGGCATCCCTTCTCCCTGGAAGTTACCGACCATCGTGCCAATCACCTCGTTATCCCGAGGATTGAGGCAGTAGAGAATAGTTTTCGGCAGCAGGTTTTCTTCATTTTGCTTACTTAACAGTTTCGACAGCGGCTCGGCCAGCGGGCGATCGTTTATCGAATCAAAGCCTACATCCGGCCCCAGCAGGCGGAACTGCCGCTGGTTATTGTTGCGCAGCGCGCCGATATGGTACTGCTGCACCCAGCCGCGACGGGCGTATTCCGTGCCAAGCCAGGCCAGCACCGCCGTTTTAAATTGCGCGACTTCGGTGTCGTTAACCGCGCCGCCAGCCAGACGACGGGCAAGAATAGCATCCAGCGTAGCTTCATCCGCTTCGGCAAAGACCACCACGTCCAGCGCGTGATCGGCGACCTTACAGCCGTGGGCAGCAAAATGATCGAGTCTTTTGCTCAGCGCCGCCTGGAGGTCGCTAAAGCGACGAATATCGGTGTCGGACACGGCGGCCAGCGTCGAAATGTAGCCGGTAAACGTCGCCTGTTCGATATTAAAGGCTTTGTCCGGCCGCCAGCTCGGCAGCACTTTGATGTCGAAGCTGCCATCTTTGGCCACGGCGGCGTGGTGCGCCAGAGAATCCACCGGATCGTCAGTGGTGCCGACCATTTTCACGTTCATCTGCTGCATGATGCCTCTGGCGGTGAACGAATCCTGCTCCAGCAAAGCGTTACACTGCTGCCAGATGTCTTCCGCCGTTGCCGGCGAGAGCAGTTTGCCGGTAATACCAAACGGGCGGCGCAGCTCCAGATGCGTCCAGTGATAGAGCGGATTGCCGAGGGTATGCGGCACGGTGGCAGCCCAGGCATCAAACTTTTCGCGGTCGCTGGCATCGCCGGTACACAGCCGCTCAGCCACGCCGTTAGTTCGCATTGCTCGCCACTTGTAGTGATCCCCTTTCAGCCAGATGTCATACAGGTTTTTAAAGCGATAGTTGTCCGCTATTTGCTGCGGCGGCAGGTGGCAGTGGTAATCAAAAATGGGCTGCGATTTCGCGTAGTCATGGTACAAGCGGCGGGCGAATTCAGTATCAAGAAGAAAGTCTTCAGTCATAAAGGGGGTCATAAGAGATATCCTCTGCAGATAACGGTGCTATGCATTCGCATCATGATGGCACGAAGTTATCACACCAATTTCCCTGCAACGACCTCAATTTTGCGTTAATGGTCACAAAACAAACACATAATTTCCGTCTTTATGTGCATAAAACGGACTAAATCCCGCGCCGATACTGACCTGAGAGCAAGGTATAACCCAACATTACGCGAAAATGCTTTTGTGATATCACTCAACTTATAAAGATGTATGACAAGTTATCGTTCAAACCGTCGCAGTACCTCTTGCCGGGCAACGCTTGCCCCGGCCCATGGGTGACAAGAGCAGGAACGGAGCCGATTTATCGGGAACAACGTTCACAATAAAGACGGGATGGGGTTAGAAATGCGAAAAATAAAAGGTTTACGCTGGTACATGATAGCGCTGGTGACGCTGGGCACCGTGCTGGGCTATCTGACCCGCAACACGGTGGCCGTCGCGGCGCCCACGCTGATGAGCGAACTGAATATCACCACGCAGCAATACTCGTGGATCATCGCCGCCTATTCGGCTTGTTATACCGTTATGCAGCCCGTCGCGGGCTATCTGCTCGACGTGCTGGGCACCAAAGTGGGCTACGCGGTGTTCGCCGTCGCCTGGGCTATTTTCTGTGGAGCAACCGCGCTGGCGGGGAGTTGGGGCGGTCTCGCACTTGCCCGTGGCGCAGTCGGTGCCGCCGAAGCGGCGATGATCCCCGCAGGATTAAAGGCCAGCAGCGAGTGGTTCCCCGCCAAAGAACGCTCTATTGCGGTGGGCTACTTCAACGTCGGCTCTTCCATTGGGGCAATGATTGCCCCGCCGCTGGTGGTCTGGGCCATTGTGATGCACAGCTGGCAGATGGCGTTCATGATAACCGGCGCACTGAGCTTTATCTGGGCCATGATCTGGCTGTGGTTCTACAAAAACCCCCGCGACCAGAAAAAACTCACCAGCGAAGAGCGTGAGTACATCATTAGCGGCCAGGAAGCCCAGCACCAGACCGATAACACGAAAAAGATGTCGGCGTGGAAAATCCTGCGTAACCGCCAGTTCTGGGGCATCGCCCTGCCACGCTTCCTGGCCGAACCCGCGTGGGGCACATTCAATGCCTGGATCCCGCTGTTCATGTTTAAGGCCTACGGCTTCAACCTGAAAGAAATCGCGATGTTCGCGTGGATGCCCATGCTGTTTGCCGACTTTGGCTGCATTCTTGGGGGCTATTTACCGCCGCTGTTCCAGCGTTGGTTTGGCGTTAACCTGATTGTTTCTCGCAAGCTGGTGGTCACTATGGGGGCCATCCTGATGATTGGGCCTGGCACGATAGGCCTGTTTACCAGCCCTTACGTGGCGATTGCCTTGCTCTGCGTGGGTGGATTTGCTCATCAGGCGCTGTCCGGGGCGTTAATCACCCTGTCGTCCGACGTTTTTGGCCGGAACGAAGTCGCCACGGCGAACGGCCTGACGGGCATGGCAGCCTGGACCGCCAGCACCTTGTTTGCCCTGGTCGTCGGCGCGCTGGCCGACACAATGGGATTCAGTCCGCTTTTCGCGGCGCTTGCCGTGTTCGATCTCCTCGGCGCGATTGTTATCTGGACGGTGCTGAAAAACCAGTCTGCCAGCGAACTCGCAGCCACTGCTCCCGCCCCGGAGGCCGTGACACAGTCTTGATATAAAAACCGCCGCCTTCGGGCGGCAATTCTCACGTTGGTTGCTAGAGCGTCACCGGGAAAAGTGGTATAACAAATTTATTCACGTACAGCCCTCTTCCGGAGCAACTTATGGATGCCGTAGAACCCCGCCGCCTTTATCAGCAGCTTGCCGCCGAATTAAAACAACGCATTGAAACCGGTGTTTATCAGGTCGGGGAAAAACTGCCTGCGGAGCGGTTTATCGCCGAAGAGAAAAACGTCAGCCGCACCGTCGTCCGCGAAGCAATCATCATGCTGGAAGTGGAAGGCTACGTTGAGGTTCGCAAGGGCTCGGGCATTCACGTCATGTCTAACCAGGCAAAATACATGACCGTGCCGGATGAGCGTTTTGAGTTTGCCAATTATGGCCCTTTCGAGCTGCTGCAGGCGAGGCAGCTTATTGAAAGTAATATCGCGGAGTTCGCCGCCACCCAGGTCACCAAGCAAGATATTGTGAAACTGATGGAGATCCAGGAAAAAGCGCGAAAAGAGCAAACTTACCGTGATTCTGAGTGGGATCTGCAGTTTCACGTCCAGGTTGCACTGGCTACGCAAAACGGCGCGCTGGCGACCATCGTCGAAAAAATGTGGAGTCACCGCATCCACAACCCGTACTGGAAGAAACTGCACGAACACATCGATATGCGCCCGGTAGACAACTGGTGTGATGATCACGATCAGATTCTTAAAGCTCTGATTCGTAAAGATCCACATGCGGCAAAACTGGCGATGTGGCAGCATCTGGAAAACACCCGTCAAATGCTGTTTAACGCCACCAGCGATGATTTTGAATTCAATGCCGACCGCTATTTCTTTGCAGAAAACCCGGTCATTCACCTTGATACAGCCGCAAACGGTCAAAAATAGTCATTTTTCCGGTCGAGGGTAAGCAAACCATAAATAGTGTCAGCGTTTGTAAATACCCTCGCCAGCCTCTCCCCCAGTAAGCAAAATCATTCCTCAACAAACTGCAAATACTGTGACGTATAACGCGTAGTTTTGTTACAATTAGATGCAATTTCACAGCCTGTGTGGGCTCAGCGCCATCCCGCTGTCGTTTCGCGTGGTATTAGTCCGACACCGCAGCACAGGCAGTGGGTTGTTGTCAGCAAATAAGAATAAAAACCATGCTGCATTCTGCTCATCCGTTTCACCGGCGGCCTAAACGAAGTGCCAGGAACCCTGAATGGAACTACTGACTCAACTGCTTTCCGCTCTCTGGAGCCAGGATTTTGAAACGCTTGCCAATCCATCGATGATTGGCATGCTCTATTTTGTGCTGTTCATGATTATATTTCTTGAGAACGGCATACTTCCGGCTGCGTTCTTACCCGGCGACAGCCTGCTGGTACTGGTCGGGGTACTGATCGCCAAAGGGGCGATGGGTTTCCCGGAAACGCTGGCGCTGTTGACCATAGCCGCGAGCCTCGGCAGCTGGCTGGGCTATATCCAGGGGCGCTGGTTGGGAAATACCCGTATTGTACAAAACTGGCTGTCGCACCTGCCGGCCCATTATCACCAGCGCTCACATCAGCTTTTCCATAAGCACGGGCTGTCTGCGCTGCTCATTGGCCGCTTTATTGCTTTTGTTCGTACCCTGCTGCCAACTATTGCCGGATTATCAGGTCTTAGTAGCGCACGTTTTCAGTTCTTCAACTGGATGAGCGGCCTGCTGTGGATATTGATTCTGACCACCCTGGGTTATCTGCTGGGCAAAACGCCTGTCTTCCTGAAGTACGAAGACGCCCTGATGTCATGCCTGATGCTGATCCCGGTGGTGCTTCTGGTCATCGGTCTGGTCGGTTCGTTAATCGTGCTTTGGCGTAAAAAACGCGGCCAGAGCAGTTAGAGGGATTCGATGAAATTAGCGTTCACACGCCGCCTGAAGGCGGCGCTGCTTGTTGGGGCCCTGGCGATTGCATCGCTGATGGTGTGGTCCGGCATGCAGAATAAGGATTCCACCCTCGAAATTCGTGCCTCGCGGCAGGGCGGGAGTATTCCCGATGGCTTTTATGTCTGGCACCACCTGGATGCCAACGGTATCCGCTTTAAAAGCATTACGCCGCTCAATAACACGCTATTGGTTACGTTTGATTCCAGCGCGCAGAGTGAGGCGGCGAAAGAAGTCCTCAACCGCACGCTGCCTCAGGGGTATGTCATTGCCCAGCAGGACGGCGATAAAGACGCGCTAGCCTGGCTCTCTATTCTGCGCCCTGACCACAACCACCTCGGCTGACCCCTTCTTTCAGTCTGAATTTGCTATCATCTTCTAGGTTTTTAGCAGATTCATGACTATGCTTTAGCTGTTTTTACTACGCTTTATCTGCGCTTTTTCGACACTCTGGAACGACGCATGGAGTATGATCGTCTGATACTTTTATGATTCGTCTTACAATGGAAGGTTTAACCATGAATTACCGCACCGTACTGGCTCTTGCTTTACTCACGCTAACCTCTGCCGCACAGGCAAATACCTTGTGCAACGAGAAAGAGCAGGATATTCAACGCGAGATTGGCTATGCGGAAAAACATAATAATCAGCACCGTATTGATGGCCTGAAAAAGGCCCTGAGTGAAGTACGCACCAACTGCAGCGACACTAGCCTGCGTGCGGAGCACCAAAAGAAGATAGCCAAACAAAAAGCGGAAATCGAAGAGCGTAAAGCCGATCTCATCGAAGCCCGTCAGAAGGGTGACCCGGACAAAATCACCAAACGCGAGAAGAAACTTGCGGAAGCAGAAGATAGCCTCAAAGCTTTAGAGAAGCGTGATTACTGATTGTGTAGTCGCAGACTTTAAGGATCCATCTCAAACACTCGGAGAGAACTATGTCAAAAGATACTACGTCAGAACATTTACGCGCTGAGTTGAAATCCCTGGCAGATACGCTTGAAGAAGTCCTGAGTGCGTCCACGGACAAGTCAAAAACTGAACTGGACAAACTGCGTGCCAAAGCGGAAAAAACGCTAAAAGAGAGCCGGGATCGCCTGGGTGAAACCAGCGAAGCCATCGCCAAACAGACCCGTGAAGCGGCTGCCAAAGCGGATGATTATGTTCGCGAGAACCCTTGGACCGGTGTAGGCATTGGTGCGGCGGTAGGCGTCGTGCTGGGTGTGCTGCTGGCACGTCGCTAAGATGGCGGATTCTCACCAAAGCCAGGGGCCGGGCAAAAGCGTACTCGGCGTTGGCCAGCGGCTGGTGACGATTCTGGTCGGCATGGTCGAAACGCGCGTGCGTCTTGCCGTCGTCGAACTGGAAGAGGAAAAAGCGCACATCGTTCAGCTGCTGCTGATGCTGGGGCTGACCATGCTGTTCGCTGCCTTTGGCTTAATGAGCCTGATGGTGCTGATTATCTGGGCCGTTGATCCGCAGTATCGTCTTAACGCCATGATTGCTACCACCGTCGTCCTGCTGTCGCTGGCATTGATCGGCGGTATCTGGACGCTGCGGAAGTCCCGTCAATCAACCCTGCTGCGCCACACCCGGCGCGAGCTGGAAAACGACAGGGCCCTGCTGGAAGAGGATAAGCGATGAGCGATGCCGAACGTGATAAACGTAAAGCCTATCTGCTCAGTCAGGTTCAGCAGCAGCGGCTCGATCTCAGCGCCGCAAAACGCGACTGGCTGCAGGTCACCAGCCCCTACGATCGCGGCTGGAACACCTTAGTCAGCCTGCGTAGCTACGCGATGATCGCCAGCAGCGTGTTGGCAATCTGGACGGTGAAGCACCCAGGTAAGTTCATGCGCTGGGCCAAACGAGGATTTGGCGCCTGGAGCACCTGGCGGCTGATTCGTAACACGCTTAACACGCCTTCGCGCTAAACTTAAACACCGCCTCTGGCGGTGTTTTTATTTCTGCCCCTTCTCTTCCATACCTCGTATTTTTACTTTCCTGACTTAGTTTCCTCAGGATATTTGAAGAACTTAGACAGTTTTCCTTGCTAACAATCTTTTTTCACCCCGTCTATTATCCTCCCCATCGACAGCAAACATCGGTAATCACTGGAGTTTGCACACCTTTTAAGCCCTGGCCGAGAACGCCGGAAAAAAAGAACCGCTGGAGAGAAAAATGAAAAAATTAGAAGATGTTGGCGTACTGGTTGCTCGTATTCTGATGCCAATCCTGTTTATTACCGCTGGCTGGGGCAAAATCACCGGTTATGCAGGCACACAGCAGTACATGGAAGCCATGGGCGTGCCGGGTGCGCTGCTGCCGCTGACCATTCTGCTTGAGTTCGGCGGCGGTCTGGCTATTCTGTTCGGCTTCCTGACCCGTACAACCGCGCTGATCACTGCGCTGTTTACCGTGCTGACCGCGTTCCTGTTCCACAGCAACTTTGCTGAAGGCGTGAACTCTATTATGTTCATGAAAAACTTCACCATCGCAGGTGGCTACCTGTTGCTGGCGGTCTTCGGCCCAGGCGCAATCAGCCTTGACCGCGTCCTGAATAAAAAATGGTAAGCGTTCTATACTGATGAACACCGAGAAAGCGAAGACACCGTCTTCGCTTTTTTGCTATTGAGGAGGAGAAAAAATGGGACAACTCATCGACGGCGTCTGGCATGACGTCTGGTACGACACCAAATCGACCGGCGGCCGCTTTAAACGCTCTGAATCCGCCTTCCGCAACTGGCTGACTGCCGACGGTGCAGCAGGCCCTTCCGGCAAAGCGGGATTCGCCGCAGAGAAAGATCGCTATCATCTCTATGTGTCTCTTGCCTGCCCCTGGGCGCACCGGACGCTTATCGTGCGTAAGCTAAAAGGCCTCGAGCCCTTTATTTCCGTTTCCGTCGTTAACCCGTTGATGCTGCAAAACGGCTGGACGTTCGCGGAAAATTTCCCGGAGGCAACCGGCGACACGCTTTACCACCATGAGTTCCTCTACCAGCTTTATCTGCAGGCCGATCCTCATTACACGGGCCGCGTGACGGTGCCCGTACTTTGGGATAAGAAAAACCAGACGATCGTCAGCAACGAGTCCGCAGAAATCATTCGGATGTTTAATACGGCTTTTGATGCCCTGGGTGCGCGTCCCGGCAACTATTACCCCGACGAGCTAAAAGGCGAGATTGATGAGCTGAACGGCTGGATTTATGACACGGTGAATAACGGCGTATACAAAGCGGGCTTTGCCACTTCTCAGGAAGCCTACGATGAAGCCGTTGAAAAAGTCTTTATCTCCCTGGCGCGTCTGGAGCAAATTCTTGGCCAGCATCGCTACTTAACCGGCCCGCAGCTAACCGAGGCAGACATTCGCCTGTGGACGACCCTTGTCCGTTTTGACCCGGTGTATGTCACCCACTTTAAGTGCGATAAATACCGCATCAGCGACTACCCAAATCTTTACGGCTTCCTGCGCGATATCTATCAGTTACCCGGCGTCCGTGAAACGGTAAGTTTCCCGCATATCCGTACCCACTATTATTGCAGCCATAAAACTATCAACCCAACCGGCATCATTTCCATCGGCCCTGCACAAGATTTAGACGAGCCGCACGGGCGAGATGAGCGGTTTAGGAAGAGTTAAGAATATTCAGCACAACAACGATTTACGGCCTGTGCATTCACGACTATTCTTGAATCGATCGCTTCCCGTTCAGGTGATTGTCGGATAATCAAGGCAGGCCTTAGATGGATTGGTATTTCAAAGCATTAAGAAATTACATTGGGTTTGGCGGGCGGGCTCGCCGCAAAGAGTATTGGATGTTTCATCTGGTGAACTTCATCCTGGCGGGCGTGCTGAGCGTGCTGGATAAAATGCTTGGGCTTCACATCGCCAAGGATGAAGGGGCGCTCACCACGATTTATACCGTTCTGGTTTTGCTGCCGCTTTGGGCAGTCCAGTTTCGCCGCCTGCACGACACCGACCGCTCAGCCTGGTGGCTGCTGCTGCTGTTAATCCCGATTGTCGGCTGGCTGATTATTCTGGCATTCAACTGCCAGGATGGCACGCCGGGAACTAACCGCTTTGGGCCAGATTCTAAGGCCCCCTGAACTCTACTAAACAAAAAGGGCGTCCCGTAAGGCACGCCCTTTTTCTCATCATACTCTGCGCTTAAAACGCCTGCTCACTCTGCTGTTCAGCTTTCTTCGCCAGACCATCCAGCAGTTTCTGATGAATACCGCCGAAGCCGCCGTTGCTCATGACCAGAATATGGTCGCCAGGCTGGGCCGTTTTCACTACCATCTCCGCGAGCGTGTCCACGTCTGCGCTCCAGTGCGCTGGCTGCACGCACGCTTCCGCCACTTCAGCAACCTGCCACGGAATGTGCTGCGGCTGAAGCAGGAACACTTCGTCCGCGCGCCCCAGCGAAGGAGCCAGATCGTCTTTGCAGACGCCCATTTTCATGGTGTTAGAACGAGGTTCCAGCACGGCCAGAATGCGAGCGGTGCCGCCCACTTTCCCGCGCAGGGCAGCAAGCGTAGCCAGAATCGCCGTCGGGTGATGTGCAAAATCGTCATAAACGGTGACGCCATGCGCTTCGCCGCGCAGTTCAAGGCGGCGACGAGCGTTCACAAAACTACCCAGCGCCTGGGCCGCGTCAGCGGGGGTAACGCCAACATGGCGGGCAGCGGCAATAGCCATCAGGCCGTTATGCATGTTGTGTTCGCCGACCAGCTGCCAGTTCACGGTGCCAACGCATTCGCCATCCAGGTAAACTTCCCACTGAGAAGCATCGGTCGTCAGCTTCTTCGCCTGCCAGTGGCCCTGATCGCCCACCAGCTCCTGCTCACTCCAGCAGCCCATCGCCAGGGTTTGCTTCAGATTGGCGTCGTTTTCCGGCCAGATAATTTTGCCCTGCCCCGGGACAATGCGCACCAGGTGATGGAACTGCTTCTGGATCGCTTTCAGATCGTCAAAGATATCCGCGTGATCGAACTCAAGGTTATTGAGGATCAGCGTCCGCGGGCAGTAATGGACAAATTTGGAGCGTTTGTCGAAGAACGCGCAGTCATATTCATCGGCTTCAATAACGAAGAAGGGGCTATCGCCCAGACGCGCAGAGACGTCAAAGTTGCCCGGTACGCCGCCGATAACAAAGCCAGGCTTGTAGCCGCAGGCTTCAAGGATCCAGGTCGCCATACCGGCGGTGGTGGTTTTCCCGTGCGTCCCCGCCACCGCAATCACCCAGCGGTCACGCAGCACAAAATCATGCAGCCACTGCGGGCCGGACATATACGGAATGCCCTGCTCAAGAACGGCTTCCACGCACGGATTACCGCGCGTCATCGCGTTGCCGATGATCACCAGGTCCGGGTGCGGGTCGAGCTGGCTTGCGTCATAACCTTCGATTAACGAGATCCCCTGCTCTTCGAGCAGCGTACTCATCGGTGGGTAAACATTGGCGTCCGAGCCCGTCACTTCATGCCCTAAAGAGCGTGCCAGCATCGCCAGGCCGCCCATAAAGGTGCCACAGATCCCTAGAATATGAATGCGCATACGAAACTATCCTTTCTTTGTTTGGCGCACATTCTAACCGCATGGCTGCGGAGGCGAAACGCATTTCAGGATATTCCTTATCTTGCTGGCGCGATTCACCAGTGCGCGACAATTTGAAAATTTGTTAAGATTGTTGCGATCGCTTTATCCAACATAATGATGCAGGGAAAGTGTTATGAAAACGTTAGGTGAATTTATTGTCGAAAAGCAGCATGAGTTTTCCCATGCTACCGGTGAGCTCACGGCTTTACTGTCGGCAATAAAGCTGGGCGCTAAAATCATCCACCGCGATATCAATAAGGCCGGTCTGGTCGATATCCTGGGGGCGAGCGGTGCCGAAAACGTGCAGGGCGAAGAGCAGCAAAAACTCGACCTGTTCGCGAATGAAAAACTGAAGGCAGCGTTAAAAGCGCGCGGTATTGTGGCCGGTATCGCCTCCGAAGAAGAAGACGAGATCGTGGTCTTTGAAGGCGCCGAGCAGGCAAAATATGTCGTGCTGATGGACCCGCTTGACGGATCTTCTAACATCGATGTCAACGTGTCCGTTGGCACCATTTTCTCTATTTACCGCCGCATTACGCCAGTCGGCACGCCGGTCACCGAGGAGGATTTCCTCCAGCCGGGTAACCAACAGGTTGCCGCCGGCTACGTGGTTTACGGCTCATCAACGATGCTGGTTTACACCACCGGCTGCGGCGTACACGCCTTCACCTACGATCCTTCTCTCGGCGTTTTCTGCCTGAGTCAGGAACGTATGCGCTTCCCGGAGAGAGGCAACACCTACTCCATTAACGAAGGCAACTACATTAAATTCCCGACCGGCGTGAAGAAGTACATCAAGTTCTGCCAAGAAGAAGATGCCGCCAGCAAGCGCCCGTACACCTCGCGCTACATCGGTTCACTGGTGGCGGACTTCCACCGCAACCTGCTGAAAGGCGGGATTTATCTTTACCCAAGCACCGCCAGCCACCCGGAAGGCAAGCTGCGTTTGCTGTATGAGGGCAACCCAATGGCGTTCCTCGCGGAACAGGCCGGCGGGAAAGCCAGCGACGGGAAAGAGAGAATTCTGGATATCATCCCAACCACGCTGCACCAGCGCCGCCCGTTCTTCGTCGGCACAAAACACATGGTCGATGACGTAGAGCGTTTTATTCGCGAATACCCGGACGCCTGATTTCCCAACGTGATACGCCTCTCCTTTATGGGAGAGGCGTGACGAGATTAATAGCGGAACGAAGCCATCGCGGCGACCAGCTGCTGCGACTGCTCTTCAAGCGAATGCGTTGCCGCAGTGGACTGCTCAACTAAAGCCGCGTTCTGCTGTGCCGCTTCATCCATCTGGCTGACCGCAATATTCACCTGCTCAATACCGTGGCTTTGCTCGTTTGACGCGTTGGCAATTTCGCGAACCAGTTTGGTCATGCGCATAATTTCTTCGGCGATTTCGTCCATGGTTTCCCCGGCCTGCTGCGCCAGCTCGCTGCCCTCACCCACGTGCGTTTGCGAATCGGAAATCAATGCGCGGATCTCTTTTGCTGCCTCGGCGCTGCGGCTTGCCAGGGTACGAACTTCACCGGCGACCACGGCAAAACCACGGCCTTGTTCACCCGCGCGGGCAGCTTCCACCGAAGCGTTAAGGGCCAGAATATTGGTCTGGAAAGCGATGCCGTCGATAACGCTCAGGATGTCGGCGATACGCCCCGCGCTACCGGAAATATCGCGCATTTTCTCAATGACGTAGCACACCATTTCGCTGCCGCGGTCGGCGGTATCGGAGACGACTTTCGCCAGCTTGTGCGCCTGCTCGGCGTTATCGGCGTTTTGCTTCACCGTCGCGGTAATTTGCTCCATGCTGGCCGCTGTTTCTTCCAACGAGGTCGCCGTGGACTCCGTACGCTGAGAAAGATTGAGGTTGCCGGCCGCCAGTTCACGGCTGCCGGTATCAATCTGGGAAGAGGCATCCCGCACGCGGCTGACCGACTCCACCAGCGAGGTTCTCATCGCCACAATCGCGCTGGCAAGACGGCCAAATTCATTGTTGCCCGTTTGCGGAAGCGGTTGGGTCAGGTCGCCATCGGCCACAAACTCCAGTTGGTGAATCGCCTCATCCAGCGGCTTCAACAGCAGGTGACGCAGCGCCAGCCAGACCAGCACAATAATCGCGGCGGTCAGCAGTGCGGCAAAAATAATAAAGCCCAGAACAAGGGTCTTGTGCAGCTGAACGGCAGCCACTTCACTGTTTCCGCGCGTTTCGCCCCAGCTCTGGAAAGCCTGCACGTCATTATCAAACTTCTGTCCCAGCGGGATCAGGCTTTTTTCCAGCAGGTCGTAATAGTCGTCCGGGCTTTGCTTTTGCAGCGCGGCCAGCATCGGCGTAATACCTTGTGCCTGATAGGCGCCAAAGCTTTGCGCCAGGCCGGTAAGCAGGGCGTTACCCTGGTCGTCATTCACGCCGCTGTCGATGACGGACTTCAGGTTTTTCTGCGCCAGCCCAACTTCACCCACGATATTCTGCGTGGCTTTTGTCGCGTCGTCCAGCATGCCAATTTCCATCTGGCGCACCGCCTGGCTTGCCTCGTTTCTGGCGCGAAGCAGCAGAATATAGCCATCGCTAATGCGCACCATTTGCTCACCCTGCAGGCGGTTGATGCGCTCAAGAGAAGTGGAACTTTGCTGCAGGGCATAAATGCCGATGCCGCTTACAACCAACAGCAAGAACGTCATAACCGCTAACAGCGTCAGCAGCCCCGTGCGAATCGACAAATTTCTCAACATGCTTAATTCCCGGTTTAACGATGGCTCATGAATAAAGTAGTGAGCGTGTTATCGGCAATTTTCGGAAATTGTTTAATCAATTTGCGTGATTTACGTTCGTTAAGTGCTTGTTGCCATGATGTTTAACTCAATTATGACAATGAAATGACTCAAGATTTGAGTAGCCTGAAGCGGGGCATTTGGTGCATCCGGAGGGTAGCGGTCAAAAAACAGCAAAAGACATTTAACCGCAGTTGGCTATAATATCGGGCACTTGAAATACACCAGGTTAAAGGAAACAGACATGAGCTTACTCAACGTCCCTGCGGGTAAAGATCTGCCGGAAGACATCTACGTTGTTATCGAAATCCCTGCTAACGCCGATCCAATCAAATACGAAGTAGACAAAGAGAGCGGCGCGCTGTTTGTTGACCGTTTCATGTCTACCGCGATGTTCTACCCGTGCAACTACGGTTACATCAACCACACCCTGTCTCTGGACGGTGACCCGGTTGACGTGCTGGTCCCAACTCCATACCCGCTGGAGCCAGGTAGCGTGATCCGTTGCCGTCCAGTTGGCGTTCTGAAAATGACCGACGAGTCTGGCGAAGATGCAAAACTGGTTGCGGTTCCGCACACCAAACTGAGCAAAGAGTACGATCACATCAAAGATGTGAACGACCTGCCAGAACTGCTGAAAGCGCAGATCACTCACTTCTTCGAGCACTACAAAGATCTCGAGAAAGGCAAATGGGTGAAAGTTGACGGCTGGGATAACGCCGAAGCTGCTAAAGCTGAAATCATCGCTTCTTTCGAACGCGCAGCTAAGAAGTAAGTTAGCCCGCCAGAAAGAAAAAACACCGCCCAAGGGCGGTGTTTTTGTTTCTGCCTCCACCTCATCAGGCAGACAGGCAAAAAAACGGCCACGTGTTGGCGTGGCCGCTTAGGTGTGATTAATACTTTTCTCGATCCAGCCAGTTCCCGCTGTCGATACGGGTTAACCCCTCGACAGGACGCTGATAGACATACATCCACGCGCCGCCGTAAGGGGTCTGAATCAGCTGACGGCTGTACTCTCCCCCTTTGGTGCGCAGCGCGTCCAGCTCAGAAAGCGTAGAGGCGTCTATCCGGTAAACTTCGCCGGAGACCACGCCATCACCCGGCACGGCGCCTGGATAATGCCCAAGGCTATACAACACGTAGTTTTCCTGCGTGTGGTCGCCCAGCCACTGGGCGTTGGTCATCCAGTGGCTGTTGCCTTGTTTGCGTCGTAAACTGCCGTAAACAAATATTCGCATTGCTAAAACTCAAACTGATAGAGCAGATCTAGTGCCTGATCTACGCCAGACACCGCTTCCAGATACAGCTTAGGCATCAGACGATAACGTAACGTTAACGTCGCCAGAGAGTCAAAAATACCTACGCCATATTTAACCTGTAGACCCGGCAGTACATAGCCGCTAACCACCACCTGAGAGGAATCACCCACCCCCGCGGTGTCGAGCGCCAGATTGCTTACGCCAAACGTCTCGCCGATTTTACCCACAACCTGACCACTTTGTGCAACCCCCAGACCCACAAGCATCGATGTCATCGCGTCGCCGTCGTTGCCGGAAGTGTCTAAGCCCTGGCCGCGAAGCAGGTAGGACAAGGCTTCCTGCTGGGACATCGCCGGATCCGAGAATATTTCAGCTTTTGGTTCATCTGCCGGGCCGGTCACACGCACGCCAGCCGTCACGCTGTTTTCGGTCGAGTCCGGGTTACGGATGGCTTCAATATTCAGGTACGGGTTGTCCGGCGGGCCGGAGAACAACAGCTCGCCTTTGCGGACGATAAGATCCTGCCCGTAAGCATGGAATCGGCCCTGAGGAATGTTGATCTGGCCGTTGAGGCCGAGTCCCTGCTTGTCCTGCACCATTTTCAGGTCGCCGGTCAGACGTGCTTTCAGGCCGAAAGCGTCCAGCCGCACGTTGTTGCCGACGTGAATCGTCAGGTTGCTGTTGATCGGGATCCCGGCAGATTTAGGGTTAATCGGCTTCAGATCTTTATCCAGCATCACTTCATCGCTGGAGACGCCCACGGCGCTGTCCGGCACATCATGCACCACGATTCGCGCCCACGGCACATCAACGTTACCGTTGAGGGTAAACAGGCTTGGCGTGGCCACAAATTCAATATCCGGGGAAACGTCCAGGCGCACCATCGGCGGCACGGTAATGCGCACTTTGCTGCCCTTCGCGGCTATGCGCGCCCGCCAGTTGTCGATTTGCGTCCAGTCGGCGTCACCGCTTAACACAATCTGCCCCTGCTTCGTGCGCACCACGCCCTGCAGCGTGGAGTTCATCCCGTTAAAGTTCATGGCAATCTGGCTAGGCTGCATCTCGAACGGCATAAAGTTGCCTTCGACATCGACGCCATTAAGCTGCATTTGTCCGAACATCTGCGGCCGCTCAAGGTTGCCGCCGAGGCGTAAGTTCGCGTTCAGCGTACCGTCCGCCTTTTCGCCTTTCGAGAAGATGGCGTTAGCAATCGCCAGGGAGAAGTTGCGAATATTGACGTTGCCGCCAAGGTTACGCCGCCCCTGTGGGTCGGTGATTTGAACCTGGCCGTCGAACTGCCCGTTATTCGCCACCTTCACCAGCCAGCCAAGCTGGGCGCGGTTATTCTTCAGTTCGGCGTTGAGGTTTAGCGTGTCGAAGGCAACCGGCAAAGTATTGCCGTTCACGACCTGCGCCACTTTCACGCCGCGCCCGCTGAGCGTCACCTGGCCCTGCGGCAGGCCACCAGCTTCGCTGTCCCAGCTCACGTCTGCCTTACCGGTAAACATGCCGCTGGCCTGAGTATCCGCCGGCATCACTGGTTTAAGCATGGCAAGATCGAAGCGGTTGAGGTTTACCAGCGCCCGCCCCTTCGCCCCGGCGTCGATAGTTTGCGGCACACACAGTTCGGCATTCGGGTTAACCCAGCAGTGCGGGCCAATGGCGATTTTCTGTTCTTTATTGCGGAAGTCCAGCGTCAGCTCGCGGTTGAGCGCCCACGGTCCTACCGGCGTATCAAAACGCGTATCCGTTAACTTGCCGCGCCAGCGCTCTTCGTTACGGTCGAAGCTGCCGCTCAGGTTGAGGCGCCCGGAAACAGGCTCTCCCTGAACGCGCAGTTGAAGCTGGTGCTGCTTCTCATCACCCTTCGCGTCCAGCGTGACCAGATCAACCTTCACGCCCGGCTGAGCAACACGTTCTACGCGCAGGTTGAGGTTCCCGGCAATTTGGTCGCTCGATTTTACATCGCCTTTCAGCAGAACACGGGCAATCGTCAACTCCTGCCAGCGCAGGCCGTTAGCGGTCAGGTCAGCCAGCAATTGTGGCGCTTTCACGTCGCCGCGAACCTTCACGATCCCTTTCGCCGTTCCGCCTAAACCAGGCAAGGCGTTATCCAGATTTGGGGCATTGATATTTGCGTCCAGGTTGAGATCTTTTTCGCCCAGTTCGCCTTTCACATCCACCGTATTGCGGCCCAGCGCCACATGCAGGCCCGGCACCTTCCACTGCATGTAGCTGCTACCCTGCAGAGTGCCTTCCACATTGACCTTATTCTGCTTCACATTGCCGGCAAGCTTCAGCTCGGGAATATCCAGCTGCCAGCTGCCGCCATACAGGCTGCCCCGGGTTTTGATCTTACCGTCCAGCTTCGCGGGCCAGTCCGGGAACTGCTTAGCCGTGTTGATGCCGGCCAGCGTTAACTCCCCCTGCCAGCTGATGGCTTTGCTCCAGTCCACCAGCGCTTTCAGATCCGTATTCCCCTGTAGCGCAGCCACGCGCAGCTTATCGAGGCTAAACTGCTGTTCGTTGCCTTTGCCGTCCAGCGTGATGGTGGCAGGTGGAACCTGATCGCCCTTCACGGCAGTACTAAAGGCGAGCTTGTAGTCGGTCATTTTACCGGTCAGACGCAGTTTAAGATCGTCGGCCTGGTACTGCTTCTCGCCGGTCAGCGGCCAGGCAAGCTGCTTGCTGTCCAGTTCAACGTTGAGCGGCAGCCCGGCTTCGGCAAGTCGGGTTTTGGCATTCAACTGCATCCCCACCGGCCCTGAAAGGTTGACGCCCACTTTGAGCTCGTCGCGCAGGGCGCCGCCCACGGTCATCTTCACCTTTTCGCCTTTCAGCGGGTCGATGTTCAGCGTGCTGTTGAGCGTTAAGTCAACCGGCCAGTTGTCGCGTAGCTGCGCGCTGCCGGTGGCATTCACCAGCCCCTGAGAGGAGTCCACATCCAACGCATCCAGCTTGAGATTGCCGTCGATGCTGCTCACTTTCAGCAGCAGCGAGTTGACCAGCAAATCCGTATCGCCGGTCAGTCGCAGGCGTGCGCCGCGAAACTCCTGAATATTCAGATTTACCGGCAAATTCACATCCGTCATTTCCGGCAGCAGCGGCTTCTCAAACAGTTGCTTCAGCGTTTCCCCGAGCGGCGCTTCTTCCGGCTGAGGGTGTTGAATTTTCGGCTCAACAATCTCTTCTTTTGCCACCTGCGCGGCCTTCGGCAACGCAATCAGCAAGCCTTCAAGCGATGTCGGGGTCAGCGTCAGGTTGCGCTGCTCCCAGGTCAGGCCGCTGGTGAAGTCCATCACCGAGACGGTGGTGTCGTCGATTTTCACGTTAACGTTATTCAACGCCACGCGGCTCAGGGTAATCGGGTACGGCGTGGAGAGGTTCAGCGGGCCGCTGTCCTCTTCCTGCACCGGGGCAGACGGCGGCATTTTTTTCGTGTCGACCGCAACATCCACATCTTTCAGCGAGAAATCATTTACGCACAGGCTGCTGTGCCACAGGCAGTTTAGCTTCACCGCAAGGTGAACCTCGCCCGCACGCACCGCGACCCCGGGCTGCTCATAGCGCAGGTTCTTTAACATCAGATTACGCCAGCCGCCGTCAACCTGAGCGATATTCAGCCCCGGCACCCAGCGATTAGCGCCTTTAAACAGCAAATGCAGTCCTGGCGTAGTCCCCACCAGGAAACCGACTGCTGCGATCAGCAGCACAATCACAGCCAGCACCGCGAGGCTTATTTTCTTCCAGCGACTCATAGTTCAGGCCCCAAACCGATGTAAAACTGTAAACCGTGCTCTTCCTTGTCACCCACCGGTACGGCGAAGTCGAGCTTGATAGGCCCAACCGGGGACTGCCAGCGCACGCCAACGCCCGCGCCGGTTTTGAAGTTGCTGCGTTTGATGTCATTCACCGCTTCACCGGAGTCAACGAACGCCGCGCCCCACCATTTGCCGGTCACGTTGTACTGGTACTCCAGCGAGCCGGTTGCCAGCTTGGAGGCCCCCGTTAACTTGCCGTTGCTATCTTCTGGCGATATCGATTTGTATTTATAGCCACGAATACTGCGGTCGCCCCCGGCGAAGAAACGCAGATCAGGCGGCACTTTTTTGAAGTCGTTGGTTTCGATCCACCCCACGTTGCCGCGCACGACAAAACGATGTTTTTCATACAGCGAACGTATCCAAACGTTTTGTGCCTGGAACACGCCGAAATCGACGCCGGAACCCCAGGCCGTATTAGAGACATCGATCGAGTAACGCTGTGAGTCACCCCACGTAGGCATCAGGCCCCCACGTGAGCGGGTACGGTTCAGGCTGACGCCGGGGTAAAGCAGCATGGTCGTGTTGGTGACATCTGCCTGCGTAAAGTGGTCGAGGCTCCAGCGCAGGTTAACGGCGCGTTGCCAGCCGCTGGACATATCCCAGTAACGGGACAGCGCTACGGTGGTGGAGTCCGATTTTGTGTCGTTGAGATCGGTTCGCTTAAAACCGCCCTGGACCAGGTAGTACTGCTCCAGCGGACTTTTTAACAGCGGAACTTTGTAGCTGAAATCGAGCGTTTGCTCCGGCCCGGAAAGGCTGGTGCTGGTTGTCAGGCTGTGGCCGTAGGAGTTCATCCACGGTTTTTTCCAGCTGGCCTTCACGCGCGGCCCTACGTCCGTGGAGTAACCCACCCCGGTTTCAATTGTGTTTTCAGTGCGCGGCGTCACCACGCCCTGCAATGGCAGCACTTTAGTCTGGCGTGATTTGTCAAATTCGGGCGCCACCACTACGGAGTTAAACCAGCCGGTGGCGGACAGGCGGCGGTTAAGCTCGGCCAGATCGCTCGACTGGTAATAGTCCCCTTGCTTGAAGGGCACAAGATTTTGCAAATACTCTTCGCGAATCTGGGAGCCCTGAAAGGTCACCGCCCCAAAGCGATAGCGCTCGCCGCTGTCGTAGTCGATATCCCAGAATGCCTGATGCCTTTCGAGAGATACACCTAGCTGGCTCTTACGGAAATCGCTGTCGAAGTAGCCCTTACGCAGCGCGATACTGGAGAGGCTTTTTTTGAAGTTATCGTAGTCAGCGTGATCGAGCACGGTACCTATTTTTGGCCGCTTGGGCAGCAATGCCAGATAGTCTTTATCCGTCCGCGCACCGCCGCGCAAAATCACATCAGTGCCGCCGATTAACACGGGCTGCCCGGCGTCAACTTGTGCCAGCAAAACCTGACGCCCCCCGTTCTGCGGCGGTGGTTTAAGCGTGAAATTGATGGTGGGCTCGTAGTAGCCCAACGCCTTTAGCCCTGCGCGAATGGCGTCGTCGACGCGTGCCTGGAAGCGACGATCCGGCGTCACTTCATCGCTTTGGATGGTTGAAAGCTGAGCGCGGACGTTTTTTTGCAGTTCACCGCTGAGTCCCTCAACCTGCAAACGCACGCTCGCGGCGTTTGCCCATGCGCTCGCCACACACAGGCTTGTAATACATAAAGTACGGATTACTGGCACGTTTTCTCCTGAATATCCTTGTTCCCACCCCTGGAAGGAAACGTCATTCCCGCTCCGCGGATTAACAAAACCCTAACATCGAGGGTTGAAAATAACTCACTAGCCTAAATCTTTCTTATATGTAATGTAGTCTGTAACTCGGATGTATTGTCTGCAATTGCAGGTCTGATGACAACCGCTCGCTTTTTTGCCGATTTTCGGGAGATCCAACACCATGTCATTCTTCGACAAAACTCACAATGTGACGCAGGCCGATGCCCTGCCGGGCCGCAACACGCCGATGCCGGTCGCCACGCTTCACGCGGTTAACGAACACTCGATGACAAATGTACCAGACGGGATGGAAATCGCGCTGTTTGCGATGGGATGTTTTTGGGGCGTAGAGCGCCTGTATTGGGAGATTCCTGGCGTCTACAGTACGGCGGCCGGCTACAGCGGCGGCTACACGCCCAACCCAACCTATCGCGAAGTTTGCAGCGGCCAGACCGGCCATGCTGAAGCGGTGCGAGTGGTTTATGATCCGAAAGTCGTGAGCTACGAGCAGCTTTTACAGGTGTTCTGGGAAAATCACGATCCGGCTCAGGGGATGCGCCAGGGCGGGGACGTCGGCACCCAGTACCGTTCGGCCATATACCCGCTCACGCCGGAACAGGACAAAGCCGCCCACGCCAGCCTTGAACGTTTCCAGGCCGCGATGAATGCCGCCGGCGATAAACGCCAGGTCACCACTGAAATCGCCAACGCAGGTCCGTTCTACTACGCGGAAGACGACCACCAGCAATATCTGTACAAGAATCCGCACGGCTACTGCGGCATTGGCGGCATCGGCGTTTGTCTGCCGCCTCAGTAAGCTTCGCGATAAAGCCAGTCAACCGACTGGCTTTTTCTTTAACGTCGTTAGCCAAAGCCAACCCAGGCCTTTTGATTATTCACATCCAGCGTAGCGGAAGTATGCCCATTCCCGAGGCTGGCCATGCTGATGTTATTTGCCACGCCATGCTTATTCAGCGCCGCCAGCATCGCCCGCACGTTACCCGCCGATCCCTGATCGTTAGCCCCGACCAGGAACACCTCGGTTTTGCGCGCCGACGGATGCAAATGCCGGGACAGCATATCCTCCAGAGGGATCCCACCTGAGCCACTGCGCTGCGGATTATCCATATGCAGAGCCAGGCTTTTCCCATCCTGAACAATCATCGCCGCCAGACAAGGTGCCAGGTCGGTGGTGAATAAGGCCGTTTTCTGCCGGGGAGGCTGATGAATTACCTGCGCGCGGTTATTGCCCTGGGCAAAAAACTGCAGTTTGTAACCTTCATCCGCAAAACGTTCATGCGAGCGACGAAACGGTACGCCCTGGTTGTGCTGATTCATCGCCAGTTGCAGCGTTTGCAGGGAGCCCAACTGTAAAAGCGCTTTGGCCGGAAAGGTCTGCAGCGGGTTGCCGGACAAATTCAAATGTTTAAGGTGCGTCAGCGCGCCCAGGGAGTCAGGTAGCGCCGTCAGACCTCGCTCGCTCAGATCTAATGTTTCCCCACGGCACTGAAAGTTATTCATTATTTCGCTACACGCCGCCGCTCTGGCTTTGCCTTCTTCCGCTGTAGGAGCCGCAGCGGTCCAATTCTTGAGATCGCCGTGTAAATCACTCGCGTGCAGGCCAGAGGAAGCGGCCTTCACCGCTGCCGTTGAGGATGTGGTGGAGAATGGTGGCAGACCTGAAGGTCGCGCTGCCGTAGAATTAATATGCATAATCAGGCTCCGAAAATAGACTGCCTGTGTGTGGACGTAACTCCCCCATCGGTTCCTTTACACCTGCTGCTCTGCGGCATTAAGGGAAGTTGCTGGCTGGCGATTTAAGGCCGCCCGCAGCTGATGCCCGATCCAGCCTGCCGCCGAGTTCACGGCAGCAGGGACCTTTTCCTGCAGCGTTTGTGTCATTTTGTCCGCCACGGCGTCAGCAAGGATCTCAGCCGCAGGTACGGCGAAGAACACCGGGGCAGAGGCCACGACGTTGGTCGAATGGCTGATGGCGCTCAGCGAAGCGGCATTCACTCTGGGGAAGGCGTGGGCAACAGCTGCGCCAATCGCGCTACGCAGGCTAATCACACCGGCAAAGCCCCCGGCCAGCATCGCCGTTTTCCCAAGGCTCGGTGCAGAAAGAACGCTTGCCGTCGCTTTCAGGCTATCCGTGGCAATGTCCAGGGGCAGCTTCGCCACGCGCTGAGCGGCGTTTTTAAGCGTATCGCTCACCACATGCGTATTTTTCAAGTCAGTGAACCGCTGCTGCCAGTCGTTGCGCCCCAGCAAATACTCGGGCCCGGTTCGGCCTTTGTTTTCGTCCACCGCATGCAGAATGGCGCTCATCGCACCACCCGCCACCACGCCGCCCGCTGCGGACAGCCACGTATCGGCTTCACCGGCCACTTTCGCCCCGGCAAAATGCGTCAAGGTGGCCGCCGTCGCCAGGCGCGCCAGGTTACGTGCCGAATAGGTCTGAATGGCTAACCCGGTTTCTGCCACCGTCGTCAGCAAGCTCGCTTTTGCCTCTTTTACCGCTTCACGCATGGCCGGATGCAGGTCGCTGTCTTTGGCAGACAGCCACGGATTTGTTGCCGTGGCGCGGTTAAGCAGCGTGGTGCCAATGGTGTCGGCGATGCTGGACTGCAGGCCAGCATGGAGGCCAATTTCCGCCGCAGTGTGGGCAAAAGCGCTCAGCAGCGGAACTTTATCGTAGGCAACAGACGCGGCGGCAAACGGGATAGCTCGCACAGCACCTCGCGCAACTTGCCCTAGCCTGTCCAACTGGTGCCCTTTAGTCAGCACGGCTTCAACAGAGGCAGGCGTTTCCCCCATTTTGTGTAATTCACGGGTTCTCGACTCAATCAGAGCATGCATTTCAGCATGGTTATCGCCGTTAATATGTTTGCCAAACAGCGTGCCAAGCTGGTGATGGATCGCGGCTTCATTGGCCGAGCCATAAACGCTGTTACCCACGAAATGCAGGCTTTCATGCGCGCTTACGGCAGCAGAAGTGGCCACAGATGAACCCGAAGCGATCGACGCCGGTCGCTGGCTGCTGTGTTCCGGTAAGGGAGGAAGCTCCGCCGCCTGTCTGTGCACGGAAGTAACGGAATTGACCATGTGAACGCTCTCCTGATAGTGGGCTAACCGGTCAGGTGAGTGGCAAAAATAGAAGAAAAGTTCCGGGGATAAAAAGAAGAACAGCAGCTTATACAATGCGCCAAACGTTAATCCCATTAATCAAAAAACAGATCAATATAAACGCGGCTTTCCGCCGGTTAAATTACAGCCTCTGGTAGCACATCCCATCCTTACGCTATACTACCCCTTGAATTTGCTGGCTCGTTCACAAAAGCGGCCAGCATTTCTTGTGTTTGACCCCTGAGATTTATCCACTTTTCCCTTCCGAGGACCTGGCCACAACAGCCAGATAAATTATGTTAAACAGTATTTTGATAATACTTATCCTGATTGCTATTAGTGCCTTTTTCTCAATCTCTGAGATCTCGCTTGCCGCCTCTCGTAAAATCAAACTTAAGCTGCTGGCCGATGAAGGCAACGTCAATGCCCAGCGCGTGCTAAAGATGCAAGAAACGCCGGGCATGTTCTTTACCGTCGTACAAATTGGCCTTAACGCCGTGGCAATTCTCGGCGGTATCGTCGGCGATGCGGCTTTCTCACCGGCGTTTAAAATTCTGTTGGAGCGTTTTCTGGCTCCAGAACTCGCCGACCAGCTCAGCTTTATTATCTCATTCACCCTCGTCACCAGCCTGTTCATTCTGTTCGCAGACCTCACCCCGAAACGCATCGGTATGATTTCTCCCGAAACGGTTGCTTTACGTATTATCAACCCGATGCGCTTCTGTCTGTTTGTTTTCAGACCTTTAGTGTGGTTCTTCAACGGCCTGGCTAACGTTATTTTCCGCATCTTCAAGCTGCCAATGGTGCGTAAAGACGACATTACTTCTGACGACGTTTACGCGGTGTTTGAAGCCGGTGCGCTGGCAGGCGTGCTGCGAAAGCAGGAACACGAACTGATTGAAAACGTCTTTGAGCTGGAATCGCGTACCGTGCCGTCTTCCATGACCTCGCGCGAAAACGTGATTTGGTTCGACCTGCACGCCGACGAGCAAAGCCTGAAGTCCACCATCGCTGAACATCCGCATTCCAAGTTCCTGGTGTGTAACGGCGATATCGACCACGTCGTTGGCTATGTTGATTCCAAAGAGCTGCTGAACCGCGTGCTGGGCAACCAAAGCATGGCGCTGAACAGCGGCGTGCATCTGCGTAACGCCCTGATTGTGCCGGACACCCTGACGCTCTCCGAAGCGCTGGAAAGCTTTAAAACCGCCGGGGAAGACTTCGCGGTTATCATGAACGAATACGCGCTGGTGGTGGGTATCATTACCCTGAACGACGTGATGACGACGCTGATGGGCGACCTGGTCGGCCAGGGGATGGAAGAGCAAATCGTTGCCCGCGATGAAAACTCATGGCTGGTGGAAGGCGGCACGCCAATTGACGACGTGATGCGCGTGCTGGATATCGATGAGTTCCCGCAGTCCGGTAACTACGAAACCATCGGCGGGTTCATGATGTTTATGCTGCGTAAGATCCCGAAACGCACCGACTCGGTGAAGTTCTCCGGCTACAAGTTTGAGGTGGTGGATATTGATAACTACCGCATCGACCAGCTGCTGGTAACGCGTATCGACAATAAGCCTGTCGCGCTGTCGCCAAAGCTGCCTGATGGCGAAGCGCCTCAGGAGCAGTAAGCAAGCTCTACAAACACTAACGGCCCCTTCGGGGCCGCTTCAGGCAACGAGCAGCAGAACCAGAAAGAAGCATTGTCAGCCGCAGTTTCTACATAAACCAGGAAAACCATTGCATTGGTTTTCGGCTGATAGCCACAAAGAGGGAAAAACCACGCTTTTTCCCTCTTTGTCTATAAACACTAACGGCCCCTTCGGGGCCGTTTTTTTTACAACTTTTGGGCCTAACCCATATCCGCCTGTAAGCGCATCACCTGGCGGTTGACCTCGGACATGACCGAGTAGTGCTGCTTATCCTTAACTTTAGGGACAAGGATTTTGCCCTTATCAAATTCGAAAGCGCCAACGTCCTTGATATACAACCGTCCACGGAACAGGATCTTCACGTACTTCGCCACCTGAAGGGGGTTGTAACGTTGGAAAATTTTCATTGTTCTTTACTCCTGCATGTTAACGCCTCTGCGAGCTACATTTGGCCCGACAAAATGAGGCGAAAAAGTTTGGTGCTCGAAAACTATAGTCCAGATATCGAAGGTCACCTAGTGTGTAGAAGTTTTTTTACTAAAAGATTACAAAGTTGCAGAACAATATTTTTAAATGTAAAAAACGGCAGCGTAAGCCTTCAAATTTCAGGGTTATGTGCGTCAGCCCGCAAACTGGCACTTTGCTTGCGGGACAGATGCTTATTCAGCACATATGCTTAAAACATCGGCCCAAGTGGTCGGATCACCTGCTAACAACAATAAGGAGTCACCGATGACCCTGCGCAAAACGCTGGCGCTGTCTCTTCTGCTGCTGCTGCCGCTCATGGCCTCAGCCCACAACTTTGAAAATAATCAGCGAGTTTCCCCTATTGGCATTACCGATAAGGGCGAACTGGTGCTGGATAACAATAAGTTTAGTTATAAAAACTGGAATAGCGCGCAGCTGCCTGGGAAAGTGAGAGTCCTGCAGCATATTGCCGGCCGTTCGAGCGCCAAAGAAGAAAATGCGGCCATGGTCGAAGCCATCAAAGCGGCAAAATTCCCGCATGATAAGTACCAGACCACCACCATTGTGAACACCGACGACGCAATTGTTGGCACCAGCATGTTTGTGCGCAGCAGCATCGAAAGTAATAAGAAAGAGTTTCCGTGGTCGCAGTTTATCGTCGACAGCAACGGCGTAGCGGCGAAAGCGTGGCAGCTGCAACAGGGCGGCTCAGCTATCGTGGTACTGGATAAAGAAGGCAGAATTCAGTTCGCCAAAGATGGCCCGTTAACCCAGCAGGAAGTGCAGCAGGTGATTAGCCTGCTGCAAGGGTTACTCAGTAAATAGAAACACGGAAACCGGGGTTCAGGAACGACTCGCGCGGGGTATAGTCCAGCGGCTTACCCTGCCAGTCATGAACGTGCGCCCCGGCAGCGACCGCCACGGCGTGCCCTGCTGCGGTGTCCCAGATATTGGTTGGCCCAAAGCGAGGATAGAGCTGGGCCTGACCGTCTGCCACCAGGCAGAACTTCAGCGACGAGCCAATGGCCGTGGTTTGGTGCTCACCCATCTGCTGGAGATACTCTTTTAGCTCGCTATCGTTGGCGGCATGAGACCGGCTGACCACCACGCGCGGTGGGCGGGCATCCCGCACATGAATCTGATTGCGTACGCCGCACTCTTCTTTCCAGGCCTTCCCCTCTGCGGCGCTGTACATAATCTTCAGCACCGGCGCGTAGACAACGCCCATCACCGCTTTTCCACCTTCAATAAGCGCGATATTCACGGTGAACTCGCCGTTACGCTTAAGAAACTCTTTTGTACCGTCCAGCGGATCAACCAGCCAGTAGCGCTGCCAGCTTTGGCGGGTATCCCACGACTGGGGATCTTCTTCTGACAGCACAGGGATGTCCGGCGTCAACGCTTTCAGCCCTTTCAGAATAATGTCGTGGGCAGCAAGATCCGCCGCCGTTACCGGAGAGTCATCAAGCTTATGTGTCGCCTGAAGCGGTTTCTCTCCCTCATAAACTTGCATGATAGCGGCCCCGGCCTCGCGGGCCAGCTGGCAAATTTGTTCTAACATTCTCCACCTCGCGTTGTGTCTCTGCGCTACATCGAGCGAATAACTTATTGTTTTACTTATATCTCATTGCACCACGATGCGCTATCTGTGAAGCATTTCTGGTTTACCGGGCTTAAATTCTGGCAGACTTCACAAAATTGTAAGCAACAGTCTGTATATACATTGCCCTCTGTGGCGTACCTCTAAAAAGGACATTTAAACATGATTAAGTTTAGCGCAACGCTTCTGGCGACGCTGATAGCCGCCAGCGTCAATGCGGCCACCGTTGACCTGCGGATCATGGAAACGACCGATCTGCACAGCAACATGATGGACTTCGATTACTACAAAGATACGCCGACAGAGAAGTTCGGTCTGGTACGCACAGCAAGTTTGATCAATGCCGCGCGCGGTGAAGTCACTAACAGCGTGCTGGTGGATAACGGCGATATTATTCAGGGCAGCCCGCTCGGTGATTACGCGGCCGCAAAAGGGCTTAAAGCCGGGGAAATTCATCCGGTTTATAAAGCGCTGAATACGCTCGACTATACGGTCGGCAACCTGGGCAACCACGAATTCAACTACGGCCTCGACTTCCTGCACAAAGCCCTCGCTGGCGCGAAATTCCCGTATGTGAACGCCAATATCATCGACGTGAAAACCCAGAAGCCAATGTTCACGCCGTACCTGATTAAAGAAACAGAAGTCAAAGACAAAGACGGTAAAACCCAGACGCTGCGCATCGGCTACATCGGCTTCGTGCCGCCGCAAATCATGACCTGGGATAAAGCCAACCTGAGCGGCAAAGTGACGGTGAACGACATTACCGAAACCGCCAAAAAATACGTGCCGGAAATGCGCCAACAGGGCGCTGATGTAGTCGTCGTGATTGCCCACTCGGGGCTGTCCAGCGAGCCTTATCAGGCGATGGCAGAAAACTCCGTTTATTACCTCAGCCAGGTACCAGGCGTGGACGCCATTATGTTCGGCCATGCCCATGCCGTATTCCCTGGAAAAGACTTTGCCAATATTAAAGGGGCCGATATCGAAAAAGGCACCCTGAACGGCGTGCCTGCCGTGATGCCGGGCATGTGGGGCGACCACCTCGGCGTGGTAGATCTGGTGCTGAACAACGATTCTGGCAGTTGGAAGGTCACCAGCAGCAAGGCGGAAGCGCGGCCAATTTATGACAGCGTAGCCAAAAAATCGCTGGCGGCAGAAGATCAGAACCTGAAGAAAGTGCTTGAGCACGATCACACTGCAACCCACGAGTTTGTCAGCAAGCCGGTGGGTAAATCGGCTGACAACATGTACAGCTATCTGGCGCTGGTGCAGGACGATCCCACCGTTCAGGTGGTGAATAACGCGCAGAAGGCCTACGTCGAGAAATACATTCAGGGCGACCCGGATCTTGCGAATCTGCCGGTGCTTTCCGCCGCCGCGCCGTTCAAAGTGGGCGGGCGTAAAAACGATCCGGCGAGCTTTGTTGAAGTTGAAAAAGGCCAGCTGACCTTCCGCAACGCCGCCGATCTCTACCTTTACCCGAACACGCTGGTGGTGGTGAAAGCGACCGGGAAAGAAGTTAAAGAGTGGCTGGAGTGTTCCGCCGGGCAGTTCAACCAGATCGACGTGAACAGCACTAAGCCTCAGGAACTGATCAACTGGGACGGCTTCCGTACCTACAACTTCGACGTCATCGACGGCGTGAACTACCAGATAGACGTCAGCCAGCCGGCTCGCTACGACGGTGAATGCCAGATGGTGAACCCGAAGGCCGAGCGCATCAAAGACCTCACCTTCAAGGGTAAACCTATCGACCCGAATGCCGTCTTCCTGGTGGCAACCAATAACTACCGCGCTTACGGCGGCAAGTTTGCCGGAACCGGCGACAGCCACATCGCGTTTGCTTCCCCGGATGAGAACCGCTCGGTGCTGGCTAACTGGATCGGTGCTCAGGGCGAAATTCATCCTGCGGCGGACAACAACTGGCGTCTGGCGCCTATAGCCAGCAAGCAGCCGCTGGACATCCGCTTTGAAACCTCGCCGACCGACAAAGCCGCCGCCTTTATCAAAGAAAAAGGCCAATACCCAATGAAAAAAGTCGCTAACGACGACATTGGTTTTGCTGTCTATCAGCTTGATTTAAGCAAGTAAGTGCCTCAGGCGTCCCGTTTCTCCCGGGACGCCATTACCTGCGGCAAATTCCCCTCGATCCAGTCGGCCAGCGCGGCCACTTTCTCGGCAATTTCGTGGCCCATCGGCGTCAGCGTGTACTCTACGTGCGGCGGTACAACCGGGTAAGATTTGCGATCCACAAAACCGTCCGCCTCCAGCCACTGCAGCGTCTGCGCCAGCATTTTCTCGCTCACGCCGCCCATCTTGCGCCTTAAATCGCTAAAACGATGAGTGCCGTCCTGTAATGCCACTAAAATTAAGACACCCCAGCGGCTGGTCACGTGTTTCAGCACATCCCGCGAGGGGCATTTGTCGCTAAACAGATTGCCGTTGCGCAGCTGCTCGCTCAGCGTCATGGGCGCTTCGATGATTTCACTCATTTAACACTTACCTTTTTGTACGTACTTACTAAAAGTTAGTTAGGGTGCTAGTGTGGCACAACTTGTTCGAAACATCACTCAGGAGATTGATCATGATTGCGATTACCGGCGCATCCGGCCAGTTGGGCCGCCTTGTTATTGAAGATTTGTTGAAAACCGTGAAAGCCGAAGAGATCGTGGCCGTTGTGCGTAACCCGGCCAAAGTTGACGATTTTGCCAGCCGTGGCGTACAGGTTCGCGAGGCAGATTACGGGGATGTGTCAGCCCTGGCAAAAGCGTTCTCAGGTGTGGAAAAAGTGCTGCTGATCTCCTCCAGCGAGGTTGGCCAGCGCGCCGCTCAGCACAACAATATTATTGCCGCAGCTAAACAGGCAGGCGTGAAACTCATCGCCTATACCAGCCTGCTGCATGCCGACAAATCGCCACTGGCCCTCGCCGAAGAACACATTGTCACGGAGCAGCAGCTCAAAGCCTCCGGCGTTCCATTCGTGCTGCTGCGTAACGGCTGGTATACCGAAAACTACCTGGCCAGCGTACCGCCTGCGATTCAGCACGGCGTGTTTATCGGCAGCGCCGGGGAAGGCAAAATCGCCTCTGCAACGCGGGCTGATTACGCGGCAGCGGCTGCTAAAGTGATGACGCTGGATAACCAGGCAGGCAAAGTTTATGAGCTGGCGGGAGATCGCGGCTGGACGCTGACCGAACTGGCGGCGGAAGTCAGCCAGCAAAGCGGCAAGCCCGTGGTTTATCAGAACCTGAATGAGGCCGATTTTAAAGCTGCGCTGCAGGGCACTGGCCTGCCGGAAGGCTTTGCCGCGCTGCTGGCCAACTCCGATGCTGGAGCGGAAAAAGGTGGTCTTTTTGACGACAGCCACCAGCTCAGCAAACTGCTCGGTCGCCCAACCACATCGCTTCGCGACAGCGTGAAAAGCGCCCTTTAATTGTTAAAAAGTGGTTAATAACTAGCCCTGTACGCGGACATCTCTATAATAACGGGAGAATCCGCGTGGAGAGAAAGCGTGCAGGGAGTTCCCGAGCAGTTTAGCGATGAGAGAGACAGCGCCCAGTTTCGGCATTTGCCGCAGTTGCCGGGCGTTGAGCTTTATCATGCCCATATTGCGAAGTACGCCTTTGAGCCACACACCCACGAAGCCTTCGGCATCGGGGCCATCACCTGGGGTGCAGAGCGTTTCCGCTACCGGGGCGAGCAACTGGTTGCCCCCACGGACTCGCTGGTGCTCATGAACCCGGATGAGCTGCATACTGGCGAAGCCGCCAGCGAAGACGGCTGGCAGTACCGCATGATTTACCTGGATCCTAACCTGCTGGAGTCGCTGACCGGGGAGAGAAGCTGGTGGTTTAACGCCGCCGTGAATCACGATCCCGCCCGCGCCCGCCAGGTTTCGCAATTTATTGCGGGCCTTTGGCAGGCCGAGGATACGCTCACTCAGCAGGGGCTGTTGCTGAATCTTGTTGAGGCATTTCGCCCCTATGCCCGCCATCTTCCAGGGCCTCACGAGGCGGCGAACCGCTTCGCCCTCGTCCGCGAATACCTTTACGACAACTATATGCACACCATCACCCTTGAAGATTTATCGGGGCTGGTGTCCCTTAGTCCTTACCATTTCCAAAGGCAGTTCAAAGCCTGTTATCACGTCACTCCGCATCAGATGCTGATGGCGATTCGCCTGTGGCACGCCAAACAATTCCTCACTAACGGCATGCCCGCGGCCCAGGTTGCCGCCGCCAGCGGCCTGACGGACCAGGCGCACCTGACCCGCGCCTTTGCCCAGCGCTATGGCATTACTCCCGGGCGTTACCAAAAGCAGGTCACCCGCTAACAAGACAGCAACCTGGTACAATACGCCACAGTACGATCACCCTACACTGCCGCTAAATTGTGTTGTTGCAGGAAATAAAGATGTTAAGTGGTGTGCTGTACGCCCTGCTGGCGGGGCTGATGTGGGGATTAATTTTTGTAGGGCCAATTATCGTCCCGGACTATCCGGCTGCCCTGCAGTCGACCGGGCGCTATCTGGCCCTTGGGCTGATTGCGATTCCCATTGCCTGGCTTGGGCGTAAGCGCCTGCGCGAGCTGAGCCGCCAGGACTGGTTTACCGCCCTGAAGCTCTCGAGCGTCGGGAACCTGATTTATTACGTCTGCCTGGCAAGCGCCATTCAGCGTACCGGGGCGCCTATCGCGACGATGATCATCGGCACGCTGCCGGTGGTGATCCCCATTTTTGCTAACCTGCTATACAGCAAAAGAGACGGCAAGCTGCCGTGGCGACGCCTTGCCCCGGCGCTGGTGGTGATTGCCGCCGGGTTAATTATGGTAAATACCGCCGAGCTTCGCGGAGAGCAGGCCGATTTCAGCTGGTGGCGCTACGCCAGCGGTATTCTGCTGGCCTTTGTTTCGGTGGCCTGTTGGGCCTGGTATGCCCTGCGCAATGCCCGCTGGCTTCGGGAAAATCCGGATAAAAACCCAATGATGTGGGCCACGGTTCAGGGGCTTTCCACGCTGCCCTTCTCGCTTATCGGTTATGTCGCCGTGTGCATTTGGATGGGCAGTCATGATTCAGGCTTTACCCTGCCTTTCGGCCCGCGCCCGGAAGTCTTTATCACCCTGATGCTGGCGATTGCCGTTCTTTGTTCGTGGCTGGGTAATCTGTGCTGGAACATCGCCTGCCAGCGCCTGCCGACGGTCATTGTCGGCCCGCTGATCGTCTTTGAGACCTTAGCCGGCCTGGCTTACACCTTTATGATTCGCCAGAGCTGGCCGCCGCTGCTGACGCTCGGCGGGGTGCTGTGCCTGACGATTGGCGTGGTGCTCGCGGTGCGATCCAAACCGGAGAAAGCAACGGTGGTTCAGGTTTCCGAGGCATAAAAAAGCCGGGATTTACCCCGGCCTTAAGAAGAAGGTCCCGGCTAAATATCGCCGGGGTTTTTTTAGAAGGTTTCCCAGTTCGCATCCGAAACCGGCATCACCTGTTTGGCTTTTAATTGCGGCGTTTTTACGTGAGCTGCTTTTACGAGACTCGGCGCACGACGGCTGATTTTAAACACCGCTACCGCTTCATTAAGGCGCGAAGCCTGCTCTTCAAGCGCAGCCGCTGCGGCCGCGGACTCTTCGACCAGCGAGGCATTCTGCTGGGTCACGCGGTCCATCTCCGCCACGGCCTGCCCAACCTGGTCGATACCCCGGCTTTGCTCGTCCGACGCGGACGCAATTTCACCCATAATATCGGTAACCCGGGTTACGGCGCTGACGATTTCCGCCATCGTTTTACCGGCTTCATTCACCAGATCTGAGCCTGCGTTAACGCGCTCGCCGGAATCATCGATCAGCGCTTTAATCTCTTTTGCCGCCTGGGCACTGCGCTGGGCAAGCGTCCGCACTTCACCCGCGACCACGGCGAACCCACGCCCCTGCTCACCCGCTCTGGCCGCTTCTACCGCAGCGTTAAGCGCCAGGATGTTAGTCTGGAAAGCAATACCGTCAATCACGCTGGTGATTTGGGCGATTTTGCTTGAGCTGGTGGCAATTTCATCCATCGTCCGCACCACGCCTTCGACCACATTGCCGCCTTTTTTCGCGGTCGTGGAAGCGTCCAGCGCAAGACGAGAAGCCTGCCGTGCGTTGTCGGCGTTTTGCTTCACCGTC
Organism: Enterobacter sp. Ap-867; assembly: GCF_011752855.1. Classification (NCBI taxonomy): domain Bacteria; kingdom Pseudomonadati; phylum Pseudomonadota; class Gammaproteobacteria; order Enterobacterales; family Enterobacteriaceae; genus Enterobacter; species Enterobacter sp. Ap-867. Next base: position 252,791 of record NZ_VWWS01000002.1, on the reverse strand, counting down.
GCCGTCAGCTGTTCCATGCTGGCCGCCGTTTCTTCCAGCGAAGCCGCCTGCTGTTCGGTACGGGAAGAGAGATCGTTGCTGCCGGCAGAGATTTCACCGGCGCCGGTATAAATGGTGTCGGCCCCGTCGCGCACTACGCTGACGGTATTTGCCAGGGCGGTTTGCATCTCTTTCACGCTATTAGCCAGCAGGGCCATTTCGTTTTTGCCTTCGGCCTCAATAGGCCGGGTCAGGTCACCTGCGGCAATGGCACGAATATGATCCATCACTTCACGCAGCGGCATCAGCAGGACGCGACGCATCGCGACCCAGCTCACCACAATCACGCCGATGACGCCAAGCATGACGACGCTGAGGATCCACAGAATCCGCTGGTAGTCGGCCTGATTATCGCGCACGCCCTGGCTGGACAGCTCGGCCTGCTCATCGCGCCATTCGCGGTAGACCTTCTGCATCACCACCTGCTTTTGTTCCGCATTCTGCTTGAACATTTGCTCGAGGTTGCCCTCGGCCAGGAAGGTGTTCATTTTGGCAAGCGTTGAAGCGTAGTTATGGTATTGCGCTTCCAGCTCATCGCTCAGGTGTGGACGTAAACCTGGGGTATCGGGTAACGCCTGATACTTTTCGAAATGGCTTTGCGCTTCCGCCAGCAGTGAATTAGCCGTGGCGACTAACTCCTGGAGCTGCCCGCCGTTGATCTGATTCGCCATGCTGCCCTGAATACGCAGCATGCCGCGGTTCAGCGTGACGCGAGCCTGGTTGAGGCCGATCCAGGCATCGGTAAATTCAGCCACGTTCTGGCTGGAGAGTTGGGAGACAGTGAAGTTGTTCTTATCGTTATTGAGGGCATTGATGAAAACCGTGGCTGACAGCAGCTGCATGAGCCCCAGCACAATTAACACGGTAACCAGTAAGGTGATAACTTTCATTCTTTTAAACATGTATAGCCTTTTCTTATGCAGATATTGTCCGACGTCTAACTATCGGCAGTACCTCATGGTTATTTATGCTTCGTCCATCAACAAACCACCATTTTTGGGGATTTTTTGTAATCATTCAGTATGTTAAGCAGAAAACATTTTTTGTGATCCACATCTCGCTATGATCGCTGCCCCGAAAGGGTTATAGTGCCCACATAAAGATGCATTTAAAATGCATCTTATATTTCATGATGAGGAATCAAGCTATGGCCTACCGCGATCAACCTTTAGGTGAACTGGCGCTGACTATTCCACGCGCTTCCGCGCTGTTTCGTAAACTGGATTTGGATTTTTGCTGCGGCGGGAAACAGACGCTACTGCGCGCGGCAACGCGTAAGGAATTGGATCTGGACGCTATCGAAGCTCAGCTGACCGCATTATCCGAAGAGCCGGTAGAAAAAGACTGGCGCGCTGCGCCGCTGGCAGAAATCATCGACCACATTATTGTGCGCTTCCACGACCGCCACCGTGAGCAGTTGCCGGAGCTGATTCTGCAGGCAACCAAAGTCGAGCGTGTCCATGCCGATAAGCCCAACGTGCCGAAAGGGCTGGCGAAATACCTCACCATGCTGCATCAGGAATTGAGCAGCCACATGATGAAAGAGGAACAAATCCTGTTCCCAATGATTAAGCAGGGCATGGGCACTCAGGCCGGCGGCCCGATTAGCGTGATGGAAAGCGAGCATGATGATGCGGGCGAACTGCTGGAGGTGATTAAGCACACCACCAATAACGTCACGCCTCCGCCGGAAGCCTGCACGACGTGGAAAGCGATGTATAACGGGATTAATGAACTGATTGAAGACCTGATGAACCACATCAGTCTGGAGAATAACGTCCTGTTTCCACGCGCGTTGAGCGGGGAAAAATAAGTAGTTCGCCTTACAAAAAAACCTCTCCAGAAAAGGAGAGGTTTTTTAACATTTATACTGCGCGCTTACTTACCGATATTTGCCAGACGTTTCTTACCGATGAACAGCCAACCAGCCCCCAGCACAATGAACCACAGCGGCGTCACGATCAGCGCCTGACGGGTATCATCTTCCAGCGTCAGCAGGACAATCACAAAGACGAAGAACGCCATGCACACCCAGCACATCAGCTTGCCCAGCGGCATCTTATAGATGGACTTCTCGTGCAGATGAGGACGCTGTTTGCGGTACACCAGATACGAGCAAAGAATGATGGTCCAGACGAACATGAACAGAATCGCGGAAACCGTGGTGATCATAGTAAAAGCCGCAATCACGTTCGGGTTCACGTAAAGCATTACCACGCCGCCCAGCAGACAGATACAGGAGAAGGTTAACCCTTTCGCCGGTACCGCACGTTTGGAAAGCTTAGCGAACGCTTTAGGCGCCACGCCGTCCTGCGCCAGGCCGAACAGCATACGGCTGGTGGAGAACACGCCGCTGTTCGCGGAGGAAGCCGCAGAAGTCAGCACCACAAAGTTGATGATACTTGCCGCAGCCGGCAGGCCGACCAGCATGAAGAGCTCAACGAACGGGCTCTTGTTCGGCACCACGGAGCTCCACGGCGTCACCGACATGATGATGATCAGCGAGAAGACGTAGAACATAATGATACGCACCGGGATCGAGTTAATCGCCCGCGGCAGTGATTTTTCAGGATCTTTGGTTTCCGCGGCCGTGGTGCCCACCAGCTCAATGCCCACGAAGGCAAAGACCGCTATCTGGAACCCGGCAAAGAAGCCGCTGATGCCTTTCGGGAACCAGCCGCCATCGTTCCAGAGGTTGTTGAAGGAGGCCTCAACGCCGGACGGGGAATGGAAGCTAGTCAACACCATCACCAGGCCGATGACGATCAGCGCCACAATAGCGACGATTTTGATCATCGCGAACCAGAACTCCATCTCACCGAACATTTTCACGGTGGCCAGGTTCAGGCTCAGCAGCACCAGCACAACGGCCAGCGAGGCGACCCAGTCGGAAAGCCCGGGGAACCAGAACTGGGCGTAGGCGGTTATCGCCACGACGTCCGCCATACCGGTCACCACCCAGCAGAACCAATACGTCCAACCGGTGAAATATCCCGCCCACGGCCCCAGCAAATCTGCGGCAAAATCGCTGAACGATTTATATTCCAGATTCGATAGCAGCAGCTCGCCCATCGCACGCATCACGAAGAACAGCATAAAGCCGATGATCATGTAGACGAAGATGATGGACGGCCCCGCAAGGCTGATGGTTTTCCCTGACCCCATGAACAAGCCGGTGCCGATGGCACCCCCAATGGCAATAAGCTGAATATGGCGGTTTGTTAAATTACGCCGCAGCGACTGCTCGGTCGGCGCCTGAGCGTCATCCGCGACTTTGACCTGATCTACCATGTTTGTATTTTCCTGTACCTGTCTGTTTTTTCAGGCTCTACTGGCCCGTGAACTGTTTTTACGTGATGTTGTTTTGTGTGATACGAGGTAAGAATCGGTGGGATAAATAATAAGCACAAGGGTAATGTTAATTTTTTGTTTAATTTGAGTGTGAAATCGCATTCACTGCGCGATATGGCTCACAAAAATACCCGTAAAACAGGTTAATGCAAGATAAAATCACGCTAGTTTATTATTAGGCAATGCAAAACCCCGCACCTGGCGGGGTTCTGAGCGCTTTACAGAATTTCCAGCAGCTCGACTTCAAACACCAGGGTGCTGAATGGTGGGATAGAAGCACCGGCACCGCGCTCACCGTAAGCGAGGTTGTGCGGAATGGTCAGTTCCCATTTGGAGCCAACCGGCATCAGGGTCAGCGCTTCGATCCAGCCAGCAATAACGCCGCTTACCGGGAACTCTGCCGGTTCGCCACGCTGGACGGAGCTATCGAAAACGGTGCCGTCGATCAGCTTACCGGTGTAATGCACGCGCACGTGATCTTTCCGGGCAGGAATTGGGCCAGTACCCTGAGTGATAACGCGGAACTGCAGGCCAGATTCGGTGCTGCTCACGCCTTCTTTCTCTGCGTTCTCAGCCAGGTATTTCTGGCCTTCTACCGCCAGCTCTTTCTGACGTTCGCGACGCACTTCGTCCGCACGTTCGTGAACTTCACGCAGAGCGCGGTGTACAACGTCAACAGGCACGGCAGGGGCATTCCCTTCCAGCGCGTCACGGAGGCCAGCGACCAACGCTTCTGGCAGTAAACCTTGCAGGCCGGACTCGCTCAGCTGCTGGCCTACCTGCAGACCAATACCGTAACTTGCTTGCGCTTCGACGCTGTCAAAAGAAGGGGTTGTCATGGATTTTCCTTTCATGATGTTTAAAAGCAAGCCCGAAGCATAACAGCGTCAATCCGCAGGGTAAATGACATTGGAGGAAAGGTGACAAATGCAAACGAAACGGGAACAATAGCTTAAGCGGGCGCAAAACTGCGGTTCACCGTCACGGAAACCGGGATTGCCACAGGCATCAAACAGTTAGCGTTTACACTCTAAATAATTCGAGTTGCAGCCAATACCGGCAGCTTGAAGCAGGACGAGTCTATACTGGAAAGTATTCTTTTGAGGAGGGTTGCCCATGCAATTCGCTGTTAAACCATGGCTTACGCGGATTTGGCATGCACCTGAGCATATCCGCTTGTTGGATCCGTTACCTCCCCTGCACCGCCGAGGCATTATCCTTGGCTTCGCGTGCGTCATTCTCGGCTTTCTCCTGCCAGGGGCAGATAATGATAGTCGCCCGGTCTCACGCGATGCACAGCTCTCCGTACAATCTCAGTCACCGATGCAGGCTGAACTGACGCCTTCAACCAATAGCAATGTTCCAGCGACACCGGTTGAGCCTCCACGCGTGGAGGAGCAACCCCAGGCTCCCGTTCCCCATGACAACAATGATATTGAGCAGCAGTGGCGCTCCTATCGCGTAGCGGCCGGCCAGACGATGGCCCAGCTGTTCCGCGATCATAATTTACCGCCAGCGGACGTTTACGCGATGGCGCAGGTTGAAGGTGACAGCAAGCCGCTGAGCAACCTACAGACCGGGCAAATGGTGCAGATCAGGCAGAATGCCAACGGGGTGGTGACGGGCTTAACCATCGATATCGGCAACGATCAGCAGGTGCTGTTTACCCGCCAGCCGAACGGCAGCTTTATTCGCGCGCAGTAAACGCGTCCGGCCTCAGAAAAGCAAAACGCCAGCACGAGGCTGGCGTTTTTACGAGCAGTGAATAAAAACTTATTCAGCTACAACGTTTACAGTCAGTTTAGCGAATACTTCGCTGTGAACCTGGAAGTCCACTTCGTGCTCACCGGTGGTGCGCAGAACGCCGTTCGGCAGGCGAACTTCGCTCTTAGCAACAGCAACGCCAGCTGCAGTTACAGCGTCAGCGATGTCGCGAGTACCGATGGAACCGAACAGTTTACCTTCGTCGCCAGCTTTGGACGCGATGGTTACGGTTTCCAGTGCGTTGATTTTCTCAGCGCGAGCTGCAGCAGCAGCCAGAACGTCAGCCAGTTTAGCTTCCAGTTCTGCACGGCGTGCTTCGAAGAACTCAACGTTTTTCTTGGTAGCAGGAACAGCTTTACCCTGTGGTACCAGGAAGTTACGAGCATAGCCCGCTTTAACGTTAACCTGATCACCCAGGCTACCCAGGTTTGCTACTTTATCAAGCAGAATAACTTGCATTACCTTATCCTCTCAAAGTCGTATTAATGGACCGTGACCGATTACTGATGACGATCAGTGTACGGCAGCAGAGACAGGTAGCGAGCGCGTTTGATAGCGCGAGCCAGCTGACGCTGGTATTTTGCACGGGTACCGGTGATACGGCTTGGGACAATCTTACCGCTTTCGGTGATGTAGTTTTTCAGCGTAGCGATATCTTTATAGTCGATCTCTTGAACGCCTTCCGCGGTGAAACGGCAGAACTTGCGACGACGGAAATAACGTGCCATATGGCTAGTCTCCAGAATCTATCAATTCAATCTGCTCGGCATGCAAGACCACTTTGTTCAGGCCATTTTTCATCTGATGACAAGTAATGAACCCATGAACCGTGATTTGCGTACCGACCGTTATACTGTGAGTAATGGCCTGGTTCGCGTGCCCGCTAACAATCACTGGCATTCGGCACCATGCCTGCCGGTTAAGACCGGCTTCCTCTTGCACAGAACGGTGCTCAAGCACGAACTGGCAGTGAGGAATTCCTGAGGGGCTGACCTTGCGAAGGGGCGTCTTGCACACTGTGCCAGACAACGCCAGGCGGTTGGCCATCATCAGAATTACTCTTCAGAATCCCCAGCATCTGCATCATCAGCGGTTTCGTTAGCGAAATCATCGCGACGCTCACGGCGCTCGTCTTTCGCTTTAACCATTGGAGATGCTTCGGTAACCGCGTGCTTAACGCGCATAACCATGCTGCGGATAACGGCGTCGTTGAAGCGGAAGTTAGTTTCCAGCTCATCGATCGCTTCCTGCGGAGCTTCAACGTTCAGCAGAACGTAGTGAGCTTTGTGCAGTTTGTTGATCGGGTAAGCCAGCTGACGGCGGCCCCAGTCTTCCAGACGGTGGATCGTACCTGCTGCTGCAGTGATTGCACCAGTGTAACGTTCGATCATGCCCGGAACCTGTTCGCTCTGGTCAGGATGGACCATAAAAACGATTTCGTAATGACGCATCGAATTGCTCCTTACGGATTATTCAGCCTCCTGTCAGGGTCAGCCGCGGCCCATGGAAGCAAGGAACGTGTTTGAATTGCGGCTGAAAAATTGACGCGTAATCATACTTACCCAGGCCGCCAAACTCAAGGCCGCAGGCAAATAAATTCTCTTTATGACAGGGGGAATGGCTAACCCTGTGAATTTCAAAACAAAGCAGCAGATCGTCAAAATATTTTGAAAGAGACCATCAGAAATGGTCACTTTTTATTCAGCCATCAGGAATTACACTTATTGGTAACAGGCCGCCACAGCCATTAACAGGAGCGACGACCACGGATTTCAGGTTTGTTGTAGTGGAGCGCATCATGAAAAATATCGTTATTGCCCTTGCCGCTGTTCTGCTCTTTAGCGCAACTGCGGCCGCAGCTATAAAAATCGACGCCCGCCAGGCCAGAAATATGGACGACGTTCAGAGCCTGGGCGTTATTTACATCAACCACAACTTCGCTACCGTTTCTGAAGCGGAATCGGCAATTCAACAGGATGCTGACCAGCACAACGCGAAGTTTTATCACACGATAATCATGAGAGAACCGGGCAGCAACGGCAATATGCACGTCAGCGCTGATATCTACCGGTAGTTTGAGAGTACGCGTAAACACCAGAGAAGACACCACGACCTAAAAATCCATGTTTGACTTGCCCCCGCTTGCGGGGGCTTTTTTTGGATAACGCCCCAATACCGCTGGTGACAGCGGCTTTAACATCCAACACACGCGTTCACTTTTGCCCGTAATAGGCATTCGGACCATGCTTACGCATGAAATGCTTGTTTATCAGGTAATCATCCATGCGGCCAAGGAGGGGATTAATGCCGCGAGCAATCCACGCCATTCTGGCGACTTCTTCCATAACGACCGCGTTATGCACCGCATCATGAGCATCTTTGCCCCAGGCAAAAGGCCCGTGTTGAAACACCACAATTCCCGGCGTATGCAGTGGCTCCATTACGTCCAGCGTTTCAATGATCACCCGCCCGGTGTTCAGCTCGTAATCCTCTTCAACTTCACTGGCGCTTAACGCTCTGGTGCACGGGATGTCGCCAAAGAAGTAGTCCGCATGAGTCGTGCCCAGCGCAGGAATGGCAAGACCGGCCTGCGCCCAGGCCGTAGCATGCGTCGAGTGGGTATGCACCACGCCGCCAAGACGCGGATAGTGGCGATACAACGCCAGATGCGTAGCCGTATCGGAAGAAGGACGGAGCTTACCTTCCACCACATTGCCCTCCAGATCCACCACCACCATATCGTCCACACTCATGATCTCGTAGGCTATGCCGCTGGGTTTAATGACCACCAGCCCACGCTCCCGGTCAATGGCACTCACGTTGCCCCAGGTGAAGGTCACCAGGCCATAGCGCGGTAAATCCATGTTAGCGTCAAAAACCTGCTGTTTGAGCTTTTGCATTATGATGCCTCCACCAGTCCAGCCTGCACCATCCGCGCTCTCACCCAATCGCGCGCGCGCGCCACTTCTGCTGCCGGGTCATCGGCCGTTTCACTCCACATTTCAATCAGGTAGGGGCCACAATAGCCACTCTGTTGGAGAGTCTCAAAACAACCTTCGAAATCAACCACGCCTTCACCAAACGGCACGCTTTTAAACACACCTGGCCTTGCATCCTTCACATGCACTGCGACGATATGCCCCATCCCGGCCTGTAGCTCCATCTGCACATCGTTATCCCACGCGGACAAGTTGCCAATATCAGGATAGAGCTGGAACCACGGATTATTCAGGTAATGGACATAGCCCAATGCCTTACTGACTGAATTCATCAGCGGGTAATCCATGATTTCCATCGCCAGCATCACCTGCGCGCGGCTTGCCAGTTCGACGCACTCTTTAAGGCTCTCGCGAAAACGGCGGCGCGTCTCGTCATTGGCCTCCTGATAATAAACGTCATAACCCGCCAGTTGGATAACTCGAATGCCCACATCCTGTGCCAGTTGAATCGCCTTGCGCATGATCTCCAGACCGTGGTTCCGTACCGCATCGTCTTCGCTACCGAGAGGGAAACGTCGATGAGCACTGAGGCACATAGAAGGAACACGCACACCGGTTTCGGCAATCGCGTTGATCAAAGCGAGGCGCTGTTCTTTGCGCCAGTCCAGGCGAGCCAATCGGGCATCGGTTTCATCAACCGACATCTCGACGAAGTCAAAAAGGAGTGTTTTCGCCAACCGCAGGCGTTCCAGCCAGCACTCCCCGGAGGGAAGTGCTTTTTCATAGATGCCGAGCGGAATATGTTTCGACAGCATAACCGCTCCTTAGCCCCACAACTGGGCAATAGAACGTTTAAACTGCCGTGCCGCTTCCGCAGGTGCAGCCGCATCGCGAATGCTGCGACCGGCAATAAAGACGTGAATCGGAATCCCCTGGAAAAGCGGCAAATCTTCCAGCGTCAGGCCGCCGGTTACGGTGACCTTAAAGCCCATATCAGACAGACATTTAATGGCATTGATATCTGCTTCGCCCCACGCCATACCGGCCGCCTGTGCATCACGGCTACGGTGATAAACCACCTGCGCGATGCCCGCATCACGCCACGCCTTCGCCTGCGACCACGTCCAGTAGCCTGTCAGTTCAATCTGTATGTCACCGTCAAACTCTTTCGCCACATCCAGTGCGCCCTTGACGGTGTTAAGATCCGCACAGCAAATAACGGTTACCCAGTCGGCGCTCGCTTCAAAACACATGCGGGAAAGAATTTTACCGGCATCGGCAATTTTGGCATCAGCCAGCACAATTTTTTGCGGATAGAGCGACTTCAGATCGCGAACGGAGCGTACACCTTCAGCCACACAAAGAATGGTACCAACTTCAATGATGTCCACTTCATCGGCAATCAGGCGGGTTGTTTCATATGCGGAAGACATTGATTGATTATCCAGCGCAACCTGCAACATTGGTAATGACATTTGATGCTCCTTTTAAACAGCCGCCGCAGTGGCATTATCAATTAAATCGAGTACTTCCTGCGTGGTGCGGCAGGCACGTAAACGGTCAAAATTAGCCTCATCTTCAAAGAGATTGACGATCTGCATGATGCCCACTTCCTGATGGGTGCTGGCGTCAATGGCCGCCATGGTGATAAGAATATCGACCGGATCATTATCTTCATGGTTGAACACCAGAGGCGTTTTTAGCGTCACCAGCGCGAAGCCGGTTTTCTTGACCCCCTCTTCCGGGCGGCCATGCGGCATCGCCAGCCCTGGCGCAATCACAAAGTAAGGACCATGCTGCTCAACACCATCAAGAATGGCCTGGTAATAACGCGGCTCAACAATGTCAGCCTTAACCAACAGATCAACACTCAGCTTTACCGCTTCCTGCCAGGTACGGGCCTCAGCCTGTAAAAGGATGGTGTTATTGTCTGCCAGCGAATTACGTAGTTTCATTAGCTGCCCTCCTTCACATCCTGTGGAAAGTGAGCATTGATCACCTCCAGCAGTTTTGGTCCAAAATCAGCAGGCGAGAGCATATTTCGCACCCCCACAACATATTTATTGCCTGTTACGGTGATTTCTCCCGCGATATGCGTGGATGCGATGATGATGTCCGCGCCGTTGAGTTCACTTTTGTATTCCCCCACCGCGCAACTGTTTACCGTATGGTCAATATTTGACTGAGTTAAAAACTGGTCCACTTTCATCTTCATGATCATGGAACTCCCTTGCCCATTGCCACACACGGCCAGGATACGTACGGTCATAATCGAGACTCCTTAGCGAGCAGAAACTTCTGCTGTTTGTTTTTCCGCATCTTCCTCCGCTCGCAAACAACGGCCAGCGAAGAACATATAGGCCAGAGCAATCAGAATGATGACGGCCATAAAGACCAGTCCGACAGAGGCGAAGCCCTGCATCATCGGTGGTGCCAGAATTGACCAGTCGGCCATCCCCATCCAGGCGCTCATGCCAGTGAGTTTTACCGCCCAGACACAGCCAAAGATTTCAATCATCCCCATCACCAGACAAATCTTCAGCGCAGCACGCCAACCGCCAAAGTGATTAGCAAAGACGCCGATGGTGGCGTTCGAGAAGAACATTGGGATAAAGCCCGGAATAATCAGAATGGAAGAACCGAGGCCCACCAGAATACCGACGGCGATCAACTGGCCGATGGTGCCCCACAAAAAGCCCCAAACTACGGCGTTTGGCGCAAAGCTATAGATAGCGGCACAATCAATCGCCAGCACTGCGCCAGGAATCAAACGCTGGGAAATACCGTTGAACGCTTCGGACAGCTCGGCGACGAACATACGCACGCCCTGAGTGATGATGAAAATAGCCACGGCGAACGAGAAACCGGTTTGCAGGATATAGACCGTCCAGTGGGTGCTGCCCGCCATCGCCTGGACAACGTCGATACCAAAGGAGAGCAAAATGGCACCGAAGAAGAGGGTCATCACAATCGCCGTAGAGACGATGTTGTCATGGAAAATATTAAGCCAGCCCGGTAGCTTGAGGTCTTCAACGCTCTCCTCTTTTTTACCAAGATACGGCGCGACTTTATAAGCCACCCAGGAGGCAAACTGCTGTTGATGGCCAATAGAGAAACCGCAGCCGTCAGTCACTTCCTGCGTCGGCTTAAACATCATATTGGCGGTAATGCCCCAGTAGAGCGACACCAGCACTGCAGTACAGATAATCGTCGTCAACATTGGGTAGCCGAAGATATAGAAAGCAACGGCAATCAACCCCGCCTGCTGGAACATGATGTGGCCGGTCAACATGATGGTGCGAATGCCTGTGATCCTGCGAAGCAGAACGTAAATGATGTTCAGCGCCAGCGCGAGTAGTACGGCATATCCCACCCAACTGTAGGCATCACCCATACGCTCAATAGTTGCCATCATTGACGCATAGGTGTCAGAGATCGCGCCATTGATACCATACACTTCCGACATTTTTGCCACCACGGGCTTAAAAGTGCTAGTCAGAATGCCGGAACCCGCCTGCAGCAACATGAAACCAATAATGGTTTTGATGGTGCCTTTAATGATGACGCTGACGCTTTTGCGTAGAAGGATGTAGCCCAGACACGTCACGATACCCAGCAACAGCGGGGCGTTAGTCATGACCTGATTAAAGAACACGGTAAAGACGTTGTAGAGGATCTCCATAACTCTCTCCAGAAATAAGAACGCGAGGGGCAATCCCTTCGTGGTGGGTGCCATCACTCTAGCAATCACAAATGATCACAAAAAGATCAAATTTGATTATTTGTGATGCATCACGCAAATTATTTCCATAGGATGAGAATGGATTATCACCGCCGTTCAAAGCAAAGAAAATAAATCATTAAATTCAATTAAATAACCACAGTTCACCGATATCAAACCAACATAAAGATAGATTTACGCTGCCGTTTTCAAGTCGAAATATCACTATCAGGCTATTGCAAGCTGAATCAAATAGTGCCACTTTAAATCAAATGAAATCACCATATGATTTATTTTGAATTAAAAAGGAGTGAAAACGATGAATAAAGTGAACACGATCACCCGTGAATCATGGGTTCTGAGTACCTTTCCGGAATGGGGGAGCTGGCTGAATGAAGAAATTGAACAAGAGCAGGTTGCGCCGGGCACCTTTGCCATGTGGTGGCTGGGCTGTACAGGCATCTGGCTGAAATCAGAAGGCGGGGCCAATATTTGCACCGATTTCTGGTGCGGAACAGGTAAGCAAAGTCACGGCAACCCGCTGATGAAAATAGGCCATCAGATGCAACGCATGGCGGGCGTGAAGAAACTCCAACCCAACCTACGTACTACACCGTTTGTTCTGGATCCATTCGCCATTCGCCAGATAGATGCCGTACTGTCCACGCACGATCATAATGATCACATTGATGTGAACGTTGCTGCCGCAGTCATGCAGAACTGTGCTGATGACGTACCGTTTATCGGCCCGCAAACCTGCGTTAATCTGTGGATTGGCTGGGGTGTACCGAAAGAACGCTGCATCGTGGTAAAACCTGGCGACGTTATAAAAATAAAAGATATTGAAATCCATGCGCTCGATGCGTTTGACCGTACCGCGCTGATCACGTTACCGGTCGATCAAAAAGCTGCGGGGGTGCTGCCGGACGGGATGGACCAGCGCGCAGTGAACTACTTATTCAAAACGCCGGGTGGCACGCTGTACCACAGCGGTGATTCTCACTACTCTAACTACTACGCAAAACACGGTAACGAGCACCAAATCGATGTGGCTCTGGGCTCCTATGGCGAGAACCCACGCGGTATTACCGACAAAATGACCAGCGCGGATATCCTGCGTATGGCCGAATCACTGAACGCCAAAGTGGTCATCCCGTTCCATCACGATATCTGGTCAAATTTCCAGGCCGACCCACAGGAAATCCGCATGCTGTGGGAAATGAAGAAAGATCGGCTGAAATATCACTTTAAGCCCTTCATCTGGCAGGTTGGGGGGAAATTCACCTGGCCGTTGGACAAAGACAACTACGAATACCACTATCCACGTGGGTTCGATGACTGCTTCACCCTGGAACCCGATCTGCCCTTTAAGTCCTTCCTGTAAGATGTCTCCGGCGAGCGGTCAATACAAACCGCTCGTCGGAATTTCTTTCCGTCCACATTAGTATTTTCATCTGATTTTAAATATTATCTTTGCTTATCACTTTTAATCGGATTTGCTCATGACGGAAGCGCAAAGACATCAAATTTTACTGGATTTGCTTGCACAAACGGGGTTTGTCACCGTGGAGCAAGTGATATCCCGGCTGAAAATCTCTCCCGCAACGGCTCGGCGTGATATCAATAAACTCGACGAGAGCGGCAAACTGAAAAAAGTCCGCAACGGTGCGGAAGCCGTTAGTGAGCAGCGTCCGCGCTGGTCGCCGATGAACATTCATCAGGCTCAAAACCATGATGAAAAAGTACGGATTGCCCGCGCGGCTTCTCAGTTGGTCAGCCCAGGTGAAAGCATTGTTATCAACTGCGGCTCCACAGCCTTTCTGCTCGGCCAACAGATTTGTAGTAAACCGGTACAAATCATTACCAACTACTTACCGCTGGCAAATTATCTTATCGAACAGGAGCATGACAGCGTGGTTATCATGGGGGGGCAGTACAATAAAAGCCACTCTATCACCCTCGGGCCACAGGAGAATGAAACGTCGCTGTATGCCGGACACTGGATGTTTACCAGTGGCAAGGGACTGACCGCCGAAGGTTTGTATAAAACCGATATGCTAACCGCAATGGCAGAGCAGAAGATGCTGGGAGTGGTGGGCAAACTGGTGGTGTTGGTTGACAGCAGCAAAGTCGGGCAACGGGCTGGAATGCTGTTCAGCCGCACAGATCAAATAGATCTGGTCATTACCGGCAAGCAGGCCGATCCTGAAGTCGTGTTAAAACTTCAGGAACGTGGCATCAAAGTCATCCTGGTTTAGTGCTTACAGGTACCGGACAAAAAACTGGCTTGTGGCGTCTAACGCTTCGGGCGTAATGCGATGTTTGACGCCCGCTTCCCATACGCAAGTCAGGTTTTTATCCAGCTTGTTCGCCCCCAGCGCCTGCTGCAACCTGAACGTTTCGACGGCGGGCACAACATCATCTTCTTCACCGTGCCAGAGCAGTAACGGCCTGTTGCTTAGCGCTTCAAGCTGCTCGCCAACATCGTAATCCTTCAGACTGACGATAATCTTGTCACGTACCTCCACCGAAGGTGGAAACAGCGTCTGGGCGAGCGTCGTAAAATAGCCAGATCCCATCAGGCAGGCAACGCAGCGGACTTCAGGCTGCCGCGCCATAATCCCCAGCGCCGTCATGCCCCCCATAGAAGCCCCTCCCACGGCAAGTCTGCCCTCAGCAACACTGCCGGAGTTGATTAATGCCTGATAGAGAGCCGGGAATTCATCAATACTGTTTTTTAAAATCGGCCAGAACTTCTGCAGGCGAGCGTGAGCATCACCGCTGTATCGAGCGCCATGATCGAGCGCATCAGGCATGACAACACGAAATCCCCGCTGCGCCAGCGCCACAGCGAAATAGCTATAGACCAGTTTTGAAGAGGTAAACCCGTGATAGAAAATAACCGTCGGCAGCGGGGACTGCTTCATTCTGGCAGGGACCGCGTGCAGCACTTCAACATCGGCAAACCGCTCATTATAAATTTCGATCATCTTCTCTTCTCCTCCGGCGAAATATCAGGGAAAGTAACGCAGATTAGGGATTATTGTAACGATGAGATCTAGCTAGCGATTTTCATTCGAAAGTCAGCCAAAAGCGCGCCTGAGATAACAAATCGGGAACATTCCCCCTTTGCACGGCCAAACCCGGAACTACACTATGATCGTCAAGAAACGAGAAACCATCATGCCACGGCTATCCGTACTATTTTTGGCAGCCTTACTCAGCGCCTGCAGCGTGCTTCAGGGTACACCGCAACCAGCACCGTCGCCGACGAATTATCCGCAGGAAGTACAGCGCACTCAGACTGCGGAATTAACAAAAATAGGCACCGTGACCGCCGTGGTACGTGGCTCTCCGATGGACTCAGAAGCCATTATTAAGAAGAAAGCCGCAGCAGCAAAAGCCGATTATTATCTCATCATTATGAATGATGAGACGGTTATCCCGGGCCAGTGGTATTCACAGGCTATTTTGTATCGAAAATAGCCGAGGCCGATAGCCGTTATTTATTGATATTTACACAGCTTTTCGCCGCTTGATCGTTTCTTATGCACAATGGACCTCGCCCTCAGGAAGCGGGGTCAGCTTTGAGTAAGCGAAGGATTGCCCTGTCACTTCGGGGTAAAATGATAAGGAACTGACAATGAAACGATCCCTTGCCTTAACGACACTGCTGTTATCTGTTGGCCTCATTCCGACTCTGGCGCAGTCCGCCGAGTTTGCCAGCGCGGACTGCGTAACGGGCCTCAATGAAATCGGATTAATTTCGGTCAATAACATTGCCGGCAGCCCGCAGGACGTCGAACGTATGATCGCGCTGAAAGCTGACGAGCAAGGCGCTTCCTGGTACCGCATTATTCAGATGCAGGAAAACTCTCTGGCCGATAGCTGGCGAGCGCAGGCCATTCTCTACGCGTAAAGGCCCGCGATTTTATTAAGCCACGCCTCCCGTTGCCCGCAGCAGCACGTCATTGATGACCTGCTCGGGCAAAAGCGATTCTCCCCGTTCATCCAGCATCATACGGCACCAGGCTTCCGCTGCCGGGGGTGAAAGTGATTTAAGTAATTGTGCCCCACAGGCGAGATTAGCCAGCTGCTGAGTAATTTCTCTGCCTCTCTCCTCCTGAGGCTTCCGCAAACGCTGCTGCAACTGCCGCCAGTTGCGATCGAAATGCCGGTTTTGCCCTTTAACCTCATCAAATTCGCTGCACAGCATCTCCATTGCCGCAGGCTGTTTGGCGAACACGCGCAGCACATCAAGGCTCATAATATTGCCCGATCCTTCCCAGATGCTGTTTACAGGCATTTCACGATATAACCGAGGCAACTCGCTCTCTTCGCAGTAGCCCACGCCACCCAGTACCTCCATCGTTTCTGCCACAAAAGGGATCCCTGCTTTACAGATGCTGAATTTCGCGGCCGGGGTCAACAAACGACTGTAGGCCAGCTGTAGAGCATTGTCCGGCGACTCCCACGCTCGCGCCAGACGGAAAAGAAAAGCCGTCTGGCCTTCAAGCCGCAGCGCCATTTTTCCCAGTAGCTGACGCATCATCGGCTGTTCGATAAGCGTTTTGCCAAAGGCCTGCCGCTGAAGGGCGTGGCACAAGGCCACGGAGAGTGCTCGCCGCATCAGACCGTGACTCCCCAGCGCACAGTCGAAGCGGGTAAATCCGCCCATCTTCAAAATATGACGAATGCCTTCGCCTTCCTCACCAATAAGCCAGGCCGTGGCATCACAGAACTCGACTTCACTGCTGGCGTTTGAACGGTTACCCAGCTTGTCCTTGAGCCGTTCAAGACGAACGGCATTGCGCTGGCCGTCCGGCAGAATACGCGGTAAGAAGAAGCACGACAGTCCGTCCTTAGCCTGAGCAAGCACCAAATGCGCATCGCTTTGCGGCACGGAGAAAAACCATTTGTGCCCCACCAGCCGGTAAGCCTCACCGGCCCCTCGGCCAGCCAGCGGTTCTGCGCGAGTCGTGTTACTCAGCACGTCAGATCCACCCTGCTTTTCAGTCATTCCCATACCGATCAGCAAACCACGTTTTTGTTCACCCGACAGCAAATGTGCATCATAGCGATCGCTCAGCAAGGGCTTGCGCCAGCCTTCAAATACTTTGGGTAAATGCTGTAGCAGCAGTGGCGTTGCTCCAAACGTCATCGTAATCGGGCAAAGCGTGCCCGCTTCAACCTGAGCATGTTGGATAAACCGAGCCGCACGGGCAACAAAAGCGCCCTGACGAGCATCTTCTTGCCAGGCCAGGTTGTGAACCCGATTAGCAAACAGGCCTTGCATCAGCAAATGCCAGGCGGGGTGAAAACGAACGTCGTCCAGGCGCTCTCCGCTGGCGTCAAACCGCAGCAGCTCCGGCGGATTGATGTTTGCCAGGCGGCCGAGCTCCAGAGATTCTGCAGATCCCAGCTGTTGGCCGATGCTGGCCAGCAGTTCAACATCCCAGCCAGCCCCTTCACGGACGACAGCTTCTCGCAACGGGATGTCTGAAAGAAAAAGATTGCTGTTGCTGAGGGGTTTGGGTTGATTAAAAACGGTGTGAGTTTGCCAGCGCATGCTGTTCCCTCCATCTGTGGCAATGCCAGTAAGTATGGACGGAGATGCGGGTTCTGCGCGGAGGGGGATCACAAACGGGGTGTTTCCACCCCATTCAGATGATGTGGCTTAACCGCGCTGACGCACGATTTCGAACAGGCAAACGCCGGTGGCAACGGACACGTTCAGAGAAGAAACGGTCCCGGCCATTGGAATGCTGACCAACTCATCGCAGTGCTCGCGGGTCAGACGACGCATGCCTTCACCTTCTGCGCCCATAACCAGCGCCATCGGGCCAGTGAATTTGCTCTGGAACAGAGTATGGTCCGCTTCACCGGCGGTGCCGACGATCCAGACGTTCTCTTCCTGCAGCAGACGCATGGTGCGGGCCAGGTTGGTGACGCGAATCAGCGGCACATTCTCCGCTGCGCCACAGGCAACTTTTTTTGCCGTCGCATTCAGCTGCGCGGAACGATCCTTCGGGACGATAACGGCATGCACACCGGCCGCGTCTGCGCTACGCAGGCAGGCACCAAGGTTATGCGGATCTGTTACACCGTCCAGAATCAGCAGGAACGGACGTTCGTGTTCGGCGATCAGGTCAGGCAAATCGTTTTCCTGATACTGGCGGCCCGGCTTCACTCGGGCGATGATACCCTGGTGTACCGCGCCTTCGGCTTTCTCGTCGAGCCACTGGCGATTTGCCACCTGCACCGGGATCCCTTGTGCTTCAATAGCGTGGATCAGCGGCAGCAGGCGCTTGTCTTCGCGACCTTTCAGGATAAAGACTTCCTGAAAACGCTGCGGAGCACGTTCAAGCAGGGCCTGGACGGCGTGAATGCCGTAAATAATTTCACTCATCGATATCACTCATTGCGGACGAGGGTTCGCCCGTGTTGGTTTGTTCATAATCGGGATTTTTCCCCTCACCCCGGCCCTCTCCCCAAAGGGGCGAGGGGGAAAACGATAAAAGCATACATTATCGTTCTGTTTGCCCCCTCTCCCTCTCCGGGAGGGAATACGCCAGAGTGAGGGTAATATCAGCTCGCCTGCTTCTTCGCGGCGCGCTTCGCCTTCGTTGCTGCGGCTATTTTACGGGTTTTGTCAGACGGCGCTTTGGCTTTCTTCGGTTTCTTTCCAGCCTTCTCTTTCTTTGCTTTCGCTCCGTCTTTCTCTTTACGGAAAGCATTGTCCGGTTCGAAGTTTACGCGCTTGCCTGCCTGACGGCGCTTAGATGGCGCACCACCCTTTCCGCCTCGCTTCGCTTTGTCTTTTGCCGTTTTACCTTCGCCACGCGGCGCACGCGAGCTTGAGATCAACGCGAAGTCAATTTTACGTTCGTCCATGTGTACAGCTTCCACCCGAACCTCAACGCGATCGCCCAGACGATAAGTCTGCCCGCCGGATTCGCCAATCAGGCGCTGACCAATCTGGTCAAAGCGGTAGTAGTCGTTGTCCAACGTCGAGACGTGAACCAGGCCGTCGATAAACAAATCGTCCAGACGCACGAAGAAACCGAAGCCTGTTACGCTGGCAATAATGCCGTTGAATACCTGGCCGACCTGATCCTGCATAAAGTCGCACTTCAACCAGTCCGCTACGTCGCGAGTCGCTTCGTCAGCGCGGCGTTCGGTCATCGAGCAGTGCTGACCCAACTGCAGCATCTCTTCCATGCTGTAGTGCCAGCCGCCGGATTCGGTGCTGTTCCCGGTATGCCCCTGCTCTTTTGCCAGTAAGTATT
Source organism: Enterobacter sp. Ap-867 (assembly GCF_011752855.1). Classification (NCBI taxonomy): domain Bacteria; kingdom Pseudomonadati; phylum Pseudomonadota; class Gammaproteobacteria; order Enterobacterales; family Enterobacteriaceae; genus Enterobacter; species Enterobacter sp. Ap-867. The sequence goes on along the minus strand of NZ_VWWS01000002.1, from coordinate 233,688 downwards.
TAATGGCGCGGTGCAGGGACAAGTCCGGGTAGCGACGAATTGGCGAAGTAAAGTGCGCGTAGGACTGCAGCGCCAGACCAAAGTGCCCCCGGTTTTCCGGATCGTAAATCGCCTGTTTCATCGAGCGCAGCAGCATGGTTTGCAGCATTTCGTGGTCAGGGCGATCGGCGATAGATTCCAGCAGATCGGCGTAATCACGCGGTTCTGGTTTCTGCCCGCCTGGCAACTCAAGGCCCAGCTCAGCCAGCACCGAACGGAACGCAGTGATCGCATCGTTGCTTGGGCGATCGTGATCGCGGAACAGCGCTGGCTCGTTATTCTTCTCGACAAAACGCGCCGCCGAGATGTTAGCGAGGATCATACACTCTTCGATCAGTTTGTGTGCATCGTTACGCACGGTCTGCTCGACGCGCTCAATGCGGCGCTCAGCGTTGAAGATAAACTTTGCTTCTTCGCTTTCAAACGAGATCCCGCCGCGTTGAGCACGAGAAACTTCCAGCACTTTGTAGAGGTTATGCAGCTCTTCGATGTGTTTAACCAGCGGCGCATATTGCTCGCGCAGTTCCTGATCGCCCTGCAGCATATGCCAGACCTTGGTGTAGGTCAGACGCGCATGGGAGCTCATCACCGCTTCATAGAATTTATAGCCCGTCAGGCGCCCTGCCGCGGAGATGGTCATCTCGCAGACCATACACAGGCGGTCAACCTGCGGGTTGAGGGAACACAGGCCGTTTGAAAGCACTTCCGGCAGCATCGGTACTACCTGCGACGGGAAGTAAACTGACGTCCCGCGATTGCGGGCTTCGTTATCCAGCGCCGTAGGGGGACGAACGTAGTAACTTACGTCGGCAATCGCAACCCACAGGCGCCAGCCACCGCCGCGTTTTTTCTCGCAGAATACGGCATCGTCAAAGTCACGCGCGTCTTCGCCGTCGATGGTCACCAGCGGTAGATCGCGCAGATCAACACGGCCGATTTTAGCTTCTTCCGGCACTTCTTCTTTCAGTTTTGCAACCTGGGCTTCAACTTCTTTCGGCCAGACGTGCGGGATTTCATGGGTACGCAGCGCCATATCAACGGCCATGCCGGTATCCATGTTGTCGCCAAGCACTTCAACAATCTTACCGATCGCTTTGGTACGACGGGTCGGACGCTGGGTCAGCTCGACCACCACCACAAAGCCCATACGGGCGCCCATCAGCGCTTCCGGCGGGATCAGAATGTCGAAGCTCAGGCGGCTGTCGTCCGGCACCACAAAACCTACGCCTGCGTCGGTAAAGTAGCGGCCAACAATCAGCCCGGTTCTTGGCTCCAGCACTCGCACAATACGCGCTTCGCGGCGGCCTTTACGGTCCGCGCCGAGCGGCTGCGCCAGCACCAGATCGCCATGCATGCACATTTTCATCTGCTCGGATGAAAGATAGAGATCGTCTTTACTTCCTTCAACTCGCAGGAAACCGAATCCGTCGCGGTGGCCGATCACTTTACCTTTCAGCAGATCCAGGCGTTCCGGCAGCGCGTAACACTGGCGGCGGGTGAAGACCAGTTGGCCATCACGCTCCATCGCACGGAGGCGGCGGCGCAAAGCTTCAAGCTGTTCTTCACCGGAGATTTTTAGTTCTTCCGCCAGCTCTTCGCGGCTGGCCGGTTTTTCACGTTTTGAGAGATGGTCGAGAATAAACTCCCGGCTTGGGATCGGGTTTTCGTATTTTTCGGCTTCTCGTTCCTGGAAAGGATCTTTTGACATTTCGGGTCCTCCGTTGTCATCCGCAGATGGAATCGTGATTATTCCACCAGCAGTAATTTGTAGAGCGGTTGGTTTTGGTCCACCAGGTCGGCCAGCGTGTGCTTGTCCAGTTCCTGAAGGAAACTCTGCACCGCCTCAGCCAAAGCCTGTTTGAGTCGGCAGGCGGGGGTGATATGACAAAACTCACTGCTACAGTTCACCAATGAGAGCGGCTCCAGCTCGCGCACCACGTCGCCAATGCGGATCGTTTCCGCTGGCTTACCAAGGCGAATGCCGCCATTTTTTCCTCGCACGGCCATAACATAGCCCGCGCGGCTGAGTTGATTGATGATTTTCACCATGTGATTACGGGACACGCCGTACACCTCTGTGACTTCAGAGATATTGGTCATTCTCCCTTCGGGAAGAGAAGCCATATAAATCAAAGCACGTAAACCGTAATCAGTAAAACTCGTTAACTGCACATCAACCTCATGGGTGGGAGGGGAAACGCTTTGCGTAAGGCAAGTTGTACCTTAAAGCAGGTACATATTGATGATAAACCAGCCATATGGTTGCCAGCTAATTTATTTGATTGGAATGATGAATAAAGCGGCGGGAAGAAAGCGATACGGGGTGTGAAACCACACCCCGTGACATCATTATGCGTCGAACGGATCGCGCAGAATCATGGTTTCAGTCCGGTCCGGGCCGGTTGAAATAATATCAATCGGTACGCCGGTGACTTCTTCAATGCGTTTGATGTAGTTCAGCGCTGCCTGCGGCAGACCGCTGCGCTCTTTCACGCCGAAAGTGGTTTCAGACCAGCCTGGCATCACTTCATAAATCGGTTCGATACCTTCCCAGTCATCCGCAGCCATTGGCGTGGTGGTCACTTCACGACCATCAGGCATACGATAGCCTACGCAGATTTTCACTTCTTTCAGGCCGTCCAGGACGTCAAGCTTGGTCAGGCAGAAGCCGGACAAGGAGTTGATCTGCACGGCACGACGCACGGCAACCGCATCCAGCCAGCCGGTACGACGGCGACGACCGGTAGTAGCCCCGAATTCGTTACCCTGTTTGCACAGGAATTCGCCGATGTCATCAAACAGTTCAGTTGGGAACGGACCAGCACCCACGCGAGTGGAGTAAGCTTTGATAATACCCAGAACGTAATCCACATAGCGCGGACCGATGCCGGAGCCGGTCGCAACGCCACCTGCGGTGGTGTTAGAGGAGGTTACGTACGGATAGGTACCGTGGTCGATGTCCAGCAGCGTACCCTGAGCACCTTCGAACATGATGAAGTCGCCGCGTTGACGCGCCTGATCCAGCAGGTCAGAGACATCCACAACCATGCTGGTCAGAATGTCGGCAACCGCCATCGCATCGTCCAGCACTTTCTGGTAGTCAACGGCTTCAACTTTGTAGAAGTTCACCAGCTGGAAGTTATGGTATTCCATCACTTCTTTCAGCTTGTCTGCAAAGGTGGCTTTGTCGAACAGGTCGCCAACGCGCAGGCCACGACGGGCCACTTTGTCTTCGTAAGCCGGCCCGATGCCGCGACCGGTTGTACCGATAGCTTTCGCGCCGCGAGCTTTTTCACGCGCAACGTCCAGCGCAACGTGGTAGTCAAGGATCAGCGGGCAAGCTTCTGACAGCAGCAGACGCTCACGTACTGGAATACCGCGGTCTTCCAGACCTTTCATCTCTTTCATCAGCGCAGCTGGAGACAGCACAACGCCGTTACCGATGATGCTGGTGACGTTTTCGCGAAGAATGCCTGATGGAATAAGATGAAGAACGGTTTTTTCACCGTTGATTACGAGAGTGTGACCTGCGTTGTGACCGCCCTGGTAGCGCACAACATATTTAGCCCGTTCAGTCAGAAGATCGACGATCTTTCCTTTACCTTCGTCACCCCATTGGGTGCCCAGTACGACGACGTTGTTACCCATTTTTCAAAATCACCGTTTGCTTAAAAATGGATTCTACCATCGGTTTCTCAGATGAACAGCCCTTTTAGTATACAAAATCAGTTTCTGCCGGATAAATTTCACTCAGCTACTGGCGCGACTCAACATGTAGTAGATAACGATGCCAGCAACCACAAGACCACCGCCAAAACGGCGCAATAGCGTGTCCGGTAATTGCGCCATAGCCAGAATCATTCGCCGCCAAATGCGCGGAAAAAGCATCGGTCCCAGGCCTTCGAGTACCAAAACCAGCGCAAGCGCCAGCCAGATTGTTGAATTCATAATCATCCTTTGCGGGCATAAAAAAAGAGCCGGTAAACCGGCTCTTTCTCATTACTCAGCGATTAGCGTGAGCTATTAGCTGGCGTTTTCATGTAGCGGAAGAAGTCGCTGTCCGGGCTCAGTACCATGATGTCCTGATTAGACTGGAAGCTGGCTTCATAAGCACGCAGGCTACGGATAAAGGCGTAGAAGTCTGGATCCTGGCTAAACGCATCAGCAAACAGCTTCGCGGCTTCAGCATCACCTTCACCACGAGAGATACGTCCTTCACGCTCGGCTTCTGCCAGCGTACGGGTAACTTCGTAGTCTGCGGTTGCACGCAGCTTCTCAGCTTCTTCCTGACCCTGTGAACGGTGACGACGGGCAACCGCTTCACGCTCTGCACGCATACGGTTGTAAATCGCCTCGGACACTTCAGCAGGCAGGTTAATCTGCTTAATACGGACGTCCACAACTTCAATACCCAACGCCGCCATACTGTTCGGGTTAACCACCGGCACTTTACCGTTGGTCTCTTCAGTAATACGCGCCGCTGCGGAAGCAATGGCATCGTCAGCTGCAGGCGTTGCGACTTCATCATCCGTGCCCGCAGAACCGGAGTTCAGAGCGTCACGGACGTCCAGCGTCAGGCGACCACGGGAATCGGTCACGATGTCTTTCACATCCAGACGACCAATCTCAGACCGCAGACGGTCACTGAACTTACGCTTCAGCAGGACTTCTGCCTGAGAAACATCACCACCACCGGTGGCAAGGTAGTAACGGCTGAAGTCGCTGATGCGCCACTTGATGTAGGAGTCAACGATCAGGTCTTTTTTCTCTTTGGTTACAAAGCGATCGGCCTGGTTGTCCATCGTCTGGATACGCGCATCCAGGGTTTTCACGGTTTCAATGAACGGGATCTTGAAGTGCAGACCAGGCTCATACACGACCGGTTTGTTTTCATCATCACGCAGGACTTTGCCGAAGCGTAATGTAATGCCGCGCTCGCCCTCATGCACCACAAACAGCGAGGTGTAGATCACGACCAGCACGATGATAATTACTGCCACAAAAGACTTACGCATCGTTATTCACTCCCTACGCGCTGGGTATCGTTGCGCAGTGCGTTGGCACGGCGCTGATCCATGATATCGCCACTCGAGGAGGACGAAGAGGTACTGGCACTGCTGCTTGAGCTGGACGCTGGCGGCAGACGCAGCAAATTGTTCGCTGCGCTGTTATCGCTCTTCGCGGCCGGCTGCTGAGCGCCGCCCTTCAACATCTGATCCAACGGCAGCACCATCAGGTTGCCACCTTTATCGTTAACCAGCACTTTACGGGTGTGGCTAAGGACTTTTTCCATGGTTTCGATATATAGACGCTCACGAGTAATCTGCGGTGCGGCTTTATATTCTGGCAGCATCTTAGCGAAGCGAGCCACTTCACCCTGCGCTTCCAGAACGGTTTGTGCTTTATATGCACGCGCTTCTTCCAGAATACGCTGAGCCTGGCCGTTTGCACGCGGCTGTACTTCGTTGCTGTAAGCTTCTGCCTCACGGATGTACTGCTGTTCGTTCTCACGAGCGGCAATCGCATCATCAAAGGCGGCCTTAACTTCTTCTGGCGGACGTGCCGTCTGGAAGTTTACGTCCAGCAGCGTGATACCCATGTTGTAAGGCTTGATGGTTTCTTCAAGCTCACGCTGGGTATCGCTACGAATTACGGTACGCCCCTCGGTGAGGATCTTATCCATGGTGTATTTACCGATAACGCCCCGCAGTGCGCTGTCGGTGGCTTGACGCAGGCTGTCATCAGCACTGGTCACGCTGAACAGATAGCGCTGTGGATCGGTCACGCGGTACTGCACGTTCATCTCAACGCGCACGACGTTTTCGTCAGAAGTCAGCATCACACCGGACGCCGCAAGTTCACGTACCGACTCAACGTTCACTGCCTGAACGCTGTCGATAAACGTCGGTTTCCAGTTCAGACCCGGCTCAACGAGATGGCTGAATTTACCAAAGCGGGTCACAACACCGCGTTCGGCTTCTTTAATGGTATAGAACCCGGTTGCGGCCCAGATAATGACCGCGGCTGCAGCCACAATACCGATCACTCGACCGCCAATAGGATTGCCCGGCCCCTGCGATGCATTACCACCGCCGCTGCCACCGCTTTTCCCGCCGCCAAGGCCGCCGAGTTTTTTACTCAGCTTGCGGAAGATATCATCCAGATCAGGTGGCCCCTGATCGCGCCCTCCTTTGTTACCCCCAGAGTCGCCGCCAGGCTTGCTGCTTCCCCACGGGTCGCGGTCCTGTCCGTTATTACCGGGCTGATTCCACGCCATGTTTATGCTCCATATTTGTTGTGCGGTGATATCCCCCGAGGGGGAAATAGTCTTCAGGACATTTATACCCGTCATACTTCAAGCCGCAGGTGCGTTGGCTGCGCCCGCTCACCCCAGTCACATAGTTAGGCTATGCTCCTGGGAACTCTCGGCCTTGTCGCCTGCCTGCAACTCGAATTATTTAGGGTATATGAACCAGTCTGATGACATCTAAACGATGTAATCCGCGAGTGCCGGTTCTTGTTTACAGAGGCGACGCCAGTCCACGATAGGCATACGAACTTCTAACCCCACGCACCCGTCTTCCTCTGTCCACTCTTTTTCTATTGCCTGAAGCTGATAAAAACGGCTCCGCAAACGCCCTGCCTGAGGGGGTAAACGCAGCGTATGCTGCGCAATTTCACCAGACAAACGCTCCGTCAGAGCCTGGAAAAGCAGTGGGACACCGGCACCGGTCTGTGCGGAAAGCCAGACGCGGATCGGCACATTCTCGTCGTTCCTGTCGATACGCGGCTCAAACTCATCCAGCGCATCGATTTTATTCATGACCAACAGCGTAGGGATTTCATTCGCCTCAATCTCTTCCAGTACGGTATCGACTGCTGCAATGTTTTCCTGCATCCGGAAGTCGGCCGCGTCAATCACGTGTAACAACAGCGTGGCCTGACGTGTCTCCTGCAAAGTGGCCTTAAACGCCGCTACCAGATCGTGAGGCAGGTGGCGAATAAAACCGACAGTATCTGCCAGCACGGTTTCGCCCACATCGGCGACGTCAATACGGCGCAGTGTAGGATCGAGTGTGGCAAATAGCTGATCCGCGGCATAAACATCGGCCGCGGTAATTCTATTAAATAGCGTGGATTTACCGGCGTTGGTGTAACCCACCAATGAAATCGTCGGCACATCGGCTTTATTACGTGAACGCCGTCCCTGCTCGCGCTGTTTTTCTACGCGCTCTAACCGCGAAAGGATCAGCATAATACGATTGCGCAGCAGACGACGGTCCGTCTCGAGCTGGGTTTCCCCTGGACCACGTAAACCGATCCCGCCTTTCTGGCGCTCAAGGTGAGTCCAGCCGCGTACCAGGCGCGTAGCCAAATGGCGAAGCTGGGCCAGCTCAACCTGCAATTTACCCTCATGGGTACGTGCACGTTGGGCAAAAATATCTAAAATTAACCCGGTGCGATCGATAACACGACACTGGCACAGGGCTTCCAGATTACGTTCCTGGGCGGGCGATAACGCATGATCAAACAGCACAACCGACGCCCCAGTGGCCTTAACGGCCTCGGCAATCTCAACGGCTTTGCCTTCACCAACAAAATACTTTGGGTGCGGGGACTTGCGGCTACCGGTTACCACCTGCAGCGCTTCGACACCGGCTGAAGAGACCAGGGATTCAAACTCCGCCAGGTCTTCCATGTCTTTGTCTTGCGAAAAATAGATGTGAACCAGTACCGCCTGCTCACCGGCATCATAACGGTCAAACAAGCGTATAACCTCTCAAAAAGACCAGCGGGGAACGCAGTTGAACTGGTCCCCCGACCGGGAAAACAGCAAGCAACCTTATTCGGTTTCTTCGCTGTCTTGTTGCGGCGCAGAACCAGCCTGCGCGCTGCCGCCGTGATGGTAGCCGCCAGAACCGCCGGTGCCGGTGTTATTGCTATGATGAGAAACCGGACGAGACGGAACAACGGTAGAAATCGCGTGCTTATAGACCATCTGGCTGACCGTGTTTTTCAACAGGATCACGAACTGATCGAAAGACTCAATTTGACCTTGCAGCTTAATACCATTCACCAAATAAATAGAAACTGGAACACGTTCACGACGCAGTGCGTTCAAGAACGGATCTTGTAAAGATTGCCCCTTAGCCATTCTATCTTTTCCTTATATGTTTGTTGTTTGTCACTCAAGAGCGATTAGCTCTGAAAAACTGCGTAAAAATTTGCGCACGCTGACGATTCAATTGTACACATTCACCCATGCTTCGCACTAACAACCTGTAGCACTTCGCTGTATGCCTGCTCAGGTTTTTCACTGTCTAACCAGTGAACACCTTCCCAACCACGCAGCCAGGTCATCTGGCGCTTAGCCAATTGACGCGTCGCGCAAATACCTCGATAAACCATTTCATCGTATGACGTTTCACCGGCCAAATAAGCCCACATCTGGCGGTAGCCCACACAACGGATGGAAGGCATCTCCGTATGCAAATCTCCGCGAGCAAAAAGCGCCCGCACTTCTGCTTCAAAACCTGAAGCTAACATCTGATGAAAACGCTGCTCAATTCGCTGATGGAGCAGTTCACGGCTCGCCGGGGCGATGGCGAACTGATGCACCTGATACGGCAGAGCTTCTCCTGACGTTTGCGTCAGTTCCGTTAAAGTTTTACCCGAAATGAAAAAAACTTCCAGTGCCCGGGAAAGCCTTTGCGGATCATTTGGATGAATCCGGGCAGCGGCAACCGGATCGATTTCCTCCAGTTGACGATGCAGCGCATTCCATCCTTGCTCTGCCGCCTGTTGCTCTATTCTTGCCCTGACTTCCGGGTCCGCCGACGGCAGTGGCGAAAGCCCTTCCAGCAGCGCTTTAAAATAGAGCATAGTCCCACCGACCAGCAGCGGAATACACCCGGCGGCGGTAATTTCAGCCATCTCGGCCAGCGCATCACGGCGAAAATCTGCCGCAGAGTACGCCTGAGCCGGGTCAAGCAGGTCCAGTAACCGGTGAGGCGCCTGGGCTTGCTCTTGTTCCGTTGGCTTAGCGGTACCGACATCCATTCCACGATAGATGAGGGCCGAATCTACGCTTATCAACTCTACCGGCAAAGTTTTACGCAAATTAATAGCAAGTGCCGTCTTACCTGAGGCCGTTGGCCCCATTAAAAAAATCGCCTGTGGCCTTTTTTTATCTTCAGTCATCTTTCAGGGCGTTCATCGCCGATTGTAAATCAACAGGTTGCAGTAAACCGCTGGGGGGTGATTTCACCAACTGCGGGCAAAGACGTTCAACGTCTGCCAGCAGGGTAATCGCCTGAGCCTGACTCCACTGTTCATGATCGCTTGCCAAATGACGAGCAATCCACAAAGCCAGCTGGCCCGCCGAAACGTCCGCCTGTTGCGCCAGGTATCCTGGCAGTTCGTGAATCAAGATTTGTAAATTTTGTTTCCGTAAAGGTAAAGGTACCGTGCGAATTGTTATCTGCCGGGCATCGGTATCAAACTCAATGCCCATTTCTTTTAAAAGCGCCTGATATTTAACCAATACGTCATGTTCTTCGCGACTGACTTTCAGCCGGAGCGGAATCAGCAGCGGCTGAGCACGCAGGCCTTCACTCCCCGGCGCCAGTTGCGCCTGTTTTAGCCACCGTTCGGCCACCACCAGCGAAAGCAGCGAAAGTTTGCCCTGTCGCTCCAGCAAAGCTTTATCCGGCGGTAAAACCGTTAACACCCGGCCAAAACTTTGCGAGTGGCCCTCTAACGCAGCTGGTTCTTCAGCACGAACGGCAGGTTTTGGCTCGACCTCAGGCGTCTCAAGCAACTGATGGTAAAGGGCACCCTGCTGCTTTTGATAGCCAGGCGCTGCGTGTGGCCAAAGGGGCGTACCTCCGACCCCGGCTGGACGGCCACCGCTGCCAGATGTAGACGAAATCTGCCTTGGCGCAGTCTCACGGGGCTCACGCGCGACGGCTGGCGTGGCAAACTGATTGCGCCCGGCGGCAACACGGTTCTCCGGTTGCCAGCGCTCAACGGGCGTTTCCGCCGTTTCTTCCAGCGCCAGAGCGTTCTCACCCTGCTGCTGAAGTACGCTTATCACGCCCTGATAAATAAAGTCATGCACCAGCCGTGACTGATGGAAACGCACCTCATGCTTCGCAGGGTGAACGTTAACGTCCACCTGATGCGGATCGATCTCCAGATACAGCACAAAGGCTGGCTGCTGATCCACGCCCAGTTTGTCTTCACAGGCCTGGCGAATCGCATGGTTAATTAAGCGGTCGCGCATCATGCGCCCGTTAACATAACAATATTGGATCTCCGCCAGGGCCGAAGTGGTTGCAGAAGGCTCAGCAACCCAGCCACGTAGCATCAAATCCCCGTGCTGCCACTCAATGGCCAGCGCCTGTTCAAGAAACGGCGTACCGCAAATGGCCCCCAGGCGACGCTCGCGTGGCGCATCTTCCTGTACGGCACGGTACTGGCGGATCATTTTGCCGTTGTGATTAAGCGTGATAGAAACGTCGAACCGCGCCAGCGCAATGCGGCGGACCACTTCATCAATATGATTAAATTCGGTTTTTTCGGTGCGCATGAACTTTCGGCGCGCAGGCGTGTTGTAAAACAGATCGAGCACTTCGAGCGTTGTTCCAACGGGGTGCGCGGCTGGTTTGACCGTCACAGCCTGGTCACGCCCTTCGGCGTAGGCCTGCCAGGCTTCATTTTGTTCTGCGGTACGCGATGTCAGGGTCAGGCGGGAAACGGAGCTGATACTTGCCAGCGCTTCGCCACGAAACCCGAGGCTGATAATGGCCTCCAGATCGTCAAGCGAAGCAATTTTACTGGTGGCGTGGCGAGCCAGCGCCAGCGCCAGCTCTTCCTGCTTGATACCGCAGCCGTTGTCCCGAATACGAATGAGCTTCGCGCCACCACGTTCAATGTCGATATCTATGCGCGTGGCCCCGGCATCAAGGCTGTTCTCAACCAGCTCCTTCACTACCGACGCAGGGCGCTCTACAACCTCGCCAGCGGCGATCTGGTTCGCAAGCTGCGGCGGCAGAACCTGAATCGGCATGTTATCTCCTTAGTTGGTCACCGCGACCTGCTGCGGCGAACCCAGTTGGCTACGGGCAGTTTGCTCATTCGATGGAGCAGACTGCAGCGGGTGCTCGCGGAAATAGTTACGCAGCCCCTCATAAATGGCCTGAGCTATTTGCTGCTGGTAAGAGTCGCTGCCAAGCAAGCGCTCTTCGGAACTGTTGCTGATGAAGCCCGTTTCAACCAACAGAGAAGGAATATCCGGTGAACGCAGCACGCCCAGGCTCGCGTGTTCCGGGCGGCGCTTATGCAAAGAGCCTACGCGCTGCAGCTGAGCCAGCACTTTGGTCGCGACATCATACCCGACGCGCTGAGAATGACCGAACTGCAAATCCAGCACAGCCTGGCTCAGGTAGGGGTCGGCCTGGCTATTTGCCAGCACATCTCCCGCGCCGCCCAGCAACTCAGATTGTTTCTCGTGCTGCTCCAGCCAGCCCGCCATTTCACTGTTTGCACGGCGGTTAGAAAGCACCCAGACGGATGCGCCAGTGGCATCGCGATTCGGCGCTGCATCCGCATGAATGGACACAAGCAGGTTTGCATTCTGCTTACGTGCTACATCTGAACGCCCCATGACCGAGATAAAATAATCCCCATCACGGGTCAGTACGCCACGGAACATCGGGTCATCATTCAGCAGGGCTTTCAGCTTCCGCGCGATAGAAATAGTGACGTTCTTTTCCTGCGTGCCGCCGGGGCCAATCGCACCGGGATCCTGACCGCCGTGACCGGCATCAATGGCGACCACAACGGTATCCGACGGGCCACTGTTTTTTGCACGAGCCGCCGGGCGAGTCACGGTATTAGAACCTATAACGCCGGTGACCTGCTGAGGCTTAAAGGGATTACGGGCAGGATCTGGAGCCTGAACGGGGGCAACGGGTTCAACGCGCTTAGCCACAACCGGCGGCGGTGGTGGAGGTGGAGGTGGAGGTGCATCAGCGTTGATTGTAAAGATAACGGTATAGTTGGCACCGTTTTGCTGTTTCACCGCGCGGGTTTTACCAGGCTGGGTTAAATCGACGACCAGGCGCAAAGATTGATCGTCTTTTGGCTGTCCGGCGCTAATGCTTTTCACCAGATTACTGCCGCTAAACTGCAAAGGCAGTCCGCGAATCACGCCGGTTTGTTTGATATCCAGCGCAACGCTTCGCTTATTATCCTGTGAAAAAGTGTATTCCGGGTCGCCCATAAAACTAAAAGTGATACGTGCCTGATTTTCACCGTTGGAAACCTGAATATCAGACAGCGCCGCCGCCCCCGCTTGTGCACAGCACAGCAGCAGGAATCCAGCCATCAACCAACCTTTCACGCGATAGATCATCCCGTCATCCTTGCTATTTGGCTAACCGCGCCAGTAACGCTTCACCAGATGAGGAAACGGCGGCAATGCGCGCTTCGCGACCTTGCGCCTCGTAGCTCAGGTGAATTTCGACATCCGGGTCCGGGAGCACACCTGTCCCCTGCTGCGGCCATTCCACCAGGCAAATTGCGTCGTTGGTGAAATAGTCACGGATCCCCATAAATTCAAGCTCTTCGGGGTCTGCCAGACGATACAAGTCAAAGTGATAAACCATCAGGTTATCAAGCTGATATGGCTCAACTAATGTATAGGTTGGGCTTTTAACGTTGCCCTTGTGCCCCAGGGCCTGTAAAAAACCACGGCTAAAGGTGGTTTTGCCCGCGCCGAGGTCACCATAAAGGTAAATCACCGTCGCGCCCTCACAGGCCTGTGCCAGGCGTTCACCCAACGCTAACGTTGCCGCTTCTTCAGGTAATGCAATAACTCGATTCATAATGGCTTCAGGTATTCAAATCCGGGTTAACAAACAGGTAAAGCGTTGAAAGCAGGTCGCTTGCCAGCATGCCGCGCATGCCTCGCTGGCGAGCTAAAACATCAGCCGCCGCGCCGTGGGCCACGCAGCCTGCACAGGCAGCATCATAAGGGGTAAGCTTCTGTGCCAGCAATGCGGCAATGATCCCCGACAGCACATCCCCCATTCCACCGCTTCCCATCCCGGCATTGCCAACGTCGATAACGCCCAGCCGATCGTGGCTGGCAACCAGCGTGCCGGCACCTTTTAAGACCACGGTTCCGCCATAACGTTTGACCAAACGCCTTACTGCAAGTAAGCGGTCACTCTCAATTTGTGACACAGCGCAATTTAGCAGCCGTGCCGCTTCGCCGGGATGAGGCGTAATCACGCGATTCTGACGTTTATCCGGGTTGATTGCCAGAAGGTTAAGCGCGTCCGCATCCCAAAGCATCGGTTTACGGCTGTTTTCGACTTTCTGCAGCGCTTTCTTGCCCCATTCCTGCTGCCCAAGCCCTGGCCCAATGGCCACCACATCCGCCCATTCCAGAGCCTCATCAAGCGATTGTGGCGTCAGCTCATGAACCATTAACTCAGGGCAAGCGGTAAGCAGTGGCGCAACGTTTTCAGCACGAGTAAGTACCCGAACAAGACCCGCGCCTGCACGAAGCGAAGCTTCGCCGGCCATACGAATGGCTCCGGCAGTGCCGCTGTCGCCACCAATCAGTACCAGCCGCCCGTTATCCCCTTTATGCGAAGTCGGCCGCCTCGGTTTAATCCACCCGGCAAGCTGCTGAACATCAAACCGGGAAATGGGCGCGATCTGCCTTTCGAGCCAGGGTTCAAGCCCCAGAGCGGCATAGTGCAATCTACCAACCACATCTCGCGCCTTCCCTGTGAGTAAACCTGGTTTGAGTGCGATAAACGTCACCGTATCCGCCGCCTTAACCACCGTGCCGGGCACAGCGCCCGTTTCTGCCAGCAGACCAGAAGGAATATCCAACGCAACAACCGGTGCAGGGTGATCGTTTATATGCTCAATCAGTTGAGCAATACCTTCACGCGGCGCGCTACTTAAGCCAATGCCCAGCAAGGCATCAACAATCAAATCAACGTCTGCGGGCCAGATTTTATCGGGATCGTGCGGAACGCCGCCCGCATTAAGCCACGCTTCACGCGCCTGAGCGGCTTCTTCGGGCAAGGGCTTATCGCTTTCTACCGCCAGCAACGTTGTCTGAAAACCAGCCGCCTGCGCCAGCCGGGCAACGACATACCCGTCTCCGCCGTTATTTCCGTGCCCACAGACAATCAGCCAGTGGCGAGCGTCAGGATAACGCGTGCGGGCAATCTGAAATGCCGCTTCACCGGCACGCTGCATCAGTTCATAAAGCGTAATGCCCAGGCTATCGGCGGCGTCTTTTTCAGCATTACGCAGCCAGTCTGCCGGCCAGACCGAATGTGGTATACTTTTGACGTACTTTTTCAGGTTATGGTCCGTCATGTCACAGCCCCTCGATTACAATCAGTTAGCGCAAAGCATTAAACAATGGGGCAAAGATCTTGGCTTCCAGCAGGTCGGTATTACCGATACCGATCTCACCGCCAGCGAGCCGCAGCTGCAGGAATGGCTCGACAAGCAATATCACGGTGAAATGGACTGGATGGCCCGGCACGGCATGATGCGCGCGCGCCCACACGAACTGGTGCCCGGTACGCTTAGGGTCATTAGCGTTCGCATGAATTACCTTCCAACCAACGCCGCCTTCGCCTCAACGCTGAAAAACCCGCAGCTAGGTTACGTCAGCCGCTACGCGCTGGGCCGTGATTACCATAAAGTCTTGCGTAACCGCTTAAAAAAGCTGGGGGAAATGATTCAGTCCCACTGCTCCACGCTGAATTTTAGACCTTTTGTTGACTCCGCGCCGCTTCTTGAGCGCCCCCTGGCCGAAAAAGCCGGGCTGGGCTGGACAGGTAAGCACTCACTAATCCTTAATCGCGAGTCGGGTTCGTTCTTCTTCCTCGGCGAATTGCTGGTCGACATTCCGCTGCCGATTGATTCCCCCGTTGAGGAGGGCTGCGGCCGCTGTGTAGCCTGCATGACCCTTTGCCCGACCAACGCCATCGTCGAGCCCTACACGGTGGACGCAAGACGGTGTATTTCCTATCTGACCATAGAACTTGAAGGCGCAATCCCGGAAGAATTCCGGCCGCTTATCGGCAACCGCATCTACGGCTGCGATGACTGCCAGCTAATCTGCCCGTGGAACCGCTACTCGCAGCTTAGCGAAGAAGATGACTTCAGCCCTCGTAAGGCACTCCATTCTCCGCCGTTGATCGAGCTGTTTGCCTGGAGTGAGCAGCACTTCCTGCGCGTGACCGAAGGTTCAGCGATCCGTCGCATTGGCCACCTTCGCTGGCTGCGTAATATCGCCGTTGCGCTGGGCAACGCGCCCTGGGATGAGGCGAATCTGGCCGCGCTTGAACAGAGACAAGGTGAGCACCCACTTCTGGATGAGCACATTGAATGGGCGATTGCGCAACAATTAGCCAGACGAAGCGAGCAGGCCGTTGAGGTTCAGTTACCGAAGAAACAGCGTCTGGTGAGGGTGATTGAGAAAGGGCTTCCGCGCGACGCGTGATATGTCCACAGCGTGTGCATAACATTCAAAAACACGTTGTCATTCAAGTGTCAAAATTTCTGCAAGCATTACATTAATATTTCGACACTAAATTAATACCTTAATTATCAATGCATTAAAATATTGGTGTAATAAATATTACATTTGTAGAAGATGCGAGGAACGACAGAAGGCTGTGGATAAGTCTGTTCATAGTTGTATTGCAAGACAGCAAAATACCATCCGCGACGCTTGCTGGACGCTGTGGATAATTTATGCTTGAAAGGAAAATTTGGAGCGGGAAACGAGACTCGAACTCGCGACCCCGACCTTGGCAAGGTCGTGCTCTACCAACTGAGCTATTCCCGCTTGGGTGGTGCGTGGCTGTAAAAGCCAATCAAATTTTGGAGCGGGAAACGAGACTCGAACTCGCGACCCCGACCTTGGCAAGGTCGTGCTCTACCAACTGAGCTATTCCCGCTTGGGTGGTGCATGGCTGTAAAAGCCAAATCAAATTTTGGAGCGGGAAACGAGACTCGAACTCGCGACCCCGACCTTGGCAAGGTCGTGCTCTACCAACTGAGCTATTCCCGCTCTGTGTAACGCTGCAAATTCTGCATCGGTACGGGAGGCGCATTATACGAGAATTCGTTTTTGTCGCAAGCCCTCAAGCGTTTTTTTTCGCGATTTTCGTCTGACTGCTGGTTAAATCGCCATGATGATTATTTTATCGTCGTCTTTGGCTATTTTCCCCTCACCTTTCGGCAAGGGGACTGTTTTTAAAGCTTAATAAAATTCTCGCGATAGTAAGCCAGTTCCGCTACGGACTCGCGAATATCGTCCATCGCCTGGTGGGTCCCCTGTTTTTTAAAGCCGGGCAGAATTTCTGGCTTCCAGCGGCGCGCCAGCTCTTTCAACGTGCTCACGTCGAGGTATCGATAATGGAAGTAGGCTTCCAGCTCAGGCATATACTTAAACAAGAAGCGACGATCCTGCCCGATGCTGTTCCCGCAAATTGGAGATGTATTCGCCGGCACCCACTGCTTCAGAAACTCCAGCGTCGCCAACTCCGCAGCACGGTCGTCAAGCGAGCTTGCTTTCACGCGCTCAACCAGCCCGCTTGCGGTATGGGTGCGAACGTTCCAGTCATCCATTAACGCCAGCTGTGCATCAGACTGATGTACCGCGATGGTTGGCCCTTCTGCCAGAATGTTCAGGTTGGCATCAGTCACCAGGGTAGCAATCTCAATAATGCGATCCCGCTCGGGATCCAGACCGGTCATTTCTAAATCAATCCAAATCAGATTGTTTTCGTTTCCACTCATGTTATTTTCCACCCTTCTTGTGCGTCCCCCACCCTTGACGATGGGTTAATTCGTATAAAATAGTGTGTATCATAGAGGTTTTGCCCCCCAGGGGCGACCAGGAGCCAGTACGCTTGAGCAAAAATAAACTCTCCAAAGGACAGCAGCGCCGCGTCAACGCGAACCACCAGCGTCGTCTGACAAAAACCGTGGAGAAAGCCGACTATGACGATGCCCAGTTTGGTGAACCGCGCGAAGGCACGGTCATCAGCCGCTTTGGCCAGCATGCGGACGTCGAGTCGCACGAAGGCACGGTACATCGCTGCAACATTCGTCGCACCATTCGTTCGCTGGTTACCGGCGACAAGGTAGTCTGGCGCCTGGCGAAAGAGGCCGCCGAAGGCGTCTCGAAAAAAGGGATTGTGGAGGCCGTGCATGAGCGTACCTCCGTTCTGACCCGCCCAGACTTTTACGACGGCGTAAAACCGATTGCGGCCAACATAGACCAAATCATCATCGTTTCGGCCATTCTGCCGGAGCTGTCGTTGAATATCATCGACCGCTATCTCGTTGCCTGCGAAACCCTCGACGTTGAGCCACTGCTGGTGCTGAACAAAACCGATCTGCTGGACGATGAAGGCCGGGCCTTCGTTAACGAGCAGATGGATATCTACCGCAAAATTGGCTATCGCGTGCTGATGGTTTCCAGCTATAAAGCAGAAGGGCTTAAAGAGCTTGAAGCCGAGCTCGTGGGCCGCATCAGCATCTTTGCGGGCCAGTCCGGTGTGGGTAAATCAAGCCTGCTGAATCACCTGTTAGGCTTCACCGATAAACAAATTCTGGTGAATGACGTTTCCGACGTCTCTGGTCTTGGCCAGCACACCACCACGGCTTCCCGCCTTTATCACTTCCCGGGCGGCGGTGATGTCATTGATTCCCCCGGCGTACGTGAGTTTGGCCTCTGGCACCTCGAGCATGAACAAATCACCCACGGGTTTGTCGAATTCCATGATTATTTAGGCCGTTGTAAATACCGCGACTGCCGCCACGACAATGACCCAGGCTGTGCCCTGCGAGAAGCCGTGGAACAAGGCCAGATCGCTGAAACACGTTTCGAAAACTACCACCGTATTCTGGAAAGCATGGCGCAGGTAAAAACGCGTAAAAGCTTTTCTGATACGGACAACTGACAATTAAGCTGGGCGTCGCTAGAATCGCCCCTTTTCTGTATCGGCCCACATAGAGGGCATTTAGCCAGGAGGCTATTTTGTTAGACAACATTAAACTTTCGCTGCAGTACATTCTGCCAAAACTGTGGCTGACTCGCCTGGCGGGCTGGGGCGCAAGCAAACGTGCTGGCTGGCTGACCAAACTGGTCATCGATCTGTTCGTCAAATACTACAAAGTCGACATGAATGAGGCGCAGAAGCCGGACACCGCCGCTTACCGCACCTTCAATGACTTTTTTGTGCGCCCGCTGCGCGACGACGTGCGCCCGGTAAATACCGATCCTAACGTGCTAGTGATGCCGGCCGACGGTGTGATCAGCCAGTTGGGCAACATCGAAGAAGATAAAATCCTGCAGGCAAAAGGCCATAACTACAGCCTGGAAGCGCTGCTGGCAGGTAACTACCTGATGGCCGACCTGTTCCGCAACGGCAGCTTCGTCACAACTTATCTTTCACCTCGCGACTACCACCGCGTGCACATGCCGTGTAACGGCATTCTGCGTGAAATGATCTATGTTCCGGGTGACCTTTTCTCTGTCAATCACCTGACGGCGCAAAACGTCCCTAACCTATTTGCCCGTAATGAACGCGTGATCTGCCTGTTCGACACCGAGTTTGGCCCAATGGCGCAAATTCTGGTTGGTGCTACCATTGTTGGCAGCATTGAAACCGTTTGGGCTGGCACCATTACGCCACCACGTGAAGGCGTGATTAAACGCTGGACATGGCCTGCAGGCGAAAGTGAAGGCGCCGTTGCACTGCTTAAGGGCCAGGAAATGGGTCGCTTCAAGCTGGGCTCGACGGTGATTAACCTCTTTGCACCGGGTAAAGTAAACCTGGCAGAGCAGCTGAAAAACCTGTCCGTCACCAAAATCGGCGAAGTGCTGGCTGTCTCAAGCGAACCCGTCATTGAGCCTGAAGTTCCGGTGAGCGAAATCCCTGCCGAGGTGCTGGACACCAAAGCAGACGAACCCGAAGCGCCAAAAACCGCAGAATAACGTCTAAAATCAGGCGACCGGTCACCCCGGAGCCTGCAAGCTCACAGCACTTAACCACGAAAATCAACCCATTGATTTTCTGCTAAAACATCCAAGAGGGAGACATGGTTTTCCCTCTTTCCCAGCAACGTTATAGGTAACTGACGTGCGCCTGATTATCACGTTCCTGATGGCCTGGTGCCTCAGCCTGGGGGCATACGCAGCGACAGCCCCCGATGCAAAACAAATCTCGCAAGAACTGGAGCAGGCTAAGGCCGCCAAAAACACGCCTAACCAGGCAGAAATTGTTGAAGCACTCCAGTCGGCACTGAATGCGCTGGACGAGCGTAAAGCCTCGCTCGAACGCGCCGAACAATACCAACAAGTCATTGATAATTTCCCTAAACTGTCGCAAACCCTGCGTAAGCAACTGACCAACCTGCGCGATGAACCCGAGGAAGTTTCCCCGGGCATGAGCAGCGACGCGCTGAACCAGGAGATCCTGCAGGTCAGCAGCCAGCTTCTGGACAAAAGCCGCCTTGCTCAGCAGGAACAGGAAAGAACCCGGGACATCAGCGATTCGTTAAGCCAGCTGCCTCAGCAGCAAACGGATGCGCGCCGCCAGCTGAACGATATCGAGCGCCGCGCCGGTTCCCAGCAAATCGGCAGTACCCCGCTCGCCCAGGCCCAGCACTTCCTGCTGCAGGCCGAATCCGCACGCCTGAAAGCGCAGGTTGATGAACTCGAACTGGCGCAGCTTTCCGCTAACAACCGCCAGGAGCTTTCGCGCATGCGCGCCGAACTGGCGCAGAAGCAAAGCACCCAGCTGGATGCCTATCTCCAGGCGTTGAGAAATCAGCTCAATAGCCAGCGCCAACGTGAGGCGGAACAGGCGCTGGAAAGCACCGAACTGCTGGCGGAAACCAGCGCTAACCTGCCGCCGGAAATCGTCGAGCAGTTCAAAAATAACCGCGAGCTTTCCCAGGCACTCAATCAGCAAGCTCAGCGTATGGACCTGGTCGCCTCTCAGCAGCGGCAGGCTAATAACCAGACGCTGGAGGTCCGCCAGGCGTTGAATACGCTCCGCGAGCAGTCCCAGTGGCTCGGCGTTTCCAACGTGCTGGGTGAAGCGCTTCGTGCCCAGGTCGCCCGGCTGCCGGACATGCCCAAACCGCAGCAACTGGATACCGAGCTGGCTCAGCTGCGCGTAGAGCGCCTGCACTATGAAGATTTGCTCAATAAGCATGCTCAACTGCGACAGGTTCGCCAGGCAGACGGCAGCCCGTTAACGCCGGAACAAAATAAGATCCTGCAGGCCCAGCTTCGCACCCAGCGAGAGCTGCTGAATTCGCTGTTGCAGGGCGGCGATACCCTGATCCTTGAACTCACCAAGCTGAAAGTGGCCAACAGCCAGCTGGAAGATGCCCTGAAAGAGGTGAACGAGGCGACCCACCGCTACCTGTTCTGGACATCGGACGTCAGCCCAATCGGCATCAGTTGGCCGCTGGAAATCGTTCAGGATCTGCGGCGTCTGGTCTCGCTGGATACCTTCAGTCAGTTGGGGAAGGCCGCGATCATGATGGTGACCAGCAAAGAGACGCTGCTGCCGCTCTTTGGTGCGCTGATTCTGGTCGGGTTTAGCATTAGCTCGCGCCGACACTTCACCGCCTTCCTGGAGCGCTCCAGCGCCAAAGTCGGCAAAGTGACCCAGGATCACTTCCGCCTGACGCTGCGCACCGTGTTCTGGTCGATTCTGGTCGCCTCTCCGCTTCCCGTACTGTGGGCGACGCTCGGCTATGGTTTGCAGGAGGCATGGCCTTACCCTATCGCCGTGGCGATTGGCGACGGTGTAACCGCCACGGTTCCCCTGCTTTGGGGGGTGATGATCTGTGCAACCTTCGCCCGCCCTACCGGGCTGTTTGTGGTGCATTTCGGCTGGCCGCGCGAGCGCGTAGGCCGGGCCATGCGCTACTACATCATGAGCATTGGCCTGATTGTGCCGCTGATCATGGCGCTGATTATGTTCGATAACCTCAACGACAGAGAGTTTTCTGCCTCTCTGGGCAGGCTTTGCTTCATCATGATTTGCGGCGCGCTGGCTATCGTCACGCTTAGCCTTAAGCGCGCCGGGCTGCCGCTCTACCTCGACAAACAGGGCGATGGCGACAACATCGTCAATACCATTCTTTGGAACCTGCTGCTTTGCGCACCGCTGATGGCCATTCTGGCGGCTGTCGTCGGCTATCTGGCGACGGCTCAGGCGCTACTGGCGCGGCTGGAAACCTCGGTGGCTATCTGGTTCCTGCTGCTGGTGATTTATCACATTATTCGCCGTTGGATGCTGATTCAGCGCCGCCGTCTGGCCTTTGATCGTGCCAAACACCGCCGGGCTGAAATCCTGGCCCAGCGAGCGCGTGGCGAAGAAGAGACGGCGCATGCCAACAGCACTGAAGGATCGGCCGAAACCGTGGACGAACCGGAAGTCGATCTGGATACCATCAGCGCCCAGTCCCTGCGCCTGGTTCGCTCGATTCTGACGCTGATCGCCCTGCTGTCGGTGATCGTTCTGTGGTCGGAAATCCACTCGGCGTTTGGCTTCCTCGGCAACATTACTCTGTGGGATGTCACCTCCACGGTTCAGGGTGTGGAAAGCATCGAGCCGATTACGCTTGGTGCGGTACTGATTGCCATTCTAGTGCTGATTATTACCACCCAACTGGTGCGTAACCTGCCCGCGCTGCTGGAGCTGGCGATTCTCCAGCACCTGAACTTAACCCCCGGCACCGGCTATGCGATCACAACCATCACGAAGTACCTGCTGCTGCTGATTGGCGGCCTGGTTGGCTTCTCGATGGTGGGGATTGAATGGTCCAAACTGCAGTGGCTGGTGGCGGCGCTCAGCGTGGGCTTAGGCTTCGGTTTACAGCAAATCTTTGCCAACTTCGTCTCCGGCCTGATTATTCTGTTCGAGAAGCCGATACGCATCGGCGACACGGTCACCATCCGCGATCTGACGGGCACCATCACGCGAATTAACACCCGCGCGACAACCATCAGCGACTGGGACCGCAAAGAAATCATCGTGCCGAATCAGGCCTTTATTACCGAACAGTTCATCAACTGGTCGCTTTCGGACTCGGTCACGCGCGTGGTACTCACTATTCCTGCTCCGTCAGAAGCAAATACGGAAGAGGTCACCCAGATCCTGCTGGAAGCCGCACACCGCTGCACGCTGGTGCTCGATACGCCAGCGCCGGAAGCCTTCCTGGTTGATCTCCAGCAAGGTATCCAGATGTTCGAACTGCGTATTCACGCGGCGGAAATGGGCCACCGAATGCCGCTGCGCCACGAAATCCACCAGCTGATTCTGCAGGGCTTCCGCGAGCACAACATCGAGATGCCGTTCCCACCGTTCCAGATGCGTCTGGAGAGCCTCGGCGGGCAACGTAGCAGTAAGACGATTAAATCCGCGGGCAGAGCCGCCAGAACGCCTGGCAGCCTGTAATTTCAAGGAAGGGCAAAACGCGTTGGCAAAAAACCAACGCGTTTTTTTATTTCAGCAGTTTAGGCAGTTCACGCAGGCACCAGGCTTTGGCCTCGCCCATGCTGTCGCGCCGCCACGCCATGATGATATCAATCTCGTTGGTATATTCCGGGCTAACCACCCGCAGGCGACCTTCGGCAATATCCTGCTCAACCAGCGGATACGGCATCGTCGCCACGCCAAGCCCGGCCAGCAGCGCCAGCCGCTTCTCTTCGATAGAGCTCACCGTCAGGCGCGGCTGTTTATCCAACAGACGTACCGTTAACACCGGCCTTTCACGGGCGGTATCGGCCACCGCCACGCCACGATACTTCACGCGGGTCACCTCAGAAAGAGGCTCCGGCTCCTGATGAATCGGGTGATCCGGCGCGGCAACATAAACGCTCATCACTTTGTAAAGCTTGCGGGAGTTAATCTCCGAGGAACTGCGGAAGTGCATATCCGGCGCGATAACAATATCCGCCCTGCCCTGCTCCAGGCGCTCCCAGGCCCCGGCCAGTACTTCGGTGAAAATAGATAATTGGGTGTCAGCTTTATCGGCCAGCTTATCCACCAGCGGGAACAGTTTTTCCGTCGGCACCAGCGCTTCGGTGACGATGGTCAGGTTTGCCTCCCAGCCCCGCGCCAACGCTTCCGCGTCAGTGGTCAACTTATCCGCCGCTTCGAGCAGCACGCGCCCTCGTTCCAGCAGCATACGCCCCACGTTGGTAAATTTGGTGCGGTGGCCGGATCGGTCAAACAGCACCACATCTAACTCTTCTTCCAGTTTTTGCATGGTGTAGCTGAGCGCGGACGGTACACGTCCCAGCTCGTCGGCCGCAGCGGCAAAGCTCCCGCGCCTGTCAATCGCATCCATGACCCTTAACGCTTCCAGCGTCAACGCCCTTTCTTTCGCCATTTCGTTCTCATTCAGGAAATTTGAACATACCGAGCAGATTAACTGGCTAACAATGCAGCGTCCAGACCCTTAACATGGGTTTAGTGTAAAGAGAGGTCAAGAATTATGATTACGACAAGAACAGCCAAACAGTGTGGTAAAGCTGACTACGGATGGCTGCAGGCTCGCTACACCTTTTCTTTTGGACACTACTTCGACCCGAAACTGCTGGGCTACGCCTCTCTGCGCGTGCTCAACCAGGAAGTTCTGGCCCCTGGAGCCTCGTTTCAACCGCGCGGCTACCCGAAAGTAGACATCCTCAACCTGATTCTGGAAGGGGAAGCGGAATACCGCGACAGCGACGGCAACCATATCCAGGCCAGCGCCGGTGAGGTCCTGCTGCTTTCCACCCAGCCGGGGATCAGCTATAGCGAGCACAACCTCAGCAAAGACAAATCGCTGACGCGTATGCAGCTGTGGCTGGATGCCTGCCCGGATCGTGAAAATCCGCTGGTACAAAAGATCCCGTTAGCGGGAACATCTCATCAGCTGATTGCCTCGCCGGATGGCAGCAATCATAGCCTGCAGCTCCGCCAGCAGGTGTGGATCCACCATATTGAGATGCAAAAGGGCGAGCAGCTAAGCTTCCAGCTTCATGGCCCACGGGCCTATCTGCAGTCAATTCACGGCACGGTGCATGCGGTGACGCCATCAGAAGAGAAAGAAGCGCTCACATGCGGCGATGGCGCGTTTATTCGTGATGAGGCGAATATCACCCTGGTCGCCGATACGCCGCTGCGCGGCCTGCTGATCGACTTACCGATCTAACCTACCGCCTGCCTCTTTCGTCCTGAAAGGGGCAGCATCCTTCTATCCCTGGGCATTTCTCCGCAAAATTCATTCTGTAGAAAACCGCCTCGTCCAGGACACAGGCCGCATACGGCCAAATATTGCCATGCCTACGAATAACATCCCCGATATATTCTCGTTGGTTTTGGTGCTTTATTACTTTGGTTAATGCTCACTTGCATGGTCGGCGCAACCGCTAACTCGTTCAAATATTTCGATAAATCATCATTCAATCTTGCAATCAGCGCGCGCGTAGACTACCAGTTCAGCTTCTGTAAAAGCCCCATATAGTAAGTAAATATTTAAGGGCTGCGTTTCCTCTAGCCCTTACTATTTATCATGACTTAAATAATAACCTAATATTTATAATGAGTTACGAATACCTGGTGTGAGTTTTACTCTTCCCATACCAAAGTTAAGGGTTCGGTATACCTGAGAGCGCTCTTTTATTAGGGTAAAGAGGAAAATCGCGTTACATATTTCTTAATATGTAAACTCTGTGACGCTCAAAATAAAAGACTCGGAATGAGTAAATTCGCGGCGCCTTGGGAACATTCCCAATCATGACTAAAGTTTCAAAACAAACATCTCAACGCTAACACAACTCCTTATTTAAAAGGTCTAAAATGAATATTAACTTTAGACTGGTTATTAAAAATTCCGGTTTAAAAACAAAATAAGAATGTGTGATAACGCTCACCAACTGGAACGTTCCCGCTTTACGGCAAAAAAAGGAGACGTTTAAGATTGACCTCTCTTTTGAACCACTCTGGAAAGCCAACAAACATCAATAAAAAAATCAAATACTGATAATTAAAAATCAGAAAATCGCCAGAGTATAAATCCGGGAAACGAATAAAACCGGCGAACGCGCTCGGCCTAAAAATAAATATAAATATTACATTGATAAACGCCACTGCGTTTAGCTATCCCGCAAGCTAATTCTTGCAGGCACTTTGATACATACAGCACTTGAAAGTCAGCACCGGCACTGCTGCTGACGATGTTTTCTGATTTTGCCGGTTCCGAATGACTTCGGGCGTTATCGAAAGCGCAGTCATTCAGGATGTATCAATTGCTTACAACAAATAAGCGTAGCAGTTTCGCTTCAAAGGGGTAGTTGCCATGGACGTTTATGGTCAAAGATATGCCATGTTTATCTCTTTTGATGCTGTTGCCGTCTCAGGTATTACGGTGGAAGCATTAAAAGTCTCTCAAAGCCTTAAGCAAAAAGGTATCAACTCTTATCTCGATCTTGGGTATGACATTAAAGTTGACAAAGGCAATTTTAATAAACCTTACGATCATGAGCCAGAAATTTATCGCGATGCTTTTACCTTAACGCGCATCAGTGGGATTACATCTGTACCTCATTACTCCCCAGAGTTTATTGAAAAAGCACACGCCGTACTTATCAGTGAAAGGCTTTCTGTTTCATTTGAAGAAAAAGAAGAAATAATCCGCGCCGTTGAATATTCCGCCCAAAGTCTGGCCGAAAGAATTTTACTTCAATGGGAACAGCTTCGAATTTGCAACGTGATTGTCGAAAACGGCACGCTGCCAGAGAATATAATTTATACCCGCGCACTTTATCTCGCTATAGAACAATACGGCCACCGTCACCAGTTAGGAAATTTTGTTATCTGGCGCGATCACGACCTCATGTGGAACAGCGAGAAAAATATCATGAAGTATGGTTTACCGCCGTACAACCATGCCATTAAACCGATCAAATCCCCTTTTATTAGCTACGTAACGCTGAATAACGATCTCAAAGAAAAGCTGGAACACTGGTGCCAACGGGAAGTCGATATTCACGTAGTAAAAAATACCTACAGCTTTACCGGCCAACAGGCGCTGAAAAACATCCGGTCATCCCTGGATATTTCCGCCGATGACATAGTCATTGCCCGAACGACGCGCATCATTCCGCAGAAGCGCCTGGACCGTGACGTGCTGCTGGTACAACGCCTTAACCACCTGTTCAGAAAGCACAATATTGATAAAACCGTCTGGCTTTTGATCGCCGGCGATACCCGTGAGCACGCCACGCATGCAGGCGAGCTGGAGCAACTGGCACAGGAGCTGGACATTAAGCCCTATGTGAAGTTTCTTGGCCCGCTGCACCATAACTTCATGCCCAAAAGCCAGGGAAAAATCACCATCGAGGATCTCTACCATTCATGTGACCTGGTGTCGTTCCTGACCTCATGGGACTACGACAGCTACGGTAATCCCATTGGGGAGGCGATCAGCAGCCAGCGCTGCTACATCACCACCCGCTACGAATATTACCCGGAAGTCTACGGCCAGCACGGCTTTGAAGCCCCAGTGATGCCTATTTCAGACGGACAAGACGGCCTGCCTGACGAAGCCTTCATCAACGAAGTCTTTTTACTGCTTACCAATAAACCTGAAATGGATCGTATAGCCGCGAAGAACTTCGCCATCGGCAAAAACATCCTTTCTAACAACGTGATGGACATTCTGAATATCACCGCCCCAGGAGTAGATATGCGCGATAACATTTTCGTCTCGGTAGTGCTGCCTGTTTACAATGAAAGCGACCGAATTGATGAAGTTTTAGCCTCATTATTTGGCCAACAAACGCAAGGCCGATTGGTAACCCATGACGCTTATGAAGTGATCATCGTGGATAACAATTCCCGCGACGATTCCGTGGCAAAGATAAACCTCTTCAAAGAAAAACATCCGGCGATGGATGTGCACATTATTCAAGAGAAGATTCAGGGTGTCTCATCGGCCCGTAAATGCGGTATGGATTACGCCGCCCTGCGCTCAAGGGCGCGTGATGCCCGGCTGGGCAAAAGCAATAAACACTATATTGTCTCCGCCGATGCCGACTGCACCGTGGATCCTTACTGGCTGCATACCCTGATAGAAAAAATGATTGCCGACGACGGCGATCTCGGGACCTGCAATTACTATTACGACCGCGAAGCATTCCAGCAGCGCCCCAACCTTTTCCGTGAAATCCAAAAAACCCTGCGCTGCCGCGACGTTTCGTTCTCGCTGTTTGGCGGCTTTCCGGATGGCAAAGGCTTCGCTGTTGAGCGAGGCCTGTACGAAAAAATTGGTGGCATCGAGATCTTCTACCAGTTGGAAAAAGGACGCTTCGTAGAACACCTTTCCGACGACTGGGATTTCGGCATCAAGATCATCGCCTGCGGCGGCAAGCCTGTTTACGCCAAAGAATCCTTTGTGGAAATCAACAGCCGCCGCGTGGACACCATTATTGACGATGTGATCAGCGGCATCGCCTACGGCAGCGACGGCATCATCATCATGAAAGATGTGCGCCCGGACGTCTCAATCCAAAAAAACACGCTGATTGACCTCACCGAAGAGCAGGCCCGGCAGGGTTGGGAATACTCCATCAAAGACTACATCCCGAAAAACATCGTTCTTCCAGCCTTGCTGAATCCGCACATCTTGCTGGAGAACGAGCGGGTACGTGCCTTTTTCTCACCGCAGGTTGCAGAGCGGCTTTACCAGCGCATTCACGCCATTAAGCATGAAATGAGCATCATCGACTTTAAGCCGATCCATAGCTACAAAACGCCAGCCTACCGGCTCTATTTCGAGTTCCGCCACGAGATATTCACCGCGCTGCGCAACGCCGTCGGGGAGGACATTGGCTTTGCACCACCGCTTCCGGCCTGCTTTGACAACGTCGCGGAAAAAGATTTCGAACGCTTTGTCTGGTACTTCTGTGAAGATCGCGAGTCCGGTGAAGCCCACAACTACTTTGCCAACGGAGGTGTTTTCTGATGAATACCGAAGCTCTCGCGTCATTAAAAGATCTCGACCCGGCCTATCCGGTTCCGGCAGTTTACGGTTTCCTCTCCCAGCCGGAGAACGAGGCTTTTCTGGACTACGTCCATAAAGATCCTTTTGGCTGCCATGTTTTTCCCGGTGACATTGAGCACTACCCGCTGGCGTCGTTCTTTGCCGATATGGAGCACGACATTCGGGCTGCGAAACAGATCCATCTGTGGGCCTATATCCCCACCTGCCGCTACCGCTGCCACTTCTGCCAGTATCCAACGGTGATTCTCAACCCGAAATCGCCTTCAGCGGAAGGCGTCTTCCGGGATCTGGTGGACTACAACATCAAAGAAGCGAAGATGTGGCTGGAAAAAGTACCGAGCCTGTCAAAAGCGGAAATTGGAGAATTCAATATCTTTGGCGGCACGCCTTCCCTGCTCCCGGAGCCGGAACTGCGTCGGTTGATGGACTTCTATTACACCCACTTTAATTTCTCGGCGGCAACGCTTCGCTTTGAAGGCGAACCTGGGACATTAAACCGCGAATACATCGGCATTCTGAAAGAGCTGGGCTTCAGCAAAATCAGCTTCGGCACCCAATCTTTTAACGACGCCATTATTGCCGCCTGTGGCCGCCAGCACACCGCCGACGAGTGTGAAGAAACCATACGCAGCGCGCGGGAACAGGGCATTGACTGGGTCAGCGTCGATCTTATCTACGGCATGCTGGGTCAAACCGTGGATGACGTGAAGTACGACATGGAGCGCACCCTGGCGCTGGATCTCTCCCACGTCGTCTGCACCAAGCTGCACATGGAAGAGTTCATGAAAACGCGCACCGGCGTATCCGGCGAACGTGAAAGCCTGTGGCAGAAAAAAGGGCTGATCAACATGAACAACATGACGTTCCCTGGGCTGGGCAAGCAATATCAAATGCGCGAGCTGGTCGAGAAATACCTCACCGAGGGCTATCGCGAACACCCCACGATGTATTTCCACCAGAACCACCTGGAAGCGGAAAAGTGGAAAGGGCTGATCACCGATCTGGACAAGCAGTATCCCGAGGTCGCCATCGGCCTGGGCGGCAGTTCGAAATGCACCCGCGCCGAAGCCATCAACATCACCGGCTATAAGCAATACAAGCAGTTCCTCGATGAAGGCCGCCTGCCTATCGAAGAAAGCCACGGTATTTCACCGGAACAGCGCGAAGTTAACGCCTTCAAAATGGCCCTCTCCACGCTCATTCCGGTTGACGATACCGTGTTCGCGACACGCTTCAACGGCAACAGCTTTTTTGAAAACCGCATCATCAAACCAACGCTGGAAAAGCTGCAGGCAAAAGAACTCGTGGTGATTGATCAAGGCGTGGTCACGCTGACGCCCATCGGCGTCACGCTGGTTGAAGCCATCATTAACACCCAATTCATCTCAGCCGACGCAGAACAGGAGTAACTGATGAGCCACTCTTCAACCACGCCGGTTTTCAGCCTGTTTTACATCGCCATCGACACCGAAGCGGGCATCACCCAGCAGGCGTTTGAAACCTTTGTGCAAAATAAAGGCGTACATATTCCCTGCTATCCGGGCTGGCGCTGGACGCTGCTTCGCGGGCTACGCGGCGAACGTGCCGGGCAATATTTGATGCTGTTTGAAATCGAAAATGCGGCAATGCGGGATCGCTATATGGCCGCAGACGGCAACCAGACCGAAGAGGCCCGCGAGTTCTGGGGGCAGCATCCTGAAGCGGAAGCGCTGCTGGCCGAATGGCGCAGCTACGGCACTTTCAGCGAACTGCCAACGCTGTTCACCGATTATCGCCTGCTGGCCGAAAATCAGAAAAGCACCGTCCAGCCGGGTCCCCGCTACCAGCAGCAGCCCCCTGTTGCTCGGGTGATTGGTATTCACAACCTCGCACTGCGCCCCAACGCCAGCGCCGAACAGTTTGAACGTTTTATCGAGGGCAACCATCACCGGATTGAAGATTACCCGGACTGGAAATTCCGGCTGTTGAAAGGGGAGCGAGGTAACCGGCTCGATCAGTATGTGGTGCTGATGGAAATCGCCAGCCTGGAGGCGCTGGATGTCTTTTACCCCGAACCGGATATCGCTACCGACGAAGCGGCCAAATTCGCCCAGGCGCACCGCGATACCAAACAAATGTACGAGGAATGGAAAAAACTCGCCTCGTTTTCCGGGTCGCCACAAATCTATACCGATTACCTCTCGGTAGCAGAAAGCCTCAATTAACGCTTACCGCCGCGCGTGCCCGAAAGACCGGGCACGACGCATTCACGCGAGTGAATTCACACATTGAGTCACAAAATTACTATGACGATTAACTCAACACCAACCCTGGCGGACGTACAGTCGCGGGAACAGCATGCCACACGCGCCATATTTTTTATGGCCGGTTTAGCCATGTCGTCCTGGGCCCCGCTAATTCCTTTCGCTAAAGCGCGGCTGGCTATTAACGACGGCGCTTTAGGGCTGCTGCTCTTTTGCATCGCCGCAGGCTCGATGCTCGTCATGCCGTTTACCGGCCGGCTGATCGCTCGCTTTGGTTGCCGTCGCCTGATGATCCTCAGCGTGCTGGGGCTTGCCGCGGATTTACCGCTGCTAATGCTGTTTGACCAGCGTGAAGCCATGGCGCTGGCTTTGCTGCTGTTCGGCACCTTCAACGGCATGCTCGACGTCGCCATGAATGCTCACGCCGTGGTCGTCGAACAGGAGAGCGAGCAGGCAAAAATGTCCGGCTTTCACGGCTTTTACAGTATCGGCAGCATTGCCGGCGCAGGCTTCGTCAGCTTCTTTCTGTGGCTGGGGGCTACACCGTTGCTTGCCGTGTGCACCATCACTGTTTTTCTGACTTTACTGCTCGCCGCCTCTGCCCGGAACATTTTGCCCAAACAAAATAAAGCCACGAGCAGCAAAGGCGAGACGTTACGCGTGCTGAGCCATCCGCCCGTGCTGGCCATCGCGATACTTTGCTTTTTCGTCTTCATGCTTGAAGGCGCCATGCTGGACTGGTCGGCGGTATTTATGACCTCGGAACGCGGCATGAGCGCTTCGCTCGCGGGCTTCGGCTACACCTTATATTCCATCACCGTCACCCTTGGGCGGCTCAGCGGCGATCGTCTGGTCAGCGCCCTGGGCGGCAAACTCGTGCTGCTCCTCGGCTGCGCTATTGCTGGCATCGGGATTATCCTGCTCGTCTTCACCCATTGGGGCACCTTGCCGGGGTTTATCCTGGTCGGAGCCGGGCTTGCCAACATTATTCCCATTCTATTCACCTCCGCCGGTAACCAGCCGGGGGTTTCAGCGGATTTCGCGATCCCTGCCGTCACGATTTTTGGCTACAGCGGCCTGCTCGCGGGACCTGCGCTGATTGGCTTTATCGCCCATCACATTGGGCTCAGTTTGACCTTCAGCGGTGCCCTGTTGCTGCTTTTGTGTGTGGCTTCAGGTTCGCCGTTTATTTCTCGCCAGCGTTAATGAAACAGGAGTTTGTATGAGTCACTCATCACCGGCAGTATTCAGCCTTCACTATGTAGGTCTTAACCTGAAAAAGGGCGTCACCGAAGAGACGTTCGAAGCCTTTGTGCAGGCCAAAGGCGTGCACATCCCGGCTTATCCGGGCTGGCGCTGGACCTTGCTGAAAGGCCTGCGCGGCGAGCGTCAGAACCAATATCTGATGCTGTACGAAGCAGAAAATGCCGACAGCTACGCGCGCTATATTGATAGTCAGGGGGAACAAACGGAACAGGCACGTGCTTTTTGGCGCGATCATCCTGCAGGCATTGAGCTTATCAACACCTGGAAAACCTTCGCGACGTTTGGCGAACTGCCAACGATTTTCTCCACCTACCAGCAGCTCGCTGAAAACGAACATAGCTCTTTGGCAGAAGGGCCAAACTACCAGCTACGCGACGGACAAGAACCGATTAAACGCGTGGTCGGGCTGCATAATCTGGCATTGCGTTCAGGTGTTTCCCCGCAGACTTTCGATACGTTTATCCGCGACAACGTTCACCGTATCGACGACTACCCGGGCTGGAAATTCCATATGTTGAAAGGCACCGGCGGCAATCGAGTTGAGCAATATCTGGTGATGCTCGAGATAGAAAGCCTGGCCTCGCTAAACTCTTTCCACCCGGAGCTGGATGTCTCCACGGAGAAATCGCTGCAGTTCGTGAAGGATCATCAGGAAAGCGAAAGGATGTACGACGAATGGCGCGAACTGGCTTCGTTCTCCGGCGCCCCACAGCTTTATACCGACTACATCACCATTGCCGGTAGCCTGTAACCTTACGTTTCCCTTCTCCTTGCGGGGAAGGGAAAACGGCGTCAGGCCAGCTGGGTCATCGTGGTTTCCCCTTTCTCAATACCTAACTCGTACAGCGTAAACGCCGTATATTTTTCGATAAGGGTAGCCAGTTCAGGCGAGTGACTGGTAAGCCAAATCTGCGTGTAGCGGCTTGCCTCAGCAATCAGGCGGGCAAGCGCAGGGAGCATTTGCGGATGCAGGCTATTTTCAGGCTCATTGAGGGCGATAAACTGCGGCGGTCTCGGGCTGAGCAGCGCCACCGTCAGGCAGAGAAAACGCAGCGTGCCATCTGAAAACTCCGCGGACTCCAGCGGGCGATTAATCCCCAGTCGGTTCATCATCATCTGGAAGCGCCCGCCGCTGTTATCGCAGAAAAACGTGCATTCCGGGAAAGCCTGCTCCAGCACGGTAAACATCAGCTCGCTGTCGCCAATTTCGACGATGGTCTGAAACGCGGCGGCCAGGTTCAGGCCATCGCCGGACAGCACCGGGGAGCGGTAGCCCACCTGCGGCAGCCTCAGGCCAGCGCCTTTAGAAATATCGAACTCGTGGTAGAAACGCCAGTTACGAAGCGTCTCCCTGGCGCTGGAGACTTCCGGGTACAAATGCGGCTCGCCAAGCTGGCCAAAGAGGGATTCATTTTCGTACAGCGTGGCGGCGTGAGTCACCTTTTCGCCGTTGACGTTATTAAGGAAAACCGTCTGATTACGCCGCTGCATGACCGACGACGAAGGGCGCCGCCGGTAGCCGCTGAGCCAGATTTGCTCCTCTTTAACAATGGGATCGAGGCCAAACATCGTCGGGTACGGCAGCGGCTCGGGAAAGCCCACCTGCAGCTCATATTCAAACGTATCCGTTTCTACCGCCAGCGTCAGCCTGCGCGGCGCGCCGGCGTAGCCGCGGGCGCGATCGCCCGCCCACATCGCTTTCTGGATCCCGCCTTCATCAGAAAGCCAATGTGACAGTTGCCCACTCCCCGCACCGTGGATCAGATGGATCGCCTTATAAATATTAGACTTACCGCACCCGTTGGGCCCAAACACCACGTTCAGCCTGCCCAAATCAATGGAAAGCTTGCGCACGGAACGGTAGTTGTCGATGTAGAGGGATTTGATCATGATTTTTCGCCACAGTGAAACTTGTGGGCCATTATGGCAAATACTCGCCAAAGCGCACTTATTTGCCGCCAGAGGCTCAAAGCGATCCCACTGCAACCACAATGTAAAAGCACAGCACGGCAACGATCGTGCCGATCACAATCCTTCTGTCCGTTGTATCCGGTTCTCTGTTTTGCATCCTGCCCTCCTGGTCACTTGCCTGCCTGTTTAATTTCGGTATGATACACAAACTAGTTAACAGTGTTAACTAAATACATTTCCCTCATTGATGTGAGTTGCTATGCAGACCAACGAAATTGAAGCATTCCGCGCCGCGCTGCGCGAGATGGTGCGCGAGCTGGGCATGCTGAACAGGAAAAGCAGCGGGACCGATCTGTCGCCGTTACAAAGCCATATTTTGATCGAACTCGATCGCGAGCCCGCCGGGGTAACGGAGCTTGCCCGCCGCCTGTGCGTGGAAAAATCCAGCATCAGCAGAACGCTTCGCGGCCTTGAAAGTGCCAATCTGCTGGCAAGAACGCAGAATGAAAGCGACGGGAGAGCCACTGTGTTCAACCTGAGCCACGAGGGCGTTGTCGCGCTTAAAGATCTCACCGAACACGCCAACGACTTCACGGCCCAGGCCCTTTCTCTGGCATCAGACAGCGAAAAGCAGCAGATCTATCAGTCGGTCAAATCGCTGACCCGGGCGCTGGTAAATGCCCGCAGCCAGCGGGATCTTCAGGTTCAGATCCGGCCTATTCGCCCAGAGGACAATCTCGCTATTGCCGACGTGATCCGCCAAAGCTTCCGCGATAATAAAATCGATCATCTCGAAGGCGTGAGCCTGCACGATCCGGCGCTGAATGACCTGACCAGCGCCTACCAAAAACCCGGGTCTGGCTACTGGGTAGTTGAACACGAAGGCAAGATTTTAGGCGGCGTTGGCATCGCCCCGCTGCAGGGCGCAGGTGAAGAATATTGTGAATTACAGAAACTCTATCTGGACAGCAGCGTGACGGGCATAGGCCTGGGAAGACGCCTGATGGCGCTGGCGATACAACAGGCCGAAGCATTCGGCTATCGTTACTGCTACCTGGAAACGCTCGACGAACTTAGCTCGGCGGTCTCACTCTACGAAGCATTCGGTTTCAAACACCTGGACGGCAGCCTGGGCAATACCGGCCACAACAGCTGCGAGATCTGCATGCTTAAAACGCTGAAATAGTATGTGTTGAATACAAAACGCCCCACGGGCTTGCACCTGCGGGGCGTTTCGATATGAATGAGTTGAAGCTGGCCGATAGGCCGCTTTCTTTTCATGAAGAGTGTCGTGGACAGTCATTCATCTTGCTGTCTCTGAATGCAAAACGCCCCACAAGCTTGCACCTGCGGGGCGTTTCGATATGAATGAGTTGAAGCTGACCGATAAGCCGCTTTCTTTTCATGAAAAGTG
The DNA here is from genome assembly GCF_011752855.1 of Enterobacter sp. Ap-867. NCBI lineage: Bacteria > Pseudomonadati > Pseudomonadota > Gammaproteobacteria > Enterobacterales > Enterobacteriaceae > Enterobacter > Enterobacter sp. Ap-867. Next base: position 198,678 of record NZ_VWWS01000002.1, on the reverse strand, counting down.
TCGTGGACAGTCATTCATCTTGCTGTCTCTGAATGCAAAACGCCCCACAAGCTTGCACCTGCGGGGCGTTTATTAAGAAGTTGAAGCTGAGCGATAAGCCGCTTTCTTTTCATGAAGAGTGTCGTGGACAGTCATTCATCTTGCTGTCTCTGAATGCAAAACGCCCCACAAGCTTGCACCTGCGGGGCGTTTATTAAGAAGTTGAAGCTGACCGATAAGCCGCTTTCTTTTCATGAAGAGTGTCGTGGACAGTCATTCATCTTGCTGTCTCTGAATGCAAAACGCCCCACAAGCTTGCACCTGCGGGGCGTTTATTAAGAAGTTGAAGCTGACCGATAAGCCGGGTTCTGTCGTGGACAGTCATTCATCTAGGCCAGCAATCGCTCACTGGCTCAAGCAGCCTACCCGGGTTCAGTACGGGCCGTACCATGTGAACCCCTATTTGGCCTTGCTCCGGGTGGAGTTTACCGTGCCACGGACTGTTACCAGCCGCGCGGTGCGCTCTTACCGCACCCTTTCACCCTTACCTGATCCCGCTTGCGCGGGCCATCGGCGGTTTGCTCTCTGTTGCACTGGTCGTGGGTTTCCCCCCCAGGCGTTACCTGGCACCCTGCCCTATGGAGCCCGGACTTTCCTCCCCCTCGCCCGTCTCCCCCGAAGAGGACGACGACGAAGCGGCGACTGTCTGGTCAGCTTCGGCGCGCAGTATAGAGGGTTTCATCTCCCCTGTCACGCGGGCCCGCCAGAAACGAAAAGCTAGTCGCCCACCAGCACAACCTCAATCCCGCTCTTACGCAGCGCGCTCAGGCTATCTGCCGGAATACCTTTATCGGTGATTACCCGGTGAATGCGCTGGATATCGATGATTTTATGCAGGCTGGAGCGGTTAAATTTACTGGAATCTGTCACCACGATAATGCGCTCGGCGACTTCGCACATTTTGCGGTTGAGACGCGCTTCATCCTCGTTATGGGTGCTCACACCTCGTTCCGGATCGATAGCATCTACCCCGAGGAACAGCATGTCGAAATGATAATTTTGCAGCGACTGTTCCGCGCTGTCGCCGTAAAACGATAGCGACTGACGGCGCAAATGCCCGCCGGTCATCAGCACCTCGACCCCTTCTGCTTCTAACAACGCATTAGCCACGTTGATGCCGTTGGTCATGGCGATCACTTCTTTATGCTGGCGCATTAGCCGGGCGATTTCATACGTTGTGGTGCCGGAGTCCAGAATCACCTTGTCCCCGGGCTGGATCAAGTCCGCAGCCACACGCGCGATGCTGCGCTTCAGTGAAGTATTCAGCGAGCTTTTATCCTCCACCGAAGGCTCTGCTACCACGCTGCCGGGCTCACAAATCAGCGCTCCGCCGTAGGCACGAACCGCAATGCCCTGCTTTTCAAGAAACGCGAGATCGTTGCGGATGGTGACGGTAGAAACACCGAAAAAAGAAGATAAATCATTAACCTGTACGCTTCCCTGCTGGCGAAGACGCTGAATAATCTGCTCGCGCCTTTCGCTGGTACCCGGAATACGTTTGTCCGTTGCGGTATCGCTGTTGCTCATAGGGTAACCTTTCAATATATCTTTCGTTTCATTTCTATTTGCCTATTAACACCTTTCTTTTAGCAGAAAGCAAGCCCCAGGCATCTTCGTTCAAAAGGCGCGGTAAGCGCACCAATGCCTTTCACTATGTTTCTTTTGCGAAACAGATCTCAATTCCAGTATCTTTCTTTTTATTCTCAAACGTCATTCAGGCACGATTAAATGAAATGAATCGAAAGAAAATGTTTTAACCCATCGCCGTGGAGAGGAAAGTGAAACAGTTGATCGAATTTGTCGCTAACCACAAACGGAACAACCAGCACGGGATCTTTGCCGTGTGCTCCGCGCATCCGCTGGTGCTTGAGGCCGCCATGCGCCACGCTCGCGAAGCTGGCACCAGCTTGCTTATTGAAGCGACCTCTAACCAGGTGGACCAGTACGGCGGCTATACCGGAATGACGCCTGCGGATTTCTGCGGTTTCGTTTATCAACTCGCGGAACAACACCGCTTTCCTTATGCCAATCTGATACTCGGCGGCGATCATCTTGGGCCAAACCGCTGGCAAACCCGACCAGCCGAAGAGGCGATGTCCCATGCCGAAGAGCTGATCCGCAGCTATGTCGCCGCAGGCTTCAAGAAAATACACCTCGACTGCAGTATGTCTTGTGTGGACGATCCCGTGCCGCTCACGGATCACGTCGTTGCCGGGCGAGCAGCCAGGCTGGCGCTGATTGCTGAGCAAACCTGTATCGACCACTTTGGCCATGCCGATCTGGTGTACATCATCGGCACCGAAGTACCGGTCCCTGGTGGTGCCCATGAAACTCTCGCCGAACTCGCCGTCACTACGCCGCAGGCCGCAAACACTACGCTGGAAGCTCACCGCCGGGCCTTTGCAGAACAGGCGCTAAGTGAAATCTGGCCGCGCATTATTGGCCTTGTTGTTCAACCCGGCGTCGAGTTCGACCACACCCAGGTGATTGACTACCAGCCAGAAAAAGCCCGGGCGCTAAGCAAACTCATTGCAGATTCGCCCACGATGGTTTTTGAAGCACATTCAACGGATTACCAGACCACGCAGGCGCTGCATCAGTTAGTGGAAGATCACTTTGCGATACTAAAAGTCGGCCCGGCCCTGACTTTTGCCCTGCGTGAGGCCCTTTTTTCCCTCTCAGCCATTGAGCGAGAACTGCTCCCGGCACACAAATGCTCCGGCCTGAGGGACGTCCTGGAAAGCGTGATGCTTGACCACCCGGAGCACTGGCAGCAGCACTATCACGGCAACGGCGATGCGCTACGTCTGGCACGCGGCTATAGCTACTCTGACCGGGTGCGCTACTACTGGCCGGATCGCGATATCGATGAGGCTTACGATGTGCTGGTCAGGAACCTTGCCCACGAACCTATTCCGCTGCCGTTAATCAGCCAGTACCTGCCGCTTCAGTACGCCAAAGTGCGGGAAGCACAGCTAGCAGCCAAACCTCATGAGCTGATTATCGACCATATTCAGGATGTGCTGCGCCAGTATCACGCGGCCTGTCACGGTGAGTCATCTCCTCATTAACACAATGATAATAAGGGAAATACCATGCCAAATATTGTCTTAAGCCGCATTGATGAGCGCCTGATCCACGGTCAGGTTGGCGTGCAGTGGGTCGGGTTTTCCGGCGCAAACCTGGTTCTGGTCGCCAATGATGAGGTGGCGGAAGATCCCATCCAACAGAACCTGATGGAGATGGTCCTGGCAGAAGGAATTGCGGTGCGCTTCTGGCCCCTGCAAAAAGTCATCGACAACATTCACCGCGCGGCGGATCGCCAGAAGATCCTGCTGGTCTGTAAAAACCCGCGGGATTTCCTCACCCTGGTGAACGGCAACGTGCCGGTAACGCGCATCAACGTGGGCAACATGCACTACGTCGAAGGCAAAAAGCAGGTGGCTAAAACCGTGTCGGTTGATGAACAAGACATTGCCGCCTTCTCCGGCCTGAAACAGGCCGGCGTCGAATGTTTTGTGCAAGGCGTACCGACGGAATCAGCTCAGGATCTCTATAAACTTCTCTGAGGTATTTGCTATGGAAATCAGCTTACTGCAAGCGATAGCCCTGGGCCTGCTGGCCTTTATCGCCGGTCTGGATATGTTCAACGGCCTGACCCATATGCACCGTCCCGTCGTCCTTGGCCCGCTGGTTGGCCTTATTCTTGGCGATTTACACACCGGTATTCTCACCGGCGGCACGCTGGAACTGGTTTGGATGGGCCTGGCTCCGCTCGCCGGCGCGCAGCCGCCTAACGTCATTATCGGCACCATCGTCGGCACGACTTTTGCCATTACCACCGGCGTGAAGCCCGAAGTCGCCGTCGGCGTCGCAGTGCCTTTTGCGGTTGCGGTACAGATGGGCATCACCTTCTTGTTCTCCGTGATGTCCGGCGTCATGGCACGTGCCGACCGCATGGCGGCGAACGCCGACACCAATGGCATTGAGCGCATTAACTATCTGGCGATGCTCGCACTCGGCACCTTCTATTTTCTCTGCGCCTTCTTACCCATTTATTTTGGGGCCGAACATGCCAAAACAGCCATCGATATGTTACCCGCGCGGCTGATTGACGGGCTGGGCGTCGCCGGGGGCATCATGCCAGCTATCGGTTTCGCCGTACTGCTGAAAATCATGATGAAAAACGTTTATATCCCCTACTTCATCATCGGCTTTGTTGGCGCAGCCTGGTTGAAATTACCGGTACTGGCAATTGCTGCCGCCGCGCTAGCGCTGGCCCTGATGGATTTGATGCGTAAAGACCCTACTCCACCGCAGCCCGCTCGCGTCCAGAAAGAGGAATTCGAAGATGGCATCTGATACCCAAACGCTTTCACAGGCCATTGAGTCTGAGAACATCATTGCCAATGATACGATTTATGAAGATCAGACCATTGGCGCAGAGCTAACCCGAAAAGATATCAACCGCGTAGCATGGCGTTCGATGTTGCTGCAGGCCTCATTTAACTACGAGCGTATGCAGGCCTGCGGCTGGCTGTACGGCCTGCTACCCGCCCTGAAAAAGATCCACACCAACAAACGCGATTTGGCGCGGGCAATGCAGGGGCACATGGGGTTCTTCAATACCCATCCTTTCCTGGTCACCTTTGTGATCGGCATTATTCTGGCGATGGAACGTTCGAAGCAGGATGTAAACAGTATCCAGAGCACAAAAATTGCCGTTGGTGCCCCACTCGGTGGCATCGGGGATGCGATGTTCTGGCTGACGCTGCTGCCAATCTGCGGCGGTATCGGCGCCAGCCTGGCGCTTCAGGGGTCGATACTCGGTGCCATCGTGTTTATCGTGCTATTTAACGTGGTGCATCTGGGCCTGCGTTTCGGCCTGGCGCACTACGCTTACCGCATGGGCGTGGCCGCTATTCCGTTAATTAAGGCTAATACACGTAAAGTAGGGCATGCCGCTTCCATCGTCGGGATGACCGTTATCGGCGCTCTCGTTGCCACCTATGTTCGCCTGTCCACTACGCTTGAAATTACGGCCGGGGATGCGGTGGTTAAGCTTCAGGCTGACGTCATCGACAAATTGATGCCTGCGTTTTTGCCGCTGGTCTATACCCTGGCAATGTTCGCCCTGGTCCGCCGTGGCTGGAGCCCCTTGCGCCTGATTTGCATCACCGTCGTTTTAGCCGTTGTTGGGAAGTTCCTTCACTTCCTCTAAGGAGAAAAGCAGATGTTGGGCATCATTTTGAGCGGCCACGGAGGTTTTGCCAGCGGGATGGAGCAGGCAATGAAACAGATCCTCGGCGAGCAGCCGCAGATTATTGCCATCGACTTTCCGGAAACCTGCTCCACGGCACGGCTGACGGAACAATTTCAAGCCGCTATCGGCCAGTTGGATGAATGCGAAGGTTTAGTGTTTCTGACGGATTTGCTGGGCGGTACGCCTTTCCGTGTCGCCTCCACGCTGGCGCTTGAGAAGCCGGGACGCGAAGTCGTTACTGGCGTCAATCTGCAGCTACTGCTGGAGATGGTACTCGAGCGCGAAGGGCTAAACGGCAGCGAGTTTCGCCAGATGGCGCTGGAATGCGGGCATCGCGGCCTGACCAGCCTGGTCGACGAAATGGCGCGCCACCGGGCAACGGAAGCCAGCGAAGAAGGCATCTGAAGTAAAAGACCGGATTGCTTATCTCCAGTTTCGAACCCCGTTTAATGCAGGCGGCGGCTCCTGCTGCTTTCATTATGCATCACTTTGGCCTGTGGCGAGATCCGCCATGGGCCTTTCTTTTTCTTTTCTTAATTGTTTTATTTTCAATGAAAACCAAATAAAACAAAGTGTTATGCATAAACAAAGATCCACATCATGATTTTCGTTTTATTTCACTTTTCATATTGATCTTGTCGATTCCTTTCTATAAATTTTCATAAAGCACTAAAAACCATTAAATGAAACAAAACGAAAGATTATGGGCGATAAAAAGCCGACATCTGACGCTGTAATGCTAAGGACTGAGTCATGAGTGAAACTTCCACGGCCACAGATCGCAGCCACACGACCTGGACTGAAAAAGAGATCCGTCAGCAGCCCGTGAGCTGGATCCGTACCCTGCAACAGATAGACCGCGCGCGCGATGAGATCTCCGCCTTCCTGAATCCACTACTTGCGAACGACAAGTTAAAAATTATCCTTACTGGCGCTGGAACCTCGGCGTTTATCGGCGACATCATTGCACCGTGGCTGTCTCGCCACACCGGCAAACAGTTTGTTGCCGTGCCCACCACGGATCTGGTGACCAATCCGCTGGACTATCTCTCCCCTGAACAGCCCACGCTGCTGGTTTCCTTCGCTCGCTCCGGTAACAGCCCCGAGAGCGTCGCTGCGGTGGAACTTGCCAACCAGCTCGTGAAATCCTGCTATCACATCACCATCACCTGTAACGAGGGCGGTAGCCTCTACCGTAGTGCGCTGGAGGACAACCGCTCACTGCCGCTGCTGATGCCTGCGGAAACGCACGATCGCGGTTTTGCCATGACGAGCAGTATCACGACCATGATGGCAAGCTGCCTTGCGGTTTTCGCCCCGGACGTCATCAATACGCAGTCATTTCAGGATGTCGCTCACCGCTGTGCCCAAATTATTCATTCGCTGGGCGATTTCAGCGAAATTCCGTTTGGCGATCTTCCCTACGAACGCGTGGTCTACCTGGGTAGCGGTGGCTTGCAGGGCGTGGCACGAGAAGCCTCTCTGAAGGTGCTTGAACTCACGGCTGGCAAGCTGGCGGCGTTTTATGACACACCAACCGGCTTCAGGCATGGTCCAAAATCCCTGGTCAATAGTAAGACGCTGGCGATCGTGCTGGTCTCCAGCGATCCGTACACTCGCCAGTACGATCTGGATCTGCTGGCGGAGCTGCGCCGGGACAGTCTGGCTATGCAAACGATCGCCATTTCAGCCTCCTCCAGCCCCGAGATCGTATCAGGCCCGCATATCCTCCTGCCTGCGGCAGATCGGACGTTCCTCGACGTTGAGCAGGCGTTTTGCTTCCTGATGTATGCCCAGGTTTTCGCCCTCACCTCCTCCGTTAAAGCAGGCATTACGCCGGACACGCCCTCCGCCAGCGGCACGGTTAATCGCGTAGTTAAAGGCGTCGTTATTCATCCCTGGAAAGGCTGAGAGGTTCATCATGAGCATTATCTCCACGAAGTATCTGCTTCAGGACGCGCAGGCCAGAGGCTATGCGGTACCGGCTTTTAATATCCACAATGCCGAAACCATCCAGGCGATTCTTGAAGTGTGCAAAGAGATGCATTCCCCGGTGATCCTTGCCGGCACGCCGGGCACCTTTAAACATATCGCTTTCGAAGAGATTTACGCACTGTGTCACGCCTATTCCGAAAGCTACGGCATACCGCTAGCGCTGCACCTCGATCATCACGAAAGCCTGGCGGACATCAGCCGCAAAGTTAACGCAGGCGTGCGCAGCGCCATGATTGACGGCAGCCATTTCCCCTTTGCTGACAACGTGAAGCTGGTGAGATCCGTGGTCGAGTTTTGCCACCGCAACGACTGCAGCGTCGAGGCCGAACTAGGCAGGCTCGGCGGCGTGGAAGACGACATGGATGTGGATGAAGAAAGCGCTTTTCTGACCGATCCGCAGGAAGCCCGCCGCTTTGTTGAGCTCACCGGCGTCGATAGCCTGGCGGTTGCCATTGGCACCGCACACGGCCTGTATACCAAACGCCCGAAAATAGACTTCAAACGGCTGGGTGAGATCCGCGACGTCGTCAGCGTCCCGCTGGTGCTGCACGGCGCGAGTGACGTGCCTGACGAGTTTGTACGCCGCGCCATCGAGCTTGGGGTCTGCAAAGTGAATGTCGCGACGGAATTAAAAATCGCCTTCGCCGCCGCGGTGAAAGAATGGTTTGGCGCTAACCCGGAAGGCAACGACCCACGCTTTTACATGCGCGTCGGCATGGACGCGATGAAAGAAGTGGTGCGTAGCAAAGTCGCTGTATGCGGCTCGGCGAATAAGTTGCTGCCGGAATCAGAAGCGGCGCTTTAACTCTCTGGTGTAAGGAGATCTGATGAAGACAATAATAAAAAGCTCCCTGCTTATTATGTTCATGAGCAACGCAGCGCTGGCGGCTCAGTACCAGTTGGAAAACACCAACCTTGCCGTCTCTTTCGACGATTCCGGCTCGGCGGTGGTAGTGCAAGACCGGCTATCCGACCACAAACTGGCGCCCATCGAGCTGTTTTTCCTGACGCTGCCGGACGAAAAAGTTATCCATACCGCCGACTTTAAACTCAAAAACGTCAGCAAAACCGCAGACGCCATTCAGATTGATTACGAGCGAGACGACTTCTCGGTCAATGTTACCCTGAAGCTGCTGAAGGGCAAGTATGCGGCGGTGGACTATACGCTGCAGGCAAAAGGCCAGCCTCGTGATGTCACAAAGATCACCTTCTTCCCGACCAAAGGCCAGGCTCAGGCACCTTATGTTAACGGCGCCATCAACAGTTCCCCCATCGTGGCGGACAGTTTCTATATGCTGCCGCAAAAACCGATCGTGAATACCTACGCCTACGAAACCACCACCAACCTGAACGTTGAGCTCAAAACACCGATTAAAACCGACGCCCCGGTGACCTATACGGTCTACTTCGGCACGTTTGAAGCAACAGACCAGCTTCGCCGTAGCTTTAATGAATTTATCAACGCCATGCGCCCGCGCCCTTACCAGCCTTACCTGCACTACAACAGCTGGATGGACATCGGTTTCTTTACGCCCTACACCGAGAAGGACGTGCTGACCCGCATGGATGAATACGCTAGCGAACTGATAATCAAGCGGGGCGTGAAGCTCGACGGCTTCCTGCTGGATGACGGCTGGGACGATTTGACCGGGAAATGGCTGTTTAGCCCGGCGTTTAAGCATGGCTTTGGTGTTATCAAAGAAAAAGCGGACAGTTTGCATACTTCCGTGGGGCTGTGGCTCTCACCGTGGGGTGGCTACAACAAACCACGCGACGTGCGCGTTTCACACGCCAAAGAGAACGGCTTTGAAACCGTGGATGGCAAATTTGCCCTCTCAGGCCCCAACTACTTCCACAATTTTAATCACCAAATTATCGGGCTTATCAAAAACGAACATATCACCTCGTTTAAGCTCGACGGTATGGGCAACGCCAACTCGTACATCAAAGGCAGCCCCTACGCCTCTGACTTTGATGCCTCCATTGAGTTAATCAAAAACATGCGGGCCGCCAACAAAGATCTGTTTATCAACCTGACGACCGGTACCAACGCCAGCCCGTCCTGGCTGTTCTATGCCGACTCCATCTGGCGCCAGGGCGATGACATCAACGTTTATGGCAAAGGTTCGCCGGTGCAACAGTGGATAACCTATCGCGACGCGGAAACCTATCGCTCCATCGTGCGTAAAGGCCCACTTTTCCCGATTAACTCACTGATGTACCACGGCATTGTCAGCGCGGAACATGCCTACTTTGGGCTGGAGAAAGTCCAAACGGACCAGGATTTTGCCGATCAGGCCTGGAGCTACTTCGCCACCGGCACGCAATTGCAGGAGCTGTACATCACGCCGTCAATGCTGAACAACGCCAAATGGGACACGCTTGCCGACGCGGCGAAATGGTCACGGGCGAACAGCAACGTGCTGGTCGATAGCCACTGGGTTGGCGGCGACCCGACGCTGCTTGAGGTTTACGGCTGGGCATCGTGGAGTAAAGAGAAAGCAATATTGGGCCTGCGTAACCCGTCGGATAAATCACAAAGCTACTATCTCGACCTGAGCAAAAGCTTTGAAGTGCCGAACGGCGAGGCCACGCGCTTTACGCTGAAGCAAATTTACGGCAAGAACGAGACCGTAACCAACGACTACAGTAAGCCGCTGGTTGTGACGCTGAAACCGCTGGAAACGCTGGTGATTGAGGCCACGCCGGTCAACTAAACGAGGATGGAGCGTAGAAGGCTCGTTCTTTCTACGCTTCTTAACAGCGTTTCACCTACCTGATGTTAGCGCAGCAACCCGCCTTTTATCTTCGGCAATCAGGATAATGCCAAAATGCTCTTTATCAGGGTGCGTGCTCCAGATTTTTTCTTCCGGAATGCTGACACCATCGTATGCGGCCTTCGTACCGTCAAAGGGATAGAATCGTCCATCATCTGAATCCAGAATAAAAACCGCAAGTTGAGTGGAGTTTCTGGCTATTTTCTGCCAAAGCGCCTTGCCCCCGGCATAGTGAATATTATCGCTCATTAAAATCACGCCACACTTGAGCACCAGCGCCTCATATAGCTGTGTGGCTAAGCCAGCTTCCTGGAGCGGCTTCTCGACGCAAACGCCTTCAACCTGCAGAACGCTTTGATCCTCCCAAAAACGATCTACTGAAATAACGTTGTCACCAATCGTTTTTTGATTTTTGAGCTCAAGCATGGCGACGACAGCGTGCCGGCGATCTTTTTCATTTCCTTCAGGCTCGGCCTTAATGATTGCAGCCCTCGGGGTCGACCTGTCAAAAATGATAAGGAAATGCTGACCTGCAAACGTCAGTTCTTCAATCACCTCGAACGAGCGTTTTATCGACGCCGTGCTATAGGAAAAAGGCATCACAACCATATTCGAATCTCCTGGTATCAATACCGGCATAAACTTTAACTCCCTTAAAGTCATTCAGTCATGCATAAATTAACACCAGGGAGTTCGTTTTTTAAACGCTAACCGCGTTGCGATATGAAAACCAGGAGCCGGCTCGAGAAAACTATTTCTCGCTGTTTTCTAACGCATATTTGTACAAGGCATTCTTTTTCACCCCGTGAATTTCAGCGGCAAGCGCTGCAGCCTTTTTCAGCGGTAACTCCGTCTGCAGCAACGCCAGCGTACGCAGCGCTTCGGCGGGGAGTTCATCATCGCTTTGGACTTTAAAGCCCTCAACAATCAGCACCATTTCGCCTTTGCGGCGGTTTTCATCTTCCTTCACCCATGCCAGCAGCTCGCCTACGGGCGCGCCGTGAATCGACTCCCAGGTTTTGGTCAACTCGCGCGCCAGCACTACGTAGCGGGATTCGCCCAGCACCGTGCAGATATCATCGAGACTGTCGAGCAGGCGGTGGGTGGATTCATAGAAAATCAGCGTTCTCGGTTCCTGTTCAATCGCCTTCAGCGCGTCGCGACGGCCTTTGGATTTTGCAGGCAGAAAACCTTCATAGCAAAAGCGGTCAGACGGCAAGCCAGCTGCGCTGAGTGCAGCAATAGCGGCGCAAGGGCCAGGCAACGGCACGACGCGAATCCCCGCTTCGCGGCAGGTGCGCACGAGGTGGTAGCCAGGGTCGTTAATCAGCGGCGTACCGGCATCGGACACCAGCGCAATGCTTTGGCCTTCCTGCAGCTTCGCCAGTAGCGTTTCAGATTTTTGTTGCTCATTGTGATCGTGAAGTGCGAAGAGTCGCGCATTAATCGCAAAATGCTGCAGCAACAGTCCGGTATGACGGGTATCTTCTGCGGCAATCAGATCAACGCTTTGCAACACTGAGAGGGCCCGCTGGGTGATATCCCCGAGGTTGCCGATAGGCGTCGGGACGATGTAAAGCGTACTGGCTGAAATCGCCGCCGTTTCGTGTTGTTTCATTGTTTCATCCGTATTGCCGATTTAATATTGTACATTGGGAAATAAAACCACTGGATACAGAATGCTACCCTCAACCTTGAATCGTTCAAAAGCCGGGCGCTGCCTGCCTGTGTTGCTCGCGGCGCTGATTTTTGCCGGCTGTTCAACCCAGGCGCCAGATCAGTCCGCCACGCTGCTGCAGGGCGACACCACCGCCGGGTCCGCTTATTATCTGCAGCAAATGCAGCAAAGTGAAGATGATAGCAAGACCAACTGGCAATTACTCGCCATTCGTTCCCTGCTAAAGGAAGGCAAACCTCAGCAGGCGGTGGCGTTGTATAACCAACTGCCGCAGCAGCTCAACGATGCTCAAGTGCGTGAACAACAGCTGCTGGTGCCGGAAGTGAAGATTGCGCAGAAAGATTTCAGCGCCGCCTCTGCCCTGCTGGAAAAGATTGACCCGAGCGCACTCGACAAGGGCCAACAGAGCCGTTATTACCAGGCTGTGATTGACGCTTCTCAGGGACGCCCGTCTTTAGCGCTGCTGCGCGCGTACATTGCTCAGGAACCGCTGCTGAAAGGCGATGCACATCAAAAGAACATTGATGGCACCTGGCAGGTTCTGTCGCAGTTCTCCCCAGAGCAAATGAACAGCCTGGTGATTAACGCCGACGAAAATACCCTGCAGGGTTGGCTGGACCTGCAGCACGTCTGGAGCGATAACCGTAACGATCCTAACATGCTGAAAGCCGGGATTCAGGACTGGCAAACGCGCTACCCGAATAATCCGGGTTCAAAAACGCTGCCGACTCAGTTGGCGAATGTTCAAAACTTCAAACCGGCCTCAACCGGTAAAATCGCTCTCCTGCTGCCGCTCAACGGCCAGGCTGCGGTGTTTGGCCGCGCGATTGAGCAAGGGTTTGAAGCGGCGAAAAACAACGGCGTCGCGCCGGTTGCAGCCGTTCAGCCTGCCGCCCAGCCCGGAGATCCTAATGCGCAACCACAGGCTGCGCCGCCTCAAGAAGTGCCTCAACCGCAAGCGTCCCAGGCCCCCGCAGATCCTAATGCTGCAGTGAGCCCGGCAAGTGCGTCCGTCAGCGATTTAACAGACCAGAAGGCACAGGCCGCAACGCCGCAAACCGCAGCCCCAGCAACGCCGTCTGCCCAGCCAGACGCACAAACCGCGCCATCTGTTGCCGCGAACCCTTCGGCAGACATTAAGATTTACGACACCAGCAGCCAGCCGCTCTCTCAGGTTCTGGCTCAGGCGCAGCAGGACGGCGCCACGCTTGTCGTTGGTCCGCTGCTAAAAAACAATGTTGACCAGTTGGCCAGCACCAACAGCCCGTTAAATATTCTGGCGCTTAACCAGCCTGAAAACGTGCAGAATCGCCCTAACATCTGCTATTTCGCACTTTCTCCAGAAGACGAAGCCCGTGACGCCGCGGATCACATCTGGCAGCAAAGCCACCGCAATCCGCTGATGCTGATCCCTTCTAACGCTCTGGGCGACCGTGTGGCGAAAGCCTTTGCCACCGAATGGCAGAAACTCGGCGGCGGTCTGGTTCTGCAGCAGAAATTTGGTTCAGTGAGCGACCTGAAACGCGGGATTAACAGCGGCTCCGGCATCGCCCTGACCGGCACCCCGGTAAGTACGCCGTCCAATACGCCGCCAGGCGTCACCATTGGCGGACTGACTATTCCGGCAGCACCTACGGATGCGCAAATTACCGCAGGCAGCAGCGGCAACGTAGACGCGGTCTATATCATTGCGACCTCCGAAGAAGTGGCGCTGATCAAACCGATGATTGCGATGCGCACCGGCAGCCGCGGCAGCGCTCAGCTGTATGCCAGCTCGCGCAGCTCGCAGGGCGTGAACGGCCCGGACTACCGACTGGAAATGGAAGGCCTGCAGTTTAGCGAAATCCCGATGCTTTCCGGCGGTAATCCACAGCTGATGCAGCAGGCCTTAAGCAGCGTCAATAATGACTACTCGCTGGCGCGTCTGTATGCCATGGGCGTTGATGCCTGGACGCTGGCAAGCCACTTCTCACAGATACGCCAGGTGCCGGGTTATCAGGTAAACGGCAACACCGGGCAACTGACCGCCAGCCAGGACTGCGTTATTAACAGGAAGTTAAATTGGCTGCAATTCAGTCAGGGCCAGATCGTTCCGGTATCCTGAACCGCAAGCAACGCGGCGCGCGCTATGAACAGCGGGCGCGTCGCTATCTTGAGCGCGAGGGAATGCACTTTGTGGCCGCGAACGTGCATGTTCGCGGCGGCGAAATCGACCTTATTATGCAACAGCAGCAGGTTATCGTTTTTGTGGAAGTGCGTTTTAGGCGTAACGATAAGTTCGGCGGAGCCGCTGCCAGCGTGACTCGCAGCAAGCAGCTGCGCCTGCTGCATGCCGCTCAGGTTTGGCTTAGCGGCAAAGGTCAAAGTTTTGATACTGTAGATTGCCGTTTCGATGTGTTAGCTTTCACCGGCAATGAAATAGCGTGGCTGACCAACGCGTTTGCCGCCGATATCTAAAAAACTCCAGGTAGAATCAACGTGCTCGAAAGAATCAAAGTCTGCTTCACGGAAAGTATTCAAACTCAGATTGCCGCAGCGGAAGCCCTGCCGGACGCCATCTCCCGTGCAGCGATGACGCTGGTTCAGTCTTTACTGAACGGCAACAAAATCCTCTGTTGTGGCAATGGCACCTCCGCCGCCAACGCACAGCATTTTGCTGCCAGCATGATCAACCGTTTTGAAACAGAGCGCCCTAGTTTACCGGCCATTGCACTTAATGCAGATAATGTGGTCTTAACCGCGATCGCTAACGACCGTCTGCATGAAGAAGTTTATGCCAAACAGGTTCGTGCGCTGGGCCACGCCGGGGACGTTTTGCTGGCGATTTCCACCCGAGGCAATAGCCGTGATATTGTCAAAGCGGTTGAGGCCGCTGTCACCCGCGACATGACCATCGTCGCGCTGACGGGCTATGACGGCGGCGAACTGGCAGGACTGTTGGGGCCACAGGATGTTGAAATCCGAATCCCTTCTCATCGCAGCGCCCGCATCCAGGAGATGCATATGCTGACGGTGAACTGTTTATGCGATCTGATCGACAATACGCTATTTCCCCACCAGGATGGCTAATAGCTAATTTTGAGAAAGGAGAAGGAATGAACATGAAGGCCATTACGCCAGTCGCAGTTCTTATTTCCGCGCTGTTGCTGCAGGGCTGCGTCGGTGCCGTTGTTGTGGGAAGCGCCGCCGTAGCGACAAAAACTGCGACAGACCCACGCACAGTCGGGACGCAGGTTGATGACGGCACGCTTGAATTACGCGTGAACAGCGCGCTCAACAAGGATGAGCAGATCAAGAAAGAAGCGCGTATTAACGTGACGGCTTACCAGGGCAAAGTGCTGCTGGCTGGTCAGTCTCCTAACCCAGACCTCGCCTCTCGTGCGAAGCAAATTGCGTTGGGCGTAGACGGCGCAACCGAAGTCTATAACGAGATTCGAATTATGGCTCCGGTCGGCCTGGGTGTCGCATCGAGCGATACGTGGATAACCACAAAAGTTCGATCTCAGTTGCTCACCAGCGACCAGGTAAAATCGTCTAACGTGAAAGTCACCACCGAGAATGGCGAGGTATTTCTGCTCGGCCTGGTAACCGAACGTGAAGGTAAAGCCGCGGCGGATATTGCCAGCCGGGTTAGCGGCGTGAAGCACGTCACCACCGCGTTCACGATCCTGAAATAACGGCCCCTCACCCTAACCCTCTCCCCACAAGGGAGAGGGGATAACACCAGCCAGTCGATTGAATTTCCGCCAGTTTTCATTCTGGCGAAGTAAACGTTGCCCACAGAATTCTCCCTCTCCCTTCCTGGATGAGGGTCAACTGTGATTACAGCTTACTCAGGCACTCCATCGCCACGGCTTTAAAACTGTCAAAATCCTTACTCTCGCGCAGCCGAACCATCGCTCGCTCACGCAGGAAGGTCACAAACAGGTCGTAAATCGCCATCGCCTCTTCGTATTCGCTTTTGCTAATCGCCAGCAGGAAGATCACGTACGCCGTCTCATCCCCCCAGCTAATACCGTGCGGCGCCAGCACGGTGTAAACCACCGTTTTTTTCGCCAGCAGGCCCAGCGAGTGCGGCAGCGCAATGCCTTCGCCCAGCATGGTGCTGACAATGGCCTCGCGCTCCACCACCGACGGGTGAAAGTCTGCATCAACCACGCCTTCCCGCTCCAGCTGCTCGCAGAGCGTCAGGAACAACTGCTGCTGAGTCATAGGTTGATCGATAATGCGGAAATGGCTGGCATCGAAGAATTTCTCCAGCATGTAAGGCCTTGTTCTGTCCACCAGCACCAGCTTACCAAGCTGCTCGAGCTGATAATCCGTCGGGAACGGCGCCATCACCACCACCGGCTTTTCTTTCTCATTTATGCGCGCCGTGCTGATTACAAAGTCCTCATCCACGGTTTCAAGCTGCTCATAATCGCGCAGAGAGATAATGTTGGTCACTTCCACCTGCGGATATTTACGCAGCAGCATGGCCTGCAGCATACGCACCGTCGAATTCCCTGTATCGCAAACCAGCAGCACGCGAGGATGGCGCTGGTAGCCAATGTTGTAATGACGCTCCAGACCCACACCGATGTGCAACACCAGAAAACCAATTTCGTTTTCGCTGATAGCGTAAGGGGTATATTTTCCCCAGCTTGAGACCGCCGCCAGCGTCATGTCGTAAGCCAACGGGTAATGCTGTTTGATGTTAGCCAGCAGAGGATTCGGGATGTTTATCTGGTAGCGTACCCGGGTGATCATTGTCTTGATATGGGTCAGCAGGTCGGCGTGCAGCTGCTCGTCGCTGAGAAGATTGTAGTTATAGTGGGTATTGATGTAGCGCAGAATGTAGTTAACCAGCGCCTCATCATCGTCGGCGCTGATCGCGCTCGGCGCTACTTCCTGCACCTGCCGCGAGGCGATGTGCACCTGCAGCCACTGCTCTTCAGCTTCGGAAAGCGGCTTCCCCGCCAGTTGCTGAAGAAGAGCGGCAATCTGTCTGGCTGCCTCTTTCACCTGGACATCAACGCTATCCGCCGTAAATTCCGGTAGCGGATAGCCTTCGCTGATGCGACGAACCGCCACCGAACAATAGAGGCGAATAAACTGCTCGCCTTCATCGGTCAGGCGGATGTGGCAGCGGGTAAAACAATCGTGCAGCGAACCGGCGAGCAACTCCGGGACACCCGCGTTCAGCGCTTCTTCCGTCAATAACGGATTTTCGCTGTCCTCTAAGGTTAACTGCCACAGCAGGTCAGTCAGGCAGGCGCGTATAGCCGTTTCGCTGCCGAACAGCTTCATGCCGTGGCGCGGGCGTGTCTCAATGGTCAGATGATAGCGGTTAAACCACTCCCGTACTTCGGCCATATCGCTTTGCAGCGTGGCCCGGCTGACAAACCACTCTTCGGCCAGATCTTCCAGCTTCAGTGAAAACGCCGCCGTCAAAAAACGCACCACAAGGTAATGCACGCGTTCTGGCGAAGTACGAGGAATACGAAGCTGACGCGGACGATGCTGCACCAGCTCGCCGTAACGCTCAGTATCCTCGATATTCAGTTGATATCCCGCACCGCGGGTAAGCGTAAACTGAGCCCCGAAGCCTGACATCAGCGCATTAAGCGCCGTGATATCGGCCCGAACCGTACGAGTAGAAACGGACAAACGCCGCGCCAGTTCATCCTGGGGCAGCGTTTCGTTTTGCAGCATCTCAAAAAGCTGAGCCAGCCGTTGATTGGGGAATCTCACTACCGCTTCCTTTGGTTATCGGGGCGTTTAAGCGCCCCGTCCTGCTTTACTTAAACGGGGTGAAGACCATCTGTGACGGGCTTCCCACCGCCGTATAATCCTCGATAAAAGTTAATTTACCGCTGCCCGGGGCCACGCTAAAACGAGTAATGTTGTCGCTGCGCTGGTTCAGGGCATAAAGATGTTTGCCGGTATTATCCAGCGTCAGGCCTCGTGGATAGTCGCCTCTGGTCCAGATGTCGTCCTGATGCGTAAGTTCGCCGTTAGCGCCCACGCTAAAATGCGCGATGCTGTTATGCAGGCGGTTGGCCACATACAGTTGCTTGCCGTCGTGGCTGAGTACCAGGCCCGCGGCAAAGCTTGTGCCCTTATAGCCTTTTGGCAGGGAAGAAATCGTCTTTCCTTCGGTCAGCGTGCCTTTCTCACGGTCGAGCTTGTAATGGGTAAGCGTAGAAGCTTCTTCGTTAATCAACCACAGGCTCGCGCCGTCTGCGGCAAAGACAAAATGGCGTGGCCCCGCGCCTTTTGAAGAGGCGGCGATAAACGGCGGATCGTTTGGCTCCAGCACGCCTTTGCTTTGATCGAAGCGATACTGGTAGATCCGATCCAGGCCAAGATCGGTGGAGAAGACAAACTTGCCGCTCGGATCGGCGGCAATCATATGGGCATGCGGGCCGTTATGGTCGCTGGCGGCAAAGCTACCTTCTACCGCAGCTTCTGGTTTTGCCGCGCCCGGCTCACCGCTGTCCTGATGCTTGTCGCTGGCTTCCTGCAGGCTACCGTCTGCATTAATCGGCAATACGGCGATTGAACCGCTCACATAGTTAGCCACCAGCAGGTGCTTACCCTGTGGCGTCAGGGACAGATAGACCGGGCCAGCGCCCCCGGAAGAGACCTGATTCAGTTCGGTCACACTTCCGTTATCACCCACACGCAATGCCGATACCACGCCTTTCTCGGCTTCGCTGGCTACGTATAGCGTTTTTCCATCCGGCGACGCGGTGAGCTGTGCGACATTCGGCAGCGAGCTGACCAGCGTTTTCTCGCTAAGCGCGCCGGTTTTGGCGTCAACCTGGAAGCGGTAAAGCCCTTCGCCGTTGGGGTTGTAGGTGCCAACCCAGGCATAGTGGCTTTGCGCCGCGCTGTTGCCGGCGGCGAGTAAGGCAAATGAAGCAACAAGCAGAGTGCGTGCAGACATGCGTTTGTCCTCGAAGTGTGGTTGATGAGGATTATACCCTCACCCTAACCCTCTCCCTAAAAGGGAGAGGGGGAAACAGCGAGCACTTTACCCCACCAGCTTCTTCGTCATCGCCAACAGAGTGGCAACATCCGCCGGGCGCGTATTGCCGCTGGCCTTGTCGATAATTGAGCTGTAAATATGCGGGATCACTTTGCTTACGCCGGCATCCAGCGCAATCTTCAGGATCTCCTCGTAGTTATCAAGATCGATACCGCCGGTCGGCTCCAGCCAGAAGTCATGCTTCGCACAGGCTTCCGCTACCGCCTGGTACTCTTCGCGGCAGTCCAGCCCGCCCATCGGGAAATATTTGATTGAGCTGCCGCCCATATCCTTCAGCAGCGCAATCGCTGTTTCGACGGGTACGATGCCGTCCGGCGCGCCAGAGCTTAACGGGCCGGTGGAGATTTTTACCCTCCCGACGGTGCCGGTCGGCGAAACCAGGCCGTTAACTACGCTGTCAGTTTGGCCCAGCAGCGCGCGGCTGGTGCCCACGCCGGTAAACACCTGATTGACGTGCTGGGGCTGAATCTGGCCGGAGATTTCGCTCACCATGGCAGATTGATTGGGATCGCCTGCACCAAGGCCAACGGACAGCGCGTTGTCGATCAGCGCCGCGTAATCACGCATGTCGGCGACCGCGCTTGCTACATCCGGGTAGTTTTTGGATAACACACCGACCAGCACGTGACCTTCCGCCGCCTGGTAAATCTCTTTGGCGTTTTCTTTGGAGCCAGCCAGGACGTTCAGGCACACGCGATCGCGGTAAAAATTCGGGGTCAGTTTCATGCTTATTTCTCCTTGCTTACCAGCGCTTTGATGCAGCGGTAAATAATCTCCAGCTGTGCCGCGCTTACGCTGCGCACATCCGCTTCAATAATGCCTTCGTTGGCCTTGTAGCCACGGAAGTAGATGGCGTATTCGCCCTGCTTCAGCTTACCGACCAGCTCTCCGGTGCTGATGCCAACGGTCGCTTCATCGAACTTGATTTCGCTGCGGGCGATATCGCGGCCAGCGGCGTCCCACACCACGCGCGCGGTCACGCCATTCAGCGTGTTCAGGCTGTCGATAAACGGCGTCATTTTGGCGACCATTTCGGCCCCACTCTCTTTGGCTGCGCTCAGGTAATGTTCAATCGCGCAGGTCAGACCGAGAATGCCTTCTTTGCCGACTTTCATCGCACGTCCGATACCGCCAGTTTGCAGCTTAACCCACTCGACGTACTGCTCTTTGCCGATCACCAGCCCGCTGGTTGGGCCTTCAATAGCTTTCGCCCCGCTGTAAATCACCAGGTCTGCCCCGGCGCGGTAGTAGCACTGCAAATCTTCTTCCGCCGCAGCGTCAACAATCAGCGGCAGATTGTGCTTACGCGCCACGACAACGGCCTGCTCAACGCTGAGCATGCTTTTTTGCACCGAATGGTGGGATTTGATGTACAGAATGGCCGCCGTGCGCGGAGAAATAGCTGCGGCCAGCTGGTCCGCCGAACATTCGTTGGCGTAGCCCGCTTCAACGATTTTGCCGCCGCCCAGGTTCACCATCGTGCCGACCGGCGCGCCGAAGTTAACGTTGTGGCCCTTCGGCAGCACGATCTCGTTGTTCTCCAATGGGGCCGCATGTAGGTTCTCGATCAGCCATTGATTGTCTTTAACCAGCACCGCAGCTACGGACTGGGCAATACCGGCAGAAGCGCAGGACACCACGGTCGCCGCTTCAACATCGAGCAGTCCGGCAATGTAGGCGCCGGTCTTGTTGACCAGATCCTTCATTTCGAAGTAGTGATTCATGCCGGTGGTGACCGCATCCACCACTTCCGGGCGAGGCGTAGACACACCAAGAGCGGTCATGCGGCCAGATGCGTTAATCACCTGTTTTAAATTGTATTTTTCATAGATCGAAGACATGTTCATCTTTCCCTTGTTCGGTAGTAAACCATTTCCCGGCGCGCACTGCGGCCAGCGCCACCAGCGCCTGGTCACCCGTCAGCGTTTGCTGCTCTGCGTCGGTAAATACCGTTGGCTGGCGGCGCAGTTCAAAGACGGTCAGATCGCCATCCAGACCCACGGCCAGGCGGCCTTTATTTTTCAGACGTAATCCATCCGCAGCGTGCGCGGTCACACAGTCGATCACCTGAGGCAATGACAGGCCAATGGAGAGGAATTTCGACATCACTGCGCCGAGTGAATGCACCGGGCCGCTGATGCGGTTGCGGCAGTAAATGTCCGAGCTGATGCTGTGCGGCAGAATGCCCTGCTGGATAGCGACACGCGCCACGTCAAAACTAAAGCTGGCGGTGCCGTGCCCGACATCCAGGCGCACCCCACGTTGGATAGCCTGCGCCACGGAGGCTCGCAGTTGCCCGGCCGGATTGAGAATGCGGTTCGGCTTGCCGTTGTAGCAGTGGGTGATGATATCGCCGCTGGTCAGCAGCTCAGCCACTTCATCGAGATCCGGCGGGTTATTGCCGATATGCACCATCAGCGGCAAATCACCGTTTTCTTTCTGGATAGCCTTGGCGCGCACCAGCGGCGTAATGCCGTTGTCACCTACCACGCTGCTGCTCATGCGCGCTTTTAAGCCCACGATAAAGTCCGGGTGGCGCTTCACCGCGCCGCGCACGGCGTCAGCGTCAATATTCGCCATATTGGACAGTTCGTTTTGGGCAATCAGGCCCACGCGGGAGATGTTCAGCAGCGCATAAACTTCGGTCGCTGCGCTGCGGGTGATTTGATAGAAATCGTCGACGTCATCGGCCCCGGTGCTGCCGGCATCAACGACGGTTGTCACGCCGGTATGAATCCCTACGCTGTCAGGTTCGTCATGGTAAATAGGGGACTTGGGGTAACAGTGAACGTGGGAGTCAATCCAGCCGGCGCTAACGTAGTATTCGCCGTTCAGCTGGCGCTCTTCAGTTGCCTCGCCGGTTATTTTGCCTAAGGCGGCAATTTTGCCGTCCTTCAGGGCGATATCGATTACGGTATCGTCCACCAGCCGCGCCTGGCGCAGGATCAGGTCAAACATATCTTTCTCCTTAACTGGCGGGCGAGCCACAGCCCGTCCGCCCTGGAAATACTGCTTACAACGCTACCGGGAAAATGGAACCTAAAATCATTGCGCCCAGGATCGCGCCGCCGGTAATCGGTTTGCCCCAGAGGTAAAACAGCAGAGAGCCGATCAACGAGCCGATGCCGATGGGAATCGAAGCCGTCATGGCGCTGAGGATAATCAACGGCCCAAGGAAGCGGCCGGAGGCGTTACCCGCGCCCATCATGACGTCCGCCCCGTAGGTCGAGTCGCTCTGATTGATGGTGAACTTACGTGCCAGGATGATGATGTAGCCAATGGCAAGACCAATCACCAGGCCAGTCACCAGCGATGCGGCAAAGTTTGCCACCGGGAAGACAAAGCCCGCGCCCAGCAGCAGCGCCGGAACGCCGAGGCCTACGCCGGTTTGAATCGCCCCACCGATATCCAGGATCCCGACCAGAGAGCCTTCGATGATGCGGGCAAACAGGAAGCTGGCGCCAAACGCCGCCACCGCGCCGTAAACGCCGGTATCAATCCCGGACTTCAGCATCGCCACGAAGGCGACTTCGTTAAACGCGCCGATGCCGTACAGGTAGTACATGTGTGTCCCGGCAAACACGCCGGAGGAGAGCAGGCCGACAAAGATCGGGAATGACCAGTCCGCGTACCAAAAGCATTTATTCTGTTCCATGCGTTATCCCCTTATTTGCCGCTCAGCGAGTTATGCAGCAGATCCAGCCAGTTCGGCACGGTCATGTGGAAAGACTCAATCATCTTCATGTCGAACCCGCGGAAGAAGGCGCTCAGCACAAACAGGGCCACGATAGCCGTCATCATCACTTTGGTGACGCGGTGCCAGCCGCTTTCTTCAACGCCTTTACCGATCAGGATACCCAGCACCAGTCCCGGCACGGCGTTGCCCATGATCAGCTGCGCTGCGCCGCCGAAAATGGTTGCCCAGAAGCCGGATTTTTTGCCCGCGTCGATAGCCGCCAGCCAGAAAATGACCGGCATCACGGTGTTCACCAGCAGGTTAGCCGCAGGGACCAGCACTTTGACTGCCGTGACCTGAAGTGCCGCCGGCACCGCAGAGGCCGTAGAGTTCAGGAACGCCACCACGATCATGCCGATGATGCCGCAGGCGATAGCCATTTTTTTCGGGTCGTGGAGGGTTTCCGCCACGTTACGGTTCTTCACCATCAGAGCAGCCGCGCCCCAGTTAGGGATGATGCGGTGGTCAACGTCCTGGGTGAATGCCCCCGCCGCGACGGAAGATGCCCAGGCGTTAAAGAAGAAGCCAAGCCCAAAGGAGAAGTGAGAAGCCGGGTCCCCTTCACAGGAGTTCAGCTCGCCGAGTGTACGAAATGCGCCCATGCCCTGGGAGGTCGGCGCATGGAACATACGCGCGGCCCCGGCACCAACGCCCACACCGACGAGGCCGCCGATAATGAGTGATTTGAATAATATGATTAAGAACATGAGTCTGCCCTTGTTAGTGTTATTTTATTGTGCGACGAAATCCACCTCATCGAGGTTAAGAGCCGTCACGTTGACGGAAACATCCAGCTCCACGCTGTAGCTCCGCCTTTCCCGGCGCAGGAAGAAGAACAGAAAAGCTTCTTTGCGCACCCTGACCTGCGCCTGAACAACCTGCACGTCCTGTGGCTCAATGCGCAGAAGAATGTGGTTGGTGGATTTAAGCACCGTGCCCTGAACGTGATTCAGGGCGTCGGAAAAGGCTTTGGCTTTGGTATCGCCGCGCCCGCTAACTCGCACCGTGGTAGCGAATTTTTCTTTCATACTTAACTGCCGTACTTCTTGTTCCACGCCTGTACCAGGCGCTCACCCAGCTCTTCTTTGTCCATAAAGCCAAAGCCAAGCACGTTGTTGCCTTCGTTAATCGCCGTCACGCCTTCATCAACGGAGCGCATGCCGTACTTAGCTTTGTAGCCGTGTTTGGTTTGTGCGGTGATAGCACCTGCGCCGCCGCTGCCGCAGAAGGAGATACCAAAGGTGGCATTCTCCGCTTTCATCACGTCGCCCAGCTTCATGTCGGCGGCGACGCCTGGAATAACCACGGCGCGACCGCCCGCTTTTTCGATCCCTGCTGCAACTTTCTGGCCTTTGCCCAGACGGTCACCAATGACTACGGTAATTTGTTCCATTGTTTTCTCCTGATTATTCAAAGATTGTCTTTCGCCACTTCGAAATGCACTGACAGCAACCACGCTTCTTCTACTGGCAGATTTCCGAACTGATCGACCACCGCCTGCGCCATTTCCATCGACTCCGCGGAGATCTCCTCGAACAAGCTCTCTTCCACTTCTGGTAACGGCTCTCCGGTCAGAGAGCGATGAATCATCGCCTTCACGTGAGAGGCCAGCATTTGTTCCTGTACCCCGTTAGGCGTGATGTGCTTACTTTTGAACAGCGCGTCAATAAAACCCTGAATACGCGCCGTTAACTCCTCGGCTTCATTAACCATTACCGCTCCGTTATTCACCTTGGGTACCTCGTTAACTAATCTGTTTTTTAAGCTACCTGGCGGGGGGAAAGGTTTGTAGCGAGTTGTTTTCCACTTCGAAGTGGAAATCGCGGCGGCAATAGTGATCTGTTCCACATAAAGAGCCGGAATAGCGCTTTTCCGCTGGCTTACCGTGAATTGGCTCACATAACCGAGTGATAAAAGGCCGTTTTTCCAGCGGCGCTTTTTGTTTGAAAGTGTGATGAAAGGACCGTTTTAGCGCCATCATTGGCGTTGCTTATGATGGATACGTTCGTGGCGCAACGGTAAATCCTGCTGCTTATTGCGGCTCATCAGTGCCGTCTGGTCTCGTTTGCTATACCTTAATGGCATAATTTTTCCGACTGGGGTTATCGCCGGGTAATGAAAATCGACGCTGAAATCACTTTCCGCAAGCTTGAGATATTCATGGAGTTTATGGAGAAAGGGAACATTGCGCGCACCGCCGAAGCGCTGGGTATTAGCGGGGTTAGCGTGCACCGCGCGTTGCATACCCTGGAGGACGGTGTGCGCTGCCCGCTGTTTATTCATAAAGGGCGCAACCTGGTACCGCTCGAATCGGCATTTACCCTGCTGGAGCACAGCAAAGAAGTGGTTGCGCTGATGGCGCGCGGCATCGATGAAACCCGCCAGGCGGCAGGCGTAGGCCAGGGGCGACTGCGTATCGGCACCCTCTATTCCCTGACGCTCGAAACCGTTCCGAAACTTATCATGGGCATGAAGCTCAGGCGGCCGGAGCTGGAAATGGATCTCACCATGGGCTCAAACCAGGTGCTGCTAAATATGCTGGAAGACGGCGTACTGGACGCTATTTTGATTTCCATTTCTGAAGGTGAAGTGGATCGCTCGAGGCTGGAAGTCCTGCCCATGTTTAGAGACGATATTTTCCTGGCAGCACCGGCAAGCTTCCCGCTGGACACCTCACACCCGGCAGATCTGCGTGAGTTCCACGCGGAGAAATTCGTTTCTCTGGCGGAAGGCTTTGCCACCTATGCGGGATTTCAGGAAGCTTTTAACGTCGCCGGTTTCGAGCCGGAAATCGTTACTCGGGTAAACGACATTTTCTCAATGGTCAGCCTGGTACAGGCGGGTGTAGGGCTAACCTTGATGCCCGGAAGAATGAAGAAGGTGTATGAAAATTCAGTGCAGCTGCTGAGGCTGGCCGAGCAATATCAGATGAAACAAACCATCGCTATCGTCTTTGCCCGCAACCGTGAACATGACCCGAACCTACTGGCGCTGGCCGCCGAGGGGCGAATGTACGCCCGCACGTTCATCGATACGCCTAACGCGCCGCCCTAGTTTTTTCCACAAGGTGGACAATGGCCGCCACGCTGTTTTGTTCGCGACAAACGGTGATCCCCTCACGAAACGCCTGCCGCGTCAGGCCTGAAAGCACGCTACCCGGCGGCATTTCAATCGCCAGCCGCACGTCGCGCTCGTTGGCGGCAATCATCGCCTCTCGCCACCGCACCGTGCGGGCCATATTCAGCGCCAGATCTTCCGCAATTAGCTCTGGTTGCCAAAGTACCCGGCCCGTACTGCCGCTGAGATAAGCGCAGTTGGGACGACTTAGCTCCACATCAGCAAATGCTTGTTTTAACTTCTGCGCAGGCGCATTCAGCAAGGCACAGTGAGAGGGCACGCTAACCGCCAGCTGCCGGGCTTTTTGAGCCCCCTGCTCAAGCGCCCGACCCGCAACCCTCGCCATAGCCTCCTCGCTACCGGCGATGACGATTTGCTGTTCAGCATTAATATTCGCGATGTAGGTGCCGCTGCCCGCCACCAGGAGTTCCACCTGTTCCAGACGCAGCCCGACGATAGCCGTTAAGCCGTAGCCTTTAGGATAAGCCTGCTCCATCAGATCGCCGCGAAGCGCCACCAGCCGCAGCGCATCTGAAAAGGAAATAACGCCGGCGACTACGGCTGCCGGAAACGCGCCAATAGACAGTCCGCTGACCATGTCTGGTTTTACGCCGCTACGCTCAAGCTCCTGCGCCCAGGCGACACCTGCGATTAGCAGGCAAAGCTGTACGGCACGAGTATGCCTCAGCGCAGCAGCACTATCTAACTGGCCTGCTTCGTCCCCTAAGACTGCCCTGACCTGCGTCAGGATGGCGTCGCGCTCGGGTAGATCCTGTAGCATGCCCACACGCTGGGTTCCCTGCCCGGGAAAAGTAAAAAGTATTTTCATCCGTTTTTCTCCGGCAACCAGGGGTCGATCACAAGCAGCGGCCCCTGATTCGTTTTCAGCAACACGCGTTTTTCTCTTAGCCATTCCGCCAGCGCAAAAGCGCCGTAAGGCGTTTCGATTTGCGTATCAACCCTGCACAGCAGTCGCCCGGTCAGGCTCTGCCACTCTGTCAGCGCCTCTTTTGATATCGGCTGTGGGCTGCGAATAAGCACATCCAGATCGCTCGCGGCATGCATCACCGGCATTTCTGTTGCCAGCGCGTAACCTACGCTCCCGGTAATACCCCAGCACCATGCCCACGGGCGGCTCGCCAGCTGAATAGCGCCCTGCACCGGCGGCATGGAAACAAACGGGGAATTGAGCAGCAGTTCACGGCTGGATAACGCTTCAGGGCTAACAACGCGTTTAACGCTCGCCGTACTTACCCAGCCCGCTGCTCGCTGATCGCGTCGCATCCCCCGCACGCCTACCGGCACACGTCCGTCACGTTCGACATCACGCCGTACCACTACCGGCAGCGCAGGACGCCACTGGCTGGCTATCCACTCCTCGCGAACCCCCTCCAGTGCTTCGCGGTCGGTGAGCCAAAGGAGATCGTGGGGGCGCAATGTCGGCATAGGTTAAATTCCTGAAGTCAGCGTAATAAACAGCGGTAGCGACAGGATAGAGAGTACCGAGCTCAGCAACAACACGGCTTCCGCATCCGGCGATTGCACACCAAACCGGTTGCCAAAAACTACGCCAAAGAAGCCGGCGGCCAGGGCAATCATCAGAATGGAGGTAATGGCCACCGGGCCAGTCAGGCCGAGCGCCAGCACGATGCCCCAGGCGATAAACGGCTGGATAAGCAGTTTGGTAATGGTCGCGGTGATAACCATAGTGTTGATCTGCAGCTTACGCGCAGACAGGATCACGCCGGTCAGGAACAATGCGGCTGCGGTAGCGGCCAGGCCCAGCGGTTTAATAGAAGCCAGCAGCAAGTCAGGCATCCGGACACCGACAGCCGACAGTACAACCCCCAGCAACGGTCCCCACACGATAGGTTTTTTCACCGAACGCCACATCAGTACAGGCAACATTGTCAGCGTTGAGCCAGTGTTTTCCCCTGCCGCACGTGCTTTTTCACGTTCAAGAATCAGCAGGCAGAACGGCGTCATCAGGACGGAGCCGCAGGCAATCGACACCGCGACGGAAAGCGAAGTCGAGGAGCCTTCCCCGAGCACGCTGCCTAAAATCGGCAGGCCAAGCGCGGCATAGTTAGGCAGCGCCACGGTAAGCGTCAACACGGCGGCATCCTGCGGCGACTTTTTAAATACGCTGGTCGCCAGGAAGTAAATCGCCGCATAGGTAATCCACATCGAAAGCACCAGTACCACGATTAGCGGTGACTGCTGAACAATGCCAAGCCACGGCGTTTGTACTGTCGCGCTAAACAGCGCGGCGGGTAGAGCAAAGTCCATGACAAAAATATTAAGCAGCGAGACATTTTTGTTATCGACCATTTTCGCTTTGCCGGCGAAAAATCCCAGCAGCATGATGACAAAAATAGGGGCCAGAGCATGAACGATCACGTAAGTCATAACTTCACCTTGAGTCAATAAAGAGAGTTAGCACGGTCGCGATATTTATTATTTTTTTCGGACGTCTTTTTATTCAGACACGGCGCGCCGTGTCTGGTTATAGCATCCGGCAGGTCTGTCTTTTTTCTTACCAGCTGGCGCGCATGCGTTCACGAACCAGCGCCGAACTGTGGCGATTTTTCGCCAACAGACGACATTTCAGCGAAGTATCGCTCCGAGCCTCTTTCACTGCCGTACTCAGGGCAGCCTGTACTTTTGTCACATCGTCACTCTTCGGCTCATCCGGATTATGGATATCCAGCAGCATCGAGAGCAGACCCAGGGTTTCGTAATTGCTGATGTCATAGGCCATTGGAGGAATGGTCGCGGCCAGTTTTTCCAGCGCCTCGACGGTGCGTAAGGTGATCCGCGCGGCGGACTCTTTCCCCATCGCGTGAATCATTACGCCCTGGTCGTTAAAAGCGATCAGTCGGTTAGCCTGGTAGCCGTGAGCGAGAAAGGCCCCGGACATCGCCTTGCCGACAATCAGGCCCACAACAGGGTGCCCGGCCAGACGAGCGTTGGCGTAAGCGCCTGCGGCACCTGCCAGCGCCTGGTGAATACCGAATGCCTCTTCGCGGCGACCATAGGCCTGACTAGGGACATCAATAACGGCGATGATGGCTCGCTTTTCAGCCTTGTCGGCATCTTCAGCGATGGTTTCGCTGACCACTTTTGCCAGCGTCCAGCCTTCTAACAGCCCGACTTCGCCGCCAGCAGCCCGGGGGTAATGGTTATTGGCATCGGGCACCACAGCGATAAAGCGTGCAGGTTTTCCGTCAACGTTACCGTCGGCGACCTGCACGGAGGCGCACAGCCCCGCCATACGTGGTGCATCCGGGACCAGAGTGTCCAGCCAAACAGCGGCACGATTCAGTTTCTGGCTCATGAGCGTTTCTCCCCAAAAAGCTGTTTGATTTGTTCGGCATCAGCCTGTTGACTGGTGTCGAAATGGGTCAGGCGATCCAGATACCACGCGTAGTTATCGGTGCGATGCAGTGCCGGAACGCCTTTGGCGATGGCTTTGTTGACCGCCTGCTTGACTGCGTGAACGCCGTCCCCAACCAGCGCGTCCACCAGCCCGCTCTGGTAGCGAACTTCGCCACCGGTCATGCTCCAGATAAACGGCCGATCCCGGGAATCGTATTCCTCAATGCCCGCTTCTTGCTCGATAACCTGAGGACCATTGAGGCCCAGGCGCGCTTCGCGAGTTACAATCAGATAGCTGCAAAGTGCAGCGGCAATCGACATCCCCCCAAAGCAACCCACGGTTCCAGCGACAACGCCAATCACCGGGGTATAGCGACGCAGATCGACAATCGCCGCGTGAATATCGGCAATCGCCGCCAGGCCTAGGTTAGCCTCCTGCAGGCGCACGCCGCCGGTTTCCAGGCAAAGCACCGCCTGTGTCGGAATACCGTTGCGGTTGTCTTCCGCCGCCAGCTCAAGCGCGGCGGCCATTTTCGCCCCGGAGACTTCACCCATACTGCCGCCCTGGAATGCGCCTTCGATGGCAATCACCACCGCCGGACCACCGTTGATCGTACCTTTGGCCACGACCATGCCGTCGTCGGACTGAGGCACAATGCCCTGAGGCCCCAGCCATGGCGAAATAATGCCCTCAAAAGGATCGAGCAGTTCGCGGTAGCTGCCTTCATCAAGCAGCAGACGGGCACGCTCGCGTGCTCTTAATTCAATAAAACTGCTGTCGTCACGCATGAGCCACCTCCTCAAAAACCTGTTCAATGCGGATACGCGCCACGCCCGGCGTCGCGCCAAAATCATGAATGTGCATTTGCCCGGCAGGCAGGTGACTCAGCGCGGCCAGGCGCTCAAAAAGCGCTTTCCAGCGTTTTTCGCTGTTATCGACGGAGGTGGTAATGTCGATGGTCAGAATCTGCCCCTGTGCGGCAGTAAACAGGACTTCCATATCGCCGGAGCCCACCACGCCAGCCAGAGCTTTGCCTGTGGCCGTGCGGGTTGCCGGAAATGACAACGTAATGTGTTCCATAACGCCCTCGTTAATTAAGTGAGTGAAGCGGAGTGGCATCGTTATCGATGCGGTCCAGCAGGAGCGTGGCGGCGAGCAAATCAGCCGCGCCGCCCGGAGAGGCATTCAGCGCCAGCATATTGCGGTCGAGCAAATCCAGCGCATCACGGCCTTCTTTGCGCGAAATCCCCCCGTTCATCAGCACGCTGCGGGCACCGTTCTGCATTGTTTCCAGGCCAGGTAAACCGGCACGAGAAAGCACACAGGTATCTGAAAGTGAAGTCATAATCGCCATCAAAGCGTCAATCCTGGCCTCGCCTTCCGTTGCCCCGGACTGGCGGCTACGGCGAAGCTGGGGCAGCGCAAGGCGCATCACGTGAGGGAAACCCTGCTGGGCCTCTTCCCGTGCACCCGGCACGCGATAGCGTCTTGTGGCTCTTAACCCTTTGCTGAAGCTTTTTGGCGCGGCTTCATCAGGAAGTGCGGCAAGTCGCGCTGCCGTAGCGGCGATCTCCACGCTGCTGCCATTCATACCGTGCATAGCGGCGGCGGAAATCAGCAGGCCGAGCGCCCAGATGGCTCCCCGGTGGGTATTCACTCCCCCGGTTGCCGCCATCATCTGTTGCTCACCTTCGCGACCCAGGCGCCCTATCAGCTGGCGCAACGCGATGTCTGCCGGACGTTCCCAGCTTTGTAATGCCAGAGCATGAAATGTCGGGGTCAGGCTGAGGGCCGATCGCTCCATCAGCGCCAGGCTGAGGTCGTGATGGGCGCCATTCCCCCGGCTGTCCACCAGACCGGGTTTCGGGCTCAGGCGGGCTTCTTCGATCAGGCTTTGGGTCGCAGCCCTTGCCAGCCAGCCCGCTTCGGCCTCGACGCCTTTCTGTGGATGTAATTTCATTACCAGCTCCGGAATTTCGCTGGCGGGTTGTAAAGACCGCCGGACCATTCGACGAGATCGGCCACGCTGCTTGCCGCCAGGAGAGAACGGGTCGCCTCGCTGCGGCGGATCCCCATATCTTCCGGGTAAGCCACTTTGCCGCTCTGGCGAAGTGCGGCGACACGTTTAGCGTCCACGCCCAGGCCGATGTCGGTGATACCGGCGACCGCCGCTACCATCGCACGGCGTTCTTCCAGACTCTCCGCACGGTAGAGATACGCAATGCCTTCCTCGGTGAGCACGTGGGTGACGTCGTCGCCGTAAATCATTACCGGGGCCAGCGGCATCCCGGAGGTTTTGGCCACCTCTACAGCATCCAGGGTTTCCACAAAGGTGGGCTTCACGCCCGCCTGGAAGGTTTCGACCATCTGCACCACCAGCTTTTTACCGCGCTGCATCGGATCGGGCTCGGTGATCATATTCAGCCAAGCCGGCGTGGCGTGGCGACGACCGTGCGGATCGTGCCCCATATTTGGCGCGCCGCCGAAGCCCGATAAGCGGCCACGCGTCACGGTTGAAGAGTTAGCCAGGCCATCAACCTGCAGGGTGGAACCAATAAACATATCCACAGCGTATTGCCCGGCCAGTTGACACATGGCTCGGTTGGAGCGCATAGAGCCGTCGGCACCGGTAAAGAAGATATCCGGGCGGGCGCGAATGTACTCTTCCATGCCCAGCTCGCCGCCGAAGCAGTGCACGCTCTCGACCCAGCCGCTTTCAATCGCCGGGATCAGCGTCGGGTGCGGGTTCAGGGTCCAGTGTTTGCAGATTTTACCTTTCAGACCAAGCTGTTCGCCGTAAGTCGGCAGCAGCAGCTCAATGGCGGCGGTGTTAAAGCCGATCCCATGGTTCAGCGACTGAACCTGGTGTTCGGCGTAAATGCCTTTGATGGCCATCATCGCCATCAGGATGTGTTCCTGCTTGATCAGGCGCGGGTCACGGGTAAACAGCGGTTCGATAAAGAAGGGTTTGTCGGCAACCACCACGTAGTCAATCCAGGATCCGGGAATGTCCACGCGCGGCAAATCGCAGTCATCGTCCACCAGTTCATTAACCTGGGCGATAACAATCCCGTCATGGAAGGCGGCAGCTTCAACCAATGCAGGCGTATCTTCAGTGCTCGGCCCGGTGTACAGGTTTCCTTTGCGGTCGGCTTTATAACCGGCGATGAGCGCGACGTTAGGCGCAAGATCGACGTACAAGCGTGCATAAAGCTCGATGTAGGTGTGAATCGAGCCAATTTCTAACAGCCCGTCTTCAAGCAGTTGAGAAATACGCAGGCTTTGGGTGCCGGAGAAAGAGAAGTCAAGCTTGCGGGCGATACCTTTTTCAAAAATATCAAGGTGTTCACTCCGGCCGACGCTCGGCATGATCATATGCAGATCGTGTACTTTTTGCGGGCTGACTTCTGCCAGCATGCGGGAGAGAAAATCAGCCTGTTTTTGGTTATTTCCTTCCAGCACTACCCGGTCGCCCGGTGCAATCAGCTTTTCCATCACTTCGACGAGGTCCCCGGTCGGGATCACCTTGCCCTGTACGTTACTGGACGCCATACGTCGCTGCTTCTCGGTGCGACGCGTGTTCCAGACGCGGGCAGGCGTTTGGCTAGCACTCATTATTAACCTCCTGATTCAGCGCATCATTTTGATTGGCTTTAGTCTGGTTAAAAGTGTGCGCCACGCGGGGTTGGCTATCAATTAAGCTCAGGCGTTAATCATTAGCCTTAGAGTAATAATGGGTTTATCGTTTTGTGATCGAGGTAGAAGGCGAAGATGGCCAGGGTGCGCTACGCGGATGAAGGAGGAAAAAGGTGTACTCCGCTGCCCCCGATGTTAAGGTTGTCGAGTCTTAAATACAGGTTTAAACGTCATGCTGCTCGTCGCCATACTCAACAATCCTCTGCTAAAACAGCCGCGCATCGCTTAGCGCGCTCACACATTCCCGTCTGCAATTTGAAACGGAACCTTGTTCCGTGGGCACACTTTTGTTGTGAGAAAAAACATGTCAAAGACTGAAAAGCACTGGTCTCAGGTCGAGCACCTGCACGAAACGTTGACCAACCCCAATATTCATATCAAAGGCCAGCACAGTTATTACAGCGACTGCTGGGATAGCGGTTTTGAGCGAAGCGTGGTGCGCTACCTGCAGGGTGACGCGGTGAGCCGGGAGTGGGAACCCATTGGCGAGCTTGACCAGCTGTGGATAGGGGATTACGTCTGTATCGCCGCCGAGGCGGTGATCCTGATGGGCGGCAACCACACGCACCGAGGCGACTGGTTCTCTCTTTACCCCTTTATCGAAACCATCAAAGACGCCTACCGCGCCAAAGGCGACACGACGCTCGGAGACGGCTGCTGGATAGGCATGAGGGCAATCATCATGCCCGGCGTAACCATCGGTGAAGGCGCAATTATTGCCGCTGGCAGCGTGGTGACGAAAGACGTCGCGCCTTACAGCGTCGTCGGCGGTAACCCGGCCAAACCAATCGCCCTGCGTTTCGAACCCGAGGTGATTGAGCGGCTGCTGAAGCTGCACATTTACCAGCTAAGCGACGAGCACTTTCAGGCTATTCGGCCCCTGTTGAGCAATAACGATATTGCTGCGCTGGAGCAGGCGGTGGGAGCACTGCGGTAAAGAAAGCGGGCGGGAATATCCCGCCCGTTGTTAAATCTTAGCGAAACTTCTTGTGGTAGGTATCGCGAGTGGTTTTGAAGTCTGCGGCAGCAGCCTGAGCTTCTGTCACTTTGCCTTCGTTGGCCAGCTTCAGCGCACCGTCAATCTGGCCCACGAGAATATCAAACCCGTGACGGTACTCTTTCATGTTGGCGCTGTCGGCAGCCTCATTTTCCAGCTTGGGCGGGGTGCCTTTCTGCGCATCCAGAGCCGCTTCACGCATGTTGCCCAGTGAGGTTTTCAGCTCGGCGGCATCTTTGGTGCTCAGCACGGTCTTGTAGTTTTTCGCGATAATGTCCATGTCGTCACCGACATCTTTGGCAAACGCAGCGCCGGACAGTAACACGGATGATACGGCTAACATTGCAATCAGTTGCTTACGCATTTACTCACCTTATCTTTTTTATATGAGAAACGGGCGCGGCAGGACGCGCCACATTGCTTTACTGACCGGCTATCTTCATCTCCGGAAGTAAGACTGAACCACACTGAATGTTGCTACGTGTTTCTATATCGTTGCCAATAGTAACTATCTCGCGCCACATGTCTTTCAGGTTGCCGGCGATGGTGATTTCGCTCACCGGATACTGGATCTCGCCATTTTCAACCCAGAAGCCCGCCGCACCGCGAGAATAGTCGCCGGTAATGCCGCTCACGCCCTGCCCCATCAGCTCGGTCACCACCAGCCCTGTGCCCATCTGTTTCAGCATTTCCTCAAAGCCCAGGCCCCGGCCAGCAATGCGCCAGTTGTGGATCCCGCCCGCGTGGCCGGTGCTTTTCAGCCCCAGCTTACGTGCGGAATAGTTGGTCAGCAGCCACTGCTGCAGCACACCGTCCTTGATGATATCGCGGCGTTCGGTACGCACGCCTTCGCTGTCAAACGGCGTGGAAGCCAGGCCTTTCAGCAGGTGCGGATGCTCTTCAATGGTCAGCCAGTCCGGCAGAATTTGCTTGCCGAGGGAATCCAGCAGGAAAGTTGATTTGCGGTACACCGCACCGCCCGCAATCGCGCCGACCAGGTGACCAAACAGCCCGGTCGCCACTTCATTAGCGAAAATCACCGGGGCTTTCATGGTGGACAGTTTACGCGGAGACAGGCGAGACAGCGTGCGGCGCGCGCAGTCAGCCCCGACCCATTCAGGTGATTTCAGGTCTTCCATCGCGCGACCGATGGTGTATGCGTAATCCCGCTCCATATCACCGTTTTCTTCAGCAATGACGCAGCTCGAAAGAGAATGGCGGGTGGAGCAGTAGCTCTGCAGCATACCGTGGCTGTTGCCGAAAACTTTGATGCCGTAATGGCTGTTAAAGCTGCCGCCTTCGGTATTGGTAATGCGTTTGTCCACGTTCAGGGACGCGTTTTCCGCTCGCGCGGCAAGCTCAATGGCGCGCTCCGGGTCAATTTCCGTTGGGTGGAAGAGATCCAGATCGGGGGCATCAAAGGCCAGCAATTCTTTATCCGCCACGCCAGCATAAGGGTCCGGCGAGGTATAGCGAGCGATGTCCAGCGCGGCCTGTACGGTACGGGCAATGGCGTCCGGGCTCAGATCCGTGGACGAAGCGCTGCCTTTGCGGTTTTGGTGATAAACGGTGATGCCCAGCGCACCATCGCTGTTGAATTCGACGTTCTCCACCTCACCGTAGCGGGTGCTGACGCTGATACCGGTGGTTTTACTGACCGCCACTTCCGCGCCGTCTGACTTGCCCTTTGCCAGCTCCAGCGCCTGTGAAACCGCCTGCTCCAGAACCTGACGTTGTTGTGCTACTTGCGTGTTTACTTTCATCGCTACTGCCATAATGTAAGGTGAGTCGTTCAAGTCTAACAGGATCAGAACAATTTCGCAGTGCAGGCCCATTGCTGGTAATATCCGCGTCAACTTTTTAAGGAGCCTAATATGACCAAGCAGCCCGAAGACTGGCTCGACGACGTGCCCGATGATGAAAATGAAGACGAAGATGATGAAATTATCTGGGTCAGTAAAAGTGAGATTAAGCGCGACGCCGAAGAGCTAAAACGCCTGGGCGTTGAGCTGATGGAACTGGGCAAAAATGCCCTGGAAAAAATCCCGCTCGACGATGATTTACGTGCCGCCATTGAGCTGGCGCAGCGCATCAAGAAAGAAGGCCGCCGCCGCCAGGTGCAGCTGATCGGCAAGATGATGCGTTCCCGCGACATGGATCCAATCCGTCAGGCGCTCGACAAGCTGAAGAACCGCCACAACCAGCAGGTTTCGCTGTTCCACAAGCTGGAAGCCCTGCGCGACCGCCTGGTTGAAGAAGGCGATGACGCGATGAGCGAAGTCCTGAGACTTTATCCGCAGGCGGATCGCCAGCAGCTGCGCGTGTTGATCCGTAACGCGCAAAAAGAAAAAGCGGCCAATAAGCCGCCTAAGTCATACCGTCAGATCTTCTCTTACCTTCGCGAACTCGCCGAAGAGCAGGAAAGCTAAGACGTTAGCGCTGGCCTGTTTTCTCCCCGGCCAGCGCTCAATTTCCTCTGACCTTTCTCAGGTCAAATTACTGCGTCGATACAGCGCCACGCCCACCGCCAGCACGGCGAGCATACCCGCACAGCTGCGGTTCACCCAGCGCATCACGTTGGCGGAGAATTTACGCATCGCGTGGCGGCCACCCCAGGCGTAAATCGTCATCATGATGCAGTCAATAATCGCGCTGACCAGCGCCAGAATCATGTACTGCATCGCCACCGGCTCCTGCGGGCGGATGAACTGCGGTAAAAATGCCGAGAAGAACAGCAGCCCTTTGGGGTTGGATAAGCCGACCATCAGCGATCGCAGAAACGCCGTTTTGCCCGTGGCCACTGCCGCCGAAGCGCTCACGCTTAGCGCCTTAGCAGGTGCGCGCCACAGCACGTAAGCCAGATAGACCAGGTAAAGCGCGCCGCCCCATTTCACCACTGCAAACAGCTGTTCAGAAGCCTGCAACAACGCGCCCAGGCCGCAGCCCACCGCGCCAATCAGCAGCAGGTCCGCCAGCACCGCACCGAGGAAGCCGTAGCCCGCAATGCGCATTCCGTAGGTGGCTCCGTTATTGAGTGCTAAAAGCATCGACGGGCCTGGCGTCACCATAACCGCGCTAACGGCGATGACGTAAAGAAACAGCGTGGTGATATCCATCTATTATGTCCTGGTAAAAAATAGATTAGCGCCCGGCGGCGACTGCCTGCCGGGTACTTTAAAAACGTTTAGATTAAAGCGGGCGTTCCATCACGATGTGGCAGAGATCGTCAAAAAAGCGGCCATACTGAGCGTCACCGATGGGCTGCGGATAACTCAGCACAATCAGCTGATGATCGGGGATATCCGCATGGTAAGTCGGATGGTGATGCACATAGTCGTTTTCGCAGAAGCCGAGGCTTTGGTAAAAACGCAGCCGCTTATGAGCGATCTCAGTGGTGAGCGGATCGATTTCGAGGATAGTTTGCGGGTAAAGCCGCAAAAACTGGCTCAGCATTCGCTTGCCGTAGCCCTGCGCACGCAGCTGGCCGTTCACGGCGAGGTGCTCAATATAGGCATAGTCGCCAAAATCCCACGCGCCGATCATGCCGACAAACAGCTCGCCGTCGAACCAGGCCTGCAGGCTGTAATTCGGGTGAGAAAGCGCGCTAATTTTTGCGGCGGGCTGGCGTTTCTCATGGCGCGGAAAGGCGCTTTCATACAGCTCGTCCACGCATTCAAAATACGGGGAGCTGCGGTCGGTAATTCGTTTTATCGTTAGCATGAGCGCAGTTTACCAAATGTATACACTTTACGATCGCCATTTCGGGTAGCTTATTCACATTGCGCTAATGCCCTACGTTCCCCTTTGACTTAACCCGTCCAGATAGAGGTTCTCTGCTTTGATGCCAGATATCGATGCCCAACGACGCGCTCTTAAGCTTGCCTGTAAAACCGAGCTGAGAGAATTTAAAGAAATGACACCTGCGGAGCAATTCCGGGAGATGGCCGACTGGGTCAGGGAAAATGAAGTCGCCCATGACAGCTACGGCGTGGGGGATTTTATCGCGGGTTTTGAGACCAAAATCGCTCAGCTACTGGGTAAACCAGCGGCAATATTTATTCCTACCGGAGTGATGGCGCAGCTGATAGCGGTCATTATCTGGAGCGAACGTAACCGCCTGCCTCGCTTTGGCGCGCACGCGACATCGCACCTGCTGATTCATGAACAGCAAACTTTTCAGGCCCTGGTGAAGATGCATGGCGTCGTCGTAGGTCATAAACTACGGCCTATCCTTGCCAGTGATTTTACCGCCATAGCGGAGCCTTTAAGCTGCCTTGTGGTTGAACTTCCCGCGCGTGAGATTGGCGGACAACTCCCGGAGTGGGGCGAGCTGGAAGCCCTGAAAGCCGCAGCCGCAGAAGCTGGCACGCCGCTGCATATGGACGGGGCTCGCCTCTGGGAGAGCCGGGCGTATTACCAGCGCACCTGGGCTGAAATTGCTGAGGGTTTTTCTTCAGTCTATGTTTCCGTCTACAAGGGCCTCGGGGGTATTTCAGGTTCGTTACTCGCTGGCGATGAAGACTTTATCCGCCAGGCTCGCGTCTGGCTCAGACGATTAGGCGGTAACGTGGTGACGCAAAGTCCCGCGGTGGTTTCCACGGCAATTCGCTTAGAAAAACGGCTGGCCATCCTTGAGAGCTGCTATCAGCGCACCCTCAGTCTCGCCGCCAGCCTGGAGGCCGTGCCGGGCATTCGTATCCTGCCCCGCAGACCTCAGGTCAACATGCTGCATGTTTATTTCGATGCGGATAAAGAAACATTACTCAGCGCCAGGGATGAAATAGCCAGGCAGGAGGGATACTGGCTGTTCAATGCGCTGGAAGAGGCCGAAGTACCGGGCTGGTGTAAAACGGAATGGTATGTAGGCGACAACATGCTGCCGATAGGCGACGAGACCGTTTTAAACTTGTTCCACCAACTGATGGCTAAAGCGAGCCGCTAACCGTTCGCCAGCAGATAAAAAAATGGCCCCGCATAGGGGCCAGTTTTCTTCGGGCGTTAAGCGCGGTCCACCGTAAAGGCTAAGACCTCGGCAAGGCTTTCCGCCCCCAGCGCCAGCATAATCAGGCGGTCAACGCCCAGCGCTACGCCGGAGCTGTCCGGCATGCCCGCTTCCAGCGCCGCCAGCAGGTTCATGTCCACCGGCTGCTGCGGCAGGCCAAGCGCCGCGCGTTTGCGGTTATCCTGCTCGAAACGCTGCTGCTGTTCGCGGGCATCGGTCAGCTCATGGAAGCCATTCGCCAGCTCGATACCTTTGAAGTAAACCTCAAAGCGCTCCGCCACGCGGTGATCTTCGGTGCTGATCTGCGCCAGAGAGGCCTGGCTTGCCGGGAAGTGATACACGAAGGTTGGCTTGTCTTTACCAATCTGTGGCTCGACGCCTATCGCAAACAACAGCTGCAACAGCGTGTCCCGGTCTTCTTCTTTGTCGGCGATGTTGCTCAGATCGAGCTTCGCCGCCGCTTCACGCAGCTGCGCTTTGTCTGCAGACAGTGGGTCGATATCCAGATGGCGCTGGAAGGCCTGCTGGTAAGACAAACTTTCTGCGGCGCCGCATTCCAACACCTGCTGCAGGAGATCGTCCACCTCATTCATCAGGCGGTACATGTCGTAATGCGGGCGATACCACTCCAGCATGGTGAATTCCGGGTTGTGGTGGCGCCCCATCTCTTCATTACGGAAACTGCGACACAGCTGGAACACCGGGCCACAGCCCGCCGCCAGCAGGCGTTTCATGTGGTATTCCGGGCTGGTCATCAGGTACAAATTCATGCCCTGAGAGTGACCTGGGCCGACGAAACGGGTTTCAAACGGCACCAGATGAATATCGGTTACCGTCGCCTGGCTCATGCAGGGTGTTTCCACCTCCAGAACGCCTCGGTCGGCAAAGAAGCGCCGAATCTCCGCCATAATGGCGGCGCGTTTTAACAAATTGGGGATGGATGCGCTCGGCTGCCAGGTGGCCGTTTCGCTCATGAGAAAGTCTCCGTATTTATGCAAGGCCGAGAAGTCTACCCGCATCACAGAAAGGAGACAAATTTTGTGCAGAGAATTTTGTTCTGAGCGTTTTATGGCCCGCGTTACGCAAACTTTTTCTCATGCTCAAGCAGCCATTTTTTTCGTGCAATGCCGCCACCGTATCCCGTCATAGTCCCGTTTTTACCGATGATTCTGTGGCACGGAATGACGATGGCAACCCGGTTCGCGCCGTTGGCTCCGGCCACCGCACGCACGGCATCTGGATTCTCCATTTTTATCGCCAGCGCCTGATAGTGGGACGTTTCGCCATAAGGCACGGTCCCAAGCTGCTGCCAGACTTTTTGCTGAAACGCGCTGCCCGGCGTCTGCAGTGCAAGGGTGAACTGCTGCCTTTTTCCAGCAAAGTATTCCCCGATCTCTTTTTCCGCCTGCCGCGTATGATCATTTTCCCCGGCGATGATACGGGCATTGAGCCGCGACTGCAGATCGTCAAATTCCCGCTCCAGCGCGCGTCGGTCAACAAATTCCAGCAGGCAGACGCCCATCTCGGTGGCGCACACAAACATCGGCCCGATGGGCGTGGTAAAACGGTGAATAACGATGATATCTGCCGCCCGACTGGGGGCATCGCCAGTGAGCTTTTTGCAGGTATAGCCAAACCCACTCAGCGAGTCGTAACCGCTGCTAAACGCCGCATCCGTCGCACTTTTCCCACGCCTGAGCTCCTGCAACGCCACATTCACACGCAGCATTCTCTGCCAGGCCTGAAAAGTCATCCCGTGGTGTTGCACAAACCAGCGCCGGAGACGTTCAGGGCTGATGTTGTGCTCACGCAGCTCACCATCGCTGACCCGGTTCTCACTGCTCGCCCTGAAAAGGGCAATGGCCTGCTCGACTATGGGCGGCGCAGAGAAGGCGTTTTCAGTGGGGCGGCAGATCTTGCAGGGACGAAAGCCCGCGTGAAGCGCGGATTTGAAGTCGTCATAAAACTCAACGTTACCCCGCTTAGGCTTACGGGCGCGGCAGTTGGAAATGCAGAACACGCCGGTGGTTTTCACGCCCACGAAAAAAACGCCGACATGCTCGGAAGAGCGCGCCACCAGCGCCTCGTACCAGGTATTGCACTGCTCGATATCAAGGATTTTCATCGGCAAAGATCTCGTCAAATGCGCCCCGTTGGCGGAGGCTAAACAACAGATGCTGTAACTTACGGTTCAGCGCGGCGTGCACGAAATTCCCCATTGAAATACGTTTCACCCCCAGCGTCGCCAGTTGTTCAAAATCGGGCAGACCCGGCATGCACATCACATTCAGCGGCAGATCAACTGCGCCGGCAATCGCCTGAATATCTTCAGGTGAGGTCACGCAGGGCACAAAGAAGCCGTCAGCCCCCGCCTGTTGATATAGCCTGCCGCGGGCGATCGTTTGATTCAGCGCATCCAACTCACCAAGCAAGAAGCCATCGGTTCTGGCATTGATAAAGAGCGGCGTTTTCGCGGCATCCAGCCCTGCTTTGATCGCGTTCAGGCGGACAGCAAAGTGTGTTGCATCCAGTAAACGACGCGTTCCCTGTTCAACTTTGCTGTCTTCAAGGTTAATGCCGACAACGCCCAGCTGTGCCAGCTGAATGGCCTGGCTCACAACCGTTTCGGTGTCTGCCCCATATCCGGCTTCCATATCGACGGAAAGCGGCAAGCTGACGCGCTCACGTATGCGGGCCACCAGGGCAAGAAGTACAGAAAATGGCAGCGCTTCGCCATCCTTGTAGCCCAACATATCGGCGATTGCCGCGCTTGAGGTGCCCAGCGCCTGATAACCCGCGTCCTGTGCCGCCTGAGCGCTGCTGACATCCCAAACGTTAGCCAGCAGCAATGGCGTGCTCTGATAATGCATCTGACTGAAGCTCATTTTTATCCCCTGCTTTTATAGAATGGAAAAGATTCTGAGCTCCAGCCGGGGCGGCAACAACCGAAAAACAGACGACTATTTTTCGCCGCTTTTTGTTCGCATTACACCATTTAAACATTCATTTTTGTGACGCAATTCATTAAGAGCGGTAATTAATCGCCCTGTAGAACAGCAAAAAAATCGAACAAATCAAATTTCCCTAAAATCCCTCCGGTTATACTTTCCCTACCTAAAAAGGAGCAGGGATACACCTTTCGCAGCCACCGCCTTTCAGGCAGTGAATACCCTTTGGTCGTATAGCTTTGCGAATTACTAAAATCTGGAGGAATGTCGTGCAAACCTTTCAAGCCGATCTCGCCATTATAGGCGCCGGC
Organism: Enterobacter sp. Ap-867; assembly: GCF_011752855.1. Taxonomy (NCBI): domain Bacteria; kingdom Pseudomonadati; phylum Pseudomonadota; class Gammaproteobacteria; order Enterobacterales; family Enterobacteriaceae; genus Enterobacter; species Enterobacter sp. Ap-867. The sequence continues at coordinate 156,707 of NZ_VWWS01000002.1, read as the reverse complement.
GGAGCAGGCCTACGAGCAGCCATTGCGGCGGCCCAGGCTAATCCACAGGCAAAAATCGCTCTGATTTCCAAAGTCTACCCGATGCGCAGCCACACGGTTGCTGCCGAAGGGGGTTCCGCAGCCGTCGCGCAGGATCACGACAGCTTCGACTACCATTTTCACGACACCGTTGCCGGAGGCGACTGGCTGTGTGAGCAGGATGTGGTTGACTACTTCGTTCACCATTGCCCTACCGAAATGACCCAGCTTGAGCAGTGGGGCTGCCCGTGGAGCCGCCGCCCGGACGGCAGCGTCAACGTCAGGCGCTTCGGCGGGATGAAGATCGAACGGACCTGGTTCGCCGCCGACAAAACCGGCTTCCATATGCTCCACACACTCTTCCAGACCTCCCTTCAGTTCCCGCAAATTCAACGCTTCGACGAGCATTTCGTGCTCGATATTCTGGTCGATGACGGCCAGGCGCGCGGCGTGGTCGCTATGAATATGATGGAAGGCGAGCTGGTGCAGATCCGCGCCAATGCGGTGGTGATGGCCACCGGCGGTGCAGGGCGAGTCTATCGCTACAATACCAACGGCGGCATCGTCACCGGGGACGGCATGGGCATGGCGCTGAGCCACGGCGTGCCGCTGCGCGACATGGAGTTTGTGCAATACCATCCAACCGGGCTGCCGGGTTCCGGCATCCTGATGACCGAAGGCTGCCGCGGTGAAGGCGGCATTCTGGTGAACAAAAACGGCTATCGCTACCTGCAGGATTACGGCATGGGGCCGGAAACCCCGCTCGGCGAGCCGAAGAACAAATACATGGAACTCGGCCCGCGCGACAAAGTCTCTCAGGCCTTCTGGCACGAATGGCGCAAAGGCAACACGATCTCCACCCCACGCGGCGACGTGGTGTACCTCGACCTGCGCCACCTCGGCGAGAAAAAACTGCTCGAGCGCCTGCCGTTCATCTGCGAACTGGCCAAAGCCTACGTGGGCGTTGACCCGGTCAAAGAGCCTATCCCGGTTCGCCCAACGGCGCACTACACCATGGGCGGCATCGAGACCGATACCCAATGCGAAACCCGCATCAAAGGGCTGTTCGCAGTGGGCGAATGTTCCTCCGTTGGCCTGCACGGTGCCAACCGTCTGGGCTCTAACTCGCTGGCAGAACTGGTGGTCTTTGGCCGCCTGGCGGGCGAGCAGGCAATGGAGCGCGCCGTACAAGCGCAACCGGCTAACGATGCCGCGCTGAACGCCCAGGCCGCCGATGTTGAAGGCCGCCTGAAGCAGCTAGTCAACCAGGAAGGCAACGAAAACTGGTCAAAAATCCGCGACGAAATGGGGCTTTCTATGGAGGAAGGCTGCGGGATTTACCGTACCCCGGAATTGATGCAGAAAACCGTCGACAAGCTGGCAGAGCTGCAGGAGCGCTTCAAGCGCGTGCGCATCACCGATACCTCCAGCGTCTTCAATACCGACCTGCTGTACACCATTGAACTGGGCCACGGCCTGAACGTTGCCGAATGTATGGCGCACTCCGCCCTTGCACGTAAAGAATCCCGCGGCGCCCACCAGCGTCTGGATGAAGGCTGCACCGAACGCGATGACGTCAACTTCCTGAAGCACACTCTGGCCTTCCGCGACGCCGACGGCACAACTCGCCTCGACTACAGCGATGTGAAGATCACCACGCTGCCGCCAGCAAAACGCGTATACGGCGCTGAAGCGGAAGATGCTGAGAAGAAAAAGGAGAAGGCAAATGGCTGAGATGCAAACCCTGAAGATTGAGATTGTGCGCTACAACCCGGAAACGGACAGCCAGCCGCATAGCGCAATCTACGAGGTGCCGTTTGACGAGCAAACCTCGCTGCTGGACGGGCTGGGTTATATCAAAGATAACCTCGCACCGGACCTCAGCTACCGCTGGTCATGCCGCATGGCGATTTGTGGCTCCTGCGGCATGATGGTCAACAAAGTGCCGAAGCTGGCCTGTAAAACGTTCCTGCGCGAATACACCAACGGCATCAAGGTCGAAGCGCTGGCAAACTTCCCGATTGAGCGCGATTTGGTGGTCGACATGACCCACTTTATCGAAAGCCTGGAGTCGATTAAGCCTTATATCATCGGCAACCCGCGCACGCCGGATCAGGGGCCAAACACGCAGACGCCCGCGCAGATGGCGAAATACCATCAGTTCTCCGGCTGCATCAACTGTGGGCTGTGCTATGCCGCCTGCCCGCAGTTTGGCCTGAACCCTGAGTTTATCGGCCCGGCGGCGATTACCCTCGCCCATCGTTACAACCTGGACAGCCGTGACCACGGCAAGAAACAGCGTATGCCGCAGCTCAACGGGCAAAACGGCGTGTGGAGCTGCACCTTTGTTGGCTACTGCTCCGAAGTTTGTCCAAAACACGTCGATCCGGCCGCGGCCATCCAGCAGGGCAAAGTCGAAAGTTCGAAAGACTTTTTGATTGCCACCCTGAAACCACGCTAAGGAGTGCACCATGACCACGAAACGTAAGCCTTATGTCCGTCCCATGGCGCCAACCTGGTGGCGGCAGCTGGGCTTCTACCGTTTTTATATGCTGCGTGAAGGCACCTCGGTTCCGACAGTCTGGTTCAGCATCGTGCTGATTTATGGTCTTTTCTCGCTGAAACACGGCGTAGAAGGCTGGGCGGGCTTTGTCGGTTTTCTGCAAAACCCGGTGGTTGTCATCCTCAATCTCATTACGCTTGCCGCCGCCGTGCTGCACACCAAAACCTGGTTTGAGCTGGCACCAAAGGCCGCTAACGTCATCGTTAAGGGCGAGAAAATGGGGCCGGAGCCGGTCATCAAGGGATTGTGGGTTGTCACTGCACTGGTGACTGTCGTTGTGCTGCTTGTAGCACTGTTCTGGTAAGGAGGCTGAGGTGATTAACCAAAATCCAAAACGTTCCGACGAGCCGGTATTCTGGGGCCTGTTTGGCGCAGGTGGCATGTGGGGGGCGATTTTCGCGCCGGTTATCGTGCTGCTGGTTGGTATTATGATGCCGCTCGGCCTGTTCCCCGGCGATGCGCTGAGCTTTGACCGCGTTTATGCCTTCGCCCACAGCTGGATTGGCCGCCTGTTCCTGCTGCTGATGATTGTGCTGCCGCTGTGGTGTGGCCTGCACCGTATCCACCATGCGATGCATGACCTGAAGATCCACGTGCCGGCCGGAAAATGGGTGTTCTACGGCCTGGCCGCTATTCTGACGGTGGTGACCATTATTGGCCTGCTGACGCTCTAAATACTCAGCACACACCAAGGCTCGCCATCGCGCGGGCCTTTTTTATTCCATGGCCAACGCCTTCACCCGCTTTCTGTATTCCCCAGGCGAACAGCCAAACTCCCGCATAAAAGCCTTATGGAATGACGATTCGCTGGCGTAGCCCACGGCATCAGCGATAGTGATAATCGAACTTGCTTCACGCGAGAGTTGCTGTGCGGCAATTTGCAGCCTGATTCGGGTCAGCACTGCCAGCGGGGTGGTGCCGCTCACCTCGCGGAACAGCAACGCAAAACTGGCGCGAGACATATGCACTTGTTCAGCCAGCGAGGCGACGGTCCACGGCGTATGCGGTGCATTCAGCATGCTTTGGATTGCCACACCCAGTCGTGGATGCAGCAGCAGGTTCAACTGACTTTTATCCTGAATATTCACCCGTAGCCACTGCCGCAAGCCCAGGGCAATCATCGTGGCACATTGCTGGCTACATACCGCCGCCATACCAGGCTGTGGCACTTCCGCTTCCTGTTGCAGCAGCGCAACGGCCGCCAACAGCCATGTATGTTCGGGGCTGTCTTGTTCGGGCGCCATCAGCAGGGCCTCCGGCAGCGCCGTCAAAAAATGACGGGAAGCCGAAGATAAATGCAGGCTCCCACAAACGATCCAGGTCTCTTCCTGCCCCTTCTGCCGCAGTCGGTGCGCAGAGTTTTGCGTCAGCACAACCACCTGCCCAGGCAGTAGCGTCAGCTTTTCGCCGGCAGGCAGCTCCAGCCATGCGGCACCTTGCGTAACGGTGTGCCAGCGAATGGTCGCCAGCGATCCCGCCGCATGGGGCAGGCTCCAGCCCGAGCTGAGCAGGCAATTTTTATCAATCGAACCCTGCGGGGCGCTGAACGCCATCAACTGGCTGAGGGGATCCATCGCTCACTCCAAAAAAATCAGACGATAAGACAGGATTTAAAGATACCTGAAGAAATCACATTGACGCCATGCATACACAATGATTGCCATTAACTTAACGGCTGGCTCACTGACGGAGAACCTCCATGCAGACCTATCAGGCAATCATTATTGGCTTTGGTAAAGCAGGTAAAACCCTGGCAGCAACCCTGGCAAAACAAAACTGGAAAGTCGCCATTATCGAGCAATCCGCCGAAATGTACGGCGGTACCTGCATTAACATTGGCTGCATTCCCACCAAAGCGCTGGTCCACGATGCAGAACAGCATCAGGACTTTACGACAGCCATCGCACGTAAGTCTTCAATTGTCAGTTTCCTGCGGGACAAGAGTTACCACTTGCTGGCCGACCTGAATAATGTGGACGTCATCAACGGCCACGCAGAGTTTATCGACCGGCATACTGTTCGCGTGATGCAGAACGGTGAAACTATTGAACTGCAGGGGGAGAAAATCTTTATCAACACCGGTGCGCAGTCCGTTCTGCCGCCGATTGACGGGCTGACGGCTACGCCTGGGGTATATGACAGCACCGGGCTGCTTACTCTGACCACGCTCCCAACGCACCTCGGTATTTTGGGCGGCGGCTACATCGGGGTTGAGTTTGCCTCAATGTTTGTCGGTTTCGGCAGCAAGGTCACCATTTTCGAAGCCGCCGAAGATTTTTTGCCGCGTGAGGACCGTGACGTAGCCGCAGCGGTCGCCAACATACTTCAGCAGCAGGGCGTGGAGCTGATCCTAAACGCTAAAGTTCAGCACGTTGAATCGCATGACAACAGGGTGCATTTGCAGACGAACGATAGTGTCTACACGGTTGACGCGCTGCTTGTTGCCTCAGGGCGAAAACCCGCTACGGATACCCTGAACCTGAAAAACGCCGGGATTGATGTCGATGCTCGTGGGGCCATCATGGTGAATAAATACCTGCGTACCTCCGCAGACAACATCTGGGCAATGGGGGATGTAACCGGCGGGCTACAGTTTACCTATATCTCGCTCGATGACTTCCGTATCGTGCGTGACAGCCTGTTGGGCGAAGGTAAACGCCATACCGGGGACAGAAAAAATGTGCCTTATTCAGTGTTTATGACCCCTCCGCTGTCTCGCATTGGCATGACTGAAGAACAGGCCCAGGACAGCGGTAAACCCATTCAGATCGTTACGCTTCCCGTGGCGGCAATTCCAAGGGCCAGAGTCATGGGCGACACGCGCGGCTTGCTCAAAGCTATCGTGGATACCTCAACGCAGGAGATCCTCGGCGCATCGCTACTCTGCCCTGACTCCCATGAGATCATTAACCTGGTTAAAACCGTCATGGATGCCGGGCTGCCCTACACCACGCTGCGCGACCAAATTTTCACGCACCCTACCATGAGCGAAGCGCTTAATGACCTGTTTGGGCTGGTAAAATAACCCGCCCTGGTTCTGGCAATCAGGCCCTACGCTTTCTCACACTCTCCGGCTAACCAGCCGGAGAAGTCTCGCATGGCGGGCGTTTCCGCCCTGGACTGGAGCTTTGTCAGCCAGTAACTGCCCAGACTGATTTCAGCCTCAAACGGGCGAACAATCCGCTCGCTGTTCAGCAAGTGGGTAAACATATTCACCGGGGCAAGGGCAACACCCGCGCCAGCCTGTGCGGCTTCAAGCATAGTTACCGAAGAATCAAAAACCATCACCAGATGCGTTGGCGACGGTGGCGCCTCGCCCGCCGCCTGCAGCCATGCCGCCCATTCGTCACGCCGGTAGGAACGCAGGAGCGTATGATTCAGCACGTCCTGCGGGCGCTGGAGTTCAGAAGCCAGCGCAGGAGAACAAAGCGGTGACAGCGGGGCATCACACAGATAAATCGCGTCTGTTCCGTGCCAGGCTCCGCTACCAAATCGCACCGTATAGTCCAACCCCTCCGCCGCCGGATCCACCCGGTTGTTGTGCGTCGAAAGCTGAAGATCGATATGCGGATAGCGACGCCGAAACGCCTCAAGGCGCGGCAGCAGAAAGCCTGTTGCAAAAGTGCCCACCACACCTAGCTTAAGTTTTTCTCTCGCTTGCGCGCCCGAAAACCGATCCAGTACCCCGGCAATGCGGTCAAAGGAATCGTTTAGCACAGGTAACAGGTTTTCACCTTCCGTGGTCAACATCAACCCACGAGAAACGCGCACAAACAGCTGGCAACGCAGATGTTCTTCCAGGGCTTTCACCTGCTGGCTGATGGCAGAATGAGTGACATTCAGCTCGATGGCAGCATGGGTAAAGCTAAGATGCCTGGCTGCGGCTTCAAAAGCGCGCAGAGAGTTGAGCGGGATATAGCTGCGGGTCATGACATTATCTGTTAGAAAATCTTAAGCCTAATGCCAAATTTAATCGTTTGTCATCGGGTGTCAAATCCAACAAACTTGCCTCGTCTGACGGGCCCGGACTGCTATCATCTCTCTAAGGAAGGTTATCCATCATGAAAAAAACCCTTTGCCTGACGCTGCTGCTTGCCGCCTCATGCTCCAGCTTTGCTGCACAAAAAGAACTGACTGCACCGCAGATTGAAAAGCTGGTGAACCGCACCGTTGCCCCGCTAATGAAAGAGCAGGCGATCCCCGGCATGGCGGTGGCCGTTATCTACAAAGGCTACCCGCTGTATTTCACCTGGGGAAAAGCCGATGTGCAGCGCAACGTACCGGTAACGCAGCAAACGTTATTTGAACTGGGCTCGGTCAGTAAAACCTTTACCGGCGTACTGGGCGGTGATGCTTTGGCTCGCGGCGAAGTTAGCCTTAGCGACCCGGCGCAGAAATACTGGCCTGAGCTGAACGGCAAGCAGTGGAAAGGGATCACCCTGCTGCAGCTTGCCACCTATACCGCCGGTGGCCTGCCGCTGCAGGTGCCGGACGAGGTAACCAACAGCGATGCCCTGCTGAAGTTTTACCAGAACTGGCAGCCGAAGTGGGCACCTGGCACGCAGCGCCTCTACGCCAACGCAAGTATTGGACTATTCGGAGCCTTGATGGTGAAACCGTCAGGCATGAGCTTTGAACAGGCGATGTTAAAACGCGTCTTTGAGCCACTGAATCTTCAACACACCTGGATTAACGTGCCGGCGACGGAAGACAGCCACTACGCCTGGGGCTACCGGGACGGCAAAGCCGTGCGCGTCTCGCCGGGCATGCTGGATGCAGAAGCCTACGGCGTGAAATCCAGCATCGAAGATATGGCCCATTGGGTGCAGGCGAATATGGCCCCCGATCGTCTGGGAGACAAAACGTTAGCTCAGGGTATCCAGCTCGCGCAGTCACGTTACTGGCGCGTGGGTAGCATGTATCAGGGGCTTGGCTGGGAAATGCTGAACTGGCCGGTGAAGGGGAAAACGATTATTGATGGCAGTGACAACAAGATCGCCCTTGCGCCGCACCCGGCAACGCTGATTGAGCCTCCAGCACCTGCGGTGAAAGCCTCATGGGTACATAAAACCGGGTCGACAGGCGGCTTTGGCAGCTACGTGGCCTTTATCCCAGAAAAACAGCTGGGTATCGTGATGCTGGCCAACAAAAGCTACCCAAACACCGAGCGAGTAAAAGCCGCTTACGCCATTCTTGAAGCACTGCAATAAAAATGACCACGGCCTGTTGAACGCAGGCCGTATTATTTCCGGCTTCGCTCACACTTTATTTCCTGTCGCCATCTACACTTAGCTAAAAAACCTCGGAAGGAATCTGCTATGCGCATTTGGCCCGCTTTCACCGCGCTTGCGGTCGCATTATTCGTTGTCTCCTGTAGCTCACCAACTCCTCCCCCCAGCGTCACGGTCGTGCAAAACTTCGAGGCAAAACGCTTTATCGGCACCTGGTATGAAATTGCGCGAATGGACCACAGCTTTGAAAGCGGCCTGAATCAGGTCACGGCCACCTACAGTTTTATGGATGACGGCGGCCTGCGCGTGATAAACCGGGGATTCAACCCGGACAGGCAGATGTGGCAGCAGGCAGAAGGGAAGGCTTATTTCACCGGAGACCCGAGCGTCGCTGCGCTGAAAGTCTCCTTTTTTGGCCCGTTTTACGGCGGCTATAACGTGATTGCGCTGGATAAAGACTATCGCCATGCGCTGGTATGCGGGCCGGATCTCAGCTATCTATGGATCCTGTCCCGCACACCAACCATAAGCCACGATCTCAAGCAACAGCTATTGGCTATCGCCGCTCGCCAGGGCTTTGCGGTGGATAAATTGATTTGGGTGAAACAACCAGGCAGTTAATGCGTGGAAAGTTTCAAGCCAATGATCCCGACCACAATCAGAGCCAGGCTAGCCAGACGCATCGGGTTAGCCGACTCTCCCAGCAGCAGAATGCCGGTAATCGCCGCGCCGACGGCACCGATCCCGGTCCACACCGCGTAGGCCGTGCCGGTGGGCAGGGTTTTCATCGCCCAGGCGAGCAAAGCCATGCTGACAACCATCGCGACGATGGTGATAACGCTAGGCCACAGGCGGCTAAAGCCGTGGGTATATTTCAGTCCTACCGCCCAAACAACTTCCAGTAATCCGGCAATTAACAGTACGATCCAGGCCATAACAGCTCCAGTAGAAATGGGGCCGTCCCCGGTGTGAGATGCGCTTGCGGGTCGTCCCGTAAGGCTTAGGTGAGAAGCTGATTTTAGCACCCAAACGGCTGCCTGAAAATCCGTATCCAAATGCTACGCAATGAAATAATCGTTTCACTCGCTGGGCCTTGCTAAGCCTGGAATTGACAGCGAATTCGCGCGTATTTCCGTGATTCATTTTGGCAAATTTATTCATATGATAAAACGTGGTTTGCCAGCCTGCAAACGCCGCAGTAATGATTAACGTGAAGCGTGAAAATGTATAAAATATTATTGGTTGATAGGTGTTACTTCAGCCGTCAGGGACTGACGCACTTGCTCAATCAGAAAAATAATCTGGCTACGGCAGTGAGTATTTCAGAGACAGACAGTTTACTTCTCGCCCGGGAAAAAATTATTAAATGGCAGCCGAATATGGTGATCGCCGACTTCAACAGTTTCTCAACCGCATTGCATAATATCCAACAGCTTTCGACTATTTATTCTGCCTGTGGCGATACGACGCGCCTGCTGCTGCTGCAAAGCGGGCAACACCCCACCATTGCCGAGTACTGCGCGTCACAAGGCACTAACGATATTTGGGATAAGTCAGTATCATTGTCGGCATTAACGGCATTGATTCAGCAGACTATTGCGACCCGCCCGCCATTCCGTGAAGTGAAACGACATATTACGCCATTACTGACCTTACGCGAAGAGAGAATATTAAAACTCTGGAAGGAAGAGGCGAATAATGAATATATTGCCAGAGTGATGGAAATAAGCGTAAAAACGGTTTACACCTATAAGCGAAACATTCGATTAAAGCTGGGAGCCGACAATAGATTATCGCTTTTTTTAAATATTCCGGAGGCTGTTTTAGAATAACGGTACGGCACTAGCACCGTACCGAACAGTATTATTCCTGCGCTTTTGTTGCCGCACCAGAAATAGCCTTACCGCCGCTTTGTATATCCTCGCCCACGCCGCGGGTGGTGTTACAGGCGGTCAACAAGGATGAAAGAACGACGAGAGAGAAAAACGCAGCAATGGTTTTCTTAATCATGAGCTTTTCCTTATAACTATGTTGTTTGTGTATAGCTTGTTAAGCATAGCTAAAAAAATGAACAACGAAGGAAAAGCGAGGCGATTTCGGATAACTGGCAGGGACTATTTATTGGCTACGCGCTCAATGGCGCCGCCGAGATGTTGCAAGTCTTCGCCAAACCCACGCGTGGTATTACAACCCGACAGCGCAGCGGCCAGCAGCGAGATAAAAAGAATCTGTTTCAACAAACGGTTCATCTTCCCTGCCCTGACAAAGCGGCGGCGCGAGCCTCAGGCACCGCGCCGCGAACCTTCACGAGAATTACTTCACGCGAGAAACGTATTCACCAGAACGGGTGTCAACTTTGATGACTTCGCCGATCTGGACGAACAGCGGAACTTTAACCACAGCGCCGGTGCTCAGGGTTGCTGGCTTGCCGCCGGTCCCTGCAGTGTCACCTTTCAGACCTGGATCGGTTTCAACGATTTCCAGCTCAACAAAGTTCGGTGGGGTAACGGAGATTGGCTGACCGTTCCACAGGGTCACGATGCACTCAGCCTGGTCCAGCAGCCATTTAGCGTTTTCGCCAACGGCTTTTTCGTCTGCAGCCAGCTGCTCGAAGGTTTGGTTGTTCATGAAGTGATAGAACTCACCGTCGTTGTACAGGTAAGTCAGGTTCATATCGACAACGTCAGCGCCTTCTGCAGAGTCAGTAGACTTGAAGGTTTTCTCAACGCGGGTACCGGTCAGCAGACGACGCAGCTTAACGCGCGCGAATGCCTGGCCCTTGCCCGGTTTTACGAATTCGCTGGCTTCAACCGCGTACGGTTCGCCATCCATCATGATTTTAAGACCGGCACGGAAATCGTTGCTAGAATAAGTCGCCATAAGGCCCTCTAAATTTGTTAACTGGTAGCTTAGCCAAAAAAATGGCACACATTGTAACCCTAAATCCCCCTCACAGAGAAGATTGGTTAACGCAACTTGCCGATGTTATAACCGATCCTGATGAACTGCTGCACATTTTAAATGTAGCTGACGATGAAGAACTGCTTGCCGGGCGTGAAGCAAGGCGTCTTTTTGCCCTGCGCGTCCCTCGCGCTTTCGTCGCGCGCATGGAAAAAGGTAACCCCAACGACCCGTTACTGCGTCAGGTTTTGACGGCAAAACAGGAGTTCGTTGCCGCGCCCGGCTTCACCACCGATCCGCTGGAAGAGCAACACAGCGTTGTCCCAGGGCTGCTGCATAAGTACCGCAACCGCGCCTTGCTGCTGGTGAAAGGTGGCTGCGCCGTAAACTGCCGCTACTGTTTCCGCCGCCACTTCCCGTATGCCGACAACCAGGGCAACAAACGCAACTGGCAAACGGCGCTGGCGTATATCAGCGAACATCCTGAGCTGGACGAAATTATTTTCTCCGGCGGCGACCCGCTGATGGCCAAAGATCACGAACTGGACTGGCTGATGAGCGAGCTGGAGGCCATTCCTCATATCAAACGCCTGCGTATTCACAGCCGCCTGCCGATTGTCATCCCGGCGCGTATTACCGATGGGCTGGCAGCAAGAATCGCCCGCTCATCGCTTCAGGTGCTGCTGGTTAATCATATTAACCACGCCCAGGAAATTGGCGACGATTTCCGCTCGGCGATGGCAAAGCTACGCCTGGCGGGCGTCACGCTGCTGAATCAAAGCGTGTTGCTGCGCGGCGTGAACGACAACGCACAAACTCTGGCCGACCTTAGTAATGCGTTGTTTAATGCGGGCGTGATGCCGTATTACCTGCACGTACTCGACAGAGTGCAAGGTGCGGCGCACTTTATGGTGGAAGACGAAGAGGCCCGGGCGATTATGCGTGAGCTGCTGACGCTGGTTTCTGGCTATATGGTGCCGAAGCTGGCGAGAGAAATAGGCGGAGAGCCAAGTAAGACGCCGCTGGATTTGCAGCTACGGCAAAAGTGAGAGCTTAACGCCCTCACCCTAACCCTCTCCCCCAGGAGAGGGAACCGCTTAGTGCTGCCTTCAACTGTAGAAAAAGCCCCACGACTTTATCCCTTACCAGTGACAGGGAACCGCAAGTCCTTCCTCGATCTCTATCAGTAAAAGCACGTCCGTTTTTCTCCCTCTCCCTGAAGGAGAGGGCCGGGGTGAGGGTAATACTTACCGAATCAGTTCGGGCACTTATAAACCTGACCCGTCATTTGGCTGGCCGTTGGCGCAAAGCTCGAGAGCAGCGTCTGGGTTGGGCTGCTCACGCCGTACAGCACGTTGCCGCCCATTTCGGCCGCATTGTTACGCAGTGCGTTTGCCGCGCCGCGCATAGACCCGCCTTCATCGCCGTGCTGGCCAGACAGCCAGTTGCTCTGTTCCCCGGTCGCGGTGCCTAATAGACGGCATTCGCTTCCTGGTTTGTCTTCAACAAAACGAACGCTCTGGCCGCTGGAGCTAAGCTGATTGCCCGTGCTACATCCTGCCAGCAGCAGCGCTGCCAGAACCACTCCTGATGAGACTTTCATGCGCATGTTATTCCCCGTAATCAAGGTATTGAGCCGTTATTGCCCGGTAAGCACTTATACCAGAGTGTGAACAAAAGAAAAAACCCCCAGACATTTCTGACTGAGGGTTTCTTTAACACAAGGTGCTAAGGCGAATTACATCATGCCGCCCATGCCACCCATGCCGCCCATACCACCAGCAGCGCCTAAGTCAGGAGCATCGCCTTTAGGCAGGTCGGTGACCATGCACTCGGTAGTGATCATCAGGCCCGCCACGGAAGCCGCGTACTGCAGAGCAGAACGAGTAACTTTGGTTGGGTCCAGGATACCGAAATCGATCATGTTGCCGTATTCTTCGGTCGCGGCGTTGTAACCGTAGTTACCTTCGCCCGCTTTCACCGCGTTGGTGACAACGGATGGCTCTTCACCGGCGTTAGAAACGATCTGACGCAGAGGAGCTTCCATCGCGCGCAGCGCAACTTTGATACCCACGTTCTGGTCTTCGTTCTGAGCGGTCAGGCCAGCCAGTTTAGCGGCAACGCGAACCAGCGCTACACCACCACCAGCAACCACGCCTTCTTCAACCGCAGCACGGGTAGCGTGCAGGGCATCGTCGACGCGAGCTTTTTTCTCTTTCATTTCAACTTCGGTAGCAGCACCAACTTTGATTACCGCTACGCCGCCTGCCAGTTTCGCTACGCGCTCCTGCAGTTTTTCGCGGTCATAGTCAGAAGTTGCTTCTTCGATCTGCTTACGGATCTGACCAACGCGGCCCTGAATAGCGGCTTCTTCACCCACGCCATCGATGATGGTGGTGGTGTCTTTGTTGATCACAACGCGTTTAGCCTGGCCGAGGTCTTCCAGGGTCGCTTTTTCCAGCTCCATACCGATCTCTTCAGAGATAACGGTACCGCCGGTCAGGGTAGCGATGTCCTGCAGCATAGCTTTACGGCGGTCACCGAAGCCTGGTGCTTTAACCGCAGCCACTTTCACGATGCCACGCATGGTGTTAACCACCAGGGTAGCCAGCGCTTCGCCTTCAACATCTTCAGCGATGATAACCAGCGGTTTGCCTGCTTTCGCAACGGCTTCCAGCACTGGCAGCATTTCACGGATGTTGGAGATTTTTTTGTCAGCCAGCAGGATGAACGGGCTTTCCAGCTCAACAGCGCCAGTTTCTGGCTTGTTGATGAAGTATGGGGACAGGTAGCCGCGGTCGAACTGCATACCTTCAACCACGTCCAGTTCGTCTTCCAGACCGGTACCGTCTTCAACGGTGATCACGCCTTCTTTACCGACTTTATCCATCGCTTCAGCGATCAGTTTACCTACGGTTTCGTCGGAGTTAGCGGAGATAGTACCAACCTGAGCAATCGCTTTAGAGTCAGAGCACGGCACGGACAGCGCTTTCAGCTCTTCAACAGCGGCAACAACGGCTTTATCGATACCGCGTTTCAGGTCCATTGGGTTCATGCCCGCAGCAACGGCTTTCAGACCTTCGGTGATGATAGCCTGAGCCAGTACGGTTGCGGTGGTGGTACCGTCGCCTGCAGCGTCGTTCGCTTTAGAGGCAACTTCTTTTACCATCTGTGCGCCCATGTTTTCGAACTTGTCTTCCAGCTCGATTTCACGCGCTACGGAAACGCCATCTTTGGTGATGGTCGGTGCACCGAAAGATTTATCCAGAACCACGTTACGGCCTTTAGGACCGAGGGTAACTTTCACTGCATCTGCCAGTACGTTAACGCCGCGCAGCATTTTTACACGAGCGTCGTTACCGAATTTTACGTCTTTAGCTGCCATTTCTTCTATTCCTCAAATTCGTTCAGGTTCGTGCGTCAAATTACGCTTCAACAATTGCCAGGATGTCGCTTTCGGACATGATCAGCACTTCTTCGTTGTCGATTTTCTCGGACTTCACGCCGTAGCCATCGTTGAAGATAACGATGTCACCCACTTTCACGTCCAGCGGCTGCACGCTACCGTTTTCCAGGATGCGGCCTTTACCGACAGCGATGATCTCGCCACGAGTTGATTTGCCCGCTGCGGAGCCAGTCAGAACGATGCCGCCCGCAGATTTGGACTCAACTTCTTTACGCTTGACGATGACACGATCATGTAATGGACGAATGCTCATTGATAGCTCTCCTTTGAGAAAGTCAGTATCAGATAGTTAGGTAACGCCGTCCCACAGGGGTAATCGGCTGGTGACCTGATTAATGGGGATGCGCTTTCCCCCCTTCAAGGGGGGAAAACAAAAAAAACTAAAATTTAACGATCATCCCGGTGCTGGTCGTCGAGGCGCTTTGGCGCGTCGTCTTTACGCTGGAACTCACCGTCGAATGTATTGCCCCCTTCACTACCGGCGCTAAAACCGCCGCCAGGCATGCGGGAGAAGCGCAAATGCGGCATCAGCTTGAGCGTGAGGTGCTTTTGCACCGGCGGCAACAGCAGCAGCAGACCGAGGAAGTCGGTAAAAAAGCCCGGCAACAGCAGCAAAATACCGGCCATGATCAGCGAGACGCTTTTGATCATCTCCGCCGCAGGGCTTTCGCCTGCCGCCATCTTCTGCTGCATCAGCATCAGGTTTTTAAAGCCCTGGTTACGCACCAGAGAAAGGCCAATCACCGAAGTGAAAATGACCAGAATCAGGGTCATAAAGACCCCCAAAACGTGTGCCACCTGTATGAACAGCGAAATTTCGATGTAAACATAAAGGAAAACGGCAATAAACGGGATCCAGCGCACTATACGCTCCTGTCATCGGGCGAGCCCGTTAATGGTCTCGCGAAAAATAGATTAGCAATTACGCGTAGGAGGGAGATGGCGACGCTGTAGACAAAGATCAATGTTTATTGCGTGAATTTTTTCTGGAAATTTTCAACTGTTGACCTATATCACATATTAATAATTGTTATGCGTGGCGGCTTTTAATAAGTGATCCAGGTTACTGCTTTTCGCTATCATCAGCATATCATCACGTCAACGCGGTCGAATATGGACATAATCGTCGGCCTATTAAGCTCACAACCACATTTCGTGTGTGTGAATAAAACAGTGCATTTATCTGCAGCTTTACTAAGAAGGTTCACATGTTAAATAACATTCGTATCGAAGAAGATTTGTTGGGTACCAGGGAAGTGCCAGCGGATGCCTACTACGGCGTTCATACTCTGAGAGCGATTGAAAACTTCTACATTAGCAACAGTAAAATCAGTGACATACCGGAATTTGTACGCGGTATGGTGATGGTAAAAAAAGCGGCGGCAATGGCGAACAAGGAACTGCAAACCATTCCTAAGAGCATCGCGAACACCATCATTCAGGCCTGTGATGAAGTCCTGAACAACGGCAAATGCATGGATCAATTCCCGGTAGACGTCTACCAGGGCGGCGCCGGTACTTCCGTCAACATGAACACCAACGAAGTCCTCGCTAACATCGGTCTGGAACTGATGGGCCACCAGAAAGGTGAATACCAGTTCCTGAACCCGAACGACCACGTCAACAAATGCCAGTCCACTAACGACGCCTACCCAACCGGCTTCCGCATCGCAGTTTACGCTTCCATCGTGAAACTGATCGATGCCATTAATCAGCTGGGCGAAGGCTTCCAGCGTAAAGCGGTTGAGTTTTCTGAGATCCTGAAAATGGGCCGCACCCAGCTTCAGGACGCTGTTCCGATGACCCTCGGTCAGGAGTTCCACGCGTTCAACGTGCTGCTGACTGAAGAGACTAAAAACCTGCTGCGCACCGCTGAACTGCTGCTGGAAGTGAACCTTGGCGCAACCGCCATCGGTACTCGCCTCAACACGCCAGATGGCTACCAGCAGCTGGCCGTACAGAAACTGGCAGAAGTCAGCGGCCTGGCCTGCGTACCAGCAGAAGACCTGATTGAAGCCACTTCCGACTGCGGCGCATACGTGATGGTGCACAGCTCCCTGAAGCGCCTGGCAGTGAAAATGTCCAAAATCTGTAACGACCTGCGCCTGCTCTCTTCCGGCCCGCGCGCTGGCCTGAACGAAATCAACCTGCCAGAACTGCAGGCGGGTTCTTCTATCATGCCGGCCAAAGTGAACCCGGTTGTCCCGGAAGTGGTGAATCAAGTTTGCTTCAAAGTCATCGGCAACGACACCACGGTGACCATGGCATCCGAAGCAGGTCAGCTGCAGCTGAACGTGATGGAGCCGGTGATTGGCCAGGCAATGTTCGAATCCATTCATATCCTGACCAACGCCTGCTACAACCTGCTGGAAAAATGCATTAACGGCATCACCGCGAATAAAGAAGTGTGTGAGAGCTACGTGTACAACTCCATCGGTATCGTGACCTACCTGAACCCGTTCATTGGCCACCACAACGGCGACATCGTCGGCAAGATCTGCGCAGAAACCGGCAAGAGCGTGCGCGAGGTCGTGCTAGAGCGCGGCCTGCTGACAGAAGCCGAGCTGGACGATATCTTCTCCGTCCACAACCTGATGCACCCGGTCTACAAAGCTAAGCGCTATACCGATGAAAGCGAACAATAACTCATCCATATAAACGCCAAAAGGCACGTCCAGTCGGACGTGCCTTTTTCATTTTAACGGTATACGAAAACATAACATTTCATTTTCATCTCATTTAAATCTCAAGGATGCAATTATGTTTGGTGCTGAACTCGTGGTCGTCCTGCTGGCGATCTATCTCGGGGCAAGGCTGGGAGGGATCGGTATTGGTTTTGCCGGTGGTCTCGGCGTGCTGGTGCTTACCCTTATCTTCCAGATCAAACCGGGGGCAATCCCCTTCGACGTGATCGAAATTATCATGGCGGTGATCGCCGCGATTGCGGCCATGCAGGTCGCGGGCGGCATGGACTACCTGGTCAGCCTTGCGGAACGCATGCTGCGCCGCCATCCGAAATACATCACCTTCCTTGCGCCGCTGGTCACCTGGTTTATGACCATTCTGGCCGGGACCGGCCACACGGCCTTTTCCACGCTGCCGGTGATTACCGAAGTGGCAAAAGAGCAGGGCATTCGCCCTTCTCGCCCGCTTTCTATCGCCGTTGTCGCCTCACAAATTGCCATTACGGCATCGCCGATTTCCGCTGCAGTGGTGTTTTTTGCCGGCATTCTGGAGCCGATGGGCGTGAGCTACCTGACGCTGCTAGGTATCTGTATCCCGGTCACGCTGATTGCCGTGATGCTAACCGCGGTGGTGTGTAACTTCCTCGGCTGCGAGCTGAAAGACGATCCGGTTTACCAGGAACGCCTTGCCAAAGGCGAAGTGAAGCTGCGCGGTAGCCAGGTCTTCGAGCTGAAGCCGCACGCCAAGCGTTCGGTGCTGCTATTCCTGATCGGTATTGTCGCCGTGATGTTCTATGCCACCGCGATCAGCGATACCGTCGGCCTGATTCAGAACCCGGTTCTGCCGCGTAACGAAGCGATTGTTGTGTTTATGCTCACCATCGCCACGCTGATTAGCATCACCTGTAAAATCGACACTGGCGAAGTGCTGAACGCCAGCACCTTTAAGTCCGGCATGAGCGCCTGTATTTGCGTACTCGGCGTTGCATGGCTGGGCGATACCTTCGTTAAGTCCCATATCAGCGACATTCAGGCGGTTGCCGGTGACCTGCTGAACGGTTACCCGTGGCTGCTGGCTGTGGTGCTGTTCTTCGCGGCCACCTTGCTCTATTCCCAGGCAGCCACAACGAAAGCGCTGATGCCTGCGGCCCTGCTGCTCGGCGTCACGCCATTAACCGCCGTCGCCTCTTTTGCAGCGGTATCTGCGCTGTTCGTCCTGCCAACCTACCCGACGCTGCTGGCAGCGGTCGAAATGGACGACACCGGCTCAACCCGTATCGGCAAATATGTGTTCAACCACGCCTTCCTGATCCCCGGCGTCATTGCCATTACTTTGTGCGTTATCCTCGGCTTTATCATCGGCGGGATCGTACTGTAAATCTCCGCCAGACGCGGGCTGCAATGCAGCCCGTTTTCTTCTGCTCATGTTATAGTCATCGCACTTTCTTCTCAGATGAGGTTTGCGATGTCGATGACCCAGGCTGTCGTTGTACTCTGTACCGCCCCGGATGAAGCCACCGCGCAGGATCTGGCCGCGAAAGTGCTGGCGGAGAAACTTGCCGCCTGCGTGACGCTGCTGCCGGGCGCAACTTCGCTCTATTACTGGGAAGGAAAGCTGGAGCAGGAGTACGAAGTCCAAATGCTGCTCAAGAGCGACGTGGAACGCCAGGAGGCACTGCTTGCCTGCCTGAAAACCCATCACCCTTATCAAACGCCAGAACTACTGGTTCTGCCAGTTGCACACGGAAACAGTGAATATCTCTCATGGCTCTACGCATCATTACGCTAGTCCTGCTGTTATGCAGTTCGCAGGCCTTTGCCGGGCTGTTTGACGCCCAAAATAAAACGCAGTTTGTCCCGGTCGACCAGGCTTTTTCCTTTGACTTTCAGCAGGCCGAGCACAAGCTGACGCTCAGCTGGCAGATAAAACCCGGCTATTATCTCTATCGCCAGCAGATCAAAGTGGTGCCCACCAGCGCGGACATTACGCCCCTGGTTATGCCTAAAGGCACCTGGCACGAAGATGAGTTCTACGGCAAAACGGAGATCTTCACCCAGCAGCTAACTCTGCCCATTACGGTAAATGCCGCCAATAAAGGTTCGTCCGTCAGCGTCACTTACCAGGGCTGCGCCGAAGCCGGATTCTGCTATCCGCCGGAAACGCGCGTTGTGCCGTTGAGTGCTATTGCTGCGTCGGCTAATGATGCCAATGTGTCTTCCTCCTTCTCCCCATCAAGAGACGAGGCCAATATTTCTTCCTCCCTCTCCCCTTCTGGGGAGAGGGCCGGGGTGAGGGGAACAGACAGCCCCGCCCCCGCATCGCTCCCCTTCTCCGCGCTGTGGGCCTTCCTGATCGGCATCGGCATCGCCTTCACGCCCTGCGTGCTGCCGATGTACCCGCTCATTTCCGGCATCGTACTAGGTGGTAAACAACGCCTGTCCACTGCCCGGGCGCTGCTGCTGGCCTTTGTATACGTCCAGGGCATGGCGCTGACCTACACCGCACTCGGTCTTGTCGTTGCCGCCGCAGGACTCCAGTTCCAGGCGGCACTCCAGCACCCATACGTGCTGATTGGCCTGTCGGTGCTCTTTATCCTGCTCGCCGCCTCGATGTTCGGTCTGTTCACGCTGCAGCTGCCCTCGTCGCTGCAAACGCGCCTGGCGCTGATGAGCAACCGCCAGCAGGGCGGCTCGGCGGGCGGCGTCTTTGCTATGGGCGCGCTGGCCGGGCTTATCTGCTCGCCGTGCACCACCGCGCCGCTTAGCGCTATCCTGCTGTACATCGCGCAAAGCGGAAATATGTGGCTCGGCGGCGGCATGCTTTACCTTTACGCGCTGGGCATGGGCCTGCCGCTAATCCTGATTACCGTCTTCGGTAATCGCCTGCTGCCGAAAAGCGGGCCGTGGATGGAAAGCGTCAAAACCGCCTTTGGTTTTGTGATTCTGGCGCTGCCGGTCTTCCTGCTGGAGCGTGTGCTGGGCGACATCTGGGGGCTGAGGCTGTGGGGCCTGCTGGGCGTCGCCTTCTTCAGTTGGGCATTTATCACCAGCCTTGGAGCGAAGAAGTCCTGGCTACGCATGCTACAAATTATTCTTCTGGGTGCCGCGCTGGTGTCCGCTCGTCCGCTGCAGGACTGGGCTTTTGGCTCTCCGGCATCCGTTCAGTCCGTCCCTCACCTCAGCTTTAACAAAATAGCCAACGTTGAGCAGCTCGACGCCGCGCTAGCCGGGGCGAAAGGCAAACCGGTGATGTTAGATTTGTACGCCGACTGGTGCGTGGCGTGTAAAGAGTTTGAGAAATACACCTTTAGCGATCCGCAGGTGCAAAAAGCGCTGTCTGGCACCGTTTTACTGCAGGCCGATGTCACGGCAAATAACGCCGACGACAAAGCCCTGCTGAAGCATTTACAGGTGCTTGGCCTGCCAACCATTTTATTCTTTGATGCTAACGGCGTTGAACAACCGGCAGACCGCGTCACAGGCTTTATGGACGCCTCCGCGTTCAGCGAGCATTTGCGCAATCGCAGCCAGTAAACAACACTTGATCCGTTGGGAAACGTAAGGAGAAAACCGTGCAACGCGAAGAAGTTTTAGAGCACGCCCTGCATGTCCTTGAACGTGAAGGCATTGCCAGCACGACGCTGGAGATGGTGGCGAAAGAAGCCGATTATCCGCTCGCTGAGATTCGCCAGTTCTGGCCCGACAGCGAAGCCCTGCTGTACGACGCCCTGCGCTACTTAAGTTCGCAGGTGGATGTCTGGCGGCGTCAGCTGATGCTGGACGAAGAGTTAACGCCGGAGCAAAAGCTGCTTAAGCGCTACCACGCCCTGACCGAATGCGTGAGCAACCAGCGTTATCCCGGCTGCCTGTTTATTGCCGCCTGCACCTTCTACCCTGATGCCGCGCACCCGATTCATCAACTGGCTGACCAGCAGAAAAAAGCGGCCTGGGAATACACGCACGAGCTGCTCACACAAATGGAAGTGGACGACCCAACCATGGTCGCGCACCAAATGGAATTGGTGCTGGAAGGCTGCCTGAGCAAGCTATTGGTGAAGCGTAGCCAGGCTGATATCGACACGGCCAGAACCCTTGCGGAAGATATTCTGCGCTTTGCGCTGTGCCGCACCGGCGGGGCATTAACCTGAAGCACGTCTTTTTGCTGTCTTTGACTGAAAAGCAGGCAATCAGCATAGTTTTAGGTAATTTTTATGACAAAGCCGTTGACGCCTGGCGGCCTTTACGGTTTAATGCGGCCCGTTGCCCGGATAGCTCAGTCGGTAGAGCAGGGGATTGAAAATCCCCGTGTCCTTGGTTCGATTCCGAGTCCGGGCACCACTATTTAGAAGAACCCGCCTATGGCGGGTTTTTTGCTTTTGGCGAAACGGACTCTGCATCGAGCTGAAAGTCGATTATTCGTCTCATCCCTGAGACTCACCCCATAAGGGGCCAGCGCAAGCGCTGTTCAAAAACGTTCCTGACGTTTTAGTATTCGTCTCATCCCTGAGACTCACCCCATAAGGGGCCAGCGCAAGCGCTGTTCAAAAACGTTCCTGACGTTTTTGTCCGAGTCCGGGCACCACTATTTAGAAGAACCCGCCTATGGCGGGTTTTTTGCTTTTGGCGATACGGACTCTACATCGAACTGAACGATTACACGACTGCATCGACATCGCCCTCTTCCAACCACTTTTCCAGAGCCAAATAAAAACTACAGCGCTAATCTGCACTAGTATCTCAACCAGGCGCTGGCCTGTATTTCTGAGTAAAGCAGGGGCTGGTGGTTTTTTAGAACTCAGGAAGAACAGAATCTACTGAAGCCAAAAATTCAGCGTGATTAGGCCGCAGGTCAGCAGCGCGGTGAGGATTAATTCGAAACTGTAGCGTCGCAACATTATCTGAACTCCAGAAAGAAACACCCGGCAAGCCGGGTGTTTGTGTTAACGCTTCAAGCTAACGGGGTTGCCCCGTCAAACTTATGCAGCTGGCTTAACAGCCGGTTTTGCAGCAACTTTGTGATGTTTTTTCACGTGTTTCTTAGCAGCCTGCGCTTTCTGAGCAACAGGTTTTACTGCTTTTTTGTGATGCTTTTTAGCAGCCTGAGCCTTCTGCGCAGCTGGTTTTACTGCTTTTTTGTGGTGCTTTTTAGCAGCCTGAGCTTTCTGCGCAGCTGGTTTTACTGCTTTTTTGTGGTGCTTTTTAGCAGCCTGAGCTTTCTGCTCGGTGGCTGGCTTAGCGGCTTTTTTGTGTTTCTTTTTAGCGGCCTGTGCTTTCTGAACGGCAGCTTTTTTGTGTTTCTTGTGGTGCGTTACTTTTGCCGCTGGCGCTTTAGCAGCAGGCGCAGCGGCGGTGGTTGCCGGCGCAGCAGCTGGAGCGGTAGCGGTAGTGTCAGCAGCGAAAGCGGCGGAAGACAGACCCATAGCAGCGGCAACAACCAGAGCTAATACTTTTTTCATTTCGACATCCTCGAATTTGTTTTCGTGTTTACCCCACTGCGGGGCCGTTGAAATGAACTATAGGCGCGTGGAACAAACTCTTCAGTGAGTGATTGGTATCGGCGTGTAATGAAATGTACAACGTCAAATTGAGCGATGAGCCACCACAACATGCCGCCTCTTTCCGGCAACACGGCCGTTCACCGCTGTGCTAGATTGGCTGACAAACAGCCTTCCCCCCTACAGGAGCAAAGCATGGCCGCATACTGGATTGCCCACGTCACCGTTCACAACCCTAAGCAGTATCAAAACTATATCGATTTATCCCCGGCAGCCTTTACGCGCTACAACGCCCGCTTTTTGGCGAGAGGCGGCAAAGCGGAAGTTGTAGAGGGTGATGCGGCTTTCGCCCGGCATGTCGTCATTGAGTTCGCCGATATGGAGACGGCGCTGGCCTGCTACCACTCACCGGAATACCAGCGCGCTCGCCAGGAAAGGGCCAGCGTCGCAGAAGCGATGATCACTATTGTAGAAGGCCTGCCTGGCTGAGCCTTGTAAACCCGGCCCAGGTTTTTAGTCGTTATTTTTTGAAACGTCCCGGTACACCATCAGGTTGTTACGCTTCTCACCGGGGCGATTATCTTCCCAGAAAAAAACCATTCCCTTCGGCGCGGGCTGCAGCTTGTCGCCCAGCACAATCAGCCAGCGACAGCGCTCAGGCTGGCGGAAGGTTGTTTGTGGCTGATGCAGGATCCCGGCAAAGTAATAAAGCATCGGCGCCTCTGACTCCCCCAGCCGGTAAGAAGCCATGCAGTCATCCGCCAGGTACTGCCCCGCCAGATGGCTTTTGAGATCCTTAAATACCCCAGCATAACCTTTGCTGTAGTCGAACCAGCCCACCATTAACGTGAACGCCACGCTCCAGACAACGGTCACGCCTAACCCCCAACTGAATGCCGCGCGCAACACCGGGTTGAGTGCCGCAGATAAACGCCCCCGACAGATCCACAGCGCGGTAACGACCAGGGCAAACACAAATGGCGGCCAGGATAAATGCAGCTCGTAGCTCGCCGGCAGCCAGCGCTCAAGCGGAGCCAGCCAGCCTTTTTGATCGCCACCCACCTTAAGCAGATAAATGCCCCAAACCCCTGCAAGCGAAGCTGACCATAGCGCGACGGCAAAACAGGAGAAATAACGCAGTGCTTTCTCTTTTATTGCAGGTAAAAGCTGGGATCCCAATATAGCCATCGGGGCCACAAAGGGCATTAAATATAAAGCGCGACTGGTGGCCGACATCTGCAGAATAATAATGCCGAGCAACGGAAAAAGCGTAATCACAAACTCATCCGGGTTTCTCAACCGCTGAAGTGGATGACGAAGAAAATAAACTGTCGCCAACATCCCGGCTGGCAGAGCAAAAAGCGCAACGGCCTCAGGCACACGCATCAGGTTTGCTTTGGCGCCCAGCTTAGCAACGGAAAAGCCAAGAAAACGGCCAATGTTATTTTCCCAAAACCACGCCATAAAAAGATCGGGATGTTTACTGTAAAGCAACACTGGCCAGGGAAGAATAAAAATAAGCGCTAGCAGTCCTGAGAGAATAACCGGATACCAAAATGCTTTAGTCCGGCATTGTGTGAAAAAGAAAGCGCTTAAAAATAAAGTTATCCATAATACGCCGGGAATAAATACGCCTTTGGATAACATCGTTGCTATTGTGCCCAGGCCAAGCCATACCGCCGAGGCGGCCACTTTCTCCTCGCGAATCAACCCGACAATGCCATACAGCGCCACGGTTGCGCCTGCGGTGAGCGCGGTATCGCTGAACATATCATGGCTGTGGCGCAGGATGCCCGGGGCGCTGATATAAACGGCGAAGGCCAGCCAGATACGGTAATCTACCAGGCTTTCACTGCGGAATACTCTTCTCGCCAGCAGAATAAAGAAGGAAAAATTAATAATTGAAAACAAAAGCGTCGCACTTCGGGCAGCATCGTGGAGCGGCATCATACCGGAAAATAAATGCGCCATTAGCGTTGCCGTCCAGTAATAAAGCGGCGGCTTTTCCATAAACGGCTCACCGGCGTTCACAGGCACTAACCAATTGCCCGTTTCATACATGGTTTGAATGACGCCGAAGGTATAGTTTTCATCCTGCTTCCACGGCGTATGGCCGTATATTCCCGGTAGCAGATAAATAATAAGGAAACTAATAAATAAAAGGAGTATTTTCCCGTCCCTGTGCTGCAACATATAAACATCACTCCTTTACATAAATTGGCTAATTGTTTCTGGCTGTATCTCATCGGAAACACGTTCGGGATAATAATATTTTCCCACCACAGGACATTACAAAGCGCCAATGCAATGGAAAATAAACGGCATTCCTCTTTCCAGACTCACTGCTTTTTTTTGTAGGTTCGTTGAGGAAATAAACAGGTTAGCAACATAAAAGTGATACGTTCTGCGCCCGGGCGCAGAAAGTTACCCCTCTTTGGCAGGCTCACCGCGCACGGGCCCATCTCCTTTGACCAAAATCAAAGTTGCATCTGGTTAGCAGGTTAAACGGTGGATATGTACGCTACTCCTGGCTATAAAGGCGAACGATAATAAATATCATTAACGTTCACAAGGATGGGTTTATGCCAGGGAAATGTGAAACCTACGCAACCTTTTCAGTCGTACCTCTGTTGATTGCCGGCGCACTTACCGCACCGGATAGCGCTTTCGCCCAGACAAACACCGCGCCTGATGACACGATTATCGTCAGTGCCAGCCGCACGGAAACCAACCTCTGGAACAGCCCGGTTACCGTCCAGGTGGTTGACAGCAAAACGCTGGAAAACTCCACCAGCGTCTCCATTGCAGACGACCTCAAAGATATTCCCGGGGTAGAAGTCACCGATAACGCGCTCGCGGGCCGCAAGCAAATCCGCATCCGGGGCGAAGCCTCATCGCGCGTGTTGATTCTGATTGATGGTCAGCAAGTCACCTACCAACGCGCCGGGCAGGACTACGGCGCGGGGCTGCTGGTGGATGAATCGGCTCTGGAGCGTATTGAAGTCATTAAAGGCCCCTATTCCGTGCTCTACGGCTCACAGGCCATCGGCGGCGTGGTGAATTTCATCACCAAAAAAGGCGGTGATAAGCCGTTGGCCGGGCTGGTCAAAGCAACCTGGAACTCCGCCACCGCAGGCTGGGAGGAATCCGCCGCCGCCTGGGGCAGCATCGGCCAGTTAGACTACCGCATCAACGGCAGCTACTCGGACCAGGGCAACAGAAAAACCCCGGATGGGCGGCTGGATAACACGCACTTCCGCAATAACGGCCAGGGACTGTGGCTGGGTTACCGTTTCGATCGTCAGAAAATTGGCCTGTCTCTCGACCGCTACAGCCTCGCCACGCAAACCTGGTACAACGATCCAGACCAACAGTTCGACGCCTTTAGCGTCAGGATCCCGAAAATGACGCGGGAAAAAATCGGGCTGTTTTACGACCTTGATGTCGACGGAAATTACCTGAAAAAAATCCATCTGGATGCCTACAGCCAAACCGTCGAACGCCGGTTTAACAATGAAGTCGCGACTACACAGGTGATTCCTTCGCCGGCCATTCAGGCGCTAAGCGTAAAAAATCAGACCCAGACCAATGACAAGCAGTACACCCAGGGCGTCACGCTGCAAACAAACTTCTCCCTGCCCGCCGGAAACGATCTGGTGCTTGGGGCGCAGTATCAGCACGACAAGGTAGACCAGAGCGGCAGCGGCTACACGCGGCAGACGGCCAAAACCGGGATCTTTGATACTGAAACCCACAGCCAGTCGCAGGACAAATCGGAACAAAGCAATACCTCACTGTTTGCGCAGAACGCCTGGCACCTGGCCGATGACTGGACATGGACGGCGGGTGCACGCCAGTACTGGCTCTCCTCCAAACTCATTGATAGCATCACACAAAAAACCGAAGGCGGCGTTACAACCCACACCGCAACCGGCAACAAATCCGCCAGCGATAACCAGTTCGTGGCGGCGACCAGCCTGAATTACTCCGGGTTTAAAGATATCGAGCTGCGTGCAGCCTTTGCCCAGGGCTACGTCTTCCCCACGCTGGTGCAGCAGTTTATGCAGACTTCCGCCGGCGGCGGCGTGACTTACGGCAACCCTGATCTGCGCCCGGAACACTCCAACAACTACGAAATTGGCGCCCGCTACAAAGGCAACCTGTGGCTGATTGACAGCACGGTCTACTATTCAGAAGCCAAAGATTACGTCGCATCACGAGCCTGCGAAGGGCAAGCCCTCTGTCTGGGGAACAGCAGCAGTTCCCGGGCCAACTACCGATTTTATGACAACATCAACCGGGCCAAAACCTACGGCATTGAGCTGAGCGCGGAGTACAACGGCTGGGCCGTCTCCCCTTACCTGAGCGGCAATCTCCTGCGTCGTCAGTATGAAAGCGACTCGCTAAAAACCTGGGATACCGGCGAGCCTGTCGTCAATGGCCGCTTCGGGGTCAGACATACGCTGATGCTTAACGCCATGAATATCACCTCCGACGCCTTTATTCGCGCGGCCTCCCGTGCCAAAGAAAACACCGGTGACAGTGAAAGGCGCTACTCCGGCTGGGCCACGTTAAACCTGGCCGTCAACGCCGAGTTTGGTGACAACGACCAGTACCTGGTCAACCTGGCGCTGAACAACCTGACCAACAAACGCTACCAGACCGCCCACGAATCTATCCCGGAAGCGGGCTTCAACACGGCCATCGGCTTTGGGTGGAAATTCTGATGAAGAGACATTTTTTTGCCGCACTGCTGGCGCTGACGACTTCTTTTTCCAGCCAGGCTAGCGAGCGGCTGGTCGTCGCTGGCGGCTCCCTGAGCGAGCTTGTTTATGCCCTCGACGCGGGTAGCCAGATGGTTGGCGTGGATGAAACCACCACCTGGCCGCCGGAAACGGCAAAGCTGCCGCACATCGGTTCCTGGATGCAGCTCAGCAGCGAATCGATCTTGTCGCTGCGCCCCGGGCGCTTCATTACCTGGCAGGACGCCGGGCCGCACATCGTCATCGGGCAGTTAGAAAAGGCAAAGGTGAATGTCCTGCAGCTCCCGCGAGTGCCCGCCACCGTCGAGCAGATGTACACCAACATTCAAACTCTGGCGATGACCTTACAGCGCCAGCCGCAGGGAGAGGCGCTGATTGCCAACCTTAAACAGCGGCTGGAGGTGATTAGCAAACGTAACGTGCTGAAGCCACACCCCGTCAAAGCGATGTTTATTCTCTCCGCGGGCGGCAGCTTGCTGCAGGTTGCCGGCGCGGGCAGCGTGGCCGACTCCATCCTTAGCATGGCCGGAGCAAAAAATATCGCCCGGCATCGTCAGTACCAGAGCTACAGCACCGAGGCGATGATCGCCGCCAACCCTGAGGTCATCGTCGCGACGACTCAAATGACCCAGGGCAACCCCGAAGCGCTGAAGGCCATTCCCGGGATCACCCATACCTCCGCCTGGAAAAACAAGCGGATAGTCATTATCGATCAGGCTTTGATTCTGGGCATGGGCCCGCGCGTCGCAGAGGCCGTGGAACTGCTGCATCACCAGTTTTGGCCCGAGTCCGGCCAGAAAGATTAAGGATTACTTTGAAATGAGCGATGTTGAACATGAAACCTGAACTGGATCTCCAGGCGCACTTTGCGCTCCCCGGCGGGCAACCCTTTAAGGATCGTCACGCCACCATGCCGTGGCGCGGCGCAATGCCCATCGCCAAAGAACAGCTGGAGCACACCTGGCAACAGGTGATTACCAGCCCAACGCCTCCCGGCAAAAGGCTGGTTTACCTCCATATTCCCTTCTGCGCAACGCACTGTACCTTCTGCGGTTTTTACCAGAATCGTTATGAAGCAGACCACTGCGAACGCTACACCGACGCGCTGCTCAGGGAAATCGAGCTGGAGGCCAGCAGCCCGCTGCACCAGTCGGCCCCCATTCACGCCATCTACTTTGGCGGTGGCACGCCTTCGGCGCTGTCAGCTAAAGATTTAGCGCGGATCATTACCGCCTTGCGCCGCAGCCTGCCGCTGGCCCCGGACTGCGAAATCACCATTGAAGGCCGGGTGCTGAATTTTAATGATGAGCGCATCGACGCCTGCCTCGACGCCGGAGCCAACCGCTTCTCCATCGGCATCCAGTCGTTTAACAGCAAAATCCGCAAAAAAATGGCGCGCACCTCCGACGGCCCCACCGCCCGACGCTTTATGGAAAACCTCTGCAAACGCGATCGTGCCGCCGTGGTCTGCGATCTGCTGTTTGGCCTTCCGGGGCAGGATCAAAAGCTGTGGGCCGAAGACCTGGCTATCGCGCGGGACATCGGCCTCGACGGGGTCGATCTTTATGCCCTGAATTTGCTACCGCAAACGCCGCTGGGTAAAGCTGTAGAAAATGGACGCGTCACGCTGCCTTCCCCAGCCGAACGCAGGGATTTGTACCTGCAGGGCTGCGACTTCATGGACAGCGCAGGCTGGCGCTGCATCAGCAACAGCCACTGGGCGCGCACCACGCGGGAACGCAACCTTTACAACCTGCTGATTAAACAGGGGGCAGACTGCCTGGCCTTTGGCTCCGGCGCGGGCGGCTCGGTTAACGGCCACTCCTGGATGGTTGAACGCAACCTGGAGACATGGCACGCCGCCGTCGCCGCCGGAAAAAAACCGCTGATGATGATGGCCCGCACCACTGACCCAGGCTACCGCTGGCGGCATCGCCTCCAGGCAGGCATTGAAACCGCCCGCGTGCCTCTCGATGAGTTAACCGCCGATGCGCATCTGCTCCAGCCGCTGCTGACTCAATGGCACAACTCTGGCCTGACCCGGGATGACTCAACCTGCCTGCGCCTGACCGACGAAGGCCGCTTCTGGGCCAGCAATATCTTCCAGTCGCTGCAGACGCTGGTTGCCGCCCTCAATACCCCCATAACAACGGACAAAAAACCACAAGGAGCAACGCTATGACTTCCGTTTCCCTCGCCGCTTACTTAAAAACCCAGCCGGACGGCACGCTGGAATCTATTGCCACACAATATAATGTCACCCTGCTGGATGTTGTCTCCCAGCTCCCCGCTCAGGCGCTGGTTAGCGGCGAGCAGTTCGACACCGTTTGGGACACCGTTGTCGAATGGGGCAGCGTCACCACGCTGGTACACACCGCCGATGTGATTATTGAATTTTCCGGAGAACTGCCCTCCGGCTTCCACCGCCACGGCTATTTTAACCTGCGCGGCAAAAAAGGCATGACGGGGCATATCAAAGCGGCCAACTGCACCCACATCGCGTTGGTGGAGCGCAAGTTTATGGGGATGGACACCGCCTCGATTCTGTTCTTCAATCAGGCGGGCAGCGCGATGCTGAAAATCTTCATCGGGCGCGACGATCATCGCCAGTTACTGGCAGACCAGCTGGCAGCTTTTCGTGCGCTGGCAGAGACACTTAAGGGAAATATTGCATGACGCCATGGTTAATTTTTGGGGCCGGGGGCAAGGGCGTAGGCGCGCTAACCGCGAAGCTGGCTTTGGCAGAAAATCGCCCCGTTGTTGCACTGGTGCGTAACGAAGAAGCCGCCGCAAAACTGCGTGAGGCAGGTGCCCAGGTTATTACCGGCGACGCCTGCGACGCAGACGCTGTCGCAGAAGCCTGCCGCCTGGCGGGCAAGGACGCCACCGTCATTTCGACGATGGGCGGTTCACAGGATTACCAGGCGCACCGGACAGTTATCGACTGCGCCGAAAAAGCCGGGATCTCACGCATGGTGCTGGTCACCTCTTTAGGCTGCGGAGAAAGCTGGGCTTATTTATCCGACCGGGCAAAAGCGGCCTTTGGTCAGGCGGTACGGGAAAAATCCCTCGCCGAAAGCTGGCTGCAAACCAGCACGCTGAACTTTGCTATTGTTCGCCCCGGTGGCCTGCTTCACGGTGAACCCACCGGCAAAGCTGTGCTGAGCCAGACCCCCGAAATTCACGGTATGGTCATGCGGGCCGATGTCGCCGCGCACGTCGCAGAACTGGCAAAATCCTCCCACCTGAATCACCAGGTTTACGGCCTCGTTGAACCGGGGCTGAAACCAGCCTGATGCCACGCCGGGCTTTCGCTTTTCTGGCGGTATAGCCCGGCAGGCTCTTCCCTCTTGCTACACTTCAAGATAGTTTCATCAGATAACTAACCTGATAAGAAGGCAGATCACGCGATGTCCGAACACAACTACCAGCCCCCAAAAGTCTGGACCTGGAACAAGACCGAAGCCGGTCAGTTCTCCAGCATCAACCGCCCGATTTCCGGCCCGACTCACGAAAAAACGCTGCCTGTCGGCAAGCATCCGCTACAGCTTTACTCCCTCGGTACGCCGAACGGGCAGAAAGTCACGATTCTGCTGGAAGAGCTGCTGGCGCTGGGCATCAGCGGGGCAGAATACGATGCGCACCTGATTCGCATCGGCGAAGGCGACCAGTTCTCCAGCGGATTTGTGGAAGTGAACCCAAACTCTAAAATTCCGGCGCTGTTTGACCACTCCGTCACGCCGCCGCTGCGCGTGTTTGAGTCCGGCAACATCCTGCTTTATCTCGCGGAAAAATTCGGCCACTTCCTGCCGAAGGACATCGCCGGGCGCACCGAAGCGCTGAACTGGCTGTTCTGGCTGCAGGGTTCCGCCCCTTATCTGGGCGGCGGCTTCGGCCACTTCTACCACTATGCCCCGGTCAAAATCGAGTACGCCATCAACCGCTTCGCGATGGAAACCAAGCGTCAGCTGGACGTGCTCGATAAACAGCTGGAGAAAAACCGCTTTATCGCCGGAGATGAATACACAATCGCCGATATTGCTATCTTTACCTGGTACGGCGCGCTGGCGAAAGGTGGCCTATACGAATCCGCCGAGTTCCTCGACATTGCCTCCTACAAACATTTTGGCCGCTGGGCCGATGAAGTCGCTAACCGCCCGGCGGTGAAGCGTGGCCGCATCGTGAACCGCACCTGGGGCGATGTGCAGTTGGCCGAGCGCCACAATGCTTCAGATTTTGATGCATTAGGGTTGTAGGCCTTTCAAGTTGAAAGCTGTTCCTTAGCCACAAATACCCACGATTATGGAGGGTCGGCTAAGGTTCCGTTCACTTCCAGCCCTGTTTTATATGTAACCCGGCATAGGTGAACGTCTTAGGGGAGTCACCGTCACTCCCCTAAGAACCCGGACTCCCGGCCAAATAAATCGACCGCTGAAGCGGCAAACCTCCGTTTTATCTCCCAGTCCTGGGTCGGCTGAGATGCGTTCCCGACGCTCTCAGCCTCCGGCCGTTCCCGACGGCCGGACCCTGGCCAGTCGGAGAGAAAACGGAGGCGATTTAAGCCGGAACCGTGCCTCGCTTTTAACCTACAGCAACGTTTAAACGTTATATTCGCTTCAGATCTCAAAGCCACGCCCTTGTCCCCGGCTCTCATCGCCCCCGGCTATGACCCAACTCAGGCGGGGTTGAGCTGTCGGGAACAGCGAAAGAGAGCGATCGTCGGGAACGAATCGCGAACGACCCCGAATGTTTGGGTGATAGCCGGTGGGTTTACCGCTTCAGCGGCGATGAGCTCGCCGGGCGCCGGGGGTTGTCAGGGGGCATGGCGTAGTGCCCCCTGACACGTTCACCGTGATCTGAACGTGCAGGGGAAATCGGCCAAGAGGTGAACGGAACCTTAGCCAATCCAACATAGACAGAAGAGTTTTGTCATTAATATCCCCAGAGTTACCCCTCTTTTAAATCACACAAATGATAATAGTTTGCATTTAGTTATAGCAGCAGCTATGTTTTATAGCACTTGCTATAAACGCCGAATCTATAATCACTCGTGAGGGAAGACGATGCCCGGGAAACTGAAGTTAACGCAAAGTATTGTCGCTGCCGCCGCCGCGCTGGCGATGTTGCTGGGTGCCGCTCAGGCGCAGGCAAAATTTAAGGCGATCACCACCTTTACTATCATCGCCGATATGGCGCAGAACGTAGCCGGTGACGCGGCAGACGTGGAGTCTATCACCAAGCCCGGAGCGGAAATTCACGAATACCAGCCTACGCCGGGAGACATTCGCCGGGCGCAGGGCGCGCAGCTGATCCTGACCAACGGGCTGAATCTGGAACTCTGGTTCGCGAAGTTTTATCAACATCTGAAAGGCGTGCCCGAAGTCGTCGTCACCACCGGCATTCAGCCTACGGGCATCACCGAAGGCCCTTATAACGGTAAACCTAACCCTCACGCATGGATGTCCCCGCAAAATGCGCTGATCTATGTCGATAACATCCGGGATGCGTTCGTCAAATACGATCCAGACAACGCGGCGACCTATACCCGCAACGCCGAAGCCTACAAACAGAAAATTCAGCAGACCATCGAGCCGCTGCGCAACGAACTGGCAAAAATTCCGGCGGATAAGCGCTGGCTGGTCACCAGCGAAGGCGCTTTTTCCTACCTCGCCAACGACTTTGGCCTGAAAGAACTCTATCTGTGGCCGATCAATGCCGATCAGCAGGGCACCCCGCAGCAGGTGCGCAAAGTGATCGACAGCATTCGCCAATACCAGATCCCAACGATCTTCAGCGAAAGCACCATCTCCGACAAACCTGCTCGCCAGGCGGCGCGGGAGTCTGGCGCACACTATGGCGGCGTGCTTTATGTCGATTCTTTAAGTGCCGCAGACGGCCCGGTACCCACCTATCTTGATCTGCTGCGCGTCACCACCAGCACCATCGTGAACGGCATCAATGCAGGGCTGAAAAAATGAGTCGTCGTCCCGGCATAGTCGTTCAGGACGCCAGCGTCACCTATCGCAATGGCCACACCGCGCTGCGGGCTGCCAGCTTTGAAATCCCGACCGGCACCATTGCGGCGCTGGTCGGCGTCAACGGTTCCGGGAAATCCACGCTGTTTAAAGCGATCATGGGCTTTGTGCGCCTGGCCAGCGGTAGCATCTCGATTCTGGATATGCCCACGAAAAAAGCACTGCGCCACAACCTGGTGGCCTATGTGCCGCAGTCCGAGGACGTGGACTGGACGTTCCCGGTGCTGGTGGAAGACGTAGTGATGATGGGCCGATTTGGCCACATGGGAATGCTGCGCATTCCCGGCAAGGCCGACAAACAGGCGGTAGACAACGCCCTCGCCCGCGTCGGCATGAGTGAGTTCCGCAAGCGACAAATTGGCGAACTGTCCGGCGGCCAGAAAAAGCGCGTGTTCCTCGCCCGGGCAATTGCCCAGGACGGCCAGGTGATTCTGCTGGACGAACCGTTCACCGGCGTGGACGTGAAAACGGAAGAGCAGATCATCGCCCTGCTGCGCGAGCTGCGGGACGAAGGCCGCACGATGCTGGTTTCAACCCACAACCTTGGCGCCGTGACCGACTATTGCGACTACACCGTGCTGGTGAAAGGCACCGTGCTGGCCTGCGGCCCGACCAATGTCACTTTTACGCAAGAAAACCTGGAACTGGCGTTCAGCGGCGTACTGCGCCACGTCACCTTAACCGGGAAAGAAACCAGCGTCCTCACCGACGACGAGAGGCCGTTTATCCACGGCGCGCCGTTAAAAGGGGAGCCGTAATGTCCGTCCTGCTCGAACCGTTTAGCTATGGCTACATGTTTAACGCCATCTGGGTATCAGCGCTGGTCGGCGGCGTGTGCGCCTTTCTTTCCTGCTACCTGATGCTGAAAGGCTGGTCGCTGATCGGCGACGCCCTTTCCCACTCCATCGTGCCTGGCGTAGCCGGAGCCTATATGCTCGGCCTGCCGTTTTCCATCGGCGCGTTTTTCTCCGGTGGCCTCGCCGCAGGCACCATGCTGTTTTTAAACCAGCGCACACGCCTGCGCGAAGACACCATTATTGGCCTTATTTTTTCGTCATTCTTTGGCCTCGGGCTGTTTATGGTGTCGCTCAATCCGACGTCGGTAAACATCCAGACCATCGTGCTCGGCAATATTCTCGCCATCGCCCCGTCGGATATCGTGCAGTTGGCGATCATCGGCTTTGTCTCACTGGCGATTCTGCTGCTGAAGTGGAAAGACCTGATGGTGACCTTCTTCGACGAAAACCACGCGCGGTCCATTGGCCTTAACCCTTTGTGGCTAAAAGGATTATTCTTCACCCTGTTGTCGGCCACCACCGTGGCGGCGCTGCAAACCGTTGGCGCGTTTCTGGTGATTTGCATGGTGGTCACGCCGGGCGCAACGGCTTATCTATTGACCGACCGTTTCCCGAAACTGCTGATCATTTCCGTCACGTTAGGCACCTTTACCAGCGCCTTCGGCACCTGGATAAGCTACTTCCTCGATGGCGCCACCGGCGGCATTATCGTGGTGCTGCAAACGCTTATTTTCCTGCTGACCTTCGTGTTTGCCCCCAAACACGGCCTGCTGGCTAACCGTCGGCGCGCGCGCCTGAGCCTGGAGCAAACGCCATGAGCCTGTTAGACACGCTGCTTTCGCCCTTCCAGTTTGGCTTTATGATCAACGCTCTGACCATGACCACGCTGGTCGCCATTCCGTGTGCGCTGCTCTCCTGCTTCCTGGTGCTAAAAGGCTGGGCGCTGATGGGCGATGCCATGAGCCATGCGGTCTTCCCCGGCGTGGTGATCGCCTGGATGGTCGGCCTGCCGCTGGGCCTCGGCGCGTTCGTGGCCGGGCTGTTTTGCGCCTTCGCCACCGGCTACCTGCAGGACAACAGCCGCATCAAGCGCGACACGGTGATGGGCATCGTCTTCTCCGGCATGTTTGGCGCCGGGCTGGTGCTCTACGTCTACCTGAAGCCAGATATCCATCTAGACCATATTCTGTTCGGCGACATGCTGGGCGTCAGCGGCAGCGATATTCTGCAAACGGGCGCTATCGTGCTGCTAACGGTAATTGTTGTGGGGCTAAAATGGCGGGACTTGCTGCTGCATGCGTTCGACCCGATTCAGGCCCAGGTCTCCGGCCTGAACGTGAAGCTGTTGAACTATGGCCTGCTCTGCCTGGTTTCGCTGACCATCGTCGCGGCGCTGAAGGCGGTGGGGATTATCCTCGCGATTTCCCTGCTTATCGCGCCAGGCGCTATCGCTTCGCTGCTGACCCGTACCTTTAAAGGCATGATGCTGGTCGCGCTTGGGCAGGCTATCGTCACGTCGTTTCTTGGCGTCTACCTTTCCTTCTTTATCGACAGCGCCCCCGCGCCGACCATCGTTGTGCTTTCTGCCCTGGTCTTCATCGCCGCGTTTATTCGGGCCACGATCAAGCAACGACGTATGGAAGCGATTAGTGAGCCATTCTGAATCCGAGTGAAGCGACCCTGGCAACGGTTTTATGGTACAAAGTACCTTCTCTTTTTTGCACAAGTACCAGGGTCGCGCCATGAGCTACACCATCGATATTATCTCCTGCATCACCGACCGTTTCGTTGAGCTGACCGCCACCGAAAAGCGCATTGCGCAGTTTATTCTGGACGACGTGCAAACCGCCGCGGCGCTCCCCATTTCGGAAATGGCGCGCCAGACGCAAACCAGCCAGGCGTCGATAACCCGCTTTGCCCGCGCCATCGGCTGCAAGGACGTGCGCGAACTGAAGGTCAAACTCGCCCAGTCGCTGGCGGTGGGGCAGCGCTTTATTCTCGACGTGCCGGACCTCGAAGGCGTGCAGGGGATCTACGAAACCATCATCAACGTGCTGGATATCAACCGCCGCGCGCTAAACCCGGAGTCACTCAACAAGGCCGTGACCTGGCTGAGCAACGCGCGGCAAATCCTGGCGCTGGGCATGGGCGGCGGATCAACCATTTGCGCGCAGGAGTTACAGTTTCGTCTCTTTCGCCTGGGCCTGCCGGTGGTGAGCCAAAGCGATGGCCTGCTGGCGAGAATGATGGCGGCGTCGGTGGCCTCCAACGATGTGGTGGTGGCGCTATCACTGGGAGGCTACACGCCGGAAGTGGTGGAGAGCGCGGCGATTGCCCGCCAGTACGGCGCAAAGATCATCGCCATTACCCCGCAGGGAACACCTCTGGCTGAACAGGCCGATATCGTATTACCGCTGATTATTCGCGAGAACGACTACATTTTTAAGCCGAGCACTTCGCGTTACGCCATGCTGGCGATGATTGATGTGTTGGCCACCGAACTGGCGATGGCCAACAAAAGCCAGGCGAAGGACCGGCTGCGCCGCATCAAGCTGGCGCTGGACAGCCATCGCGGCGGGGCAGACAGGCAGCCGCTAGGCGATTAACCCCGGTCGGCGCGGTAGCAGGTCACATCCACTTCAACTTTACAGTCCACCACCAGGTCCGCCACGCAGCACACACGGGCCGGTGGGTGGTCACCGAAGAACTCCCGGAACACTTTATTGAAGGACTGGAAGTAGCGGGCGTCAGTCAGGTAGACCTTCACGTGGACCACGTCAGCGAGGGTGTAGCCCGCTTCGGTCATGATATCCACGCAGTTTTGAATCGCCAGCCGCGACTGGTCGACAATCCCGCCTTCAACCACTTCGCCGTCTTTCATCGGCGTCTGGCCGGACACATACAGCCACCCGGCCGCTTCTACGGCTTTGGCAAAAGGTAGCGGCTGCCCGCCGGTGCCGGTACTGCCGCCCACGCCATAACGTTTAATGCTCATCATTGCTCCTTGTTGATCGGTTTACCCTCACCCTAACCCTCTCCCTGGAAGGGAGAGGGGACAAACGTCCAGCTCGGGAACGGCTTCACCTTTCCCCATTGGGCAGAGGGCCGGAGTGAGGAAAAAGAAAAGATCTAATCCCAAATTCACGCTTGTTTTCCCCCTCTCCCCTCTGGGGAGAGGGGCTAAATTCATACTCACTTCTGCCGACGCAAGAACCGCCCAGCGCGACCTGTCATCTTCTGCTCGAACCCATAGCTCATCACGCCGTTCACCATCACCGCTTCTATACCCGCCGCAGGCTGCTTCGGGTTATTGAAGCTCGCGACGTCGCGCACGGTCAGCGGGTCGAACAACACCAGGTCAGCATAATAACCGCGCTTCACCAGGCCCCGTTCGGGCAACTGGAACCGCGCCGCCGACATTCCCGTCATCTTATGCACCGCCTGCGTCAGCGGGAAAAGATTCTCGTCGCGGCTGTAGTGCCCCAGCACGCGGGGGAATGCGCCCCACAGGCGGGGATGCGGCATCGGATCGTTCGGCAGCCCGTCTGACCCGACCATTGTCGCCGGGTAGCGCAGCACACGCCGCACGTCCTGCTCGTCCATGTTGTAGTAAATCGCCCCTGCGGGCATCAGTAATTTTCCCGCTTCGTGAAGTGACATCGACCAGTCATCAGCAATTTGCTTCAGCGACCGCCCGGCGACCTCCGGGTGCGGTTCAGACCAGGTAATCACGATCTCGAACTCGTCGGTGATCTGTTTCATGTCCAGCGTTGAAGAGCTGGCGGAATACGGATAGCAGTCGCAAGAGACATCCTGCTGCTCGCGTACTTTGTCGAACAACTTCAGCGTTTCAACCGTGCGGCCCCAGTTTTTCGCCCCGGCGCATTTGTGGTGCGACACCACAACCGGCACTTTCCCGTGGCGGCCAATGCGGAAAGCCTCATCCAGCGCCTCAAGAATCGGCTCAAACTCGGAGCGCAAATGGGTGGTGTAAATCCCCTTCTCCGCCGCTAATTCCTCCACCAGCGCCATCACCTCTTCGGTGGTGGACTGGAACGC
This sequence comes from Enterobacter sp. Ap-867, assembly GCF_011752855.1. Lineage (NCBI taxonomy): Bacteria > Pseudomonadati > Pseudomonadota > Gammaproteobacteria > Enterobacterales > Enterobacteriaceae > Enterobacter > Enterobacter sp. Ap-867. The sequence goes on along the minus strand of NZ_VWWS01000002.1, from coordinate 118,695 downwards.
GCTGGCATAGGCCAGGCCGGTGCTCAGCCCAAGCGCCCCCTGCTGCAGCGCCTGTTTTAGCTGGCCGCGCATGGCGAGAATCTCCGCTTCCGTCGCCGGGCGGAACAAATCATCCATCTGGTTGTTACGCAGCGCGGTATGGCCTATCAGCGTACCCACGTTAATCGCCGGGCGAGCCTGCTCCACGGCATGGGCGTACGCTTCGACGGTGGGATAAACAAACTGGTGCGCCTCACCCAGCAAATTCATCGGGTCGGGCACCAGCGCATTGATGGTCGCCCCCGCCGCACTGATGCCGCAGTTACCGACGATTACCGTAGTAATGCCCTGGCTAATTTTCGGCAGATACTCAGGAAAACGGATCACGTTAATGTCGTCATGGGTGTGAACATCAATAAACCCCGGCGCTAATACCCGCCCGCTGCCGTCGATCTCATGCACGGCCTCGCCGGAAATCCCCGGCGCAATATCGGCTATTCGGTCACCCTGCACCGCCACATCGGCCAGGTATTCCGCACCGCCGGAGCCGTCAATCACGGTGACATTCCTGAAGAGATAATCGAACTTCATCTGCGCCTCACGCCAGTCATAATCTGCGTGCAAGTTAACCATTTACAAGCCATAAAAACAGTGAAAAACTAAACAAAATCCTTGCAAATCAATGATACTTTTATTCATAAAATTCAATATCATTGGATAATTAATATAAATAACATCAAGTTAAAATTGATACTTAATCTGAAAGAAAGAATAACCTCGGAGGAAATACGTTATGAAATACCAGGAAATTAACCTCGTACCCCATAAGTCCGCCCTCATGCATTCCCCTGCCAATGTCCTCAACGAAGACGTCTGTTTGCCCGCCGCGCTAATCAAAAAATCTGCTTTGAAGAACAACATCCGGTGGATGCAGGCCTACGCCGATGCGCGCGGCGTTTCGCTGGCGCCACACGGGAAAACCACCATGACGCCGTGGATCTTCCAGCAGCAGCAAAAAGCGGGCGCGTGGGCCATCGGCGTAGGCAGCGCATGGCAGGCGAGCATCGCGATGTCCGCGGGCATCGAGCGAGTGCTGATGGTTAACCAACTGGTGGGCAAAGCGAACATCACGCTGGTGTCGCAGCTAAAGCATAAACATACCGCCGTCGACTATATTTGCTGCGTGGACAGCGAAGCAAACGCCCGTACCCTGTCAGACTTTTTTAGCCAACAGGGGCAAACCCTCGACGTGCTGATTGAGCTTGGTGTGCCGGGTGGACGCTGCGGCTGTCGTAGCCCGGAACAAGCGCTGGCGCTGGCAAAGCGGGTGGCAGAATTACCCGGCCTGAATTTACGCGGCCTGGAGCTGTACGAAGGCGTGCTGCACGGCGACAATCCGCAGCCAAAAATAGAAGCGCTGCTGCAAGAGGCGGCCGCGTTAGCCTGCCAGATGGAACGCTATGTTGACGGCGAGTTCCTGCTCACCGGCGCGGGTTCAGTCTGGTACGACGTAGTGTGCAATATCTGGCTCGCCGCAGCAAAACCGGCCAACTGCCGCATTGCGATCCGACCGGGCTGTTACATTACCCACGATGGCGGAATTTATCAGGAAGCCCAGGATCAGCTGATGGCGAGAGATCGGATCGCCTGCGATCTCGGTGGCGATCTGGTTTCCGCGCTGGAGCTGATGGCAATGGTGCAGTCGGTCCCGGAAAGCGATCGGGCGATTGTGAATTTTGGCAAGCGCGACAGCGCGTTTGATGCCGGCCTGCCGCAGCCGATAGCCCACTATCGCCGGGGCAAGGCGCTGGCTTCGCCGTCGGAAACCATCGAAGCCACCGGGATTATGGATCAGCATGCCATGTTAAAACTCAAGCCGGGTGCGGACGTGCAGGTTGGGGATATTCTGGTGTTCAGCACTTCTCACCCGTGCCTGACGTTTGATAAGTGGAAGGCGCTGCTGCTGGTGGATGACGAATATAACGTGCTGGATGAGTTAGAGACGGCGTTCTAGATCTTACCCTCAACCTAACCCTCTCCCTGGAAGGGAGAGGGGATAAAAACCTCTCACTCACCTAAATTTTCCCTCTCCCCTATGAGGAGAGAGCCGGGGTGAGGGGCTGAAGGGCCACAGAAAATTTACTTAGCCTCGGCCAGCGCCTTAGCCCTCTCCTCTTCTTCCTTCTGCTGAAGCTCGGTTTCCAGCATCTTCTTCTCATACACCTTAAAGAACGGGTAATAGATCGCGAGCGAAATAAAGAAACAGATAAACACCAGCCCACAGGCAATCAGGTTCCAGTTGGTGGTGATCAGCGCCCCTAGCGGCGCCGGAACGGTAAAGGGTGGCTTCACCATCATCCGTGGGATCAGCCCGCTAATGGTGAACAGATACACCACCACGGTATTCACCATCGGCGCCAGAATAAACGGGATCGCGAGGATCGGATTCATTACGATCGGCGCGCCGAAAATCATCGGCTCATTGATGTTAAACAGCCCCGGGATAAACGACAGTTTACCCAACTGCTTCAGGTAGATAACCCGCGAGCGGATAAACAGCACCACCAGCGCAAGCGTTGAGCCGGTGCCACCCATCTGCGCATACCACTGGAAGAACTGCTCGGTGAAAATGTTCGGCAGCTCATAGGCGCTCACGCCGGACTGGAACAGCTCCATATTCTGCACAATGGCCTGATCCCACAGCGGGCGGATCAGCGGCCCCATCACCGCATGGCCGTGGATCCCCAGCACCCAGAACACGTCGATAAAGAACTGGGTCACAATCCCGCCAAACAGGTTGGTGCCGGTCATGAAGCCCTTCAGCGGCATAATGATGTAGCTGATGATGGCGTTGATATCGATGTTCAGAAAATGACGAGGGATCCAGAACACCAGCACCACGGCAAGCGTCGGGAACAGCGCCGAAAACGAGCTGGCGACCACCGGCGGCACGCCCGCGGGCATTTTAATTTCAATATTGCGAACTTTGATAAAGCGGTAAATCTCAATGGCAATCAGCGAAGAGATAATCGCGCCAAACAGCCCCTGAGAACTCAGCGAAGTGATGGGGATGTAGCGCCCCGCCACCGCCTCGCCCGCCACGGTTACGCCCTGCTTAATGTTCACCGGCACAATCATCAGCAGCGTCGCCAGCATCGCCAGCAGGCCGCTGGTAATGTCATTCAGCTTGTAGCTTTTGCCAAGGAACGAACCGATGGTAAACGCGGCATACAGCGACATCAGCCCGACGGTAAAGCGGAACGGCACATCCAGCATATCGCGCCACGGCGCAATAAAATCCATGTAGCCCTTAATCGGGATGTTCAGCAAAATCACGAAGAAAGAGCCGACGATGGTCAATGGCAGAATCGAAATAAGCCCGTTGCGAATCGCCTGCATATGCCGCTGGTTGCCAATAGCGTTCGCCACCGGCATCAGCTTTTCAGCTAACTTATCGAAGCCCGACATGATCTGCCCCCTCAAACCCGTTGTGCTCAATCACGGCCCGGAACCAGCGCCCGGACTTTTTCAGCGAACGCTGTTGGGTGGCTAAATCCAGCCGGTAGAAGCCGTAGCGGTTTTTATAGGCGTTCTGCCACGACCAGCAATCGATGAAGGTCCACATCTGGTAGCCCAGGCACTGGCTGCCCTCCGCCATCGCTTTGTGCAGCCACGTCAAATGTTCCTGAAGAAACTCAATGCGGTAATCGTCCTGCACTTCGCCGTCCACCATGAACTGTTCTTCGTCCATGATGCCGATGCCGTTCTCGGAGACAAACCACGGCAGGTTGCCGTAACGCTCTTTCACCAGCATAGCGATGTCGTACAGCGCAGGCGGGTAAATCTCGATCCCGCGCGAGGTATTCATCCGCCGCCCCGGCATCACGTACTCTTCAAAAAAGCGCTCCGGCACAAAACCGTGGGGTTCTTCAAGCAGCGTCTCACGCGCTTTAACCCGGCGCGGGCGATAATAGTTGATGCCCAGCAAATCGATGCGGGTCGCGGCAATCAGCTCGCAATCCCCTGGCGCCGTCTTCGGCAGCACATCGTATTCTTTCAGCAACGCCACCAGCTCGGCAGGGTAGCGCCCAAGCAGCATCGGCTCGTTAATGCTGCGCGTATAGAACAGGTCAGCCATCTCCGCCGCCCGCAGATCTTCCGGGCTGTCGCTGCGTGGGTACACGGGAATGACATCCATGATGATGCCAATCTGCCCTTCAAGATCCAGCTCGCGCCAGGCGGCGACCGCTTTGCAGTGGGCGATAACAATGTGGTGCAGCACCTGAGCCGCACGGCGGAAATCCGTCACGTAAGGATAATGGCGAGGATGCAGATAGCCCGCTTCGGCGGGAATAAGCGGCTCGTTGAAGGTAAACCAGTAGCGCACCCGGTCTCCGAACAGGCGGTAGCAAATCCCCGCGTAGCGAGCGAAAGCGTCCACCACTTCCCGGTTCTCAAACCCGCCCTTGGCCTGCAGCGCCAGCGGTATATCAAAATGGTAGAGATTGATAAAAGGCTCAATGCCCTGGCGAATCAGCTCATCAATCACATCGTTGTAAAACTGCACGGCAAAAGGATTAACTTCCCCGTCGCCGTCGGGGATCAGGCGAGACCAGGAAATCGACGTACGGAAAGCATTCAGGCCAATGTTTTTCGCCAGCTGAATATCTTCCCGCCAGCGCTGATAAAACGTGGAAGTCTCGTCGGAGGTGACGCCGTCATAAAAACGGGCGTTAAACTCATGCGAGGCGAAATCCCAGATATTATCCCCCTTACCATCGCCCTCGACTCGCCCCTCTGACTGCGTGGCGCTGGTCGCCGTACCCCACCAAAATTTTTCAGGAAAGCGGTATTTCATACGGCCCCCTAGTCAGCAGTTTTCAGCAGCGACAGTGCGTGATCCAGCACCTTGTCACCCTGCATCGAGCCGTAATGCATCATGTCGATGGCCGCTACCGGAACGCCGTGGGGCGCCGCCGCCGCGCTCAGGTTTTGCAGTTGGAATTTCACCTGCGGCCCGAGGAGGATGACATCAGCCTCCTCGATAATTTGGTCAAAATCGGACACCGGCACGGCGGTGATTTCCACCGCCACATCACGGCTTTGCGCGGACTGCTTCATTCTTTCCACTAACATGCTGGTGGACATCCCCGCAGCACAGCATAAGAAGATTTTTTTCATCACTTTTCCCTCAGAGAATCAATGCAGTGTCCGCGGTATGCGGCCAAATATATTCTGGGTAGCGGTGAAAAAAGCCACAAGTGAGGGTGGGCACAGATTTGCTTTTAGCGGCTGGTACTTTTGGCGAATGAACGCCAGAACTTACATTAAAAGTAATAATAAACAGACGGATAAGAATGTTACTTTTCTGGTGGCGTTCGTCTTTTAGCGCGGTTTTATTCACGAGAATGGTGGGGCGGTCACAGGCAGACGTTCATCTTAGTATTGCACCATGCCCTCACCCCGGCCCTCTCCCAAAGGGAGAGGGGGAAAACAAGTGCCAGATAACAAGGTATATTCCCTCACTCCATCATCAAATGGGAACAGCAGCTTCGGCCTGTTTTATTTATCCCCTCTCCCTTCCAGGGAGAGGGTAAAGAGCTACAAACTCCCCACGCCACCGTCGACCAACAGATCGGTGCCGACCACGAAGGCTGATTCGTCAGACGCCAGGAACACAGCGGCTTTTGCCAGCTCCAGCGCGGTGCCGAGACGCCCAATCGGCACAAGATCGCGGATAGCTTCCCGCAGCGTGTCGGCGGCTACGCCATTGCCCAGTTTGCCCAGCGCCGGGGTTTCCGTCGGGCCAGGGCTCAGGCCGTTCACCCGAATGCCACGCGGATGCAGCTCACCGGAAAGCGTACGAGCCAGAGAAAGGATCCCTGCTTTGCTCGCCGCATAGGCGTTAGTCTGCGGCAGGCCGATACGAGCGCTGACCGAACCGCACAGAATCACCGAAGACGGGTTAGCCAGCAGCGGCAACAGCGCCTGGATCAGGAAGAACGGGCCTTTGAGATTGATGTTCATCAGTCGGTCATACGCCCGTTCGTCCCAGTCTTCCAGCGAATGGTGCGTCACATCCCCCGCATTAATGTAGAGCACATCCAGCCGCGGCCAGAGCTGCTTCAACTCTGCCGCCACCGTAGGCTGCCCGGCGATATCGCCCGCATCGCTTTTCATCAGGTGCACATTGCCCAAAACCTCTTTGGCTGCCTGTAGCCCCTCTTCGCTCCGCCCGGTGATCGCCACCGTTGCGCCCTCGGCAATAAACTGCCGCGCCGTTTCAAGTCCAATTCCGCTGGTACCGCCGGTAATTAAGGCGTATTTGCCATTAAGTCTGCCCATCGTCGTGTCCTTATAAAGGGTTGGTGAGGGCATTATTTCCGCTATAGTATCCTTTAGATAGTAGGCACCAAATGGATACTAAGGAACCACAAGGGGCGCATTAGCGTGTGCCGGGAGCCAGCATGACAAAAAATTTTTCAGCCCTGCCACCGGCGGGCAGCGACTGCCCGATGGTGAATTTTGTGAACCTCATTTCAGGTAAATGGGCCATTCCGATTCTGTACCGCCTGATCCTGCTCAACGATCCGGTGCGGTTTAGCGACCTGCAGCGGGCGGTCAGCCCCATTACGCAGAAAGAGCTCACCCGCCAGCTTCGTCAATTTGAAGCTCGCGGCCTGGTGGTGAGGCAAGTTTTTGCGGAAGTCCCGCCGCGAGTGGAATATCAGATCACCGCGCTCGGTAAATCTCTGCGCCCAACGCTGGATTCACTCGCCGAATGGATGAGGGAGAATGCCGGTGAGATGGAACTGTCTCTTCCCTGAGAACGCTAAATCAGTTAGCCAAAAACTTCATCGACCAGCGCGCTGCCGAGGCGCATGGCCGAACAAATACGCGGCATCCCCAGCGCCACGCCCTGCCAGCTCTGGGTCACCGAGTAACAGATCGGCTGGCGTTCAATGTCGCAGCCAGCGCCGAGCCAGGTTAAAGCATCTTTATGCTCCAGCAACCCCGGAGACGTTGGCGTCGCCAGCCAGTCATGGAAATAGTGGCGGGTGCGGGGGGAAGCGTTCACTTCTTCCGCCAGACGGCTGATGGCGAGGCTGCGCACATGCTCAATCAACGCCTCCGCCTGCTCGGGCGTCCCCAGACGAACAGCATCACCAAAGGTGCCCCAGCGCAGCTCTTCCAGCGCGACGTAGCAGCGCGCCGCCGGAGAAAATGAAAAGTAGTGCCCGCTGCGCCAGCGGGAAAAAATCTGCTCGCTGTGGACCATGCCCTGACGAACAAGATCGCTGTGCTGAAACTCTTCTTCCAGCCGGGTAAGCCGCTGAGAAAAGTGCTCGCGCAGGGCCTGAAGCCGCTCGCGAGCCGCTGCCGAATGGTGTGCCGTGCGGGCGGATACCGGCTCCAGCTGAGCAATTCTCTCGCTTATCTGGCTGTTGGCTAAGTAGCTTTTTGCCAGATCTGCCGACAGCTGGCCAAGGCTTATCAGCGACGCGTCAAGCTCGTCCTGCGGCGGTGTTCCAGCCATCCCGGCCTGTCGCCTGGCCACGACGACGAACAGCGCCAGAAGCTGCTCATAAAACGCCTGGCTTTGTGGGCTGCTCCACGGCTGGCGGGCAACATCAATCCCCATGGCAAAATCGACGACAAATTTTTCGCTAAGACAGCTGAGGGTTCTTATTGGCCCTTCCATTAATACACTGCTCATCATTGCTCCGCTGAGAAAAGCGTCTGGATATCATCGCGCAACAGGCGGGTATCCTCGTGAATGTAACGTGCCGTTCTGACACTCTGTTCCAGCTTGCTCTGGAGAGAAAACAGCACGCTGTCGTTCTGCTGCTTCGCGGAAAGGCTCTGGCGTAAATTGCTGTGAATAGCGTCCAGTGCGCCGGCAAAATCGGCGAAAAACGTCGCCATCCCGGCCGTGACCGAAATATCCACCTGCGCGGTAATGGCCTGGTTTATCTGGCCCAGGAAAGTCGACACATGGTCATGCAGCTTTTGCTGTAACTTATCCAGATCAATCACGTAGCGGCTATGGGTGGCTGCGTAATCTTCCCAGCCCCAGTCCACGCCGTTCAGCCAGCGCGCCAGCACGCCACGCATCCCGTTTTGCGGCTGCATTTCCGACATCGCCACTTCCTGGTTTTCGATAACGTTGGTGAACGCCGAGTGGGTATTAAAATTAAGCTGGCTGGCCTGGAACGCAGGCAGGCTGATTTGGGCGCGGAACCCGGCTACTTTCAGGCCGTCGCTTACCCGCTGTTCAATCGGTTTCAACGCCGACTGCAGCGTATAGCCCAGGCTCGCCTCAAGGTTGCTGAGCAGCGCCCCAAGCTCCCCGCTTAGCGTCTGCTGGGCGGCAAATAAAATGCTTTCACTGGACGCGCGAACCTTGTGCAGCAGGGTGCGGGCCGTCGCTTCATCTTCGCCCATCAGCTTGTCGCTGCCCGGCGAAAAATCAACGTTTCGCGTTAAGGTATGCGGGTATAACGGATGCAGCTTCTCAGCGCCCAGCCGCCCTTCCCGGAAATAAGTTTTCAGGTCGCTATGAATCTGCGTTTCAAAGCGCTGCACAAAATCGCCTATGCCGGCGAGGGCATCGCTGACCTGCCGCTGAATCACCGCACTCACCGACTGCTGAGTCTGCAGCAGCAGTTGAATATCCTGCTCCAGTTGCCGAATATTCTCCTGCAGGCTGTCGTTAGCCACCTGCAACCCCTGGCAGCGGAAACTCAGGTAACGTTCAGCGCCCTCGGCATAGTCCAGCAGCTTGTGGCACGCCGCGCGCAGCGTGTAGAGAGAAGCGTTGGCGTGCGCGGTATGCAGGATAGTCCCAATGGGTGACTCAAACATCGAGTCTTCCCACAGCAAGTCCGCCGCATGGCGCAGATGCTCAATATCCGCCAAATCCGCGCTGCGCCAGCGCCGGCCTAATGCCGCTTCCGCAAAGTCCTGCACCCAGCGCTGCTCTTCGGGGTCGGGCAAACGGCCATGCGTGGCCAGCTCATAGCGGGCGCGGTTGGCAAGGTAGCCCCACATGCTCGATACCGGGAACACGTTTTCCGGCGCAATGCTGTCCTTCATCAGCGTCCCGGCGATCATCGCCTTCACCTGAGCGGCATCGTCGCCGTTGCGGTCCTTCTGATCGAACTTGTTCACCAGCGCATACAGCGGCACCGATTTGCTGACGCCGAGCACCGCCTCGCGGACTTCTTCGTCGGAGATGGACTTAAGCTGCGTATAGTCCATCACCGCCAGCACGGCAGAAGCCTGCGCCAGCTGCTCTTTAAGCATTTTTTGCAGGTGCGGCTGCCCCGCTTCGTTCGGCCCAGGCGTGTCCAGCAGCGTCAGCTGGCCGTGGCCGTTTTTGAGGCCGGCCAGATGCACAAACTCCACCTCAATCACCGGCACATGCTCAATAGCGGCGTAGGCTTTGAAGGGGAAAGCCACATCCAGCACCCGGCACAGGCGCACCAGATCGTTCAGGCTCTTCAGGCAATGGAAAATAGGCTGTGCGCCGAGATAATGGCGCTCAAAACCTTTTCCGTTGGCGATCCGGGCGATAAGCGCCTCCATATCCCGGTCCACTTCCAGCTTGCGCGCCAGCGCTTCCCGGCTGGTGATCAGCAGTTTCTCCTGCAACTCCCCCATCAGGTTCTCTATCGGCTGCACATAGGGAAAATGCAGCACCGGCTCGCGCTGACCCGGCGTGTGGCGGATCAGCGTCGGCAGCGCCGTCATGGGCCGGTTGCGGTTAGGCAGAACCTCCGTGCCCACGATGGCATTAATGGTGGTCGACTTCCCCGCCTTCATGGTGCCGACAATCGCCAGAACCATTTCATGTTGGGTTATTTTACGCCTTTCGTTTTGCAGCATATCTTTCTGCAGTTCGATTCCGCGTGGGCTAAATTTCAATGGATGTACCGTCGCCACAGGGTTCGTTAAAGCGCTATTTTGTTCATTTTGCAAAGCCAGCGGAGCGACTTTTAAAGCGCTAAGGTTTTGCAACGCTAATTGCAAAAGCCGCTCGGCTTCCTGACTCAATTCAAAAATAGTTTGTGTGTGCATAAAAAATCTTTCCTTAACTCAAATTGCCCGGCTTTATCACCGCCATCGTTTAGTTGTAATCATGGCAATACCGGTTTTTATAATTACGTGAGGGAAATAATTTATTAATTAACATTACACCATGCCGCGATCCTGGCTTTTAAGTCGCTCTGCCAGACCTGCGGAGAAATAATGGTGAGATGCGGTATCCAATACTGCACCAGCGGAAACAATTGTTCTGGCGAAGCAATATGACTCGCCAGAAGTAACTCTCCGTTATCAAGCTCTCTGACGGTTTTTTGAAAAGGTAATAGCTTGCGCTGTTTAAAATGTTCAGCCGCCTGCGCCGAAACCTGTAACAGCACTTCCGTTTTTACCCTTTCCCCACCAGGATCATCCCGATCGTCAAATAATGGATAAAAAATAGCTTTACGCTGTGGGCTATTTTCATATTCATACCCTACAACCAATAAATCTGGAATAGCGCGCAGCGTAATATATTGATTATGGCTCTTTATGTCGTACCACGGATAAAACGCAGCAAGCCCTACGCGTTTAGTAATGCGTAACAGGTCGTTTACGTTAAACTGTCCTTTTAAATGCGAAGAGAGACGCTTTTTCCCCTCGCCGACGTCCTCCAGAATAGCACCAAGCCGGTTCAAATCACGATACGCAGTTCGCATATCTACATCAAAACGCTGGCGGATAATATCAGCGGAAAGGGTTTCCCCCTGATAAAGACTTAAGACGATTTCGGCCAGTCGATCTGCAACTTTTACTTTCGCGCCTTTCATTCTCATCGGTTCCTGCCTCTGTATCGGTACATCCATAGGCCCAACCATACCCCTGTCAAGTGACAGGAGGTGTCAGCGCAATACGCTTTTTTTTATTTTTTCAAACAGGTATAGCGCAGCAGCCCCTGCTGGCAGACTTGCTCGAAGCAAAGTGAAACTAAGTTAAATTAGCCTTATTTAACGGCAATTAAAGCCTGAACTTTAAGTTAAATTTGGTGCTTATTTCTTTGAATGAAAGGTTTTTTGCACTTTATGGCGGCCAGAAAGCCCGCCGGGCATAGGTTTACGGCAATAATCCCTGCAAATGTAGGGATTTGATGTATAATCTCAGCACTTTTTCGCGATTCAGCATATTTTTACGGCCAAATCGCTATTTTTCATTACTTTATCTCACCTTGAGGATCAGATAATGCAACTCCCTCATTGCCCGAAGTGCAATTCCGAATACACCTACGAAGACAACGGCATGCTGATTTGCCCGGAGTGCGCTCATGAATGGAACCCGGCCGCGGCGAGCGAAGAAGACGCCGCGCTGGTTGTAAAAGATGCCAACGGCAACCTGCTGGCCGACGGCGACAGCGTTACCGTCGTGAAAGATCTGAAGGTCAAAGGCAGCTCTTCGATGTTAAAGATCGGCACCAAAGTGAAGAATATTCGCCTGGTAGAGGGCGACCACAATATCGACTGTAAAATCGACGGTTTTGGCCCGATGAAGCTGAAGTCCGAGTTTGTGAAAAAGAACTAATCTCCCCCGGCAGGTGGTCTTGCCGCCTGCCCCGCCTGGCTTACCTGCCCCGCACAACCTACACTTCTTCTGCACTCTCCTTACAGAGGATTCGGTTATGCCTTTAGGACCCTACATCTCATTAAACGGTCGCTGCGCGGAGGCCATCGCCTTTTACCAACAGGCTTTGGGCGCCGAACTGACGTTCAAAATTACCTTCGGTGAAATGCCCAAAGAAGCAACCAATGCCGAGGGCTGTAGCGGCGCGGGCGTCTATTCTGACGACAGCGTTATGCACGCAAATTTGCGGGTAGCCGGTAACGATTTGATGATGACCGACGCCAGCATGAGCGGGGAAAAACCACAGCACAGCGGCTTTTCACTCTGCCTTGCCAGCCAGGATCCGGCAGAGGGTAAACGCTGGTTTGACGCCCTCTCTGCTGGCGGCACCGTCACCATGCCCTGGAGCGAAACTTTTTGGGCAAAAGGCTATGGCTCACTGACGGATAAGTTCGGCATTCCGTGGATGGTCAACGTCGAAAGATAAAGAGGCATATTCTTTTATTCTTTTTGGGTCCTCTAATCCGGGCCCTTTATTTTTACCAATGGTTAAAAATTCAAGAAAATCAAAGCAGCTTATATATTCATTTTTTTGATGCCATTTCATTATTCCTTTTTAAAGAATTTATTCCTGACAAAAAGAGCCAACATGCCAGCGCGCAATCGGTATAACCGGTAAATTAATCATTCCGAGTCTAAGCATATTATTTCAGGAATAAGACAATATATTTAAAGAGAACCATCACCAGGATATAGAATATATTAGAAGATCAATTGCAAGCGTGCGTAAACATTGTTTGCTGACGATCGCTTTGACTTAACCTTTCCCCGCCATCTACCGGTTTTTTTCGCTTTAACAAGGCAACTCCCTGATTCCACGAAAAACAGGGCTGTCTTCTGGCCGCAAACTTCAACTCTTCATCGTACAGAAACCAATCATTAACAAAACCGTCACTTTCCCCCGGCACCATGAGGCAACTTTTGAAGGAGGCCCGTGATGCAAACGACTCTTCACCTCATCAAGCAAAACCTATGCACAGCCCAGCCGCCGTGCGTGCGCATTCGCTTTATCTGATTTGAGAGGCTTTGACTGTTATGCACTTGTCCAGACATCCGACCAGTTACCCCACGCGCTATCAGGAGATAGCCGCCCGGCTCGAGCAGGAGCTGCGCAACAACTACCGCTGTGGCGACTATCTGCCTGCCGAAACTCAGCTGGCCGCCTACTACGAAGTCAACCGCCACACGCTGCGCCGCGCCATTGACGAGCTGGTTAATAAAGGCTGGGTTCAGCGCCGCCAGGGCGTCGGCGTCCTGGTGCTGATGCGCCCGTTTGACTACCCGCTGAACGCCCAGGCGCGCTTTAGCCAGAACCTGCTGGATCAGGGCAGCCATCCCACCAGCGAACGCCTGCTGGCGGTAATTCGCCCGGCCTCTCAGGACGTGGCGGATGCGCTGGGGCTGGCCGAAGGGGACAACGTTATTCACCTGCGCACCCTGCGCCGGGTGAACGGTATCGCGGTGTGCATCATCGACCACTACTTCGCCGAGCAGGCCTGGTGGCCCGCGCTGCAAACCTTCAGCCACGGATCGCTGCACGATTTCCTTCAGGCCGAGTTAGGTATTGCCCTGACCCGCGCCCAAACCCGCATCAGCGCCCGTCGTTCCCAGGCCAAAGAGAGCCGCCTGCTGGAAATTCCCAACATGGCGCCGCTGCTCTGTGTTCGCACCCTTAACCACCGTGAAGGCGAGGCCAAAGCGACGGAATACTCCGTCAGCCTGACCCGCGCCGACATGATTGAATTCACCATGGAGCACTAAATGGACACCAGCCATTTCAACAATGAACAGCGCCGCGAGTGGATGGCGGTGCTGTCACACAGCCAGCCGCAGGAGCTTCTTGAGCGCTGGCGCAGCCTGAATATTCAGGCGAACTACACGCTTATTCGCGCACCGGAAATCGGCCTGGTTCAGGTGCAGGCACGCATGGGCGGCACCGGCCAACGTTTTTTCACCGGCGACGCCACGCTGACCCGCTCGGTGGTCAAGCTGGCGAGCGGCACCTACGGCTACAGCTACCTGCTTGGCCGCGACAAACAGCACGCCGAATGTTGCGCGGTGATCGACGCCCTGATGCAGGAAGCCACGCATTTTCAAACGCTACAAGAGACCCTAATTGCACCGCTGGCGGCCAACCGTGAACAACGCCTTGCCGCTCGCCGTGCAGAAGTTAACAGCAGCCGCGTGGACTTCTTCACGCTGGTACGCGGAGACAACGCATGACTTTAATGACCGCTTTTACCCTTCCGGTGCAGGATGCCCAGCAGAGTTTTCGTCGCCTGCTCAAAGCGATGAGCGAGCCGGGCGTGATTGTCGCGCTGACTTCGCTGCAGCAGGGCTGGCTACCGCTCAACGTGGCAACCACCAGCGTGCTGCTGACGCTGGCTGATAACGACACACCGGTGTGGATCGACGCCACATTGGGCAACGATATTGCCGCGCAGAACATTCGTTTTCATACCAATGCGCCGCTGTGCGAACAGCCTGACCACGCGCAGTTCGCCGTGGCCAGCGACGCAATCTCTTCCGAACAGTTGAACCTGCTGGCTCAGGGCTGCGACATCGCCCCCGATACCAGCGCGACGCTGATTCTACAGGTGTCCAGCCTGAGCGGTGGGCGCATGCTTCGCCTGACCGGCGCGGGCATCAACGAAGAGCGCATGATTGCCCCACAGCTGCCGGAATGCGTTCTGCACGAACTGACCGAACGCCCGCACCCGTTCCCGCTGGGCATTGACCTGATCTTGACCTGTGGCGATCGCCTGCTGGCTATCCCACGGACCACCCACGTGGAGGTGTGCTGATGTACGTTGCCGTCAAAGGGGGCGAGAAGGCAATCTCCGCCGCCCACGCCCTACAGGAGCGCAACCGACGCGGCGATGAAACGCTAAAAGAGCTTAGCGTCGCGCAGATTGAGCAGCAGCTTGGCCTGGCCGTGGACCGCGTGATGACGGAAGGCGGCATCGCCGACCGGGAACTCGCCGCGCTGGCCATCAAGCAAGCCAGCGGCGACATGATCGAGGCGATTTTCCTGCTGCGTGCTTACCGCACCACGCTGCCTCGTCTTGCAGTCAGCGAGCCGCTGAACACCGCCGAAATGCGCCTCGAGCGCCGTATCTCCGCCGTTTATAAAGACGTCCCTGGCGGCCAGCTGCTGGGCCCAACCTACGACTACACGCACCGCCTGCTGGACTTCACGCTGCTGGCTAACGGTGAAGTCCCTGACGCCGGACAGGCCGACGAGCAAAGCGCTCCAGCCCCGCATGTGTTCAGCATGCTGGCGAAACAGGGTCTGGCCAAAGTCGAAGAAGACGATGGCGCACAGCCGGACGACATCACCCGCAACCCGCCGGTCTACCCGTGCTCACGCTCTTCGCGTCTGCAACAACTGGTGCGCGGCGACGAAGGCTACCTGCTGGCGCTCGCCTATTCCACCCAGCGCGGCTACGGGCGCAACCACCCGTTTGCCGCCGAGATCCGCAGCGGCTACGTAGACATCGAAATTGTGCCGGAAGAGCTAGGTTTTGCGGTGAACATCGGCGAACTGCTGATGACCGAATGCGAAATGGTGAACGGCTTTGTTGCCCCGGCAGACGAACCGCCGCACTTCACCCGCGGCTATGGCCTGGCGTTTGGCATGAGCGAGCGCAAAACCATGGCGATGGCGCTGGTTGACCGTGCGCTACAGGCCCCGGACTACGACGAAAACGTCGCCGGCCCCGCGCAGGACGAAGAGTTCGTGTTATCCCACGCGGATAACGTGGAAGCGGCAGGCTTTGTGTCCCACCTCAAACTGCCTCATTACGTGGATTTCCAGGCCGAACTGGAGCTGCTTAACCGCCTGATAAAGGAGCGAGCCAATGGCTAACCTGAGCGGCTATAACTTTGCCTATCTGGACGAACAAACTAAACGCATGATCCGCCGCGCAATGCTAAAAGCGGTGGCGATTCCAGGTTACCAGGTGCCGTTTGGCGGCCGCGAAATGCCAATGCCTTATGGCTGGGGCACCGGCGGCATTCAGTTGACTGCCAGCCTGATTGGCGAGTCTGACGTGCTGAAAGTGATTGACCAGGGCGCGGACGACACCACCAACGCCGTCTCAATCCGCAACTTCTTCAAGCGGGTGACCGGCGTGAACACCACCGAACGCACCGAAGACGCGACGCTGGTGCAGACCCGCCACCGCATCCCGGAAACGCCGCTGGTAGAAGATCAGATCCTGATTTATCAGGTGCCGATCCCTGAACCGCTGCGCTTTATCGAACCACGCGAAACGGAAACCCGCACCATGCACGCATTGGAAGAGTACGGCGTGATGCAGGTGAAACTGTACGAAGATATCGCCCGCTTCGGCCATATCTCTACCACCTACGCCTACCCGGTGAAGGTGAACGATCGCTACGTGATGGACCCGTCGCCGATCCCGAAATTCGATAACCCGAAAATGCACATGTCCCCTGCGCTGCAGCTGTTCGGTGCCGGACGCGAAAAACGCATTTACGCCGTGCCGCCGTTTACCCGCGTAGAGAGCCTCGACTTCGACGACCATCCCTTCCAGGTGCAGGAATGGGAAGAGCCGTGCGCGATTTGTGGGTCACGCCACAGCTACCTTGATGAAGTGGTGCTCGACGACGCGGGCAACCGCATGTTCGTCTGCTCCGATACCGACTACTGCCGCCAGAACAGTGAGGCCTCTCAGTCATGACCAGCCCGTTACTTTCGGTGAATAACCTCACCCACCTCTATGCGCCCGGTAAAGGCTTTATGGACGTGTCGTTTGACCTCTGGCCCGGAGAAGTGCTGGGCATTGTGGGCGAGTCCGGCTCCGGCAAAACGACGCTGCTGAAAGCCATTTCTGCCCGCCTTGCGCCGCAGGAAGGGGAAGTGATTTACCTCGACCGTTCGCTGTATGACATGTCGGAAGGCGAACGCCGCCGCCTGCTGCGCACTGAATGGGGCGTGGTTCACCAGCATCCGATGGACGGCCTGCGCCGCCACGTTTCCGCCGGGGGCAACATCGGCGAACGGCTGATGGCCACCGGGGCGCGCCACTACGGTGACATTCGCGCCACCGCCCAGCGTTGGCTGGAAGAAGTTGAGATTCCGTCGGCCCGTATCGACGACCTGCCGACCACGTTTTCCGGCGGGATGCAGCAGCGCCTGCAGATCGCCCGCAACCTGGTCACCCATCCGAAGCTGGTCTTTATGGATGAACCGACCGGCGGGCTGGATGTGTCCGTGCAGGCGCGCCTGCTCGACCTGCTGCGTGGTTTGGTAGTGGAGCTGAACCTGGCCGTGGTGATAGTCACCCACGATCTGGGCGTGGCTCGCCTGCTGGCCGACCGCCTGCTGGTGATGAAACAGGGCAAAGTGGTGGAAAGTGGGCTGACCGACCGCGTGCTGGACGACCCGCATCACCCGTATACCCAGCTTTTGGTGTCCTCCGTCCTTCAGAATTAGGTACTCGCTATGACCAGAATACGGGTTGAAAACCTGAGCAAAACCTTTGTCCTGCACCATCAGCACGGCATTCGCCTGCCGGTGCTGGCCAACGCCTCGCTGGAAGTCAAAGGCGGTGAATGCGTGGTGCTGCACGGCCACTCCGGCAGCGGGAAATCCACCCTGCTGCGCTCGCTCTACGCCAACTATTTGCCGGATGAAGGACACATCTGGGTTAAGCACAACGACGAATGGATCGACATCGTGCAGGCCCCGGCGCGCGAAGTGCTGGCGGTACGTCGCCAGACCATCGGCTGGGTGAGCCAGTTTCTGCGCGTTATCCCGCGTATTTCGGCGCTCGAAGTCGTCATGCAGCCGCTGCTGGATTTGGGCGTGTCGCGCGAAGAGTGCGAGGAAAAAGCCGCCAGCCTGCTGACCCGGCTCAATGTACCTGAGCGCCTGTGGCACCTTGCCCCGTCGACCTTCTCCGGCGGCGAGCAGCAGCGCGTGAACATCGCCCGCGGCTTTATTGTTGATTACCCCATTTTACTGCTTGATGAGCCTACCGCCTCGCTGGACGCCAAAAACAGCGCCGCCGTGGTGGCTTTGATTCAGGAAGCAAAAGCGCGTGGAGCGGCCATTGTCGGCATCTTCCACGATGAAGCTGTACGTGAACAGGTGGCCGACCGCCTGCATACGATGTCCGCGATGGAGCCCCAACATGATTATCAATAATGTTCGCCTGGTGCTGGAAGAAGAAGTGGTCAGTGGCTCACTGGAAGTGGCCGACGGTGTGATTCGCAACTTTGCCGAGACCCAAAGCCAGCTGCCGGGCGCGCACGACGGCGGCGGCGGCTGGCTGCTGCCGGGGCTGATTGAACTGCACACCGACAACCTGGATAAATTCTTTACCCCACGGCCAAAGGTTGACTGGCCGGCGCACTCCGCCATGAGCAGCCACGACGCGCTGATGGTGGCGAGCGGCATCACCACCGTGCTGGACGCCGTTGCCATCGGCGACGTGCGCGACGGTGGCGACCGCCTGGAAAACCTCGAAAAAATGATCAACGCCGTGGAGGATACGCAAAAGCGCGGCCTCAACCGCGCCGAACATCGCCTGCATCTGCGCTGCGAACTGCCGCACCACACCACGCTGCCGCTGTTCGACAAGCTGGTTGACCGCGAACTGGTTTCCCTCGTTTCGCTGATGGACCACTCGCCGGGCCAGCGCCAGTACGCAGAGCTGTCCAAATACCGCGACTACTATCAGGGCAAATACCATCTCACCAACGAGCAGATGGATCGCTTTGAAGAAGAACAGCTGACGCTGGCGGCCCGCTGGTCGCAGCCAAACCGCCAGGCCATCGCCGCCCGCTGCCGCGACCGCAATATCGCCCTCGCCAGCCATGACGATGCGACGACCGCCCACGTGGTGGAGTCCCACGAAATCGGCAGCGTGATCGCCGAATTCCCGACCACGGAAGAAGCCGCCGAAGCCTCTCGTCGCCACGGCATGAGCGTGCTGATGGGCGCGCCAAACATCGTGCGCGGCGGCTCTCACTCCGGCAACGTGGCAGCCAGCCATCTTGCTCAGGCCGGGCTGCTGGATATCCTTTCCTCGGATTACTATCCCGCAAGCCTGCTGGATGCGGCCTTCCGCGTGGCGCACGACGACAGCAACAGCTTCACGCTGGCGCAGGCGATTCACCTGGTGACTCGCAACCCGGCACGGGCGCTGAACCTGGCCGACCGGGGAACGCTGGCGGAAGGGAAACGAGCGGATCTGGTGCTGGCGCACATGCACGGCGACCATATCCATGTCGATCACGTCTGGCGCCAGGGAATTCGGGTGTTCTGATGAGTAAACTAATCTGGCTGATGGGCCCGTCCGGCTCCGGCAAAGACAGCCTGCTGAGCGCCCTGCGCCAGCAGGAGCACGCCAGGCTGCTGGTGGCGCACCGGTACATTACCCGCGCCGCCGACGCAGGCTGCGAGAACCACATTGCGCTAAGCGCAAACGAGTTTGAGCAGCGCCAGCAGCTGGGGCTGTTTGCTCTGAGCTGGCAGGCGCATGAGCACTCCTACGGGGTCGGCGTGGAAATGGATATATGGCTCGAAGCCGGATTTGACGTGGTGGTGAACGGCTCGCGCCAGCACCTGAAACAGGCGCGGGAACGCTATGGCGATGGGCTGGTGCCCATCTGCCTGCAGGTTTCGTCGGACGTGCTGCGCCAGCGGCTGGAACAGCGCGGGCGGGAAAACGCAGAGCAAATCGAGCAGCGGCTGCAGCGGGCCGCGCTTTATTCGCCAGAGGGAGGCGATTGCCTGATACTCAACAACGACGGGAGTCTGCTACAGTCTGCCGCATTGTTTATGCGACTGTTAGCCCAGCACCGCTCGAACGTTATCCCTCTTCACCGCAAGGAGCCCCGCCATGTCTGATGTTGTTAAATTGAAAGCCGCCGCTATCGAAGACAGCGACACCGTTTACCGCATGATTTGCGAGCTGAAACAGGCTCAGGCCGACCGCCCAGGCTTTAACGCCTGCTTCACGGAGAACCTGCGCGATCCGAATATCTTTTATCAGCTGGCGTGGCTGGGGAATAAAGCCGTGGGGATGATCAGCCTGCACCTGCAATACCATCTGCATCACGCCCGCCGCATCGGCGAGATCCAGGAGCTGGTGGTGCTGGAAGAAGCCCGCGGCCACGGCGTAGGCAAACAGCTGCTTGCCTGGGCAGAAGCAAAAGCACGCAAAGCCGATGCGGAGCTGACGGAACTTTCGACCAGCACCAGCCGCAAAGACGCCCATCGTTTTTACGAGCGTGAAGGCTACCGCGCCACCCATATCCGCTTTACCAAACCGGTGGAGACACCTGATGACGCTGACGCTAACGCTTAGCGGCACCGGCGGGGCGCAGCTTGTCCCGGCCTGGGGCTGCCGCTGCGCCGCCTGTTCACGAGCCAGAGCCAATCCGGCCCACCGCCGCCGCCCGTGCAGCGCGGTACTCAAGTATAACGATGCGATTACGCTGATAGACGCGGGGCTGCCCGACTTGATGGACAGCTGGCAGCCGGGAGATTTTCAGCAGTTTTTGCTCACCCATTACCATATGGATCATGTCCAGGGGCTGTTCCCGTTGCGCTGGGGCGTGGGCGAGAAAATCCCGGTTTACGGCCCGCCGGATGAGCAAGGCTGCGACGATCTGTTCAAGCACCCCGGCCTGCTGGACTTTAGCCATACCGTCGAGCCGTTTGTCGCCTTCACTCTGCAGGCGCTGCGCGTCACTCCGCTGCCGCTGCTGCACTCAAAGCTGACGTTTGGCTATCTGTTTGAAACTGCCTACAGCCGTCTTGCCTGGCTGAGCGA
The DNA here is from genome assembly GCF_011752855.1 of Enterobacter sp. Ap-867. NCBI lineage: Bacteria > Pseudomonadati > Pseudomonadota > Gammaproteobacteria > Enterobacterales > Enterobacteriaceae > Enterobacter > Enterobacter sp. Ap-867. Next base: position 98,209 of record NZ_VWWS01000002.1, on the reverse strand, counting down.
TACGGCGGGGCTGCCGGATAAAACCCTGAAGTTTCTGGCCGCCAACCGCCCGGAAGTAGTGGTGATAGATTGCAGCCGCGAACCCCGGCCTGACACGCCGAAAAATCATTGCGACCTAACCACGGTGATCACCCTGAACGAGCAGATTGGCAGCCCGCGAGTCGTGCTGACCCACATCAGCCACCAGTTTGATGCATGGCTGATGCACAACGTATTGCCTGAAGGGTTTGAAGCCGGTTTTGACGGCATGGAAATCGTGCTGGACTAGCGATCGTCGTCGTCCTGCAGGCGGCCCTCTTCGTCATCCAACTGCTGGCGCTCGCGGTCGAGCTGATTCTGCCGTTCATCAAGGCTGCGGCGTCTGTCCTCCAGCTGGCGATAGCGGGCTTCGTCCTGGCGGCTGAGCCGACGCTGATCTGCCGAATCATCACTGTCATCATGATAAACGCGGTCGCTGCCCGGCTTGTAGGCATCGCTAAACGCCTGCTGGATATTGCCAATCGCGTCATCAATCACGTCGGCCTGCGCGAACGGCGAGGCCAGGTACAGCGTGCCGAGCAGCAGCGCGGCGGCATAAGATTTCATCGGTCAGTCTCCAGGATGGACTGGCCTCAGCGTAATCAGGCGGCCTCATATGCAGTAGCGGAGGAATCTCAAATTCTCGGCGATTCCAGCGCGCCAATGGCCTCGACTCGCGCCTGATGCCGCCCGCCTTCAAACTCCCCGCTTAGCCATGCATCGACGATCATTTTAGCTAAATCCAGCCCCACCACGCGGGAGCCGAAAGCCAGCACGTTGGTATTGTTGTGCTGGCGGGAAAGCAGCGCGGAATAAGGTTCGCTGCAGACCACCGCCCGGATACCGGGAAATTTATTGGCGGTGATCGAGATCCCCACGCCGGTGCCACAAATTAAAATGCCGCCCTCGACTTCGCCATTCACCACGGCTTCTGCCACCGCGCTGGCGTAGAGCGGGTAATCGGTGCGCTCACCGGACCAGGTCCCCTTATCCAGCACCTCAATACCTTTCTCCTGAAGATGCGCCACAATCTCCGCCTTCAGCAGGAAGCCTACGTGGTCACAGCCAAATGCAATTTTTTTCATTTTATCCTCACCGTTGCCGTTACTTTACGAACCCGACAGCTTTCGTGATTTAAGACCGGCTCACTGCCCAATTAATCGGCAAAACCGCCGGGTTCGTGGCCATTTCTACACCGATTCTCTTCACAACACAATGCATCAACTTGTCACTCTGGCGTCATAAAACGACTTCCACTAACGAGAAAAATTAAACTAATTCATTATTTTTCATGAAAATAAATAAATTTACGCATTCACCTAACTTCACAAAAAGTAAAACTTTATGAATTAATTATTTTTGTGAAGTATGCAGCATATTTTCTGCACATGCTGTGGTGTTATAGTGGCGTCTTCACTCTACGGACACGAGAGAACAGGATGAGTCAGTCAGATATTGATTCACAGCCGCCGTTCGGCATCGGCCTTGCCCCCTGGCTGCGCATGAAGCAGGAGGGGATGACGGACAACGAAAGCCGCATCGTCGACTGGTTGTTGAAGCCCGGTAATCTGAGCGATGCCCCGGCCATTAAAGACGTTGCCGAAGCCCTTGCGGTGTCGGAAGCGATGATCGTTAAAGTCTCGAAGCTGCTGGGGTTCAGCGGCTTCCGTAACCTGCGCAGCGCGCTGGTCACCTACTTTTCCGAGTCAGAGCAGGTATTGCCGACCGAACTTGCCTTCGACGAAGCGCCGCAGGATGTGGTCAACAAGGTGTTTAACATCACCCTGCGCACCATTATGGAAGGGCAGTCGATCGTCAACGTGGACGAAATCCACCGCGCGGCGCGCTACTTCGCGAAGGCAAAACAGCGGGATTTGTACGGCGTGGGGGGCTCAAACGCCATTTGTAACGACATTCAGCATAAGTTTTTGCGCATTGGCGTGCGCTGCCAGGCTTACCAGGATGCCCACATCATGATGATGTCGGCCTCGCTGCTAAAAGAAGGTGATGTGGTGCTGGTGGTATCCCATTCGGGGCGAACCGGTGATTTAAAAGCGGCGGTGGAGCTGGCGAAAAAGAACGGCGCAAAAATAATTTGTATTACTCATAGCTATCATTCGCCGATTGCCCGACTGGCTGACTTTATTATTTGTTCGCCCGCACCGGAGACACCTTTATTGGGCCGTAACGCCTCGGCGCGTATATTACAATTAACGTTACTCGATGCATTTTTTGTTTCAGTCGCACAGCAAAATATTGAACAGGCAACATTAAATATGCAAAAAACTGGCGCAATTGTGGATTTCTTTTCCCCAGGGGCGCTGAAGTAAAAAAGAGATCCCGCCTCAGCGGGATCTGACTGTACCCTACACTGAGAATATTATTATGAATAAATATCTGAAAATATTCAGCGGCGCTGCTATGGGCCTGATGTTATCCACCAGCGCTTTTGCGGCTGCCGATTATGCGGTGGTATTAAAAACATTATCCAACCCTTATTGGGTGGATATGAAAAAAGGTATTGAAGATGAAGCCAAAACGCTGGGCGTTAGCGTAGATATTTTTGCTTCACCTTCGGAGGGGGATTTCCAGTCGCAATTACAGCTTTTTGAAGATTTAACCAATAAGAAATACAAAGGCATCGCTTTTGCGCCGCTCTCCTCGGTCAACCTCGTGGTGCCGGTCGCGAATGCCTGGAAAAAAGGCATTTACCTGGTCAACCTCGATGAAAAAATCGATATGGATAACCTGAAAAAAGCCGGCGGCAACGTCGAAGCCTTTGTCACCACCGATAACGTGGCGGTCGGCGCGAAGGGCGCAGGCTTCATCATCGATAAGCTCGGTGCCGCAGGCGGCGACGTCGCCATCATCGAGGGCAAAGCAGGTAACGCCTCCGGCGAAGCCCGCCGCGTAGGCGCCAGCGATGCCTTTAAGAAAGCCAGCCAGATCAAACTGGTTGCCAGCCAGCCCGCCGACTGGGACCGCATCAAGGCGCTCGATGTAGCCACCAACGTGCTGCAGCGTAACCCGAACCTGAAAGCCTTCTACTGCGCGAACGACACCATGGCGATGGGTGCCGCTCAGGCGGTGGCTAACGCCGGGAAGACCGGGAAAATTCTGGTGGTCGGCACCGACGGTATCCCGGAAGCCCGCAAGATGGTGGCTGACGGGCAGATGACCGCCACCGTGGCGCAGAACCCGGCGGATATCGGCGCGACAGGCCTGAAGCTACTGGTAGATGCGGCGAAAACGGGCAAGGTGATTGCGCTGGATAAGGCCCCGCAGTTTAGCCTGGTGGATTCGGTGCTGGTGACGAAATAGTTAAGGTTTGAGTGGCTTTATCCCCTCACCCCAGCCCTCTCCCCAAAGGGGAGAGGGAGAAAGACTGAGTGGCCCTCTCCCATAGGGAGAAAGTGAAAAAAGGGGTAGCTCTCCCCCGCGGGCAAAGGGGCGAAAAGAGTACTAAAAGAAAAGCAGTGGCAGCAGTTATTCACTCTCCCTTTCGGGATGAGAGAGAAAACCAACATCAGCTCGGTACCGTCCCCTCTCCCCTGTGGGGAGAGGGTTAGGGTGAGGGGAAACCTTCGCTAAAAATGATTGAGGCTCGTCATGGTCACGCCATACATTGCAATGGCGGGGATCGGCAAATCCTTTGGTCCGGTTCACGCATTAAAATCGGTTGATTTAACAATATTTCCCGGCGAAATTCACGCGCTGCTCGGGGAAAATGGTGCAGGTAAATCAACCCTGATGAAAGTCCTGTCGGGTATTCACGAACCGACCAAAGGCACCATTACGATTAATGACGTTAATTATGAAAAACTTGATCATAAATTAGCGGCACAGCTCGGCATTGGGATTATTTATCAAGAACTCAGCGTCATTGATGAATTAACAGTTTTAGAAAATCTTTATATTGGCCGTCATACCACTAAAAAAATCTTCGGGATTAATATTGTTGACTGGAAAGAGATGCGTATTCGCGCCGCGATGATGCTTTTACGTGTCGGCTTAAAAGTGGATCTCGATGAAAAGGTGGGTAATTTATCCATCAGTCACAAGCAAATGTTAGAAATTGCCAAAACATTAATGCTGGACGCCAAAGTCATTATTATGGATGAGCCGACCTCTTCTTTAACCAATAAAGAAGTCGATTATCTGTTTCTCATCATGAACCAGCTGCGGAAAGAAGGCACGGCGATGGTGTACATCTCCCATAAGCTCGCCGAAATCCGCCGCATCTGCGACCGCTACACGGTAATGAAAGACGGCAGCAGCGTCTGCAGCGGCCAGGTCAGCGACGTCTCCAACGATGACATTGTGCGCCTGATGGTTGGCCGCGAGCTGCAAAACCGCTTTAGCGCGATGAAAGAGAGCGCCGGGAACGTGGAGCCTGACGTGGTGTTTGAAGTGAAGAACGTCAGCAGCCGCGACCGCAAAAAAGTAAAAGATATTTCGTTCAGCGTGAATCGGGGCGAGATCCTGGGCTTCTCCGGCCTCGTCGGCTCCGGGCGTACCGAGCTGATGGACTGTCTGTTTGGCGTGGACAAACGTTCGTCCGGGGAAATTCTGCTTAACGGCAAAAATATCTCGCCGAGCTCACCGATGGACGCGCTGAAAAAAGGCATGGGCTACATCACCGAAAGCCGCCGCGATAACGGCTTTTTCGCCAACTTCTCCATCGCGCAGAACATGGCCGTCAGCCAGAGCCTCAAGCGCGGCGGTTACAAAGGCGCGATGGGCCTGTTTAACGAAGCCGAGGAGCGCCAGACCGCCGAAGCCCAGCGCCAGCTGCTGGCGCTGAAGTGCCACAGCGTCGACCAGAACATTACCGAGCTTTCCGGCGGCAACCAGCAGAAGGTGCTGATTTCTAAGTGGCTGTGCTGTAACCCGGAAGTGATCATTTTCGATGAGCCTACGCGCGGCATCGACGTCGGCGCGAAGGCCGAAATCTACAAAGTGATGCGCCAGCTGGCGGATGACGGAAAAGTCATCCTGATGGTGTCGTCTGAGCTTCCCGAAATTATCGCCGTCTGCGACCGCATTGCCGTGTTCTGCGAAGGGCGACTGACGCAAATCCTGAACAATCGCGACGATATCAGCGAAGAGGAGATTATGGCATGGGCATTACCACAAGAATGAAACGCGAAGAAAGCGAGAAAAAACCGTTCAATTTCGCCCAGTTTTGGGACAAATACGGCACCTTCTTCATCCTCGCGATTATCGTCGCCATCTTCGGCACGCTCTCCGCTGAGTACTTCCTGACGGCCAGCAACATCAGCGCCATCTTTGTGCAAAGCTCGGTGACGGTGCTTATCGGGATGGGGGAGTTCTTCGCCATTCTGGTGGCGGGGATCGATCTGTCGGTGGGCGCGATTCTGGCACTTTCCGGCATGGTCACTGCCAAACTGATGCTGGCGGGCGTCGATCCGTTCCTTGCGGCGCTGATTGGCGGCGTGATTGTCGGCGGGCTGCTGGGGGCGATTAACGGTTGCCTGGTGAACTGGACGGGGCTGCATCCGTTCATCATCACCCTCGGCACCAACGCCATTTTCCGCGGCATCACGCTGGTTATCTCTGATGCCAACTCGGTGTACGGCTTCTCGTTCGATTTCGTGAATTTCTTCGCCGCCACGCCGCTCGGCATTCCGGTGCCGGTGATCTTCTCGCTGATTGTCGCCGGGATACTGTGGTTCCTGACCACCCGCACGCGCCTGGGCCGCAATATTTACGCCCTCGGCGGCAATAAGAACTCGGCGTTCTACTCCGGCATCGACGTGAAGTTCCACATGCTGGTGGTGTTCATCATCTCCGGCATCTGCGCCGGGCTGGCGGGCGTGGTCTCAACCGCGCGTCTTGGTGCGGCAGAGCCGCTGGCAGGCATGGGGTTTGAAACCTACGCCATCGCCAGCGCCATCATCGGCGGCACCAGCTTCTTCGGCGGCAAGGGCCGGATTTTCTCGGTGGTGATTGGCGGCCTGATCATCGGCACCATCAACAACGGGCTCAATATTCTCCAGGTACAAACCTATTACCAACTGGTGGTGATGGGCGGGCTTATCATCGCTGCGGTGGCCCTGGATCGGTTAATCAGTAAATAAGAACGGCAGATGCGTTGGCCGCACCCGCTGTCAGAAATCCATAGATTTACAGGAGCTTGTAATGAAAATTTCCCCCTCGTTGATGTGCATGGATCTGGCAAAATTCCAGGAACAGATTGCGTTTATCGACCTGCACGCGGACTACTTCCATATCGACATTATGGACGGTCACTTTGTGCCGAACCTGACGCTGTCCCCGTTCTTCGTCGGCCAGGTCAGGAAGCTTGCCAGTAAGCCGCTGGACTGCCACTTAATGGTCACCCGTCCGCAGGATTACATCGTCCCACTGGCGGAGGCCGGAGCGGACATTATCACCCTGCACCCGGAAACCATTAACGGCCAGGCCTTCCGCCTCATCGAAGAGATTCGCCGCCACGGCATGAAAGTTGGCCTGATTTTGAACCCGGAAACGCCGGTTGAGGCGATGAAGTACTACATTCATAAGGCAGACAAGGTGACGGTGATGACCGTTGACCCAGGGTTTGCCGGCCAGCCGTTTATCCCGGAAATGCTGGACAAAGTGGCCGAGCTGAAAGCCTGGCGCGAGCGCGAAGGGCTGAGCTACGAGATTGAAATTGACGGTTCCTGCAACGCGGCAACCTATGAACGACTCATGGCCGCCGGGGCAGATGTGTTTATCGTCGGCACTTCCGGGCTGTTTAACCACGCCCGGGATATCGACGAGGCCTGGCAGGTGATGAGCGAGCAGATCCTGGCGGCCAAAGACGAGGTTATGCCCCATGCCAAAACCGCTTAACGTGGTGGCCGGAGTGGATATGGGCGCCACCCATATCCGCCTGTGTTTGCAGGACGAGTCCGGCACGGTGCTGCATTGTGAAAAACAGCGCACGGCAGACATTATCGCAGGGGGCGTGGTCTGCGGGATAGCCCATCTGCTGAACGAGCGGCTAGGCAGCCTTCACGCCCGCTGCCGCGGCATGGTGATGGGGTTCCCGGCGCTGGTGGGCAAAGACAAGCGGACGATCATCTCCACCCCAAATTTGCCGCTTTCCGCGCTGGAACTGAACGAGCTGGCAGGTAAGCTGGAGGATGCTCTCGGCTGCCCGGTCGAGTTTTCTCGGGATGTAAACCTGCAGCTCTCTTTCGATGTCGCGCAAAACGGCCTGCAGCATCAGCAGGTACTGGGGGCTTATCTCGGCACCGGCATGGGCTTTGCCGTCTGGCTGAACGGCGCCCCCTGGACCGGCGCCCACGGCGTTGCCGGGGAACTGGGCCATATTCCGCAGGGCGATATGCACCTGACCTGCGGCTGCGGCAATGCTGGCTGTCTGGAGACGGTGTGCTCGGGGATAGCCCTGAAACGCTGGTACGACGCCAGCCCGAAAACGTATGAAATTGGCGAGCTGTTTACCTTTGCCGCCCAGGCGCCGTTTGTCGCTGCCCTGCTCGACCACGCGGCGCGCGCCATCGCCACCAGCATCAACCTGTTCGACCCGGATGCAGTGATCCTCGGCGGCGGAGTGATGGATATGGTCGATTTTCCGCGCGAGGCGCTGGTGGCACAGACGAAACGCTATCTGCGCCGTCCTTTGCCGCATGATGCCGTGCGCTTTATCGACGCGTCTTCCTCGGCCTTCAATGGCGCTCAGGGTGCGGCTACGCTTGCCCGCGCCTGTTTCCTGCCCGCGCTTTACGTAGCGCCTCAGCAAGCTGCGCTCGGGTAAACGGCTTACGCAGCAGCTCCACGTCGGGCAGGTGCTGTTCGCTGCGGCGAAGGTCCTGCCCGCTGATCAGCAGCAAATCCAGGTGAGGATGGTGGCGGCGAGCCTGCTGCAGCACATCCGCGCCGCTTAGCTCGCCGGGCAGCATCAGGTCGCTGATCACGAGGCCGATGTCCGGTACCTCAGCCATTAACTCCAGCGCCTGCTGGCTGTCGCTGGCTTCCAGCGTCAGGTAACCCAGCTCGTGCAGCTGTTCGCACAGGGTCTGGCGCACGTCCGGCTCGTCTTCAAGCACCAGCACAAGCTGGTCGGCGATATCAGCCTGTTCACCGGCCAGCGGCAAGGCTTCCGGCTGCACCTCCGCAGACGCACGAGGCAGTTGCAGTATGACCCGAGTCCCTTTGCCGGGTTCGCTTTCAATCTGCACTCGTCCGCCGGACTGGCGCACAAAGCCATAAACCATCGACAGCCCCAGCCCGCTGCCGCTCCCGGTCTGTTTGGTGGTAAAGAACGGCTCAAACACCTGCGCTTTCACTTCGTCCGTCATGCCGTGGCCAGTGTCGGCCACTTCAATCACCACCATATCCTGTTTGTGCCCTTCGCCACGCACCACGCGCTGGTTCCAGGTGCGGATCTTAATTTCCCCGCTGCGACCTTCCATCGCATCCCTGGCGTTCATCACCAGGTTGATGATCGCGTTCTCCAACTGGTTGACGTCGATCCACGCGGGCCAGGCGGGCTGCTGGGCTTCAACAGCAAGCGTGAGGTGGGCGGGCAAAGAGTGGCGCATCAGCGGGTCGAGGTTTTCCAGCAGGCTTTTCATCGCCACCGCACGCGGGTGCAGCGATTGCTTACGGGAAAAGGCAAGCAGCCGCTGGGTAAGCTGCGCGCCACGTTCGGCGGCCTTCAGCGCGCGCTGAATGCGCACGGCGTCCGGTGAGTCTGTCGCGGTCAGCTCCAGGCTGCCGATGATCACCGCCAGCAGGTTGTTGAAGTCGTGCGCCAGGCCGCCGGTGAGCTGCCCCACCGCCTTCATTTTTTGACTGTGCACCAGCGCCTCCTCCAGCGCCTTGCGCTCGCTGCGCTCCAGCACCACGTTCACCATGCCCCGCCCCGGCACCGGGCTAAAGCGCAGCTCGATGGTGCGCCCGTCCGCCAGCCTCAGTTCCTGCGGCTTTGGCAGAGGTCGGGAGAGATTGCCGAGCATGTGTTCCTGAAGCGGCGTGACCTGTTTGAGCAGCCCAAGATAGTGCTGGCCGCGCTGCAGGCGCTGCGGATCCAGCCCCAGCAGCAGCGGGTACTGCTGGTTCCACACCACCAGGAAACCGTCGCTGTCGAACAGCGCAAAGCCATCGCGCATGGCGTGGAAGGTGGTTTCCAGCAGGGTACTTTTCTCTTTCAGCAGGCGTGAAGTGTGCTCCAGCGACGCCGTATTGCGGGCAAAGACGTTAAACGCCCTGGCCAGTTCACCCAGCTCATCGCGCCGCTGCTGCGCGGGCACGCTGACCTCTTTTTCACCCTTCGCCAGCCGCGTCATCGCCTGGGAAATGGCCGTTAAGTTAGAGCCGAGGTTGCGGTAGATATACAGCCCGGCGAAGCCAGTGATCACCAGCGCCAGCAGGGCGAACAGGCCGATAAAGGCGATAATGGACTGCAAATCCCGGTGGCTTTGCTGGCTGCGCTGCCGGGATTCTTCCCCGACTTTTTGCACGTACAGGTTGATGTCCTGATTCAGAAAAGCCACCAGCGCTTTGATGTGATACATGTGCCAGGCGATGCCCAGGTCACTCTCCTCAAGCTGGGCGGAGAGCGGTGGCAGCTGCTGAAGGCCGCTTCTGAACTGCTGCAAAATACTGTCCGCCAGCGGCGACGGCGCTCGTTCGGGCAGAAGCCGCATCACTTCGCTCAGCTGGCGTACCGCCGGCCTCGGCGAGGAAGACTGAATCGCCACCAGCATCAGGCGATCCATCTCTTTCAGCAGCGCGGCATCCGGCACGTTCAGCCCTTCGCGCGCGTTAACCTCCTGCAGGTGCTCAAGATAGCTCTGGTTCTGGTACAGGGCGCTTAGCAGCAGGTTGCGCTGCAAGTGGCGGCGGTGCCCCATCACCAGCATGTTGGTGACGCTGCTTTCCAGCTCGTTGCTGCGGGAGATGATCCGGCCGACCAGCTGCGGTTCACGCCGGGCCAGCGGCGCGGTAGCCAGATGAGAAAGCGAGTTTTGCAGCGAAAGCTGGGTCTGTTTCAGGCTTTCCGCTTCGCTCTGATATTCCAGCGCGCCGACGACCTGAGAAAGCCTGACCGCCGCCGTCGCCACGTTGGAGGTGTCGCGCGCCAGCTCCATGCTGCCGGACATGTCGAGCAGCGTTTGCCCCTGCACCTGTTCCTGGAGGCGGCTGGCGTGTTGAAAGCCGAGCACCGCCACGCCGCAAACCATCAGCGTGACCGCCACTACCAGCAGGTTGAAAAACAGCAGGCGGCCACGGGCGCTGGCGAAGAAGGACGGACGAGGCTGGGTCATAGGGGCTCCGTGGTTGTTTTTTTCCCCTCACCCTGACCCTCTCCCCAGAGGGGAGAGGGAAAAAAGGGGGTAACCTCTTCCCAAGTGGCACTGGGAAAAAGGGGGTAACCTCTCCCCAAATACGGACTGAGGCCAAAGCATTGCACATCGTCTTTCCCCCTCTCCCTTTCAGGGAGAGAACCGGGGTGAGGGCCACATATTCACTCCAGTTAAGCATTGCACGAATTTTGATAAATATTTCCACACCGGGAATGTGATCCAGGTTAACTATTCAACTCTATGACAAATATGAACGGCCGCTGACATTTTGCATTTACCGGCGCGTGGTTGACTGGCCTCATAAATAACCACCACAGGCGCCGCACCATGAACAGAGTCCCCATTCTGGAAATGCGCAATATTGCCAAGTCGTTTGGCAAATTTTATGCGCTTAAAGGCGTCGATTTAACGGTCTTTCCCGGTGAAATCCATGCACTAATGGGCGAGAACGGCGCTGGCAAAAGTACCCTGATGAAGATCCTTGCCGGGGCTTACATCGCCACCAGCGGCGAAGTGCTTATTGACGGTGAGCCCTACGCCATCAAAGGCCCCAAAGATGCCCTCAACGCGGGCATCACGCTGATCTACCAGGAGATGCAGCTCGCGCCAAATCTCACCGTGGCGGAAAACATTTTCCTCGGCAGCGAACTAGCGCGCGGCGGCCTCGTGCAGCGCAAAGAGATGGTACAGCAGGCGCAGGCGGTGATTGACCGCCTCGGCGCGCAGTTCAAAGCCACCGACCTCGTGATGAAGCTCACCATTGCCGAGCAGCAGCAGGTTGAGATTGCCCGCGCGCTCCAGCGCAACAGCCGTATTCTGGTGATGGATGAACCCACCGCCGCCCTCTCCTCTCGCGAAACGCATCGCCTGTTTGAGCTGATTTTCCGCTTGCGCGATGAAGGCATGGCGATTATCTACATCAGCCACCGCATGGCAGAGATTTATGAGCTGTCTGACCGGGTCAGCGTGCTGCGCGACGGCCAGTATGTCGGCAGCCTGACGCGCGAAAACCTGAACGCCAGCGAGCTGGTGAAAATGATGGTGGGTCGGCCCCTTAGCGACCTGTTTAACAAAGAGCGTGATATCCCGCTGGGCAGCCCGCGCCTGAATGTTCATCACCTGACGGACAACGGCAAAGTGCAGCCCGTCAGCCTGCACGTTCGCTCCGGGGAAATAGTCGGCCTGGCCGGGCTGGTAGGCGCGGGACGTTCAGAGCTGGCGCAGTTGATCTTCGGCGTACGCAAACCCGCAGGCGGATCGATTGAGATCGACGGCCAGCCTGTGACGCTGCATTCCCCCCGCGAGGCGATTCAGCACGGCATTGGCTTCCTGACCGAAAACCGCAAAGAGCAGGGGCTGTTCCTTGAGCTGGCCGCGCAGGACAACATCACCATGGCCACGCTTGAGCGTGACGCCCACTTCGGCATGCTCGACCGCAAAAAAGCCCAGACCATTTCAGACGACGCCATCAGCCTGCTGAATATTCGCGTCCCTCACGCGCAGGTTCGTGCCGGGGGTCTTTCCGGAGGCAACCAGCAAAAACTGCTGATTTCCCGCTGGGTTGCCATTGGCCCACGCATCCTGATCCTCGACGAGCCAACGCGCGGCGTGGATGTGGGGGCTAAAAGCGAAATTTACCGCATCATGAACCAGCTGGCCCGCCAGGGCGTGGCCATTTTAATGATTTCCAGCGAGCTGCCCGAAGTGGTGGGCATGAGCGACCGGGTGTACGTCATGCGCGAAGGCAGCATTGCCGGCGAGCTGCTGCGCCACGACATTACACAAGAAAATATTATGACCCTGGCTACCGGCGTGACCGAGGCCCATAAGAAAGAGGTGCACCATGACTAACTCAGGCACGCAACCGGTGGCAAAATCCGCCTCGCTCAAAAAAGCCCTGTTCGGCGATTTGATGCAAACCGTCGGTATTTTGCCGATTCTGGTGCTCATCATTGCCGTCTTTGGCTTTGTCGCCCCTAACTTCTTCACCGAATCTAACCTGCTCAATATCGCTCGCCAGTCGTCCATTAACATCGTGCTGGCGGCAGGGATGACCTTCATCATTCTGACCGGCGGCATCGACCTGTCCGTCGGATCTATCCTCGGCACCACCGCCGTCACGGCGATGGTGGTGTCGCTGATGCCTGGCTGGGAAGGCCTGTCGATTCCGGCGGCGCTGTTGATGGGCACCGGGCTGGGGCTGTTTAACGGCATGTTGGTCGCCTGGGCCGAGCTACCGCCGTTTATCGTCACGCTCGGCACCTATACCGCGCTGCGCGGCGCGGCGTATCTGCTGGCCGACGGCACGACGGTGATTAACTCCAACATTAATTTCGAGTGGATTGGCAACGCCTATCTTGGCCCGGTGCCGTGGCTGGTGGTTATCGCCCTGCTGGTGATTGCGGTGTGCTGGTTCATTCTGCGCCGCACCACGCTGGGCGTTCATATTTATGCGGTGGGTGGCAACATGCAGGCGGCACGCCTGACCGGCATCAAAGTGTGGATGGTGCTGCTGTTCGTGTACGGCATGAGCGGGCTGCTTTCCGGCCTGGGCGGCATCATGAGTGCGTCACGGCTCTACAGCGCCAACGGTAACCTCGGCGTGGGCTACGAGCTGGACGCCATCGCCGCCGTTATCCTCGGCGGAACCAGCTTCGTGGGCGGGATTGGCACCATCACCGGCACGCTGGTGGGGGCGCTGATTATCGCCACGCTCAACAACGGCATGACGCTGATGGGCGTCTCCTATTTCTGGCAATTGGTGATCAAAGGGGCGGTGATCATCATAGCGGTGCTGATCGACAAATACCGTACCCGTCACAATCAAAGTGCATAACAACAAAACCCTACCCTACGAGTGAGGAAAACAGCATGCGTTTGAAACCTATAGTTACTGCGTTACTGGCTGGTGCAATGATCGCAGGCGCGCCGTTTGCCCAGGCGAAAGAGTTAAAGTCGATCGGCGTGACGGTGGGCGACCTCGCCAACCCGTTCTTCGTGCAGATCACCAAAGGTGCCGAGCTGGAAGCCCGCAAGCTCGCCGGTGATAACGTGAAAGTGACGCTGGTCTCCAGCGGCTACGATCTCGGCCAGCAGGTGGCGCAGATCGACAACTTCATTGCCGCGAAGGTGGACATGATCATTCTTAACGCCGCGGATTCCAAAGGGATCGGCCCGGCGGTAAAACGCGCGAAAGACGCCGGGATCGTCGTTGTGGCGGTGGACGTTGCGGCAGACGGCGCCGATGCCACGATCACTTCCGATAACACTCAGGCCGGGCAAATGGCCTGTAAATACATTTCGGATCGCCTGAAAGACAAAGGCAATGTGGTGATCATTAACGGGCCGCCGGTTTCCGCCGTACAGAACCGCGTTGAGGGCTGCGAAACCGAATTCAAAAAACACCCGGACATTAAGATCCTTTCGTCTAACCAGAATGCTAAGGGCAGCCGCGAAGGTGGCCTGGAAGTGATGACCTCGCTGCTGGCGGCAAATCCGAAGATCGACGGCGTGTTTGCGATCAACGATCCGACGGCGATCGGGGCCGATCTGGCGGCAAAACAGGCTCAACGTAACGAGTTCTTTATTGTCGGCGTGGACGGCAGCCCGGACGGTGAAGAAGCCCTGAAGCGCGGCGGCAGCTCGCTGTTTGTGGCGACCCCGGCCCAGGATCCGCAGGTGATGGCGGCGAAAGCGGTTGAGATTGGCTATGACATTTTGCAGGGTAAACCCGCGCCAAAAGGCCCGGTGCTGATCCCGGTGACGATGATCGATAAGAGCAATATCGGCAGCTACAAAGGGTGGACGGTGAAGTAATTTGCCCCTCACCCCGGCCCTCTCCCCAAAGGGGAGAGGGCGAAAATGGTTAGTCCTCTCTCCCTTCCAGGGTTAGGGTGAGGGTCCACATCAAAGGAAGGCCAGATGAAACGCTCCGAGGTCAATCAGTACCTGAATGAAACCCGGCAGTTTTTTGCCCGCCACGGGGTGCAACTGCCCCCGTTCGCCAGCTTCTCGCCGCAAAAATGGCTGCAGGTTAACCCCCGCAGCTGGCAGGAGGTATTCGATCTGAAACTCGGGTGGGACATCACCGACTTCGGCGGCGGCGACTTCCTGACCATGGGCCTGACGCTGTTTACCCTGCGCAATGGCTCGCCGGAAGGCGCGCCCTACGCCAAATCCTACGCAGAGAAGGTCATGCACGTGCGTGATAACCAGATGACGCCGATGCATTTTCACTGGAGCAAACAGGAGGACATTATCAACCGCGGCGGCGGGAACTTGATTGTCGAACTGTGGCAGTCAGATCCCTTCGAACAGCCTGACGAAACAGACATCACGGTGGTGATTGACGGCTGCCGCCAGACGCACGCGGCGGGCAGCCAGCTGCGCTTATCGCCCGGAGAAAGCATCAGCCTGGTGCCGGAGATGTACCACAGCTTTTGGGCTGAGCCGGGCTACGGCGACGTGCTGGTCGGCGAAGTGTCGATGGTCAACGATGACGACCACGACAATCGCTTTTTAAAACCGCTTGAGCGCTTCAGCACCCTTACCGAAGATACCTCCCCGGACCTGCTTTTGTGCCATGAGTACCGGCAGTTTATCTAGCCGGAAAGCTTTGCAGCCGCCACGGCGGAATCTGCCACGGCCGCTTTGCCTCTGGCAAGCATCAGGCGTTCATATTCAGCTAAACCGGACAGGCCCTTGCCGTGAAGCGCGGTGGCAAGATCGGCGGCATCTCTCAACGCAGTATTAGCCCCTATGCCACCGGCCGGACTCATGGCGTGGACGGCATCGCCCAGCAGGGTGACGTTTCCGGGCTGCCAGACAATATTCGAATTGCCGTAGCGGACCGGCAGCGTCGCAATATGTTCTGGCAAAGTCCGTTGTATAAGCTTTTGCAGCATCGGGGGAAGAGACAAGCTGTCTAAGGGAACAGCTAACCGTGAACCGGGGCCGATCAGCGCCCAGTAAAGATAATCTTCGGTCTGCGTGAGACTGCCGTTAAAACCCGCCTTTGCCGCGAGCGCTGTAAAATCCTGCCGAAAGCGCATTTCATCAATAATGGCGCTGAATCCGTCGCAAAACAGCACGTTAGTGCCTTCGTACAACGCCTTCTCCACCGTTAAAGCGCTTTTGCCATACAGGCAGAGATAGCCCGAATCCGCCGGCGCGGCATCAGGGGCAAGCTGTGTCCTGACCCGTGAATTGATACCGTCCGCGCCGACCAGAAGCTGGCAGCTTGCGTCAGCCGTATGAGCAAACCTTAGCCCTACCCGGCCTTCACTTTCCTGATGGTAACCCTCTAAAGCGTGGCCGTAGCGCAGAGCCCCCTCGAGGCCACACATCAGGATTTCCCGCAGGGTCTGGCGATGAATGCTTAAATCTGGGGCAAGATCGGGGTTTTGTTCAGCCCGATGCCAGCCTTCAGGCTGACGGCCATTAGCCTGTTGTCCGGTTCTATCCAAAAAACGTCCTTCCGTACTGGCTACCGAGGCCGTTTGTCGAAAGAGTTGATAAAGCGCAGGAGGCAACACCCTGGCAAGTGCCTGCTGCCCTTGGGCGTCGATTCTAATCCGGTAGCCCTGGATACGGCTGTCGGGCGCCGGATCTGCCTCGTAAACGGTGGCGCTGATTCCATGGCTTTTCAGGCCCTGAGCCAGCGCCAGCCCGCCCAGTCCCGCACCAATAATTGCAACGCCTGAAGTACTCATGAGGTTTCCTCTGTGGTTTGTTCTGGTTCCACAAAAGAGTTGCACGGCTCGACCGCGCAAGGATAACGTTATACGGACGATAAATAGTGAAAACCGGCCATGATAAAACATCCTCCTCAGCCACCAGCCCCCGATTACAGCGAATGGCTTAGCGGCCCGGCGCTGATTGCCCTTGAAGGCAGCGTCGCCCCTGAAAGTGAATATCTGCTCGGCACGCGGGAAGTGGCCTGGCACCAGCACCTGCGCGGCCAGGTTTTTTGCGTGGAGTCTGGTTTACTGCACGTTCACACCGCTGACGGAGCCTGGTTTTTGCCTCCCCATCGCGCCAGCTGGCTGCCGCCGGGCGTAATCCACAAGGTCAGCATCAGCGGAGCCGTAAAAGGCTGGACGCTGCTGATTACGCCTGAAAGCTGCTCGGGGTTGCCGGAAAAGCCCTGCGTGATTGCCGTTTCGGAGGTGCTTCACGCGCTCGCCCGTCGCGCCTGCGAATGGGATAAGCAGGCAAAACCCGAGCCGGAACATCAGCGTATGGCCGCCGTTATTTACGATGAGATTTGCCGCGCACCGCACGAGGCGCTGCATTTGCCAATGCCGACAGATCATCGGCTGAAAAAAGTGGCTTCTGCACTGCTCGCGAACCCCGGCGATGAGCGGACTTTTGAAGCCTGGGCGGCATTCGGCGCGCTTTCGCCCCGCACTCTGCGTCGCCTTTTTGTGGCAGAAACCGGCCTAAATTTTGCCCAATGGCGGAGGCAGGTCCGGCTGACCCACGGGCTGGATAAGCTGGCACAAGGCATGTCGGTATCGGAGGTTTCAGAATTACTGGGCTACGCCTCTCCGGGCAATTTTATCCATATGTTCAAAAATGCCTTTGGCACTTCACCGGCCCGCTACTTTTCGACCGGGAACTAGACGCTAAACCGCATTATTCTCGCCGTGAGTGATATCGGCGGCAAAAACGTAGCCCACGCCGCGGATGGTGCGAATCAGCGTGGGCTGGTGCGGGTTGACCTCAATTTTGCGCCGCAGCCGCATGATTAATACGTCGATAGTGCGGTCGAACACTTCCAGGCTTTCGCTGTGGGTGAGCTCGAGCAACTTTTCCCGCGACAGCACTTTCCTGGCGTTCTGCACCAGGGAAAGCAGCAGGCCATATTCGCCCTGAGTGAGATCAACCTGCTGTTGCTGAGCATTCATCAACTGGCAGCGGTCGGTGTCCAGCCGCCAGCCGTTAAACTGCAGCCCGCTGGTTTTGGTCGGGCTGCTTTCTACGGCCAGCGCCCCGCTGCGCCTCAGTACCGCTTTGACTCGGGCCACTACCACGCGCCCATTGAACGGTTTGGCGATGTAGTCATCGGCGCCCATTTCCAGGCCCACGACGACGTCGGACTCGCTGCCCATGCCGGTCAGCATCACCACCGGCAAAGCGGGACGCAGTTTCTGCACCTGCTGAAGTACCAGCAGGCCGTTGGTATCCGGCAGCATCATATCCAGCAAAATCAGCGCAACAGAAGGCTCTGCCGCCACAATCTGCAGCGCTTCATTACCGCTATGGCACACAAGCACGTCAAAGACATGTTCACTGAGCACGTCGCGCAGCACGTCGCAAATGGCCTTGTCGTCATCCACCACCAGGATTGCAGGTTTCATTATTTTCTCCGGAGGGGAGGAGGTTCTTTTTAGTGTGAGCGATTGTTGATTGCGCGCCGCAGAAAGAACACAGATCCATGTAGAATTTTCTATCACTGTCACAAATGGCCGTCAGTTCGACACGTCATTTATGACGAAATCCTGCTTCTCTCGTCAGTGCTCCCGTCGGATCCCCCAGAACCCCGCGCCATTACCCACGTATTCTATGTGGCATAGATAATGCATTGAGTGGCTCAGCAAGGCGGTTTGCTTTTATCGCCGCACTTAAATGACAGCATTGACTGGAGCAACATGATGAAAAAAGTCGTCACGGTTTGCCCCTATTGCGCCTCGGGTTGCAAGATAAACCTGGTGGTGGATAACGGCAAAATCGTCAAGGCGGAAGGCGCACAGGGTAAAACCAACCAGGGCGACCTGTGCCTGAAGGGGTATTACGGTTGGGATTTTATCACCGACACCAAAATCCTTACCCCGCGCTTGAAAACCCCGATGATTCGCCGCGAGCGCGGCGGCAAGCTGGAAGCCGTATCCTGGGACGAAGCACTGGATTACGTCAGCTCACGCCTGAGCGAGATCAAAGCCAAGTATGGCCCGAACGCCATTCAAACCACCGGCTCTTCACGCGGAACAGGCAACGAAACCAACTATGTAATGCAAAAATTTGCGCGCGCCGTTATTGGAACCAATAACGTCGATTGCTGCGCACGTGTCTGACACGGCCCATCGGTTGCAGGTCTGCACCAGTCGGTCGGGAATGGCGCGATGAGTAACTCTATCGTCGAGATTGAGGGTACTGATTTAGTCTTTGTGTTCGGGTACAACCCGGCGGATTCACACCCTATCGTGGCTAATCGCGTGATTAAGGCGAAGCAGAAAGGGGCTCAGATTATCGTTGTCGATCCGCGCAAAATTGAAACCGCTCGCATTGCCGATATGCATTTAAGGTTACGCAACGGCTCAAACATCGCGCTGCTGAATGCGATTGGCCACGTCATTATTGAAGAGAATCTTTACGACCACGCTTTCGTCGCTTCTCGTACCGAGGGCTTCGAGGAGTATCGCAAAATTGTTGAAGGCTACACGCCGGAATCCGTAGAGGAAATCACGGGCGTCAGCGCCGGGGAAATCCGTGCGGCGGCGCGCATGTACGCCAAAGCCAAAACGGCCACCATCCTGTGGGGCATGGGCGTGACCCAGTTCTATCAGGGCGTGGAAACCGTGCGCTCGCTCACCAGCCTGGCGCTGATGACCGGCAACCTCGGCAAGCCTAACGTGGGCGTGAACCCGGTTCGTGGCCAGAACAACGTGCAGGGTGCCTGCGATATGGGCGCGCTGCCGGACATGTTCCCCGGCAACCAGTATGTTCGTGACGCGGAAACCCGCAGCAAATTTGCAGCAGCCTGGGGCGTTGACGCGCTGCCGGAAGCTAACGGCTACCGCATCAGCGAACTGCCTCACCGGGTCGAGCACGGGGAAGTCCGCGCGGCCTATATTATGGGGGAAGATCCGCTCCAGACCGACGCCGAGCTTTCCGCCGTGCGCAAAGCGTTTGCCGGGCTTGAGCTGGTGATTGTGCAGGACATCTTCATGACTAAAACCGCCGCCGAGGCCGACGTTATTTTACCGTCCACCTCATGGGGCGAGCATGAAGGCGTCTTCACCGCCGCCGACCGCGGTTTCCAGCGCTTCTTTAAAGCGGTTGAGCCGAAGTGGGATCTCAAAACGGACTGGCAGATTATCAGTGAAATCGCCACCCGCATGGGCTACCCAATGCACTACAGCAACACCCAGGAAATCTGGGACGAGCTGCGCCACCTGTGTCCGGACTTCTACGGGGCAACCTACGAGAAGATGGGCGAGCTGGGCTATATCCAGTGGCCTTGCCGGGACACATCTGACGCGGATCAGGGCACCTCTTACCTTTATGAGAGCAAGTTTGAGCGCCCTAACGGCCGGGGGCAGTTCTTCACCTGCGACTGGGCACCGCCTATCGATCGCGTCACCGACGAGTACCCGATGGTGCTTTCTACGGTGCGTGAAGTGGGCCACTACTCCTGCCGTTCAATGACCGGGAACTGTGCGGCACTGGCCGCGCTGGCCGATGAACCGGGTTATGCACAAATCCACGTCGAAGATGCCGCCCGGCTGGGCATTGAAGATGAGGCGCTGATTTGGGTGAATTCGCGCAAAGGCCGGGTTATTACCCGGGCAGCGGTCAGCGAGCGTCCGAATAAAGGCGCAGTGTACATGACCTATCAGTGGTGGATTGGTGCCTGTAATGAGCTGGTGACGGAGAACCTGAGCCCGATAACCAAAACGCCGGAGTACAAGTACTGCGCCGTGCGCGTCGAGCCGATCGTCGACCAGCCGGCCGCCGAGCAGTATGTGATTGATGAGTACAATAAGCTGAAGGCCCGGCTGCGCGAAAGCGCGATGGGGTAAAACATCCCCTCACCCTAACCCTCTCCCCCTTGGGGAGAGGGCCGGGGTGAGGGGCTTTACTTAACTGTTCGCCTTACTGTCAAACTTCCCAAAAAGCTCACGCTCATAGGCCTGGGCTTTTTTATGGTCGAATTTATGTTCCCACTTGGCGATAACCAGCACCGCCAGCGCGTTGCCGACCACGTTCAGCGCGGTACGCGCCATATCCAGAATACGGTCAACCCCGGCAATAAACGCCAGCCCTTCCAGCGGAATACCGACGCTGCCAAGCGTGGCCAGCAGCACCACGAAAGAGACGCCCGGCACGCCGGCAATCCCCTTTGAGGTCACCATCAGCGTTAGCACCAGAATGATTTCCTGCCACAGCGACAGCTCAATGCCGTACAGCTGAGCGATAAAGATCGCCGCAATGCTCTGATAAAGCGTGGAACCGTCCAGGTTAAACGAGTAACCGGTCGGCACCACGAAGCTGGTGATCGACGCCGGAGCACCATAGGCTTCCATCTTCTCGATGATGCGCGGCAGCACGCTCTCGGAGCTGGCGGTAGAGAACGCCAGAATCAGTTCGTCTTTCAGGATGCGCATCAGGATGGTGATTTTCAGCCCGCACAGGCGCGCCACCGCGCCCAGCACCACCAGCGCAAAGAAGGCAATCGCCACATACACCAGCACCACCAGCTTCAGCAGCGGCCAGAGCGAGGCAAAGCCAAAGTTCGCAACGGTCACGGAAATCAGCGCGAAAACACCCACCGGCGCATAGCGCATCACCATGTGCGTCACTTTGAACATGGTTTCAGAGATGGAGCGGAAGACGGTCACCAGCGGCTCGCGGTGAGTCGCGGGCAGCGACGACAGCCCCAGGCCAAACAGCACCGAGAAGAAGATGATCGGCAGCATCTCGCCCTTCGCCATTGATGCCACAATGTTGGTAGGCACGAGCGACAGAATAGTCCCCATCAGGCCATGAGCATGGCTTTGTACGTCCTGCGCCGTGTGCTGGTATTTCGAAATATCCACGGTAGCAAGCTGTGACATATCTATGCCGTGGCCCGGCTGGAAAACATTCGCGAGCGTAATGCCCAGAATGATGGCAACCGTCGTGATCACTTCGAAATAAATGATGGTTTTAGCGCCGATGCGGCCAAGCTGCTTGGCGTCGCCGACGCCCGCAATCCCGACCACCAGGGTGGAGATCACAATCGGCACGACGATCATTTTGATCAGGTGGATAAAGATATCACCCGCCGGTGACAGCAGGTTAGCGACCAGCCATTCACGGCTATCACTTTGATAATGCAGAAAACTTCCCAGGATAATGCCCAGCACCAGCGCCAGCAAGATTTGCCAGGCCAGGCTCATTTTAAAGTTTTTCATAACGACGACAGTTCCTCAAAAAAACGCCATTCCCATGCTGTTGACTCAGGAGAAGGTCACAAACTGAAAGGGGGTATGACAAACATCAGGTGTTAAGCGGGGTTTTTTAAAGCAACGTATCAGTACCATCCCGATAGCCTGCTGCGCAACCCTTCATTTTTAGGGTTATGCACTTACATTGCATAGATAAACAGGATTTTGCGGAGGAATATGAATATAACTTATTGTTATGGAAAAAAATTCATTATTTGTTTTTGGAAATAAGTACCAAAGGTAATTATTTCTTATGATTCATCTGTTTGAACAATTTTTGTGCAATTATTTTAATGCGTGATCTGCCGCCCAAAAAGTAAACAAAGCTGCCAATACCCCTACTATTAACGTTTGTGTGACATATTATTAACATCCTAAAGGAGAAAAAAAGCCATGAGCCAAGTACACAAACACGCTATTCCCGCAAACATTGCGGACCGTTGCCTGATAAACCCGGAGCAGTACCAGGCCATGTATCAACAGTCGATACAGGACCCGGATGCGTTTTGGGGCGAACAAGGGAAAATTCTCGACTGGATCAAACCGTACCAAAAGGTGAAAAACACCTCTTTTGCGCCGGGAAACATCTCTATCAAGTGGTATGAGGACGGGACGCTTAATTTAGCCGCAAACTGCCTCGACCGGCACCTAAAAGAACGGGGCGATCAAACCGCCATTATCTGGGAAGGAGATGACGCGACCCAGAGCAAAAACATCACTTATCGCGAGCTGCATCGCGATGTCTGCCGTTTTGCCAACACTTTGGTTGAACTGGGCATTAAGAAAGGCGATGTTGTCGCGATTTATATGCCAATGGTGCCGGAAGCCGCCGTTGCCATGCTGGCCTGCGCGCGCATTGGCGCCGTGCATTCCGTGATCTTTGGCGGTTTCTCGCCGGAAGCCGTAGCCGGACGCATCATCGACTCCAGCTCTCGCCTGGTGATCACCGCCGATGAAGGCGTGCGCGCCGGGCGCTCAATTCCGCTGAAAAAGAACGTGGATGACGCGCTTAAAAACCCAAATGTGAAAACCGTTGAGCACGTTATTGTCCTGAAGCGCACCGGCGGCAAAATCGACTGGCACCAGAATCGCGACCTGTGGTGGCACGAGCTGACAGAGAAAGCCAGCGACCAGCACCAGCCGGTGGAAATGAACGCTGAAGATCCGCTGTTCATCCTCTATACCTCCGGCTCCACCGGTAAGCCAAAAGGCGTGCTGCACACCACCGGCGGCTATCTGGTGTATGCCGCGACCACCTTTAAATATGTCTTCGACTACCATCCGGGCGATGTCTACTGGTGTACCGCCGACGTGGGCTGGGTGACCGGGCACAGCTACCTGCTTTACGGCCCGCTGGCCTGCGGCGCGATCACGCTGATGTTTGAGGGCGTGCCTAACTGGCCGAAGCCAAACCGCATGGCGCAGGTGGTCGACAAACATAAGGTGAATATTCTCTACACCGCGCCAACCGCCATTCGTGCGCTGATGGCCGAAGGGGATAAAGCCACCGAAGGTACCGACCGCACTTCGCTGCGTATTCTTGGTTCCGTGGGCGAGCCCATCAACCCGGAAGCCTGGGAGTGGTACTGGAAGCACATCGGCAATGAGAAATGCCCGGTGATGGACACCTGGTGGCAGACGGAAACCGGTGGCTTTATGATCACCCCGCTGCCCGGCGCGACCGAGCTGAAAGCGGGCTCCGCGACCCAACCGTTCTTTGGCGTTCAACCCGCACTGGTCGATAACGAAGGCAATCCGCAGCTGGGTGCTACCGAAGGCAACCTGACCATTACCGATTCCTGGCCAGGCCAGGCACGCACGCTGTTCGGGGACCACGAGCGCTTCGAGCAGACTTATTTCTCCACTTTCAAAAACATGTACTTCAGCGGCGACGGCGCGCGCCGTGACGAAGATGGTTATTACTGGATCACCGGCCGCGTGGATGACGTGCTGAACGTGTCCGGCCATCGCCTGGGTACCGCCGAGATTGAATCAGCGCTGGTGTCACATCCGAAGATTGCCGAAGCCGCGGTGGTGGGGATTCCGCACAACATTAAAGGCCAGGCGATTTACGCCTACGTGACGCTGAACCACGGTGAAGAGCCGACGCCGGAGCTGTACGCCGAGGTGCGCAATTGGGTGCGGAAAGAGATTGGCCCGCTTGCCACGCCGGACGTTCTGCACTGGACCGATTCGCTGCCGAAAACCCGCTCCGGCAAGATCATGCGCCGTATTTTGCGCAAGATTGCCTCCGGCGACACCAGCAACCTGGGTGATACCTCCACCCTCGCCGACCCGGGCGTAGTAGAAAAACTGCTGGAAGAAAAACAGGCTTTATCCATACCTTCGTAACCTTGTTCTACCCCTCTCCCCACTGGGGAGAGGGAATAAAAAAACCTACAAAAACCTCTGGAGATTCTGTGATGAATGACACCATTTATCAGCGGATAGAAAGCAGTGCGCATTTCAGGGAGTTGGTTTCCAAAAGGCAACGGTTTGCCGCCCTTCTGTCACTGATTATGTTAGTGATTTACGTTGGTTTTATTTTGCTGATTGCCTTCGCACCGGCGTGGCTTGGCACCCCGCTGCATGACGGCACCAGCGTCACGCGGGGCATCCCTATCGGCATCGGCGTGATCGTTATTTCCTTCCTGCTCACCGGGATTTATGTCTGGCGTGCTAACGGCGAATTTGACCGCCTGAATAACGAAGTACTGCGTGAAGTGGGGGTTAAATGAAGCGTTTTCTTACGGTCTTTGCCGCTCTGCTGCCGGCCGGTGCCTTTGCCGCCGATGCCATAACCGGCGACGTGCAGCGCCAGCCAACCAACTGGCAGGCGATCATCATGTTCCTGATTTTCGTCGCGCTGACGCTGTATATCACTTACTGGGCGTCCAAGCGCGTTCGCTCCCGCCGCGACTATTACACCGCGGGCGGCAACATTACCGGTTTCCAGAATGGCCTTGCGATTGCCGGTGACTTCATGTCGGCGGCCTCGTTCCTCGGAATTTCCGCGCTGGTGTACACCTCCGGCTACGACGGCCTGATTTACTCCCTGGGGTTCCTGGTCGGCTGGCCGATTATCCTGTTCCTGATTGCCGAGCGCCTGCGTAACCTGGGCCGCTATACCTTTGCCGATGTGGCGTCGTATCGCCTCAAGCAGGGGCCAATCCGCACGCTGTCGGCCTGCGGGTCGCTGGTGGTGGTCGCCCTTTATCTGATTGCCCAGATGGTTGGCGCCGGGAAGCTCATCGAGCTGCTGTTCGGCCTGAACTACCACGTCGCCGTGGTGCTGGTGGGTGTGCTGATGGTGATGTACGTGCTGTTTGGCGGCATGCTGGCGACGACCTGGGTGCAAATCATCAAGGCCGTGCTGCTGCTGTTCGGCGCAAGTTTCATGGCGTTTATGGTGATGAAGCACGTCGGCTTCAGCTTCAACAACCTGTTCAATGAGGCAATGGCGGTTCACCCTAAAGGCGCGGCGATCATGAGCCCTGGCGGGCTGGTGAAAGACCCTATTTCTGCGCTGTCTCTGGGCCTCGGCCTGATGTTTGGCACCGCTGGCCTGCCGCATATTCTGATGCGCTTCTTCACCGTGAGCGACGCCCGCGAAGCGCGTAAAAGCGTGTTTTACGCCACCGGCTTCATGGGTTACTTCTACATTCTGACCTTTATCATCGGTTTTGGCGCCATTATGTTAGTAGGTGCTAACCCAGCGTTTAAAGACGCGGCGGGCGCGCTGATTGGCGGCAACAATATGGCGGCGGTTCATCTTGCCGACGCTGTGGGCGGGAACCTGTTCCTCGGCTTTATCTCTGCGGTTGCCTTCGCCACCATCCTCGCGGTTGTGGCCGGGTTAACGCTGGCGGGCGCTTCGGCGGTATCTCACGACCTTTACGCCAACGTCTTCCGCAAAGGCGCGTCCGAACGCGATGAACTGAAAGTGTCGAAAATCACCGTTCTGGTGCTGGGCGTGGTGGCTATCCTGCTGGGTATTCTGTTTGAAAAACAGAACATTGCTTTCATGGTGGGGCTGGCATTCTCCATTGCCGCGAGCTGTAACTTCCCGATTATCCTGCTGTCGATGTACTGGTCGAAGCTGACCACGCGCGGCGCAATGATTGGCGGCTGGCTCGGCCTGCTGACGGCGGTGGTGCTGATGATTCTGGGCCCGACTATCTGGGTGCAGATCCTCGGCCATGAAAAAGCGGTCTTCCCGTATGAATACCCGGCGCTGTTCTCTATTCTGATTGCGTTTGTCGGCATCTGGCTGTTCTCGATTACCGATAATACGCCGGAAGGTAAGCTGGAGCGGGAGAAGTTCCGCGCGCAGTTTATTCGCTCTCAAACCGGTATCGGCATCGATCAGGGGCGGGCTCACTAGTTAGTAAGTGCTTACCGGGGCTATCTCTGCCCCGGTAGGTTAAAACATCAGCCAACTGACCAGCGGTGCGACCAAAACCGTCACCACGCCGGACAGCATCATCACCAGGCTGGCAATCACCCCTTCCTGCGGCCCCAGCTCATAAGAGCGAGCGGTACCCGCGCCGTGAGAAGCCGCGCCGAACCCCGCGCCTTTGGCTATCCCTTCCCTGATCGACAGGCGCAGAAACAGCACGTCCCCCACCGCCATGCCGAACACGCCGGTGATCACCACAAACAGCGCCACCAGTTCAGGCTCACCGCCGATGGGCTTCGCGGCCGCCAGGGCAAAAGGCGTGGTAATTGAGCGCACGGCCAGGCTGCGCTGAATGCCGTCCGGCAGGGTAAATAAGCGGGCCAGCCAAATCGAGCTGGTTACCGCCACCACCATCGCCGTCAGCACGCCCGCAGAAAGCGACATCCAGTGGCGTTTTATCACCCGAAGGTTGTCATACACCGGCACCGCAAAAGCAATGGTGGCAGGCCCAAGCAGCCACAGCAGCCAGTGCGCCTCTCCCATGTAGTTGCTGTAGGAGATATGGCCGAAGACGAGCATCCCCACCAGCAGCACCGGCGTAAAGACCAGCGGCATCAGCGGCAGTTTGCGAAAACGGCGATACAGGCGTTTATTGGCGAAGTAGAAAACCAGCGTGACCACAAGGCACAGCACGCTGAGCTGGAAGTTAGTCATTGCGGGACTGCCGGCGGGCTTCGCGAGCCAGTTCAAAGCGGTAGACTTTTTCCACCACAAAGGCCGTGCTGCCGAGCACCAGCACGGTGCTGACCGCTATTACGGCAAAAATACGCCAACCCTCCACCATCAACAGCTGCGAGTAGTTCACCACGGCCACAACCGCCGGGACGAAAAACAGCAGCATCTCGGCCAGCAGCCATTTCGACCCTTCCCTGACCCATTTCAGCGGCACAATGCGGCACACAATCAGCGCCAGCAGGAGCAACATCCCCACCAGGTTCGCGGGCAGCGGCAGATGCCCCCACGTCACCAACTGTTCGGCAAAAACAAAAAGTCCGGCGTACAGCGCAACCTGCACGGGGACACGCAGGCTATGCATTACAGCAGGCGTAAAACGGCCTAACGCCAATGCCATGATCGGTGCTCCAGAAAAAATACCAGCCCCGATTATAGAGAGCGGTTCATCGCTACTGAAATGAATTAAAATCATTGCAGGTATAGTTAACAGGAATAGTTATGGACATCAGAACGCTGCGTTATTTCGTTGAAGTCGTCCGCCAGCAGAGCTTCACCCGGGCGGCGGAGAAGATGTTCGTCACGCAGCCCACCATCAGCAAAATGCTGCGCAACCTCGAGGATGAGCTGAACTGCACGCTGCTGATCCGCGACGGCCGCCGCCTGCTGCTGACCGACACCGGCCAGGTCGTGTTCCAGCGCGGGCTGGCCATCCTCGCCGAGTTTCGCCAGCTTGAGGCCGAGCTGAGCGACATCAAGCAGCTCACCAACGGCGTGCTGCGCCTCGGTATTCCGCCGATGGTTGGTACGCTGATGACCGGCCCGATAGGCGTGTATCAGCACCGCTACCCCGGCGTGGAGTTCAAGATTTCCGAATTCGGCGGCCTGACGGTGCAGCAGGCGGTGCTTAACGGCGATCTGGATTTGGCGGTAACGGCCATCCCCGTAGAAGATGAAGACGCGCTGACGGTAATGCCGCTGTTCCGCCATCCGCTCTGCGTGCTGGTGCCCCGCTCCGGCCCGTGGATTGGCCGCACCAGCGTTGACCCGGCGGAGCTCGCCGAGCACCCGCTGCTTATCTACAACGAAGATTTCTCCCTTAGCCGCCAGCTGATGCAGCTGTTTGCCGACCACGGTTTTACCCCGCGCATTGCGGTACGCAGCGGGCAGTGGGATTTCCTGGCGGCGATGGTACAGGGCGGCGTGGGGATTGCCGTGTTGCCGGAGCCGATTTGCCGCAAGCTCGACCACACCACGCTGATGTGGCTGCCGCTGAACAGCAACCTGAGCTGGCAGTTAGGGATGATTTGGCGTGAAGGGGTGTATATTTCGCAGAGCGCGCAGGCGTGGATTGATTGCTGCAGAGAGTTCTGGCCGGCAGTGGAAACCGGCCAGAACTAGCGGGATTACTCTTTTTCGATCAGCAGCGCTTCCAGCAGGTCGAGATCGTGCAGGAGTTTTTGCAGGGTCTCATTGCTGATTTGCTGGGTGGCGCGCAGATGGTAAAGCTCAGCGCGCTCTGAACGCAGCGCCGTCAGGCGGAAGCGGCGCTCAAGGTTCTCTTCAAGCTCGCTGCTTTCTACGTCATTACGTCCGTCTGCGCGGCGACGTAAATTCCCGATAACCCGCGAACTCACCTCTTTCAGTAGCTGGTCGTCGATGTTCTCTTCGCTGTCCGCGGCCAGGCGCTCCTCCATTTTCTGGATAGCCACAATCGCCACTTCGGCCGTGGCGGACCGGGCCAGCCGCTCCTCTTTGCGCGACAGAGATTTATCCCCAACCTCAACGTTTCGCAGCAGAATCGGCAGCATGATGACCCCGGCAAACAGCGAGAACAGGATCACGCCTGCGGAGAGGAAAATCAGCTCATAGCGCGCCGGAAAAGGCGTGCCGTCGTTCAGCAGCAGCGGAATAGAAAGCACACCGGCCAGGGTGATGGCCCCGCGCACGCCGGCAAAAGAGGCAATACCCAGCTCACGGGTGGTGAAAGAGCCAAACTCCAGCGGGCGCTTTTTCAAAAAGCGCAGGCTGAGGCGCTTCATCGACCACAGCCACAGGAAACGCACCGCAATCAGGGCGAAATAGATCATCGCCACGTCGAGGAACAGCATCCACAGCTCAACATTCGGATCGGCATTAGCCGCCGCAACGGATGTTTCGAGAATGCCCGGCAGCTGCAGGCCCAGCAGCAGGAAGACCATGCCGTTGAACACAAATTCCAGCATCGCCCAGACGCTGTTCGCGCGCAGGCGCATGGTCAACGGGGCGCTACGCAGCACGCCGGAACGGGTAATGGTCATCCCTGCGGCTACCGCCGCCAGAATACCGGAAACGCCGATGTGCTCAGCAATCAGATAAGAGGCGAACGGCAGCAGGAGCAGCAGCAGGATTTGGGTTGCGGGTTCGTCCCCGCTCCAGCGGCTCATCAGACGCAGTGATTTGCCGTACAGCCAGCTGACCGCAATCCCCGCCAGCAGGCCGCCAATGGCAACCTTGAAGAACTCCAGCGAAGCCCCGCCAACGCTAAAGGCCATCGCCCCCACGGCGACCGCCACCGCAAGCTTCAGGGAAACCAGGCCAGAGGCGTCGTTCATCAACGCTTCGCCCTGCAATATCCCCATGATCTTCTTCGGAATCCGCCCTTCGCCGACGATCCCGGACAGCGCCACGGCGTCCGTCGGCGACAGCACGGCAGCCAGCGCAAAAGCAGGCACCAGCGGAATGCCCGGCACCAGGAAGTAAATCAGGAAGCCGATGCCAACCACGGTGACCAGCACCAGCACCAGCGCCAGGCCAATAATTTCGCGGCCATGATGGAGAAATTCATGAGTGGGCGTTTTCCAGCCGTCGGCAAACAGCAGCGGCGGAATGAACAGGACCAGGAATAGCTCAGGGTCGAATTCAACGTGTAAGCCAAAGTGCGGCCAGGCAAGCAGCGCCCCGATGGCGATTTGCATTAACGGCAGTGGGATCTGAAACGGCAACATACGTGTTACCACCCCAGAGAGGGAGACCACGAGGGTCATAATCAAGATTGTGAAGAAAATTTCCATGTTTTCCCTGAACGTGATGTGTGATTTGAAGCGTCACTCTTAGCGGTTGTTTTTATAATAAAACAACTTTTTGCATCACATTGGAACCGGAAATGCCCGAAGTGGGTGAAAGCGGCGGGTTACAGAGCGCAACCCGCACGAATTGAAAATCAGATAGCCCAGCCGCCAGCGTAGAACGCCACCAGCGCAACGGCAATAACGACGGTGCCGATGTTCAGCTTGCGCCATTCACCGGATACTACGCGGCCAATCACCAGAGAAGCAAAGCCGATCATGATCCCGGTGACGATGTTGCAGGTCAGCACGATGAATACCGCGGTAATCAGCCCGGCCATCGCATCCACGAAGTCCGCAAAGTCAATTTTGGCAACGTTGCTCAGCATCAGCAGGCCAACATACATCAGCGCAGGTGCCGTGGCATATGCCGGTACCAGGTAAGAGAGCGGCGACAGGAACAGGATCAGCAGGAACAGCACGCCAACGGTGATGGCTGTCAGGCCGGTTTTGCCGCCTGCCGCGGTACCCGCTGCAGATTCGATGTAAACCGCCGCCGGGGCTGCGCCCACCAGGCCGGAGAACACGCTGCTCAGGGAGTCGGTGGTCAGCGCTTTGCCGCCGTCAATGATCTGGCCGTCTTTGTCCAGCAGGTTTGCCTGACCGGCCACCGCGCGGATAGTGCCGGTGGCGTCAAACACGGCGGTCATCACCAGCGCCAGCACGCTCGGCAGAATGATTGGGTTCAGCGCGCCCATGATATCCAGGCTGCCAATCAGCGAGTTGCCTTTGTCATCGCTCAGCGACGGCATGGCGAAAACGCCGGAGAAATGCACGTTCGGGTCGAAGATCAGGCCGACAATGGACACGCCGATAATGGTCAGCAGAATGCCGCCCGGCACCTTCAGTTTTTCCAGACCAATGATCACCGCCAGGCCAATCAGCGACATGATCACAGGGAAGCTGGCGAAATGCCCCAGCGCAACCGGCAGCCCATCCAGCGGGTTTTTAATCACCAGGCCGACGCCGTTCGCGGCAATCAACAGCAGGAACAGGCCGATACCGATCCCGGTGCCGTGCGCCACGCCCATCGGCAAATTGCGCAAAATCCAGCTACGAATGCCGGTGGCAGAGATAAGGGTGAACAGAACGCCCATCAGGAATACCGCGCCAAGGGCGACCGGCACGCTGATGTGCTGGCCGAGCACCAGGCTAAAGGCGGTGAAGGCGGTCAGCGAGATAGCGCAGCCGATGGCCAGCGGCAGGTTCGCCCACAGGCCCATCACGATGGAGCCCACGCCTGCCACCAGGCAGGTAGCCACAAAGACCGCCGCCGGTGGGAACCCGGCTTTGCCGAGCATTCCCGGCACAACGATCACCGAGTAAACCATAGCAAGGAAGGTTGTGAAACCGGCGACAACTTCCTGACGCACGGTGCTGCCGCGTGCAGAGATTTTGAACCAGGCGTCGAGCGAACCGCCGGCGCGCGGAGAAGGTGTAGACATAGTGAAAAATCCCCTGAGATTTTTAGAATGACGTTTGCCCGGGTGGTGGACAACCCGCTGCCAGTTAAACGTTGTCTCCCTGCGCTACGATTGTGACAAAGGGGTGTCACAAAAAAGCAATCGTTTAACTCCACACGGACAAATCGGTGTTACAGAATTAAGGCAAACGATTATCCTGCCTTCCTGACGGGATTTTCAACTTAACTTTTGCGATTTTCGCGGAAAATATGCTCAGCTGATGAATTATTCGCCTTAGGGTGCGCAAACGTTATCGTCAATGCGCAATTTCGCAACAAAAACGCAAAAAAGTTAGGCTGGTTTTCTCTCGCTTTACTTTTGCGGCGATCACGCCCCGGGGATTTCAAAAGGGCCGCCTTGATTTAATGCTCGCTGCCAGGCGGGGCGCGTTTGCACATTTTTCATCCACGCCTGGGTGTGCGGCATGTCGTTGACTTCACCTCTCGCCAGCAACGCGGCCACCGGGAAACTCATCTGAATATCTGCCGCGCTGAACTGTTGCCCGGCGAACCACGGGTGCTGGCTCAGGTGATCCTCAATAAAACGGGCATGGGTGGTGAGTTGCTTATTCAGCCAGGCTTTCTGCACGCCCTGCCCCAGCGCTTTGCCCACCGGGCGCAGCGGCCAGGGTACCGGGGCTTTGCCGAGGCTACCAAACACCAGCTTCATTAACAGCAGCGGCATCAGCGATCCTTCGGCGTAATGCAGCCAAAAGCGGTACTGGATTTTGTCGTTAATGTCCTGCGGCTTCAGGTGGTTTTCGCTGTCGTAGGTTTCCTGCAGGTACTCAAGAATGGCACCTGATTCCGCCAGGATATGGCCGCTATCTTCCACCACCGGGGATTTGCCCAGCGGATGGATTTTTTTTAGCGCTTCCGGGGCAAGCATGGAGGGCTCCCGCAGGTAACGTACGATCTGGTAGGGCTGCGCCAGTTCTTCCAGCATCCAGAGTACGCGCTGGGAACGGGAGTTATTGAGGTGATGGACCGTGAGCATGAGATAACCCTCTGTTTAGCCAGATGGAATAACTATAGGAAAGCCCTGCACGGATCACATGTCAAAAAAATGAACAAAAAAAGAACAATTGACCTTGCAAAGTGAAGGGACAGACCTACACTTAAATTGTCGGTGCAGACCGGAACCTCCAAAGTCAGTGAAGTGTGTACGTAGCTATGTGTAAGCGTTATCGAGGGGTGCCGACGTCGGGGGAAACCCTCCTGCCAGAACGGGATAGAGCGAAAGACAAAGACCGGAAAACAACTAAAGCGCCCTTGT
Source organism: Enterobacter sp. Ap-867 (assembly GCF_011752855.1). Taxonomy (NCBI): domain Bacteria; kingdom Pseudomonadati; phylum Pseudomonadota; class Gammaproteobacteria; order Enterobacterales; family Enterobacteriaceae; genus Enterobacter; species Enterobacter sp. Ap-867. The sequence continues at coordinate 65,665 of NZ_VWWS01000002.1, read as the reverse complement.
GGCGCTTTAGTTTTATATGGCAACGGATGATCCCTGTTAAGCAATGCCGCTACTGAAGACGCCATTAATAAACCGGGACAATCAATTCATTGATTTTCGGCTAATAACAACAAAGAGGGAAAAACCACGCTTTTTCCCTCTTTGTTAGCCGTCTTGAGCACCCTTGTGGCGCTTTAGTTTTATGTTTGAAAGATAATTTTCAATCTTCCAACAGCCTTGCGCCGGTCCCCTGCTCGCCCAGCTTGTCTCCAGGGTTACGCAGTGGGCATTGCGCCCCGGATAAACAGCCACAGCCAATGCAACCATTCAGTTCGTCACGCAGCGCGGTCAGCGTGGCAATGCGGTGGTTCAGCTCCTCGCGCCATTGCGATGACAGCTTCTTCCAGTCGTTTTTGTTGATTGAATGGCCGTCGGGCAGCACGCCAAACGCATCCCCGACGGTGCTCAACGGAATGCCAATGCGCTGCGCAATTTTTATTATCGCCACCGTTCGCAACACATCACGCTGATAACGCCGCTGATTGCCTGCATTTCTCGTACTTTTAATCAAACCTTTGCTTTCGTAAAAGTGAAGCGCGGAGACGGCCACGCCGCTGCGCTTCGCCACTTCACCGGGCGTTAACAGCGTTTTTATTCGGGGCAATTTCTTTTCCATAATGCTCTTTACCTCAAGTTAACTTGAGGAATTATACTCCCTGGCAATGAAACTAGCTAACCCGGAAATGAGGACGACTCATGGCTCACCAGGACATCATTTATACGTTGACTGAATGGATTGATGAACATATTGACCAGCCGCTGAACATCGACGTGGTGGCGAAAAAATCAGGTTATTCAAAGTGGTACTTGCAGCGAATGTTCCGCACCGTCATGCACCAGACGCTGGGTGAGTACATCCGCCAGCGCCGCCTGTTGATGGCTGCCACCGCGCTACGCACTACCCAGCGCCCTATTTTTGATATCGCGATGGACTACGGGTATGTCTCGCAGCAAACCTTCTCCCGCGTGTTCCGCCGTGAGTTTGACCGTACCCCAACGGATTACCGCCATCAGGCCTGAGAAAACCAACAGGAGTTGGAGTGAAAAAGTTAAGTTTTGCCATTTTGGCCATCGGGCTTGCCTCAATGGCTGCTCAGGCGGCAACCATTTATACCGCGTTCCCTGACAGCGTTAATCCGAAACAGAAATACGTTTTTTATACGCACGGGAAAGTGTTAGAGGGAAATATTGACCGGCCGAGTAATCCAAATAAACCGCAGTGGGGCGTTTACGATTTCCCGGCGGTGAAAGAGAAGCTCAGCGATGATGGCTACAACCTGATTGCTTATCACAGAGCCAAAGATACTCAGCCAGATCAGTATGCCGAGAAGCTAAAGCAGGATGTGAACACGCTGATTGCAAAAGGCGTTCCGGCTAAGAATATTACGCTTGTCGGCTTCTCACGCGGCGGCGAAATTACCATTCTGGCGGCAAGTAAACTGCAGAATAAGGCGCTCAACGTTGCCATTCTGGCGGGATGTACTCATTCCATTCAGGATGACGCCCGCAATCGCCTGTACGGGAACGTGCTCTCCATTTATGAAGCCTCGGATGAAGTGGGTTCCTGCCAGACGATTGTGAACCACAGTCCGGGGATTACTCATTATAAAGAGATAAAAATCTCTACCGGCCAGCAGCACGGGGCATTTTTCCGCCCTAACCCAGAATGGGTTGTTCCTTTAAAGCAGTGGCTCGCGAGCCACTGAGGCCTTACGTACGGGGATCCCGCCTGGCGTATAGAGCCAGGCGATAAACTCTTGCGGAGGCAGTGCCTTCGCAAAATACCAGCCCTGGCAATACTCCACGCCGTGATCCACCAGCCACGCCACCTGCGCTTCGGTTTCAACCCCTTCGGCAATTGTCGTTAACTTCAGGCTGTGGGCAATTTCAATGATGTGTTCCACCAGCAAGTGGCTGGCCCGCTCGCTGGCGAGGGAATCAATAAAGCTTTTGTCGATTTTTAAAATATCGACGTTCAGGTACTGCAGATTGTGCAGATTCGAATACCCGGTGCCAAAGTCATCAATGGCGACTTTAAAGCCCGCGTTGCGAAACTCCTGGATAAACGGCCTGGTTTTTTCAACGTCAATAAACCCTCGCTCGGTCACTTCGATTTTTATCTGCTCTGGACGAATGTTGTAGGTTTTAATCCGTTCTGAAAGTACGGTGATTAAGCGTGAAGAGTGAAAATCAGATGCTGAAAGATTAATCGAAATATAGAGCCCAGGATGGTCGGCAAGAAATTCACCAAAATCTTTAAATACGGCATCAACCACATAGTCCGATATTTTGTGAATCAGACCTTCAGATTCTGCCAGCGGAATAAACGTCCCGGGGCTGATGGTTTGTCCATTAAAATTCACCCACCGCAGCAGCGCTTCCGCCCCCACGCAATAGCCATTTTGAATATCAATAATGGGCTGATAGTGAAGTTTGAGCTGTTTTCTGGCCAGCGCTCTTAAAAGCATCCGCCGCGGGGAATTTAATTGCTGACGGGTTCGGGACCACATAATTAATATCAGCAGGCTGCAAATAACGCCTAACGGAAGCGTCAGCGTCAGCTGGTGATACCACTGGCGGTTAAACAAGGTTTCTGACGTGGAAACAATCACCGCAATCGGTCTTTTAGCCGACTGGTCGACGGCGTAAAAACGGTTATCCTCGGTAAACGCTTTCTCTTTACGCAGAATAAAACTGTGCAGCAGGTCGCTGTCGGCCCCCGGACTTAAAGAGAAAAAACTGCGGGTGACGGTGTCGTAGACGCCATAAATCAGCGAGTCATCTTCGGACAAAACTTCTGACCAGGTGAGCGGGTTAATCACCGCCATATAATGCCCACGTTGCATGTAGGTCATTTTATGCCCGGCATAAAACGGCGTATCCAGATAATAAAAAATCGCGACGTCCGGTTTACGGGTATAAGAAGGGCGCGGCGCTGGCAGCGCTTTTAACGGCTTATAGCTGGTCGAGCACAGCAGCTTATCGCCGCTGACGTAAATTAAATCGGCGACAAAAAGTTTACCGCGCACAATATCCAGCATATTTGCCATATGCCGGGGACTGCATATTTCCCCGGAGAAACGTTCCGCCTCGCTGCGCGCCTCATTAACATGACTGATGACGATTTCCGTTTTTTCCATCACCAGTTTGCCAAAAGAGTGCAGGTGCTGCTGGGTGTCACTGGTGGCGCGAACATGGGCAAAATAAATTGCCAGCATTATCGGCAGGCAAACGATCAGGACAAAACCTGAGGTACGCAACGCCTTAAGATAAATCCGTTTCACCATGATGCTCACACGTCTCTGCTTTTATGCGCCTGTTTTTATACTTTATTAGAACAACCTGATGACCGCCGATTACGTTGCATCATAAAGCCTGCTTTAGCAATAGCCTTCAGCCGTTAACTCTGCGGAAATTAATTTGCGCAACAAAGAGATAAGAGGAACCGGGATGCTGTTTAGCTTAAGATTTAACCCACCGTGTTAATATGAGTTTTTCTGGGGTTAAAGCAGCAGGGAATGATTATTTAAACGAAATTGTGGTAAACGTCAGATAAACAAAATGTTCACGCCTTTCACGTCCTGGTTTTCCTAAAAACCCCCGCCGACCTGGCCTCAAAACCGCGCAAAAAACCATCACAATGCTGGTGATTAAACACACAAAAGTGATACACTTCACATTATCAGTGCAACAGAAAATTAAATTGCAGCTTTTTGAGGAACAAGGTTCATGGCAACAATCACCACCGGCGTGATGCTCATACGCTGGCCGCTGCTTAGTGCGGTTTTGATGTTTTTGGCAAGCAGCCTGAATATTCAGTTTCGCCGCTCGGATTACCGGGCTTTAGCCATAATCAGCAGCGGGCTGGGGATTGCCGCATCCTGCTGGTTTGCCATGGGTTTATTGGGCCTGACGCTCGGCGACTTCCCGATTATCTGGGCGTCGTTTAAAACGGGGCTGGTCGAGATCATCGCCAGAATGCCGCCCGAATGGCCGACGATGATGCCTTAACAGGCTGAGAAGCATTAAAAAAACCGCCTTCATCGGCGGTTTTTTACTTTCAGACGACAAAGCCGTAATCCCGCAGTATTTGCCGCGCAGCATCCGAGACCAGGAACGCCCGCAGCGGCTCCGCCCGTTCGTCGCATACCGCCAGCCCATAATCGGCCTGAATATTGTAGGACGCCGGGATCTCGAACACCCGCAGTTCACGATGGGCCTGCAGCGCTGCGGCATAGCTTCGGTAACCAATCATCAGATCGGCCTGCCCGCTGGCAATAAGCCACTGCGCCGCAAGCCTGCCGTCGGGCACGGCCTGCGTGTCCGGTCCGCCAACCAGAGCTAAGGCTCGCGGCTGCAGGGCGATGCCAAATTCAGCTTCAAATCTGCCAAAGAACTGCCAGGTATAATCCCCGGAAGGATCGCTGCCCGGCGTGGACGTGCCAATGCGTAAGGCCGGATTGCTCAATAGCGTTAGCCAGGTACTCTGCTCATCAACGCAGTGCGCCGCCGCCGTCAGGCAAAGGGCGTTCCCGGCAAACCGGTGAACCGCCCGAGCTTTGCCCCGCTCCAGCAGCGTGTGCGGGTGCGCCATGTTTGCCGACGCAAACAGCGAACAGTTTTCACCGGCTTCTATACGGGCTCTTAGCAGGCCCGCAGGCCCAAATTGCGTCTCTGTCGGCAAGCTAGTTTCCTGCTCAAACTGGGCCATAAGCGGCTGCCAGACCCGCCTCAGGCTTCCCGCCGCCAGAATTTGCAGCGTCATTACTCAACGCCTTCATAGTGGGTGCGGTAAAAACGCTGATACCAGCTGTCGGCCACTTTCTTCATGTCAATGTCTTTGAATCTGGCGGGATACAGTTTTTTCGCCATCCACAGCTCGCCGATCGCCATCGCTTCCGGCATCGGGTAGCCCCAGGCTTTGGCGTATTCCGGCATCAGCCAGACCTGATGGCTTTTCACCGCGTCGATCGGCTGCCACTCGGGCTTGCTGACGATCTCATCCACCACTTTGGGGTAACGATCCTGCACGAAGATCACCTGCGGATCCCAGGCGATCACCTGCTCCATCGACACCTGCTTGAAGCCTTTCACGGTCGACGCCGCCACGTTCAACGCGCCCGCGTGGGCCATCATCAGGTCGGTATATTTCCCGGATCCGTAGGTGGTCAGGTCAGGATTGGCCATATAAGCCCGCACCCGCTGGTCTGCCGGGATGTCTTTCAGGCGGTCGCTGACCAGCTTGCGCTCGGCAAAAGTGGCGTCGATCAGCGCTTTGGCCTGCTTCTCTTTATTAACCACTTCACCAATCAGCTCGATGCCTTCTTTCAGGCCGAGATTATAGGCTTGCTCTTCGTCCTGCATCGACGGGTTCAGTTTGCCCTGCTCGCCCGGTGTATCGTGCCGCAGAGAAATCGCAATCACCGGGATGCCGAGTTTGCTAATGCTGTCGATCATCTCCTGCGGCGCATAGTTGGTGACGAACACCACCTGAGGGTGCAGCGCCACCAGCTTTTCGGTGTCCACGCTGGTTAAATCCCCTAACTGGGCCTTATGCTCAAGCTCCGGTGCCAGGCGCGCGTAGCCGCTGCCAAGCTGTTGCTTCCAGTTCGCCAGAATGCCAACCACTTTGTCGGTGGCGTTCATTTGCACCAGCAGGTTGAGCGTTTGGTGCTGAAGCACCACGACGCGGTTAACCTCGTCGGGGATCGTGACCTGGCGGCCAAGCTGGTCGGTGAGCGTGCGGTTCGCCAGCGCAGCGAGCGGGGAAAGTACTAATAGTGCGCCCAGCGTCAGGCGGCGGGTAAATCGGTTCACGGCGGGAGTCCTTATGATCGTTGTGTATGAAAATATACAGCGATCATTTCCCCGCGCCCAGCGCTTTTAAGGGGTAGATCTTACTCCGCGAGCAAACTCGCCTTGCCCCCACCAAACGACCAGTCCTCAGCCTTGTTATGGCGAATGACGACCATAACGTCGTTGGGCTGAATGCCCGGTGAATCGGCAAGTTGATCGGTAATGACCCGGTAAAAACGCTGCTTCATCTCAATACTTCGTGGCTTACCGGCCGTTATCTCAATCAGAAGCCAGTCATTGCTGCGCGGCCCCGCCATATAGTGACGATCAAACCGCAGCGCTGATTTATCTTGCTCATGAAAAACCTGAAACAGATCTGCCTCCGGCACATCAAATGCCTCCACCAGCGCCCGCTGTATGCTGGATGAAACCGCCGCCAGCCAGGCCTCCGTTTTTCCTTTTAATAAGGTGACATGAAGTACCGGCATTTATTGCTCCTCCCGACGACATCCGACGATCAGCTTATCCAGTACCTTTAGCGCACTGTGGGCGGCAGGCCAGCCCGCATAAAAAGCCAGATGGGTGATCAGCTCGCTTAACTCCTCATCGCTGACGCCATTTTTGCGCGCTAATTCGAGATGAATAGGCAGCTGTTCAAGCCGATACAGCGCCAGCAGCGCTGCCACGGTGATCAGGCTGCGATCGCGTTTATTCAGTTCCGCTCTTTCCCAGATATCCATGAATAACAAGTCGTTGCTCATGCTGGCAAGTTTTGGCGCCCGGCTCAAAACCCGTTGAATGTCGTGTGATGTTTCGCCCATGAAGCCTCCCGGCTGTTGTTGACAACCTGAGCATACTCATTGAGTATCATTCTAAAAATCAGATATTTTTTAACCAATAATCCTGATTTTCAGGACAATAACTATGACGAATTTAGATCTCGACGTTCTCCGCACCTTTGTGACCGGCATGGCGCTCGGCAGCTTTGCCCGGGCAGCGGACCGGCTGGGGCGTTCAACCTCAGCGGTCAGCGCCCAGTTAAAGAAACTGGAAGATCAGGTCGGAACGCCGGTCGTCAAAAAATCAGGCCGGGGCCTGGCGCTGACACCAACCGGCGAAATTGTGTTGAGTTATGCGAAACGCCTGCTGGAGCTGAATGATGCCGCAATGGCTGCTGTGGGCGACACACAGCTGAGTGGGCTCTTACGGGTAGGGTTTCAGGAGGATTTTGGTGAGGGCTTGTTAACCGATGTTCTTGGGTCATTTAGTCGCGCCCACCCTGCCGTCATTCTTGAGGCACGTATCGCACGAAACGCAGAGCTGGAGTCCGCCCTCAACCATTCGCAGCTGGATTTGGCCTTACTCTGGCAAACGCCATCGGCCTCCGCAGAGAATGAGATCGGTAAAATTCCGCTGCACTGGATGGGCATCCCCGAGCAGGTAGAGGCATGCCTCGCCAATGGGCAGCCGCTACCTTTAGTGGTTTTTGACGCTCCCTGTATTTTACGCCGTCACGCCATTGAGGCGCTGGATTGCGCAGGGATCCCCTGGCGGATAGCCTTTACCAGCAGCAGTCTGAACGGCCTGTGGGCAGCGGCGCGAGCCGGATTAGGCGTGACGCCAAGAACGCAGGTAGGCAAACCAGCCGATCTCCCGATGATCCCGACGCTTCCCGCTCTCCCCTCATTAGGCATTTGTCTACCAAGAGCCTCATCTGAACCTAATCCGATTCGGGATTGCCTGGCAGACATTATTGAAAAACAGGTGGGCGTTTTTTGCCGTTAAAGCTGAACCATCGCCAGATTTACGGGTAAAAAGTGCAACCCCAGTTGCCAATCAATGTCCCAGGGTAATTTTTTGTTGTTAATTATTTCTATCCAGCAAAACCTGGTCTGTCCAGACCGTTTTAATACGCAAAATTAGGCCTTTCAGGGGGCTTTTTTTCCTGCCATTGCCAATAGTTGAGAGATCGGATGTCTGGATACCCGTCAAAAGAGTCTTCAATCCATTGATTTTAAATTAAAAAAATCGGAAAAAATTAATGATTGAGCGGGGGGGTAAAAAGCCATATATTGGCGGCGTTTTATGCACCCTAACCGATACCTATACTCTGGATAATTCGAGTTTCAACTTGAAGCATGACGAGTATTGTTTACTTAATTCAGCCGCTGCGCTCATGCCGACGGTTGTAGGAGAGATATGATGACGGATAAAGTCCGTATTGATACTTTAGATGCAAAATCTGCAAACGCTACCAACGAAACCTATTTGGCACGACAGGCTGAATTCGAATCGAATGTCAGAAGTTACCCGCGCAAATTACCGTTCGCTATAGCCAAAGCCCAGGGCGCCTGGATCATCGACGTGGAAGGTAACCGCTACCTTGACTGTCTGGCCGGTGCGGGCACATTGGCGCTTGGCCACAACCATCCTGACATCCTGCAAAGCATCCAAAACGTCATTACCAGCGGCTTGCCGTTACATACTTTGGATCTGACTACGCCGTTAAAAGACGAGTTCTCAGAATACCTGCTCTCTTTACTGCCGAGCCAGGGTAAAGAGTACTGCCTGCAGTTCTGCGGCCCATCCGGCGCGGACGCTGTAGAAGCCGCTATCAAGCTGGCGAAGAAACACACCGGCCGCAGCGGCGTAATCAGCTTCTCCGGCGGCTACCACGGGATGACCCACGGCGCGCTGTCCGTGACCGGCAACCTGTCTCCGAAAGCGGCCATCAACGGCCTGATGCCGGAAGTACAGTTCCTGCCATACCCGCACGAATACCGCTGCCCGCTGGGCATTGGCGGCGACGCGGGCGTGAAAGCGCTGACCTATTACTTCGACAACCTGATCAACGACGTTGAAAGCGGCGTGCGCAAACCTGCGGCCGTGATCCTCGAAGCGGTTCAGGGCGAAGGCGGCGTGAACCCGGCTCCTGCAGAGTGGCTGCAGCGCATCCGCAAAGTGACCAAAGAGCACGGCATCGTGCTGATCATCGATGAAGTTCAGGCTGGCTTTGCCCGTACCGGCAAGCTGTTCGCCTACGAACACGCTGGCATTGAGCCAGACATCATCGTGATGTCCAAAGCCGTTGGTGGCGGTCTGCCGCTGGCCGTATTGGGCCTGAGAAAAGAGATCGATGCCTGGGAACCTGGTCACCACACCGGCACCTTCCGCGGCAACCAGCTGGCAATGGCCACCGGCCTGACCACCCTGAAGTACCTGAAAGACAACAAAGTCGCAGACAAAGTTGCCGCTCAGGGCGAATGGCTGAAAGGCAAACTGTACGATCTGCAGAAACGCTACCCGGCTATCGGCCACGTTCGCGGCCTGGGCCTGATGCTCGGCATTGAGATCGTGAAGCCAGAAGAAGCACAGGATCACATGGGTTGCTACCCGGCTGACGGCGCGCTGTCTGCTCTGATTCAGAAAAAATGCTTCGAAGCGGGCCTGATTCTGGAGCGCGGTGGCCGTAACGGCTGCGTGCTGCGCCTGCTGCCGTCCCTGCTGATCAGCGACGACGAGCTGGAAATCTTCCTGAGTAAATTTGAAAAAGCCTTGTTAGCCGCTGGCGCAAAAGCTGTCTGACTGGAGTAATAAATATGTCCCGATCTAACCCGATTCTGGCCTCCTCTGCCCAGAGCATTGAGGAGTACCAGCAGGCGATCGCCCAGACCAGCCAGGCCGTAGTGGAATGGCTGCAGCAGCCCCAGATGTACAAGGGCAAAACCGTCGCCGAGCTGAAAGAACGCATTCAGCTCGACTTCAATCCTCAGGGCCTGGGCAACCAGGTCGCGATTGAACGCGCGATTGAGTATTTCTTAAAAGACAGCCTGCTGGTGCATCACCCGCAGTGCGTGGCGCACCTGCACTGCCCAAGCCTGGTGGTTAGCCAGGCCGCAGAAGTGCTGATCAACGCCACCAACCAGAGCATGGACTCCTGGGACCAAAGCCCGTCGGCGACCATCATTGAGATGAAGCTGATCGAATGGCTGCGCGCGCAGGTCGGTTATCAGCCTGGCGACGCGGGCGTGTTCACCAGCGGCGGGACCCAGAGCAACCTGATGGGCCTGATGCTGGCGCGTGACGCTTACTTTGCGCGCCAGGGCCACTCTGTCCAGCAGGATGGTCTGACCGGTGATATCCGCAAAATCAGAGTACTGTGCTCTGAAAATGCCCACTTCTCCGTGCAGAAAAACATGGCGCTGATGGGCATGGGCTACCAGTCAGTCACGCTGGTGAAAACCGATGAGTTTGCCCGCATGGACGTTACCGACCTGGCGGCTAAAATCGCCCAGGCGCAAGCGAACGGCGAGCAGATCATGGCTATCGTCGCCACTGCCGGTACGACCGATGCAGGCGCTATCGACCCGCTGAGCGACATCGTGAAGCTGGCCGCAGAGCACCAGATTTGGGTACACGTTGATGCAGCCTGGGGCGGCGCACTGCTGCTGTCCGAGAAGTATCGTGATTACCTGAACGGCCTGGAGCTGGTGGATTCCGTTACCCTGGACTTCCACAAGCAGTTCTTCCAGACCATCAGCTGCGGCGCGTTCCTGCTGAAAGATGCTCGCCACTACGAGCTGATGCGCTACCAGGCGGCATACCTGAACTCCGAGTTCGACGAAGAGCAAGGCGTACCGAACCTGGTGTCCAAGTCGCTGCAGACCACCCGCCGCTTTGACGCTCTGAAGCTGTGGATGGGCCTCGAAGCGCTGGGCCAGAAACAGTACGCTGAAATCATCGATCATGGTGTGACCATGGCGAAGAATGTGGCGGCCTATGTGGCTGACCACGCTTCTCTGGAGCTGGTGATGCAGCCTCAGCTGGCGAGCGTGCTGTTCCGCTTCCGTCCGGCAAGCCTGGCTGGCCGCAGCGATGCGGAAATCGCGCTGCTGAACCAGAAAATCGGTGATGCGCTGCTGGAGTCTGGCCGCGCGAACGTTGGCGTGACCGAGCATAACGGCGTGACCTGCCTGAAGCTGACCCTGCTGAACCCAACCGTCACCCTGGAGGATGTCAAAGTCCTGCTGGCGCTGGTGGAGAAAACCGCAGAGCCGCTGCTTAACGCGTAATTTTTTGCGAATGAATAAAAGCCGGTCGCGATCCCTCGCCGCCGGCTTTTTTATTGCTTTGAGTTCTCCAGCCTGAGCTGGCGACGAATAAATTTCGTCACTTCTTCCACCAGATCTCTGTCTTCAGGCGTTCCCATAAATCCACCGTGCGGCATCGCCTCAAAGACGTGCAGCTCAGCTTCAACGTTCGCTTTTCTCAACACCCGGTGCAACCTCACCGCATTCGACAGGAATAAATCCCGCGTGCCGCTTTGAATCAATGTTGCCGGGAAACCACGGGTAAAATCGCCAAACAGCGGCGAAAGATAAGGATGCGTTAACTCAGCCCCCGCGGCATAAAGCAGGTTGTTTTCCCTCAACGATCCCGGCAGTACCACATCCACAAGCTGGTTCACCTGGAAGCTGTCGCCGGACTCGGTCAGATCTGCCTCCGGGGACAGCAGCACTAAGGCACCTGGCAACGGCAAGCCTTCATCACGCGCCCGCAGCACCATCGCAGCGGCGAGATTCCCACCAGCCGAACGCCCGGTAATCACGATATTTTCCGGGGCATATTGCTCGAGCAGGTAACGGTATATGGCCAGGCAATCATCCAGCGCAGCCGGATAAGGATGCTCGGGCGGCATTCGGTAATCGACGCTATAGCAACGAAGCCCATACTGCACAGCCTGGGTGCTGGCACTGGCCTTGCAGGCTTCCCCCCCGCCAAAGGTAAACGCCCCGCCGTGCAGATCCACCAGAACGTGATGTTCCGAAGCCAGCGCGCCTGGCGTGGCAATATGCACCGTAGCCTGCTCAATCTGCAGTGTTTGTAGTTCTGGCTCATCGCTCGCTGGCCTGGATTTCATGGCTTCGGCATACCAGGCCGCCGAAGTGGCCTGAATCTGTTTCCAGGCTTCACCGTCGGTGTGGGATGGCATCGCAAAGCGCGCGTTGTGGGGCATGCCATGCTCATCAACCTGGCGGCGCAGAGCGGCCTGCGCTTCATCGCTGATGGAATCAGGGAACGGGATAATGTGCTCGGGGCGCAGAACGCCATCAATTTTGTCTGTCATTGCCTGACCTGTGATGAGTGTCTGCCGCCAGCTTTCGCTGGATAGAGAGTAGCGTGCGCCGCCTGATCCAGCCGCTGGCCGGACGAATGAGCATCCAATAGAGAGCGAACAGGGCTTTCACGCGCGGCGTTGGGCAATAGACAAAGGTTTCGGTACGTAATACCGCCGTGCCGTTGTTCTCAGGCGTGACATCAAAGCGCAAGACCAGCTTAGCCGCGCGTGAGTCGGCAAAATGCTTGAAGGCTTCGGCATCTTTCAGAGACTCGACGTCAAGCAACGGTCGCCAGAAACGCCCGGCCAAACCAAAAGAGACTTCCTGGCTGCTTTGATGCAGCAGAGTGAAAGAGCCAAACCCGAAGGTATCGGCTGGTTCCGTGCTCTCTGACTTAAACAACGCCCGGCGCAGGCGGCGAGGGAGCTGGCGCAAACGGAGTAGCCGACGAATAACCGGATCGTCTTCCATATTCAGCGCCAGAACCGCCTGAATAATGGCTTCAGGCGAACCTTCAATAGGCGGGGAGAGATGCTTTTCATAAAAGCTAAATGAAGGCAGCCATGGCGTGGCGTCCGCCTGACGCCGACACGCTCTCTCACTGACAAAACCTAAAAATGCCACGGTATCTTCCTTATCCGAGGGCCGCCTGTCCGGCAGATTTCATGCCGCCATAATAGAAAAAAACCCTGCGAGGCAGGGTTTTATTTGTTCGTCACGTACAGGGTTACATCCTGAGGGGATCAGAACGGGATATCGTCGTCGAAATCCATTGGCGGTTCGTTAGATGGCGCTGGCGCGCTCTGCTGCTGCGGACGAGACTGCGCGCCGCCGCTGAACTGGTTGCCGCCCTGTGGTTGCTGAGGCTGACCCCAACCGCCCTGCTGCTGGCCGCCGTTGCCGCCTGCCGGAGCGCCGCCGCCCTGACGGCCGCCGAGCATCTGCATGGTGCCGCCCACGTTAACCACAACTTCGGTAGTGTATTTTTCTACACCAGCCTGGTCGGTCCATTTACGGGTTTGCAGTGCGCCTTCGATATAAACCTGAGAGCCTTTACGCAGGTATTCACCGGCCACTTCGGCCAGTTTGCCGAACAGCACCACGCGGTGCCACTCGGTTTTTTCTTTGGTTTCGCCGGTTTGCTTATCACGCCAGGACTCTGACGTGGCCAGTGTAATGTTGGCGACAGCGCCCCCATTTGGCATGTAGCGTACTTCCGGGTCCTGACCCAGATTCCCAACGAGAATCACCTTGTTTACGCCTCTGCTGGCCATGTTCGTGTCTCCTGAAACGTTTTTAAATAGTCTAAACCGGGGATTCTACACTATGCCACCCACAATGTTTATAGCTGCGAGGGACATTCCAGAATGTCGGCTAAGTATAGCTCGTTTCATTAAAACACTGGATATTCATTCAGGTTTTATTGTGTCATAATTAGCCGTTTCTGGCCGTCGGTTGTACCTCTATACATACCAGGCGCATGCAGTCATTATTCCGGGAAAGGTGAATGGATAAGATCGAAGTTCGGGGCGCCCGCACCCACAATCTCAAAAATATCAACCTCGTCATCCCGCGCGACAAACTGATTGTTGTCACCGGGCTTTCGGGTTCAGGCAAATCCTCGCTGGCATTCGACACCCTGTACGCGGAAGGGCAGCGTCGCTACGTTGAGTCCCTTTCGGCTTACGCGCGTCAGTTCCTGTCGCTGATGGAGAAGCCGGACGTCGACCATATCGAAGGGTTGTCTCCTGCGATTTCTATTGAACAGAAATCCACGTCCCATAACCCGCGTTCCACCGTCGGCACCATCACGGAAATCCATGACTACCTGCGTCTGCTTTACGCCCGCGTAGGCGAACCGCGCTGCCCGGATCACGACATCCCGCTCGCGGCCCAAACCGTCAGCCAGATGGTGGATAACGTGCTTGCGCAGCCGGAAGGCAAGCGCCTGATGCTGCTCGCGCCGATCATTAAAGATCGCAAAGGCGAACACGCCAAAACGCTGGAAAACCTGGCCAGCCAGGGCTATATCCGGGCGCGCATCGACGGCGAAGTCTGCGACCTGTCCGATCCGCCAAAATTAGAGCTACAGAAAAAGCACACCATTGAAGTGGTCGTCGACCGCTTTAAGGTACGTGAAGACATCGCCCAACGCCTGGCCGAGTCGTTTGAAACCGCGCTGGAGCTGTCCGGCGGGTCTGCCGTTGTCGCCGACATGGACGATGAAAAAGCGGAAGAGCTGCTGTTCTCCGCCAACTTTGCCTGCCCGGTCTGCGGCTACAGCATGCGCGAGCTGGAACCGCGCCTGTTCTCCTTTAACAACCCGGCCGGTGCCTGCCCGACCTGCGACGGCCTGGGCGTACAGCAATATTTCGATCCCGATCGCGTGGTGCAAAACGGCGAGCTGTCGCTGGCCGGTGGCGCTATCCGCGGCTGGGATCGCCGTAACTTCTATTACTTCACCATGCTGCGCTCGCTGGCCGATCACTATAAGTTCGACGTGGAAGCCCCGTGGAACGAGCTGAGCGACGCGGTGAAGAAAGTTGTGCTGCACGGCTCGGGCAAAGAAACAATCGAATTCAAGTACATGAACGACCGCGGGGACACCTCCGTGCGCCGCCATCCGTTCGAAGGCGTGCTGCACAACATGGAGCGTCGCTACAAAGAAACCGAATCTTCCGCCGTGCGCGAAGAGCTGGCGAAATTCATCAGCAACCGCCCCTGCACCAGCTGCGAAGGGACGCGCCTGCGCCGTGAAGCGCGCCATGTATTTGTAGAAAATACCGCGCTGCCAACGATTTCTGATATGAGCATCGGCCATGCGATGGAATTCTTCCAGAACATGAAGCTCAGCGGCCAGCGGGCGCAAATCGCGGAAAAAGTACTGAAAGAGATCGGCGATCGCCTGAAGTTCCTGGTGAACGTCGGCCTGAACTACCTTTCTCTCTCCCGTTCGGCAGAAACGCTGTCCGGTGGTGAAGCCCAACGTATTCGTCTGGCAAGCCAGATTGGCGCCGGGCTGGTTGGCGTGATGTACGTACTGGATGAGCCGTCCATCGGCCTGCACCAGCGCGATAACGAGCGCCTGCTGGAAACGCTGATTCACCTGCGTAACCTCGGCAACACGGTGATTGTGGTTGAGCACGACGAAGACGCCATTCGCGCCGCCGACCATATTATCGATATTGGTCCAGGCGCGGGCGTGCACGGCGGCCAGGTGGTCGCGGAAGGCACCATGAAGGATATTATTGCGGTGCCGGAATCCCTGACCGGGCAGTTCCTCAGCGGCAAACGCGAGATTGCGGTGCCGAAACAGCGCGTTGCTGCCGATCCGTCAAAAGTGCTCAAGCTCTCCGGCGCGAAGGGGAACAACCTGAAGGACGTCACGCTGACGCTGCCGGTGGGGTTGTTTACCTGTATTACCGGGGTATCCGGCTCCGGCAAGTCGACGCTGATTAACGACACGCTGTTCCCGATTGCCCAACGTCAGCTAAACGGGGCGACAATCGCCGAACCGGCACCGTACCGTGAAGTTCAGGGCCTGGAACACTTCGATAAGGTCATCGACATTGACCAAAGCCCGATTGGCCGCACACCTCGTTCCAACCCGGCGACCTACACCGGCGTGTTCACCCCCGTGCGCGAGCTGTTTGCTGGCGTACCGGAAGCGCGCTCGCGCGGCTATACGCCGGGGCGCTTTAGCTTCAACGTTCGCGGCGGGCGCTGCGAAGCCTGCCAGGGCGACGGCGTAATCAAAGTCGAAATGCACTTCCTGCCGGATATCTACGTGCCGTGCGACCAGTGCAAAGGCAAACGCTATAACCGTGAAACGCTGGAGATTAAGTACAAAGGCAAAAGCATTCACGAAGTGCTGGATATGACCATTGAAGATGCCCGCGAATTCTTCGACGCCGTTCCGGCGCTGGCACGTAAGCTGCAAACGCTGATCGACGTGGGCCTGTCCTACATTCGGCTTGGCCAGTCGGCGACCACGCTGTCAGGCGGTGAAGCACAGCGCGTTAAGCTGGCGCGTGAGCTGTCTAAGCGCGGCACCGGCCAGACGCTGTATATCCTCGATGAGCCGACCACCGGCCTGCACTTTGCGGATATCCAGCAACTGCTGGAAGTGCTGCATCAGCTCAGGGATCAGGGCAATACCATTGTGGTGATTGAACACAACCTCGACGTGATTAAAACCGCAGACTGGATTGTGGACTTAGGGCCGGAAGGCGGCAGCGGCGGCGGCGAGATCCTGGTCTCCGGCACGCCGGAAACCGTCGCCACCTGCGAAGCTTCTCATACCGCGCGTTTCCTCAAGCCACTGCTGAAGTAGTCAAACCGACAATTGCTGCCTGACCTGCTCAGGCAGCAATGCCACCGCCTGCTGATACGAAGCATCCACCAGATAATAAATTTGCGAGCCGGGCAGCGAGCCGTCCAGGTAAAGCGTGCTCCAGTGCGCCTTATTCAAATGGGCGCTGGGGAAGACGTCCTGATGCTGCTGACGAAGAAGGTCTGCCAGATCGGGCGTGGCTTTGAGGGAGACTGCCGGGCGCTGGTTCTCCGCATGCACCATGGCAAACAGCACATCGCCGACTTTGATTTGCGTGGCCTTCCAGTCGCTGTGCACGCTCTGCTCTGCGCCGGGTTTTTTCATGCAGTACTCTAAAAGATCCGAATGGGTCATCTTCATTTCCTCGTCCTGAACGTTTACCGGAAGCATTCGCGGCAGCATTAAGTGTGCGCCAAAAGCGGATAACAGACGAGGGAATTGATTAAAAAAACGGCAGACAACTTATGTTAGCTGCCGCTTTTCTGGCCGGGATCAGTATTCGGAGTTGACGATAACCTCTTCGCCAAACGAGCCTGCTTTCGGCAGCGGCTGGTAGCTGGAGTTGGAGGCTCGCAGGATACGAATGCCGCGCGCGCCGACGTCCTGGGCCGCGGTGATGTCGTTGTCTGAATCGCCGTAGAAGATTTTGATTTTCTTCTCTTTCAGCCACTGCGTTTTGGTGTTCTGGCCTTCTTTATCGCCGGCAAAGATCACCGGATTGACGCTCGGCTCCGGGATCAGGAAGTCGTTTTGCAGGGTTTTGGTGACGGTTTCGGTTTTGGTCTGGCTGCGTCCGGTCACAAAGTACACGCTGTCGCCGCGCTTGAGGTGCATGGTGATCAGGCTTTTTGCCACCTCTTTAGGCATGCTGAAGTCATCCCAGCCGTTGTTCATCTTTTCCCAAAAAGCCGGGTTTTTCAGGTAGTCCTGCTTACCCGGCGAGAACTCTTTTTGCCCGCGATAAAAGCCCGGGCTGGAAAACAGCACGGTATCGTCGATATCAAACCCGACGGCGATAGGCGCGCGGCCAAGCAGGCTATTTTCAATTTGTGCCACGGAAACCCAGTGGATTGGCACCTGTTGCGCCAGCTGCGCCACGGTGACGCCAGGATTCAGCGGAGCGGGGGCGGATTCGGTTGCCAAAGCGGCATGATTGAAGCCTGCCAGCAGGCAGACGGCACTGAGTGCCAGGGCGATCTTACGCATTGTTTTCCCTTTATTTTCTGTTTTTAATCGTTGTTAAAATGAGCAGCCTTGCCATAAAGCCTTCCGACCATACCTGCCGGGGACCGATCGACAAAGATTTTTTTCAGTTTTATGTCAGAGAAAATAGGCAGGGTCACAGAATAGAGCAGGAATTTCCTCTCCCAAACGGGAGAGGAAAAAGAGAACATGCGGTAACTAAATAAAGTTAGCGAGCACTTACATCACTGCAGCGAACGCCTGCGCCACGCGCTGAACGTTGCTGTGATTAAGCCCGGCAACGCAGATACGACCGCTGGTGAGCAGGTAAATGCCAAACTCATCACGCAGGCGGTCGGCCTGAGCCGCGCTTAGCCCGGTGTAGCTAAACATGCCGCGCTGTTTCACCAGGTAGTCAAAGTTGCGCCCCGGCACAGCTTTAGTCAGCACTTCCACCAGCACCTGGCGCATTTCCAGAATACGCACGCGCATGGTTTCCACTTCCGCAATCCAGCTTGCTTTCAGCTTCTCGTCATTCAGAACGGTCGCCACAACCTGCGCCCCAAAGTTCGGCGGGCTGGAGTAGTTGCGGCGCACGGTAGCTTTGAGCTGACCTAGCACTCGCCCTGCGGCATCGCTGTTTTCGCAAACTACGGAAAGCCCGCCCACGCGTTCGCCATAGAGAGAGAAGATTTTAGAGAAGGAATTGCTGACCAGCATCGGCTGCCCGGAGGAGGCGATGGCGCGGATGGCATAGGCATCCTGCTCCATGCCCGCGCCAAAGCCCTGATAGGCGATGTCGAGGAACGGGATCAGGTTGCGTGCTTTAAGAATTTCCGTGACGGCATCCCACTGGCTGTCGGTGAGATCCGAGCCGGTTGGGTTGTGGCAGCAAGGGTGCAGCAGCACGATGCTAAGTTCAGGCAGCGTATTCAGTTTTTCCAGCAGCGCCTCAAAGCGCACGCCGTTGGTTGCGCTGTCGAACCACGGGTAAGTATTCACGGTGAAACCCGCGCCTTCAAAGATGGCGACGTGGTTTTCCCAGGTTGGATCGCTGACCCACACCTGTGAATCAGGGAAATAGGTTTTCAGGAAGTCAGCGCCAATTTTTAAGGCACCGGACCCCCCGAGCGTTTGCACGGTGGCAATGCGACCTTCCACCAGCGCCGGGTGGTTAGCACCAAACAGCAGCGGCGCGATGGCGCTGCGATAGCTGTTCAGGCCCTCCATCGGTAAATAGAGAGAGGCGCCGTGAGCCTGCGCGTTCAGGCGAGCTTCTGCTTCTGCCACGGCCTGTAACTGCGGGATCACCCCGTCTTCATTGTAATAGAGGCCGATGCTGAGGTTGACCTTGTCGCTGCGCGGATCGACTTTAAAGCGTTCCATGAGGGAAAGGATCGGGTCGCCAGCATAGGCGTCAACTTTTTGAAACACGGTGAGGTTCTCCTAGTTTACAGTTCGCGGATTTCCACTGTAAACCAGGCGAGGACACTCAGTCCAGATACTTCATTGTTACCCTTGAAGTCAGGCGAGTGATAAGTTCGTAAGCACTTACATTCGAATATTCGGCGATGCGTTCGACCGGCAAACCTTCCCCCCACAGCACTGCGCTATCACCCGGTTTATCGGCGGCATCCGGGCCTAAATCGACGCAAATCATGTCCATGGCAACGCGCCCCACAATGGGCACTTCGCGACCATTGATCAGCACCGGCGTGCCGGACGGCGCGCTGCGCGGGTAACCATCGCCGTAGCCCATAGCCACCACGCCAAGGCAGGTGTCACGCTCGGCAGTCCAGGTCCCACCGTAGCCGACCGGCTCCCCGGCTTTATGGCCGCGAACCGCGATCAGGCTTGAGGTTAAAGACATCACCGGCTGGAAACCAAAGTCTTCACCCCACGGCTTTTGTTCCAGCGGCGAAACGCCGTACAGGATGATGCCGGGGCGAACCCAGTCCATATGCGAGTCGGGCCACAGCAGAATGCCGCCCGAGGCGGCGATAGAGCGCTGCCCCGGCTTGCCTGCAGTGAAAGAATTAAAGATATCGAGCTGGCGCGGGGTGGCGTCGGACTCCGGCTCATCGGCACGGGCAAAGTGGCTCACCACGTTTACCGGCTGGCTGACGTTTTTGCAGGCGGCCAGGCGCTGATAGAAAGCTTCGGCCTCTTCCGGGCGCACGCCGAGGCGGTGCATCCCGGTGTCCAGCTTCATCCAGATGGTGATGGGCTGGCTGAGATCGGCCTGCTCTAACGCTTCCAGCTGTTGAATGCTGTGGATCGCCGTCTGGAAGTTCTGGGCGGCAATCGTCGGCAAGTCTTCAGGATTGAAGAACCCTTCCAGCAGCAGAACGGGTTTAGTGATGCCACCTTCCCGCAGGCGCAGGGCTTCTTCGAGGCGGGCCACGCCGAAGGCATCGGCGTTTTCTAAGGTGCGGGCGGTCTCCAGCAGACCATGCCCATAGGCGTTTGCTTTCACGACTGCCACCAGGCGACTGTTCGGAGCCAGTTCGCGGAGGCGTTGCAGGTTGTGTCGCAGAGCGCGGCGGTTAATGACGACGGTTGCCGCTTGCATGTTCGTTCCTTGCTCAGTGTTTGGATTAAATGCTACCCATCCTCTAAATCATTCAGGTCACAGCAAGGCGGCAAAATAACTCAGCCCAATGAGCTTACTAAAGTAAGTGGTTCGGGTAAGAGTGCAGCCCACGCCGCTGTGGCTTGAAGGATGACGAGGATTTTTATTCTTCGTCGTACTGCGGCCCGGCATAGTTATCGAAGCGTGACCACTGGCCGTTAAAGGTCAGGCGTACGGTACCGATCGGGCCGTTACGCTGCTTACCGATGATGATTTCCGCGATACCTTTCAGGTCGCTGTTTTCGTGGTAAACCTCGTCGCGATAGATAAACATGATCAAGTCGGCATCCTGCTCGATGGACCCAGATTCACGCAGGTCAGAGTTGACCGGGCGTTTGTCGGCGCGCTGTTCCAGGGAGCGGTTAAGCTGCGACAGCGCCACCACCGGAACCTGAAGTTCTTTTGCCAGCGCCTTGAGCGAGCGGGAAATCTCGGCGATCTCCAGCGTACGGTTGTCGGACAGCGACGGCACGCGCATCAGCTGCAGGTAGTCAATCATGATCATGCTTAAACCTTCATGCTCACGGTAGATACGGCGGGCACGGGAGCGCACTTCGGTTGGCGTCAGGCCAGAAGAGTCATCGATGTACATGTTGCGCTTCTCGAGCAAAATGCCCATGGTGCTGGAGATACGCGCCCAGTCCTCATCGTCCAGCTGGCCGGTACGGATTCGGGTCTGGTCCACGCGCGACAGCGACGCCAGCATACGCATCATGATCTGCTCGCCGGGCATTTCGAGGCTGAAAATCAGTACCGGTTTGTCCTGCAGCATGGCGGCGTTTTCGCACAGGTTCATCGCAAAAGTGGTTTTACCCATCGACGGACGAGCGGCCACGATAATCAGGTCAGAGCGCTGGAGGCCCGCTGTTTTCTTGTTCAGATCCTGGTAGCCGGTATCCACCCCCGTGACGCCGTCGTGCGGCGTCTGGTAGAGGGACTCAATTCGGGAAACCGTGGCTTCCAGGATCTGGTCGATGCTTTTCGGGCCTTCATCTTTGTTAGCGCGGTTTTCGGCAATCTGGAAAACGCGGGATTCTGCCAGATCCAGCAAATCTTCACTGGTGCGCCCCTGCGGGTCGTAGCCGGCATCGGCAATTTCATTGGCGACCGCAATCATTTCACGCACAACCGCACGTTCGCGCACGATATCCGCGTAAGCGCTGATGTTCGCCGCACTTGGCGTGTTTTTAGAGAGTTCCGCGAGATAAGCAAAACCACCGACGCTCTCGAGCTGCCCCTGGAGCTCCAGGGATTCAGAAAGCGTAATCAGGTCGATGGGTTTGCTCATTTCGAGCAGGCGCTGCATTTCGGTAAAGATCATGCGGTGCGGACGGCTGAAGAAGTCGTTAGCGACCACGCGCTCGGCGACGTTGTCCCAGCGTTCGTTATCCAGCATTAAACCGCCCAACACCGACTGCTCCGCCTCAAGCGAGTGCGGCGGCATCTTCAGCCCTTCTACCTGACGGTCGCGGGGTTCTTTCGGTTTGTTGAAGGGTTTATTTCCTGCCATAGTGAGGGAGCTACCAAATTCATAGTGAGAGACCGGGAAGTATAACCATTCTTGTCACTCTTCGACACAAGGAGTTTCCATGGCAACGCGCATCGAATTTAGCCAACACGGCGGGCCAGAAGTATTGAAAGCCGTTGAGTTTACGCCGAAAGATCCGGCGGAGAACGAAGTTCAGGTTGAGAATAAAGCGATAGGTATTAACTACATTGATACCTATATCCGCAGCGGGCTCTATCCGCCACCGGCGCTCCCGAGCGGGCTGGGTACCGAAGCGGCTGGCGTTGTCAACAAGGTCGGCAGCAAAGTCACTCACCTGAAGGTTGGCGATCGCGTTGTTTACGCGCAGTCTGGCCTGGGCGCATACAGCAGCGTTCACAATGCGCCAGCCGATAAAGTCGCTAAAATCCCGGATGCTATCTCTTTCGAACAGGCAGCAGCTTCTTTCCTGAAAGGCCTGACCGTGTTTTACCTGCTGCGTAAAACCTACGAAATTAAAGCCAATGAAACCTTCCTGTTCCACGCGGCGGCGGGCGGCGTGGGCTTAATTGCCTGCCAGTGGGCGAAAGCGCTGGGCGCCAAACTGATTGGTACCGTCGGTTCAGCACAAAAGGCCGATCGCGCTTTGCAGGCCGGGGCGTGGCAAACCATCAACTATCAGCACGAAAATATCTCTGAGCGCGTCAAAGAGCTGACCGGCGGCAAGAAAGTGGCAGTCGTGTATGACTCCGTCGGGAAAGAGACCTGGGAAGCGTCGCTGGATTGCCTGCAGCGCCGTGGGCTAATGGTGAGCTTTGGTAACTCTTCCGGGCCGGTGACCGGCGTGAACCTGGGCATTCTGAACCAGAAGGGATCGCTGTACGTGACTCGCCCTTCTCTGAACGGCTATCTCACCACCCGCGCCGAGTTCGATGAAGCCTGCCATGAGTTGTTTTCGCTGATCGCCAGCGGCGCGATTAAGGTGGATGTCGCGGAAAACCAGAAATTTGCGCTGAAGGATGCGGTGCTTGCACACCAGACGCTGGAGAGCCGTGCCACGCAGGGTTCAAGCCTGTTAATTCCGTAACCCACTCAAAATTCAGAAAGAATTAGGGCTTCCCGGAGGAAGCCCTTTCTTTTTTGTTCGTGCTGTATGTAGGGTACAGCGCGATGAATTCTTGTTACTGCGAAAGGATAGTCGCAGATTTAATAAGTAAAAGAAATGACGCCACCGGGATTAAGTTCAGGCTTGTGATCGGCTCCGCAATACCTGAATTCTCCCGGTGGCCTTAAGGCTAAAGCTGACGCTTATCGGCAACCAAAGACAGCGCGTGTTCAACCACTTCAATGCCTGCCCCGGCTTTATGAGCGTTTTCGCTTAAGTAACGGCGCCACTGACGCGCGCCCGGTATTCCCTGGAATAAACCAAGCATATGCCGAGTTACATGGCCCAGGTAGGTGCCGTTTGCCAGTTCGCGTTCAATGTATGGATACATCGCTCGCACCACGGCAACGGGATCGCTGTCCGCAACATCTGCCCCGAAAATTTCGCGGTCAACCGTCTTCAGCAAGCCCGGGTTTTGGTAAGCCTCGCGCCCGACCATCACGCCATCGAGATGCTCGAGGTGGGTTTTCGCTTCTTCCAGCGTCTTAATCCCGCCGTTAATCGCCATGGTGAGCTGCGGGAAATCACGCTTGAGCTGGTACACGCGCGGGTAATCCAGCGGTGGAATTTCACGGTTTTCTTTTGGGCTCAGGCCAGAGAGCCAGGCTTTACGCGCGTGGATGATAAACATCTCGCATTCGCCCTTGCCTGCCACAGTGCCAATGAAATCGCAGAGAAATTCGTAGCTGTCCTGATCATCAATGCCGATGCGGGTTTTTACCGTCACCGGAATAGAAACCACATCGCGCATCGCTTTAATACAATCGGCAACCAGCTGCGCTTCACCCATCAGGCAAGCACCAAAGCGCCCGTTCTGCACCCGGTCAGACGGGCAGCCCACGTTCAGGTTAATTTCATCGTAGCCGCGCGCTTCGGCGAGTTTCGCACAGTGTGCCAGCGCCTGAGGATCACTGCCGCCAAGCTGCAGCGCAATCGGATGTTCTTCTTCGCTATAGGCCAGATAGTCCCCTTTACCGTGGATGATCGCCCCGGTGGTCACCATTTCGGTGTACAGCAGCGTGTGGCGGGACAGCTGACGCAGGAAATAGCGGCAGTGGCGATCTGTCCAGTCGAGCATCGGCGCAATGGAGAAACGGTGCGGCTGGAAAGGAGTCTGGTTGCTTTGTGAGGACATACGTTTACGCAGGCTACGATTAAAAAAGGGTCGCTACTATAGCATAAAGCAGCGCCGGGGCATCAGGCTGCCCCGGCATTCAGCATCAGAAGGCCACGCTCAACTGCGCCCCCGCGCCCCAGGTTTGGTCTTCGCCGTACAGGCCCATCAAATCGATATTGACGTGTTTGCCTGCCGCGAACCCCACCCCGCCGGTAAAGACGTTGCTGTCATTGCTTTTCACATCCGCACGATAGCCGGCACGCAACGCCAGCCAGGAAAGCGGCCTCACCTCAGCGCCAACACCCACATACTGAGAGTTGGCTTCGCTTTTAAAGCCTTTGGTTTCGGTCAGATCGCCGTCCGCGCTCAGGGTCACCAGCTCGTTATGCCAGGCTACCCCGGCGGTCACCAGCGGGCTGATTTGCCAGGTATCTTTGTAGTTCCGTACTTCGCCGGTACGCCCGTTAATGATGCGAATATCTTTCGTGTCGATATCGCGGGACACCAGGTTCTGGCCGCTCAGGCCGACTGTCCAGTTCTCGCCAAAATCGGCCGCCACGCCTGCGTCAAGGTTGAATCCAGTGTCATCGTTGCGGTACTGACTGTTCTTCCAGTCGCCGCTGCGATAGTCGTAAATGGACGTGGTGTAGTTATACAGCCAGGTCTTCTGCAGCTTAGGCGTGACGCCAACTGACACCGGCACGCCGCCAACGTCAAACTTGTGGGCAAGAGCAATCCCATAATCAGAAACAATGGCCGCGCGACCGGAAGCGGTTGAGTTCAGGTTACGGGTAATCTGACCGGAACCATTTTGCAGCGCATCAAACGCCACCTCTCCCGCTACCGCGCTGGAGTTTTGGATACTTCGCAGGTAATTGATGTCGTTCTGATCGATATCAGAGCTGACTTTCGCTCGGGCGTAAGCTTTAGTGACGAAAGCCACGGAGAGAGTGTCATTTGGGATGCTAACCGCAATCCCCGCGGCGGCTTTGGCCCTTGCCGTATCGCCCCGCAAATCTTCGAGTTCCCCTGCTAAATCTCCTGCTGCGCTGCGAAACTGATTTAACGTTCCGTTCGGATTAAAAAGAATATCCCGCAGCGTCAACGACCCAATAGATTGTTTATAGTTATCAACTTTGTCGCTGATGCCGTCGATGCGATCCTGAAGGTTGTCTTTATCCGTTATTTGCGCCCCGACAGACGGTAAAATAACGGTAATATTGTCGTCTGGTTTGGACCGGGCTAATAGCGCCGGGTTGATTAATACGCCGCTGCCATAATTAGCCGAAGCCACGCCGGTGCCCCCCATCGCATCGTTTCGCGCTTCGGACCAGGTCCCTGCTGCCCCGGCCTGATGGGCAATAAAGAAGGTTGCGGCGAGTGTCGCCACCGAAGATTTTATTTTATTCATTCACAGCACGCCTGTCTGATTGTCAGATGAAGTAATTCGCCCCTGACAGTTATGACTGAACAGAGGCAGACTATTGCTGTGAATAGCGCGATAAAAAGATGGATATTTGAACCATCAGGATCCCAGATATATCCTTAGGGTTAACGTCTTATTGTTTCCATGCTAATTAATTTATAGTTTACCCTTCGGCTTTCGTGAAGGAAGACCGTTGTGCGGGCCAAAGAATTGAGGCGGATGATCTATCCAACGATCCTGCCGCTGCACGGCATAAGACTGATTTAGCGGGTAATAAATTTTATTTTCGGCTTTATTGGCTTCACCTACGACTAATAGCCGCACATCCTGTTCGGTATTATTAATAAAGGTATGGCAAATGCCGGTTCCGGCAGGAAATCCCACGCTATCGCCCGGCTCGAGCGCCCAAAGATGACCGTTGATCCACACTTCGGGGTGCCCTTCGAGCACATACGCAAACTCTTCTTCGCTGCTTTCCGCGTGGGGATAAGAGGTTCTGCGGCCCGGAGGAATACGCTCATGGTGAATCCCAAGGCGGGTTAAACCGAAATTACGGGCCAGAGGAGCGCCAATAGAAAACAGCTCCGCGCTGTCCGGGTAAGTTGCGTCATCCTCGCCTTCCAGCTCGCGCCAGTGACGAATACAATCAGGTTTTTGCATCACTTCCTCCTGGGTAGATAGGGTCAGTATGTACCAGGATTCGGCGTTTTATCCGCATTATGGTAAAGTATTGCGTCAATGACCGGGAGAGGCTGATGGATACCACAACTTCGCAAAACGTGTTAGCTCAGGCTGAAAAGCTCTGCCTGCAACGCAATGTACGCCTGACGCCACAGCGTCTCGAGGTTTTGCGCCTGATGGCCGAGCAAACCGGGGCCATCAGCGCTTATGATCTGCTGGATCTCCTGCGCGTTAGCGAGCCACAGGCTAAGCCTCCAACGGTTTATCGCGCGCTGGATTTTCTGCTGGAGCAGGGTTTTGTGCACCGCGTGGAATCCAACAACAGTTACGTGTTGTGTAATTTTATCGATCATCCAACCCACTCTTCCGCCATGTTTATCTGCGACAGATGTGGGGCCGTGAAAGAGCAGGCCGCTCAGGGTGTGGAAGATATTATGCAGAAACTGGCGTCCAAAATGGGGTTTGCCCTGCGCCATAACGTGATTGAAGCCCACGGATTGTGCGCTGATTGCTCGGAAGTTGAAGCCTGTAGCCACCACGGCGCCTGCGATCACGATCATTCAGTGCAGCCGAAGAAAAAGCGTTAAGAGGGAGTGGTACATCCCTGTACCCGGGCAGGATTGGTCTTACTTACTGATTAGCACATTTGAGGGTCCGCCAGATTACCAGCGGTAATTGCTCCCGGACTCCCAGTCCTTCACTTCTTTCTCTGCCTGGTCTTTGGCGTAGCCATAGCGTTCCTGGATTTTACCCACTAGCTGGTCACGCTTCCCTTCGATGACGGTCATATCGTCATCGGTCAGCTTACCCCATTTCTCTTTGATCGTGCCTTTGAACTGCTTCCAGTTACCGCCGATTTCGTCCTTATTCATCATCATCTCCTCATCGTTCGGTTTAGATTTTCGCATCCGGGCTGCAGGATGCTGACTTTCTGGAACACACCCACTGTCTGCTGGATGTAAAGGTAATTGTAGACAAGGATTCCGAGTTACATTTAAAACTCAGAATCTTTAACCATTCTTAAAAGCGATGGAACGCTGATTCCTCGTCTTAGAAACGAGAAATCAGCACGACAGGAGCAGGGTTAACGAAGGCCAGGAGGTTCGATCAATGGCCGCCCGATGTAGCGAACCAGGTGTTATTACGCCAGTGGCGCCGCCAGATGACGCCCAGCGACAGGCCACGCAAGGCCAGAAACACCGCCAGAGACAGCCACAGGGCGTGGTTACCCCACAAAGGCAGCGTAAACATCGTCACGCCAAAGCCCAGCGCCGCAACCGCCATGCTGTTACGCATTTCGGCACCCCGCGTCGCGCCGATAAACATACCGTCCAGCAGGTAACACCAAACGCCCACGACCGGCAAAACAACCTGCCAGGCAAGGTAATGATTTGCCAGAACACGAAGCTCCGGCAGGGAGGTAAGCAGCGCGACAATTTGCTCCCCAGCAAAAGCATAAATAGCGGCAAATGCTATCGCAACCAGCCCCGCCTGCCTGCACGCAGCCCCCCAAACTTCGAGCAACTGCCCACGGTTACGCGCCCCGTAAGCCTGCCCTGAATGGGCTTCTACGGCGTAAGCAAAACCGTCCAGCGCATAGGCGGTAAAGGTCAACAGCGTCATCAGCACGGCGTTAACGGCAACAATTTCGCTGCCGAGACGCGCACCAAAAATGGTGATTGAAGCAAAGCAAATTTGCAGCAGCAGCGAACGCAGCATGATATCGCGGTTAAGGGCCAGCAGCTTGCGTAAGTCCCCTTGCCAGGCCGTTTTGAGACGAGCCCAACTGATGCCCCGCAGCTTCAGTACCTTCCGCACCATCACCAGGCCGATGATAAACGTCGCATATTCGGACACCGCCGTGGCCAGCGCCGCCCCCTGCACGTTCATGTGCAGCCCCATCACCAGCCAGAGGTCGAGCACGATATTAATCAAATTGCCGACGACCAACAGGATGACCGGCGCCCGCGCATACTGAACGCCCAACAACCAGCCTAACAGCACGAGGTTAGCCAGTGAGGCCGGGGCGCTAAGCCAGCGGATCTCCAGGAACCGCCTTGCCTGATACAACACCTCGTCATTGCCGCCAACAACGTGCAGCGCAAGGTTGATCAGTGGATAACGCAGGACCACGATAGCCAGCCCGGCTATCATCGCCAACATCAGGGGTTGAACCAGTGCGCGCGCCAGCCGCTGTGGATCGTTCGCACCAAACGCCTGTGCCGTTAACCCGGTGGTGCTCATGCGCAGAAAAAGCAGCAGCATAAAGAGGAAACTGGTCGCCGTGGCGCCGATAGCTACCCCGCCAAGATAGGTCGGGCTATCAAGATGGCCAATGACCGCCGTATCGACCAGGCCCAGTAACGGAACGGTGATATTGGAAAAAATCATCGGCAGCGCAAGCCGCCACAGCGCACCATCCGTTGACGAAAAGAATCGCATGGGAATGATCCAGAGGAAAAAAGAGAGGTGTTTAAGGCAGGTGGCACGGCAGAGTTACCGCACCACCGGAAGAGGTGTTACAGCCATTCACCGTTGCGGATCACCCCGACGGCCAGGCCTTCAATGCTAAAATTCTGCTCGCGAAGATCGACCACAATAGGCTGGAATTCGCTGTTTTCCGGCAGCAGGTGCACGGTATTGCCCTGCTTTTTCAGGCGTTTTACGGTCACTTCATCGTCGATACGCGCGACAACGACCTGGCCATTACGCACGTCCTGGGTTTTGTGAACGGCTAATAAATCACCGTCCATGATGCCGATATCTTTCATCGACATGCCGCTGACGCGCAGCAGGAAATCGGCATTCGGCTTGAACAGAGAAGGGTCAACCTGGTAGTGGCCTTCGATGTGCTGTTGCGCCAGCAGCGGCTCACCGGCGGCAACACGGCCCACCAGCGGCAGGCCATTTTCTTCTTCAACCAGCAGACGAATGCCGCGTGATGCACCAGAAACAATCTCGATGGCACCTTTACGTGCCAGCGCTTTAAGATGCTCTTCCGCGGCGTTTGGAGAACGGAACCCCAGACGTTGTGCAATTTCGGCGCGCGTAGGTGGCATGCCGGTCTGGTTGATATGATCCCGAATGAGATCAAACACCTCTTGCTGCCTGGTAGTTAGTGCTTTCATTCCGCCCCCTGGGTGTTTATACAGTTATGCTGTGAGTATATACAGCCCCGGGCGATTTTGAAACCACAAATTAAGCAAAAAACCAGCGACTTAAACTGTTCTGGAAGGGCTATCGCAAATGTGACCAAAGCAAGGTGGCCCAGGTTGCAACCGCAAGGATAATCGCTATCAATACGGCGGCGGAACCCATATCTTTGGCTCGCCCTGAAAGCTCGTGGTACTCGGTGCCGACACGGTCAACCAGCGCTTCAATGGCGCTGTTGAGGATTTCGACAATCATCACCAAAACAACCGAGCCAATCAGTAAAATACGCGTGATGGGGTCCACGTCCAGCCAGCAGGCGATGATGATAGCGATGACCGCCGCTACACCCTCCTGACGAAAGGCGGCTTCGTTGATCCAGGCCGCACGCAACCCCTTCCACGAGTAGCCTGCAGCCTTAATAATGCGGGTGATGCCGGTGGTATTATTCGCCATTCAAGGAAACCTTTTTAAATATTGAGCGTCAATGCTCACTGAGTCTAAATCGCAGCGCCACAGAAATTCCCCAGAGTTTCTGATATCCTTGCGGCGCATTTGCATTATTAACCTGAGGCTTTACATCATTTATGTCAGGCTGGCCAAGAATTTACTACAAATTACTGAATTTACCATTAAGCGTTCTGGTAAAGAGCAAGTCTATCCCGGCGGATCCCCAAACCGAACTCGGTCTGGACCCTTCACGCCCCATCATGTACGTCCTGCCCTACAATTCTAAGGCAGACTTACTGACGCTGCGTGCCCAATGTCTGGATCACGATCTGCCCGACCCGCTGGAACCTCTGGAAATTGACGGCGTACTGCTGCCGCGCTACGTGTTTATCCACGGCGGGCCGCGCGTCTTCACCTATTACACGCCAAAAGAAGAGTCGGTAAAACTGTTCCACGATTATCTGGATCTGCACCGCAGCAATCCCGATCTCGATGTACAGATGGTGCCGGTTTCCGTGATGTTCGGCCGCTCGCCAGGGCGCGAAAAAGGGGAAATCAACCCGCCTTTACGCACGCTGAACGGCGTCCAGAAATTCTTTGCGGTTTCCTGGCTGGGTCGCGATAGCTTCGTGCGTTTCTCGCCGCCGGTTTCGCTTCGCCGCATGGCAACCGAACACGGCACGGACAAGATTATTGCCCAAAAATTGGCTCGCGTGGCGCGCACTCACTTTGCCCGCCAGCGCCTGGCCGCCGTTGGCCCGCGCCTGCCGGTCCGCCAGGATCTCTTCAACAAGCTGCTGGCGTCAAAAGCGATTGCCCGCGCGGTAGAAGATGAAGCCCGCAGCAAGAAAATCTCCCACGAAAAAGCGCAGCAAAATGCCGTCGCGCTGATGGAAGAGATTGCCGCGAACTTCTCCTACGAAGCCGTACGTCTGACGGACCGCGTTTTAGGTTTAACCTGGAACCGCCTCTATCAGGGCATTAACGTGCATAACGCCGAACGCGTGCGTCAGCTTGCCCATGATGGCCACGAAATCGTCTATGTGCCCTGCCACCGCAGCCACATGGACTATTTGCTGCTTTCCTACGTGCTTTATCACCAGGGGCTGGTTCCGCCGCACATTGCCGCCGGGATCAACCTGAACTTCTGGCCAGCCGGCCCGATTTTCCGCCGCCTGGGCGCGTTCTTTATTCGCCGTACCTTCAAGGGCAACAAGCTTTACTCCACGGTATTCCGCGAATATCTGGGCGAGCTGTTCAGCCGCGGCTATTCCGTTGAATACTTTGTCGAGGGTGGCCGCTCCCGTACCGGCCGTTTGCTGGATCCTAAGACTGGCACGCTGTCGATGACCATTCAGGCCATGCTACGTGGCGGCACCCGCCCGATCACTCTGGTGCCGATTTACATCGGGTACGAGCACGTCATGGAAGTGGGCACTTACGCGAAAGAGCTACGCGGTGCGACCAAAGAAAAAGAGAGCTTCATGCAGATGGTGCGCGGCCTGAGTAAGCTGCGCAACCTCGGCCAGGGTTACGTTAACTTCGGCGAACCGCTGCCGCTGATGACCTACCTGAACCAGCATGTTCCGGAATGGAAAGACTCTATCGATCCGATAGAAGCAATTCGCCCGGCCTGGCTGACGCCAACGGTGAATGATATCGCTGCCGATATCATGGTGCGTATCAACAACGCAGGGGCCGCTAACGCCATGAACCTGTGCTGTACCGCGCTGCTTGCTTCACGCCAGCGTTCGCTGACCCGTGAACAGCTTACCGAACAGCTCGACTGCTACCTGAACCTGCTGCGTAACGTGCCGTATTCTCCGGATGCCACCGCACCAACGGTTTCCGCTGACGCGCTGATCGACCACGCGCTGCAGATGAACAAGTTCGAGGTGGAGAAAGACACCATCGGTGACATCATCATTCTGCCGCGCGAGCAGGCCGTGCTGATGACCTATTACCGCAACAACATCATGCACATGCTGGTGCTGCCGTCGCTGATGGCGTCCATCATCACTCAGCATCGCCACATCTCGCGCGCAGAGCTGCTGCGTCAGATAGAAGTTGTTTACCCGATGCTGAAAGCCGAGCTGTTCCTGCGTTGGGAAAAAAGCGAGCTGGGCAGAGAAATTGATGCGCTGATCGCGGAGATGGAGCGTCAGGATCTGGTCATGGTTGTCGGTGACGAAGTGCAGATCAACCCTCACCGTTCACGCACTCTGCAGCTTCTGGCGGCGGGCGTGCGCGAGACAATCCAGCGGTATGCCATCACCTTCTGGCAGTTGAGCGCCAACCCGTCGATCAACCGCGGAACGCTGGAACGCGAAAGCCGCACGGTGGCGCAGCGACTGTCCGTTCTGCACGGCATTAACGCCCCGGAATTCTTTGATAAAGCGGTCTTTACCTCGCTGGTGCTTACCCTGCGCGATGAAGGCTATATCAGCGATACCGGTGATGCAGACGCGACCGAAACCATCAAGGTTTACCAGATGCTGGCCGATCTTGTGACCTCGGACGTACGTCTGACGATTGAGAGCTCCGCTTCCCAGGACGCGGTTTCTTAATTCAGCAGAAACGAAAAAGGCGGGTGATTAACCCGCCTTTTTTTATTGCCTGAAGACTGACTCAGAAATGCAGGTAGCTCAACGCCAGGCCCAGGAACAGCACCAGCCCGACATAGTTATTGTTCATAAACGCTTTAAAGCAGCCTTCGCGCTCGCGTTTGGCGATCAGCTTCTGCTGGTGCACAAACAGCCCGCCCGCCAGCAAAATTGACCAGTAGAACGTGCCACCCAGCCCATTGAGCCAGCCCACAACGCCCATCAACAGCATGGTGGCGATTTGCAGCAGGCCGATGATCAGCTTATCGTTGCGGCCAAACAGGATCGCCGTCGACTTAATGCCAATCTTCAGGTCGTCGTCGCGGTCGACCATCGCATACTGCGTGTCGTACGCCACAGTCCAGCAAATGTTAGCGAGGAACATCAGCCAGCAGCTTAACGGCACCGATTCGCTGGCGGCGGCAAATGCCATAGGAATGGACCAGCCAAAAGCCGCACCCAGCACCACCTGAGGCAAATGGGTATAGCGCTTCATAAACGGATACACCCATGCCAGCGCCAGGCCGGCCACGGACAGCAAGATCGTCATGGTGTTGAGCGTCAGCACCAGCAGGAAAGCCAGGCCCACCAGCACCGCGAATAGCGCCTTCGCTTCTTTCTCAGAAACTGCGCCACTGGGCAGCGGGCGCTGCGCGGTACGCTTTACGTGACCATCAAATTTACGGTCGGCATAATCGTTCACCACGCAGCCCGCGGCGCGCATCAGCCAGACGCCAGCGATAAAAACAACCAGATTCAGCAGCGAGGGTAAGCCCGGGGTGGCCACCCACAGCGCCCACAGCGTGGGCCATAGCAGCAACAAAGCGCCAATGGGCTTATCGGTACGCATTAACCGGTGATAAGCCAGCAGTTTTCCCTGCTTAAGACTCCACTCCATTATTTTTCCTCTTCGTACAGCGGAGATGCCGGCAGGAACAGTTCGGTCAGCAACAAAGGCTTACCGGAAAGTCTCAGTCGGGAACGACGTCCCCACAGTTCGGCGCTGCGGCCAATCTCAATATAGTCACGCGTCAGGGTTGATGAACTAAAAAGGTAGCGCCCGAGCGGCGTATCGCCAAGCTTTTGCAAAGCCAGCTCAGGGCCATCAAGCGTGCTTTCAGGCACCACGGTGCGCCCCAGCAGCCAGGGTTCATCATCCCCGCAGAGGATAATTTCCCGCAGCCAGTAACGCGCAGAGGCAGGTAATAAATCGGCTTCGGGCAAATCATTGCCAGCAGGGACAAAACCTTCGCGCACGATGCGGACGGTGACTTTTTGGCAGTGCTGTTCGAAGCGTTTAGTCATCGAATCTTCCAGCAATAACCAGTCGAGATAAGCGGAGCTAAGCCCTTGCGGGACCTCCGTGTAGAAATTCAGGGCGCGCAACGGCGACAGCGCGTCGGACATGGGAATACTCTCCGATACATAACCTGATGGCATTGTAACGCAGAACATCTCTGTGCGGGCAGACAATGGCAACACACGCGGCAAATACCGCAACAATTGAGCAACAGCAACTTAAAGTTTTTAGGCTACAGAAAAAAAGGTGCGCCTGAGCGCACCAATACTTCAAGCATCAGCAACGTGGGGAAATGGTTACCCCTTGCCTTTTACACTGCTGATAAAAGTTTTACGGGCGGAGGTGGAACCCAGACGCTCGGCTTCATTCAGCAGTTTCAGGGCTTTATCAATGTCGCCTTTATCCACCGCCTGTTTAATGGCGCGGTTAAAATAGCTTTCCGTATCATTGAGCATTGGCTCGCTTTTCGCGGCAGGCGCCGGAGCTGGCGCTGCCACTGGTGCTGGTGCTGGTGCAGCGGCCGGTGCAGAGTAGGCCGTCGGTGGCGCTACGTTACCGACCACAACAGGTTTGGTATCGGATCCACCAAAGATCTTACCGATCATGATGTTGCCGCTGTTTTGTTCGGTTTTCAGCTTCACCGTCAGGGTACCTTGCCCACTGTGGCTAGCAATCGGATCGGCCACATCAGGAATGGCGTTGCTTGCCCCTTCAGCATAAAGCTTCGCCGGGTTGATCATGCGGGTCGTTTCCGTCAGATCGTGTTTCGTGGTGTACACCAGCATGTAGATCTGTTTCTGCCCCATCATAGGGGTCAGTTTCATGACGTTTTCCAGACGGTTGCCGGAGGTCATGCCCGGTTTCTGGTACTGGAAGTAACTGCTCGGGAAGAAAGCAGAAGGCTGCATCTGCCCGTCGAGAATCAGAACGTTTGGCGCATAAACGCTCAGGTCTTTAACCACGCTGGACAACGTGATTTCCAGTGAGCCCTGATCCGCTGGCAGCACGAAGGCGGCCACACTCCCGGTGAGCTCTCCGACATTAATGCTGGCCGAAGAGGCGCTCAGCACCACGTCCTGGCTGACGGGAGGTATCAACGGAACCCATGGCAGGCTTTGTAATTTGTCCGCAGGAATAGACGGTGCGGTAGAGACATTCTGTGGGTTAATCGCCGTGTTGGCGGCAAAAGAAGCCGGCACGGACGATAGGCCCAGAACGGGAAGCAGGCAAAGCGCAAGAAGATGTTTTTTCATTGTTTTATCCTCGAAGCGAACCCGCCTCCTTCAGGCAAAAAAGAGACGGGTCAGGCATGTGAAACTGGCGGGCGCTAAGCACCCGCGCAGTGGGTTAACTTACCACCAGGCTTCCATCTGAATACCGAAGGTCACTTCGCTATCGTTGCCACGGCTAAAGGTACGGGCGCTGGTATCGCTGAAAGCAATGCCGGATGGCGTGCCAGCTACGTAGTTAGCATCGCTGGCGTCACTGGAAGAGTAACCCCACTTCTCATCCCACTTGGCGTAGGTCGCGAAGACGCGAATAGCCGGACGAGACCAGATGCTGTTGCCCGCCTGCCACTGTTGCGCCAGGGTGATTTTGTACTGATTGTTGCTCTTGTCGGTCAGCTGAGACTTCACGTTGTCGTAACCCACTTCCAGCAAGGTGCTCATGATTGGCGTCCATTTGTACATAGGACGAACGCCCACGGTCCACCATTTGGTGCCGTTGTTATCATCGCGGTTGATATCCTGGTACATACCCACATACATCAGGCCCCAGGTATCGTTGAAGTCGATAGCCCCGTGGTCAATGACGCGCAGCATTTTGCCATCGTTGTTTCTGGAAGTATCCGGACGACCGGTACCGTTGGTCTGCGCCATGGCGTTGGTGCCGTACTGCACCACAAATTTGTTCAGGCTGGTGCCGAGGAAGGTCTGGGTATGCTCTACGGTTCCCAACCAACCATTTTTAGTCGCATCCTGCTCAACAAAATCGTAGTGCTTGGTGGTGTTTGCACGGCCGTAGTCAAAACCAACTTCCAGAGAACCGCCCGGGTTAACTTGCATCTGGCCTAAACGAATATCAAAGATATCGTTCGCCAGGTCTTTATTTTTGGTAGAACCGTTGATAAAGGCCTCTGAACCACCGGCTTCACCGTTACGGGTTGCGGCCAGGGAGAGTTTACCGAAGCCCAGATCGATATCTTCGATACCGCCGCCAGGGCCTGAGATATCCCAGTAGTAGAAGTCGATCATGTGCACGTCATGGCGTTTGTAATAACGCTTACCTGCCCAAATGTTCGCGCCCGGCAGCGCGTCGATCAGGTTTTTACCCACGACGTTCATCTGGCGTACACGCGGGCCGCCGTCGGTGTCTTCAACGTCGTTCAGCTGGCTGGTGGCATAGCCAATCATGGTGTCAACGTAGAAGCTTTTTTCGCCTTCTTGCCAAACTTGCTGACCTAACTCAACTTCAGCATAAGTTTCACATTCGTTACCCAGACGGTATTTAGAACCGGCACCTGTCGCTTTAAAACACTGCTGCTCGCCGCCGCTGCCTGTCCAGCCAATACCAGAACGTGCATAGCCCTTGAAGTCAACGGCGCCGGCCTGTGCAGACACGATGCCTGCAATCACGGCGACCGCCAGTGGGAGTTTGCGCAGAGTAATCATCATTCTATCTCCTGAGATCATTGCTTTTCTTTTTTATGGGAATGCTTAAACGCCGGGCTCTTGATGCAACCGACGACATGCGGTGCCATCTTCTCGGAACAGATGACAGCGCTCTGGCGGCAGGCCAATAGCGAATGTGGCACCCTCTTTTACCAACACCACGTCGTTCTGGCGGTAAACCAGGTTTTGACGAATGGCGGGGATTTGGATGTGAATCTGAGTCTCATGTCCCAACTGCTCAACGACCTGCACTTCCCCTTCAAGGGTGACATCAGCAATGTCGCTCGGCAGCAGGTGTTCCGGGCGAATGCCAAGTGACATATTGGCCCCCACCTGAACGTTGCGGCTTTCCACCGGCAGCCAGACATGCTGACGGTTAGGCAATTCCACCTGCACCTGATCAATGGCCGTCGCGGTCACTTTTACCGGCAGGAAGTTCATTTTTGGCGACCCGATAAAGCCCGCCACAAAGCGGTCTGCCGGGTAGTGATACAGTTCTAGCGGTTTCCCGACCTGCGCAATCCGGCCGGCATCCAGCACGACGATTTTGTCGGCCAGGGTCATCGCCTCAATCTGGTCGTGGGTCACGTAAATCATCGTGCGGCCCAGGCGCTTGTGCAGGCGGGAGATCTCAATGCGCATCTGCACGCGCAGCGCGGCATCCAGGTTGGAAAGCGGCTCATCCAGCAGGAACACTCGCGGCTCCGCCACCAGGGTTCGGCCAATCGCGACGCGCTGACGTTGCCCACCGGACAGCGCCTTAGGGCGGCGCTCCAACAAATGCGCGAGCTGTAAGGTTTCGGAAACCTGATTCACGCGCTGGTTGATCTCGTCTTTTTTTGCCCCGGCAAGCTTCAGGCCAAAGGACATGTTTTCGGCGACGGAGAGGTGGGGATAGAGGGCGTATGACTGAAAGACCATGCCCACGCCACGCTCGGCGGGTGGGGTGTCATTCATCCGTTTTTCACCAATCAGCAGCTCGCCGCTGGTGATGGTTTCAAGGCCTGCGATCATTCGCAGCAGCGTTGATTTACCGCAGCCAGATGGCCCGACAAAAACCACAAACTCTCCCTCATTGATGTCGAGATTGATGTCTTTCGACACCACCACGTCACCCCAGGCTTTTGTTACGTTCCGTAGCTGCACGCTCGCCATTACCACTCCCTCATTACTGCCGCCTGCCGTCGGACAGGTGATTCAAGATGTGTCCGACTATGAGGGATAGCTACATTTGGTAAATCCTCCGCCCTATGGCTTTTTTATGGGGGAGGAGGCGGGAGGATGAGAGCGTGGTATCTGCAACCGGTTGCAGGCGGCACAAGGGATTTTCGTGATCGCGGCTTCAGTTTTCGCTGCGTTTTTATGTGCGCCAGGACACATAACGCTGAGTTATGCAAAGTAGATCACAGATAACTGCCCAGGGGCGTAGAGCAAAGGAGGATGAGAAGCGCTTGCCATCTCCGCAGACTTAGCACCGTGAATCTGCACTCCCCTATGAAGCACACACCACCACTCAAAAGGATGGGAACATGAAAATGAAAACCGGCGCCCGCGTTCTCGCTTTGTCAGCCCTGGCAACGATGATGCTTTCCGCCTCTGCACTGGCAAAAATCGAAGAAGGCAAACTGGTCATCTGGATTAACGGCGATAAGGGCTACAACGGCCTGGCCGAAGTCGGTAAGAAGTTTGAGAAAGATACCGGTATTAAAGTCACCATTGAACATCCTGATAAGCTTGAAGAGAAATTTCCACAGGTGGCGGCAACCGGCGATGGCCCGGACATTATCTTCTGGGCTCACGACCGCTTCGGTGGCTATGCGCAGTCCGGCCTTTTGGCCGAAATCACCCCAGACAAAGCCTTCCAGGACAAACTCTATCCGTTTACCTGGGACGCCGTACGTTACAACGGCAAATTCATCGCTTACCCGATTGCGGTAGAGGCGCTGTCGCTGATTTATAACAAAGACCTGGTTCCAAACCCGCCGAAAACCTGGGAGGAGATCCCCGCCCTGGATAAAGAGCTGAAGGCCAAAGGTAAGAGCGCGCTGATGTTCAACCTGCAGGAACCGTACTTCACCTGGCCGCTAATTGCGGCAGACGGCGGGTATGCCTTCAAGTTCGAAAACGGCAAATATGATGTGAAAGATGTGGGCGTAGACAGCGCGGGGGCAAAAGCCGGCCTGAGCTTCCTGGTCGATATGATCAAGAACAAGCAGATGAACGCCGACACCGACTACTCCATTGCCGAAGCCGCGTTTAACAAAGGCGACACGGCGATGACGATCAACGGCCCGTGGGCCTGGTCCAATATCGATAAGAGCAAAATCAACTACGGCGTGACGCTGCTGCCTACCTTTAAAGGCAAGCCGTCTAAACCGTTTGTCGGCGTCCTGAGCGCCGGTATCAACGCCGCCAGCCCGAATAAAGAACTGGCGAAAGAGTTCCTTGAGAACTACCTGTTGACCGACCAGGGTCTGGCGGATGTGAACAAGGACAAACCGCTCGGTGCCGTGGCGCTGAAATCGTTCCAGGAGCAGTTGGCGAAAGATCCCCGCATTGCTGCCACCATGAATAACGCCCAGAAGGGCGAGATTATGCCTAATATTCCTCAGATGTCTGCCTTCTGGTATGCCGTACGCACCGCGGTTATCAACGCCGTTAGCGGCCGCCAGACCGTTGATGCGGCGCTGAAGGATGCTCAGGGACGTATCACTAAGTAAATCTTGCCCCTCACCCCGGCCCTCTCCCCATAGGGGAGAGGGGGAATTGGACTGAACCCGGTTCTCTCCCACTGGGGAGACGGAATTCGGATTGAGCCCGCTCCCCCGCTGGAGTGAGAAAACAGGCCCTTTCTGTCCCCTCTCCCCCTTGGGGAGAGGGTTAGGGTGAGGGGAAATAACACGCTGTAGAGGAACACCCCATGGATGCAGTTAAAAAGAGCCGCTGGTGGCAAAGCGAGGGACTGAAATGGTCACTCATCGGGGCATTAGGCCTGCTGGTTGGCTATCTTGTGGTTTTAATGTACGCCCAGGGGGAGTACCTGTTCGCCATAATGACGCTGATTTTAAGCTCACTTGGCCTCTATATTTTTGCTAACCGTAAGGCATACGCCTGGCGCTACGTTTATCCCGGCATGGCCGGCATGGGGCTGTTCGTCCTCTTCCCGCTGATCTGCACTATCGCTATCGCTTTTACCAACTACAGCAGCACCAACCAGCTGACGTTTGAACGCGCGCAGCAGGTGCTGATGGACCGCCAGTACCAGGCAGGCAAAACGTTCAACTTTGGCCTTTACCCAGACGGCAATGAATGGACGTTAGCGCTCACCGACGGGGAAAGCGGGAAAAACTATGTCTCGGACAAGTTTACCTTTGGTGGTGAACAAAAAATCCGGCTGAAAGAAGCCGATGCGTTGCCAACCGGCGAGCGCGGCAACCTGCGCGTGATCACCCAAAACCGCCAGGCGCTGAGCCAGATAACCGCTGTGTTGCCGGATGAAAGTAAGGTGGTGATGAGCTCGCTTCGCCAGTTTTCCGGCACACGCCCGCTCTACACTTTGGCGGAAAAC
Source organism: Enterobacter sp. Ap-867 (assembly GCF_011752855.1). Taxonomy (NCBI): domain Bacteria; kingdom Pseudomonadati; phylum Pseudomonadota; class Gammaproteobacteria; order Enterobacterales; family Enterobacteriaceae; genus Enterobacter; species Enterobacter sp. Ap-867. The sequence goes on along the minus strand of NZ_VWWS01000002.1, from coordinate 25,946 downwards.
GGCGAGCTGACCAATAACCAGACCAGCGTAAAATACGCCCCGAACGACCATATTGGTTTTTACGAGTCGGTAAACGCCGACGGCAGCTGGGCCGGAGAACAGCTAAGCCCGGGCTATACGGTCACTATCGGCTGGAAAAACTTCCTGCGCGTTTTCCACGATGACGGGATCCAAAAACCGTTCCTGGCTATCTTCATCTGGACGGTGATTTTCTCGGTGCTGACGGTGATTCTTACCGTCGCGGTGGGGATGGTGCTGGCCTGCGTAGTGCAGTGGGAAGCGCTCAAAGGCAAGGCGGCTTATCGCCTGTTGTTAATTCTGCCCTACGCCGTGCCTTCGTTTATTTCCATTTTGATTTTCAAAGGCTTATTCAACCAAAGCTTTGGCGAAATCAATATGATGCTGAGCGCACTGTTCGGCATTAAGCCCGCCTGGTTCAGCGACCCAACCACCGCTCGCTCAATGATCATCATCGTCAATACCTGGCTGGGTTATCCCTACATGATGATTCTGTGCATGGGGCTGCTGAAAGCGATTCCTGACGATCTTTATGAGGCGTCGGCAATGGACGGCGCGGGCCCGTTCCAGAACTTCTTTAAAATAACGCTCCCGCTGCTGATTAAGCCGCTCACGCCGCTGATGATTGCCAGCTTCGCCTTTAACTTTAACAACTTTGTTCTGATTCAGCTGCTGACCAACGGCGGCCCGGACAGACTCGGGACGACCACGCCAGCGGGATATACCGACCTGCTGGTGAGCTACACCTACCGCATCGCCTTTGAAGGCGGCGGCGGTCAGGACTTTGGCCTGGCTGCAGCTATCGCAACGCTTATCTTCCTGCTGGTGGGCGGCCTTGCGATTGTGAACCTGAAAGCCACCCGCATGAAGTTTGATTAAGGAGACCGACGATGGCCATGGTGCAACCCAAATCTCAAAAGCTGCGTCTGTTTCTCACGCACTTTCTGCTGCTGCTGTTTATCGCGGCAATCATGTTCCCGCTGCTGATGGTCATCGCCATCTCGCTGCGTCCGGGTAACTTTGCCACCGGGAGCCTGATCCCGGACCAGGTTTCATGGGAACACTGGAAGCTGGCGCTTGGCTTTAGCGTTGAGCACGCGGACGGTCGCGTCACGCCGCCACCGTTCCCGGTGCTGCTCTGGCTGTGGAACTCGATAAAAATTGCCGGGATCACGGCGATAGGTATCGTTACCCTTTCTACAACCTGCGCCTACGCTTTTGCCCGTATGCGTTTCCCCGGCAAAGCCACGCTGCTGAAAGGGATGCTGATTTTCCAGATGTTCCCGGCGGTGCTGTCTCTGGTGGCGCTGTATGCCCTGTTTGATCGTCTGGGCCAGTACATTCCGTTTATTGGTCTGAACACGCACGGTGGGGTGATCTTTGCGTATTTAGGCGGGATAGCGCTACACGTCTGGACGATTAAGGGCTATTTCGAAACGATTGATGGCTCGCTGGAAGAGGCTGCCGCGCTGGATGGCGCGACGCCGTGGCAGGCATTCCGTCTGGTGCTGCTGCCGCTGTCGGTACCGATTCTGGCCGTGGTCTTTATTCTGTCGTTTATTGCCGCGATTACCGAGGTGCCGGTGGCTTCGCTGCTGCTGCGCGACGTGGACAGCTACACGCTGGCCGTGGGGATGCAGCAATACCTTAACCCGCAGAACTACCTGTGGGGCGATTTTGCCGCCGCGGCGGTGCTCTCCGCGATACCGATTACCGTTGTGTTCCTGCTGGCCCAGCGCTGGCTGGTGAGCGGCCTGACCGCTGGCGGGGTGAAAGGTTAACGTTTATCCCTGAAGTCATTTGCTTCATCTTTATGCCATACCACTGCAACCCTCACTTTGACCTTAGCACTTTATTCAGGCGGCCCAAGGGCCGCCCTTTTTTTATTCCCGCTTCAGGCGCTGGCTGTTACACAACCAAAGCGTAATCACCAACACCAGAATCGCGGCCGAGTAGATCAGCACGTCCAGCGGCGAACTGTGGTCAATGATAATCAGGCGCACAACTGCGGTAATGCCGATGTAGATAAAGTAGCGCAGCGGGAAGTGATAGCCCGACTGAAAATACTTCACAATCAGCGCGATAAACTCGAAATAGAGGAAGTAAACCACCAGCCCCTCGATAAACAGATACGAGCTGGCGTCATCTCCCGGCGCAAACAATACGGTGGCCAGGTGAATGGTCTCTTTGCCGAGGAAGATAATTAAAATCAGCCCAAGGGCTAACAGCCCCAGATTAAGCACCGTCTGCATGACGGTAGAAATCCAGGAAAAACGCGGTGTCGCAGGCATAACGGCCTCTCATTTTTATTGTGGTCTTGAGAGGCTGTTATACGTCTAAAATGTGATCTTGATCTAGTTTATTTACTTACCTTCGTTAGCGGAAATTTTCGCTGCGGTCGCTGGTCACCCCATACAGATCAAACTTACGGCCCAGCATCTGCCCGCCGTCACGCGTTAGCGGTGTCCAGGTCACCTGCGCCCGGCTGCGGGTTGGGTAAGCCGAGAAGATATCCAGCGGCACATTGATGTAGAAACCTTTGGTGAAGTCCCCCTCGCCGTACTCTTTCTTCGACACGTTGGTGATGGTGGCGTAGGTGCCCACCACGATCCCGCTGTCAAAGTGTTTGGAAATCTCCAGCGTGCCGCCTTTATCCTGCGCCAGATACTGGCCGATACTGAGCTTAACCAGCACATCCTGAGCAAACGGTGGCGTCCAGTAGCCGGTGATATGCCCGGTCTTCGCGCTGTAGTCGGTAAATTTCATCATGTCCTGCGAACTGCGCCAGTCACGCTGTTTGACGTAGTTGCCGTTGACGCCGATCGCCCAGTTGCTGTCCACCGGACGGTAAAGCAGCTCGGCCCCCGCCCCGCCGTACATGGTTTCCAGATAGCCCGCATAAACCTGGCCGTAAATCCCATGCCCAAAGTACTGGAAGTAGTTGGCCTGCAGGTTGTTGATGTAAATATCGTTTTCTACATATTCGCGAACGTGGGTACGCACGCGCGGCAGCGTAGAATCCATTGGCGGATTGGTGTAGTTAAATTTGTCGTAGTTATTGGCGACGTTGGCAAACAGGCTGCCGCTGGTTAACAGGTGATCCGTCAGCCAGTAATCGACGTTCCCCATCACCCCGACCTGGTACATATAGAAGCTTTCCGGGCCACCGATAGACTGGTTGAGAATCGGATCAATTGAATAATTAAAGCGCGACTTCTCGATGTAGTATCCCTGTTCGGTGCTTTCTGGCACTACCGGCTCAACGCGTTTTTGTACCAGCGTCGTTTCCTGCCCCAGCGGTTCCCCCTCAAGGTGCCGACGCAGGCTGGCCACGTCCGTTTCAGTGGTAACCTGCGGCATATTAATCCGGCTTTCGGTAATGCGGATGGTGCGAATATTATCCGGCAGGTCATTCATCACGATGCGGTTGGCGCGTTCGATGCCTTCGCGGGAATTGCGGTATTTCACCTGCTCGCCCGTGACGTAGAGCGTATCCCCTTTGACCTGAATGTTCGGGTTGATCAGCCCGGCGTTGTATTTCAGGTCGGTCAGTTGATTGGCCACCACGTTGTGCTGCAGAATTTCGTCCTGCGGGTGCGGCTGATACTCAGGACGACGGGAATCGTTGTACCCCGGCTTGAGGTCATTGAAATTGGTGCGGAGCGTCACGCCAAACATAAAGGTGTTGCCGCGCTCGTAGCTCATGTTCACGTCGGCCCAGTCGGTCACCCGGTAGATAGCGCCGACGTTAACGCTGCTGCGCTGGTCTATTTTCCCCGCAAACTCATGGCTGTAGTTGTTGCCCTCATATTCAACCTTCAGCCTGAGTGGCTGCCACGGCGTCTGGTACTCTACGCCGCCAAACAGCGACGTCGGGCCGTGGAACATGCCGCTAAAGTTGAAGGAGCCCGCCATTTGGTAGCTGTTATCCCGGTGGCAGTATTTGTCGCTGTATTCACAGAGCGGGTTTTTGATGTTGCCGCTGGTGCCTAAATACCCCCAGCCCATGCCAAGGCTGAAGTCGAACGGCCCCCAGGCTTTGCTCGCCACCACATATTCACCGTCAAACAGCCCGGTGCCGCCCAGGTCACGAATACCGGCAGAGACCTGAGGCAGCCAGTAGCCCTCTTCCCACAGGCGGAATTTCACGTCAAACGCTTTGTCTTTATAGGTCTGGTCACCCGAGAAAGCCTTCACGCTACTGTAGTGACGTGTGCGCACGTCGGTGTAGCGCAGCGTGGCCTCCATCCAGGGGAAAAGCTGCATGGAGGCGGAGTAGAAGCGGTACTGATCGTTGTCGCGGTAGTTGAGATTAAATTCGCCCTCAGGCGCCATGCGCGCCGTCGGCGTTTGCAGCAGACCCGCGCCGCCAAAGTCTGCCTGCGAAGGGCCAACGGGAGCCGGATACGTTTCGGCGCGGCAGGCGGAAGTCACCGCCAGCGCAATCAGGCTATACAGGTAACGTTTTTTCATTAATCCGGTATCCGATGGGTCAGGGTATTAAGAATCTGCTGGTTCAGCTCATCAAAGGTGGCGCTGAAAAGGCGGTCAGAGAATCCCACAAAGATAAGGCTACCTGGCGACGGTTCTCTATGGCGTTTATTCCAGTAAGCAACTGGCGCTTTTTCGATTTTGCCGTCCGGGTAAATCACCCAGGCATAACTTCTTTCGGCCCCGCTCAACAGGCTGACGTCGTCCAGATAGTCATCCACGCTGCGTCCGGGGGTAAAAGGTTTCACGCCGGGCGAACTGACTAATCCCACCAGGGTGATGGTTGTGGGCTGCGGGCCGGCCCAAAGGCTGTATTCCCCCTGAAGCGGCACGTTTGATTGTGGGCGAAGGCGAACCCAGTCGGGGTCCAGATTGACAAACTGCCGCCCGGTCACATGCATAGCGCTGAGCTGCTGGCGCAGTCCGTTGATTGCCGCCCCGTCGTCTCCGCCTTCGTCCGCCGCCACTTCAGCCAGGCGCGCCAGAAGCTGCTGGTGTTTTTGCTCTTCTGCGGCGCTTGCCTGCCGGGTGCTAATCACCGCCGCAGGCCACCAGGTGCGGCTTAACGCAGGGTTAGTCACCAAATCCGCCAGCCGTGCAGCATCTTTAATCACCCGCGGCTGCGTTTGCGGTTGGGTATAGACCGTCACGGTACTTTCTGCGTGGGTAAAGGCGCTGGCAAAAAGCAGAGCCATAAACGTAAAGGGGAGTTTTTTCATTGTTTTGCCGCCTTCACAAGAAGCGTGGTAATGGGCCAGTAGCCGGGGCCAAGGTACTGTTTTGATTTGCGGATTTGGCCTTCATCGTCCACCCAATAGCGGTTCGTCCAGCTTTTCCCGAGCGCGGTTACCTCTTCTTCCAGGACGCGTACTTTGGTCACGCTACTGCCAAGCTTCACCGTGTCGGTGCCGTCAAATTCAAAGGTGGACGTTGCGGTGGCGTAGCGAACCTGCTGGCGTTCAGTCCAGGCCATCTGCCGGGTCCAGCTCGCGCCATCCTTAATCTGTTTCACGTTCGCCAGCGGGTCACGGGCCAGGTTGGTCACTTCCGTCAGGTTGTCGCCCAGCCCGGAGGTTTTCACAATGCGGCCGTTCTGCGTGACGATGACCGATCTGTCCTGCGTCACCCACTTCTGCTGGCCGTCTTCGTTAAAGGCCAGCACCACAAACAGCTGCGGGCCGTTGTTGATGCTCATGTACTGGCTCGCGTAGCGCATCTCGGCAATTTCATCGTCGGTAAGCTGCACGCCCCCACCTCCGGCAATACTGTTCCAAAGCGAGGTGCCAAGCCCTCTGGTGGTCGCTGAGCACGCCTGGAGTAACAGACAGACAAAGAGTATTGCGAGTCGCTGCACGGTGATTCCCCGATTTAAAATAACCACACCGAAGTGTGGTTATGGTTAAAAACACCCAAACGTTAACGGGTGGTGGTGCTGGTCGTCGTGGTTGTGGTGGTTCCGGTGTTTGAACCGTCGCCGCCACCGGTTGCGGCTAATGCCACACCAACCGCAGACCCAACAGTGCTGGCGCTGGTTGCAGCAGAACTGCCTGCAGACACAGACGTCGCCTGCGCGCCGGCCGCATCACCCACAGCTACAGGGTCAGCATTCGCCGCGCCGGCGGCAGCCAGCGTAAATATGGCTAAAGCGCCATAAAGGGTTTTTCTCATTACAATTTCCCTTCATTGAATGAATGGAGATTTACCTGAAAAGGTTTCAGGCGCGATCGAGTATACACAACACAATGTGATGAATTAGCCTGCAGAAAATAAGGGATGAACTTTAAGAAAAAGAGTAAAAATCAAGAGTTGAGTTATATTTAAATGAAAGCTATTCAAATAAAAACAATTATTTACCAAGAGGCATTGGAAATATCAATTCAATATAATCTTAAATTAAAGCCCTGACAAAGCGGCGGGAAAATCATTTTTAGGATTAACCTCAGGGTGGCAATATCGAAAATTATGACGACAAGGGGATAACTCTTATAAAAAATATGCCAGCACGAGGCTGGCATATTTTCATCACGCGGTTTAATTAATCACGCCATGCTTTATAGCGGTTAATCAGGCCGTTGGTTGAGCTGTCGTGGCTGGCGATTTGTTTGTCGTCACCCAGCTCTGGCAGGATGCGGTTAGCCAGCTGTTTGCCCAGCTCCACGCCCCACTGGTCGAAGGTGAAGATGTTCAGGATCGCGCCCTGGGTGAAGATTTTGTGTTCGTAAAGTGCAATCAGCGCGCCCAGGCTGAACGGGGTAATTTCGCGCAGCAGGATGGAGTTGGTTGGGCGGTTGCCTTCGAACACTTTGAACGGCACAACGTGGTCCAGCGTGGCCGGATCTTTACCCTGGTCACGGTATTCCTGCTCAACCACTTCACGGGATTTCCCGAACGCCAGCGCTTCGGTCTGTGCGAAGAAGTTAGACAGCAGTTTTGGATGGTGATCCGACAGCGCGTTATGGCTGATAGCCGGTGCGATGAAGTCGCAAGGCACCATTTTGGTCCCCTGGTGGATCAGCTGGTAGAACGCGTGCTGCCCGTTGGTACCCGGCTCACCCCAGATAATTGGGCCAGTCTGGTAGTCCACGGCGTTGCCGTTGCGGTCAACGTACTTACCGTTGGACTCCATGTTGCCCTGCTGGAAGTAGGCGGCAAAGCGATGCATGTACTGGTCGTATGGCAGAATCGCTTCAGTTTCAGCACCGAAGAAATTGTTGTACCAGATGCCGATCAGCGCCAGCAGAACCGGCAGGTTTTGCTCGGCAGGCGTGGTGGAGAAGTGTTTGTCCATCGCGTGCGCGCCGGACAGCAGCTCAACAAAGTTGTCGAAGCCCACGGACAGAATGATAGACAGGCCAATCGCGGACCACAGAGAGTAGCGGCCGCCAACCCAGTCCCAGAATTCGAACATGTTTGCGGTGTCGATACCAAACTCACCGACGGCTTTCCCGTTGGTGGACAGCGCAGCGAAGTGTTTTGCCACGTGCTTTTCATCGCCAGCGGCACGCAGGAACCAGTCACGCGCGCTGTGGGCGTTAGTCATCGTTTCCTGAGTGGTGAAGGTTTTAGAGGCCACCAGGAACAGCGTGGTTTCCGGGTTAACTTTCTTCAGCACTTCGGCAATGTGGGTACCGTCAACGTTGGACACAAAGTGCATGTTGAGGTGATTTTTGTATGGACGCAGCGCTTCGGTAACCATGAATGGGCCGAGGTCAGAGCCGCCGATACCGATGTTAACCACGTCGGTGATGGCTTTACCGGTGTAGCCTTTCCAGTTCCCGCTGATGATACTTTCAGAGAAGGCTTTCATCTTCTCAAGCACCGCGTTCACTTCCGGCATTACGTCTTTGCCATCGACCACGATAGGCGTGTTGCTGCGGTTACGCAGCGCAACGTGCAGCACGGCGCGGTCTTCGGTGCGGTTGATTTTCTCGCCGGCGAACATGGATTTGATCGCGCTCTGCAGATCGGTTTCTTTCGCCAGCGCCTGCAGTTTTTCGAGGGTTTCGGTGGTGATGCGGTTTTTGGAGAAGTCCACCAGCATCAGGTCATCGAAAGTTGCGGAGAACTTGCTGAAGCGGTCGTTATCTTTCGCGAACAGGTCGGAAAGCGTAACGTCTTTCATCTCATCGTAATGTTTCTGGAGTGCCTGCCAGGCAGAGGTCTGCTTCGGGTTGATGTTTTTCATAGCAATACTCTTCTGATTTGAGAATTGTGACTTCGGTCGATTGTAGCGCCTGCAGGCAAAAATTGTGATTGATTTTATGCCATTAACCGAGGGTTTCCCGTAACCCCCTAAAAAGCGGCAAAAATACCCTCTTATAAGTTAAATTCCTGATTACCGATTTAACATGAAAAATCCGCATAACCCCGCAGTTGACATGCCTTCGCCGAAGCTTTATTTATTAGGCGCTACCTGCGCGTGCGCAGGCCAGAAGAGGCGCGTTGCCCAGAAAATCGTATCCGAGAAACCAGTAACAAGGACGATACGTGAGGGGGAGCAACGCCGAGATGATGAAGCGGCTGGTCACGCTTATTGTCGGCTGCAGGGGCTGAATCCTCTGGGTTGTCACCAGAAACGTTCGCAGTCGAGCGTTTCATATCCGGCTCCAAAGCTGGATAGACAAGGTGGAGCACTTCTGGGTGATATCGTAGTTCTCCTGCTCTGCGCCCACCCGTTTACCGCTCTTCCCTTGTGCCAAGGCTGAATACTTTTTTGCCAGTTAATGGCCCCTGACACGAGGTAGTTATGTCTCAAACCGTAGTCGCCAAATTTGGTGGGACCAGCGTCGCCGATTTCGACGCGATGAACCGCAGCGCCGATGTGGTGCTGGCCGATAGCCACGTCCGCGTGGTGGTGCTTTCCGCCTCCGCTGGCGTGACTAACCTGCTGGTTGCTCTGGCTGAAGGCCTCGAAGCGACCGAGCGCTTCGTCAAGCTCGATGCCATCCGCAAAATCCAGTACAACATCGTTGAGCGTCTGGCGAATCCGGACGTTATTCGCGAAGAAATCGACCGCCTGCTTGAAAACATCACGACCCTTGCGGAAGCCGCCTCTCTGGCGACCTCCACCGCGCTGACCGATGAACTGGTCAGCCACGGCGAACTAATGTCCACCCTGCTATTTGTGGAAATCCTGCGAGAACGTCAGGTGGAAGCGCAGTGGTTCGACATTCGTAAAGTCATGCGCACCAACGACCGCTTCGGCCGTGCCGAACCGGATATCGCCGCGCTGGCGGAACTGGCAAACCAGCAGATGCTGCCGCGCCTCGCGGAATCCCTGGTGATCACTCAGGGCTTTATTGGGAGCGAAGAAAAAGGCCGAACGACCACGCTTGGCCGCGGCGGCAGCGACTATACCGCCGCGCTGCTTGGTGAAGCGTTAAATGCCGCGCGCGTAGATATCTGGACCGACGTGCCGGGCATCTACACCACCGATCCGCGTATGGTACCTGCGGCAAAACGCATTGACCGCATCGCCTTTGAAGAAGCCGCTGAAATGGCGACCTTTGGCGCGAAAGTCCTGCACCCGGCCACGCTGCTGCCCGCCGTGCGCTGCGACATTCCGGTGTTCGTTGGCTCCAGCAAAGATCCTGCTGCTGGCGGAACTTTGGTATGCAAAAAAACGGAAAATCCACCGCTCTTCCGCGCCCTTGCGGTACGTCGCAAGCAAACGCTGCTGACGCTGCACAGCCTGCATATGCTCCATTCCCGTGGTTTCCTGGCGGAAGTGTTCAGCATTCTGGCTCGCCATAATATTTCCGTGGATCTGATCACCACCTCCGAAGTGAGCGTGGCGTTGACCATGGACACCACCGGCTCTACCTCCACTGGCGACAGCCTGCTGACCACCGCGCTGCTCACCGAGCTTTCATCGCTGTGCCGCGTGGAAGTCGAAGAGAACCTGGCGCTGGTGGCCATCATAGGCAATAAACTGTCCCAGGCCTGTGGCGTAGGCAAAGAAGTGTTCGGCGTGCTCGACCCGTTCAACATCCGCATGATTTGCTACGGCGCTTCCAGCTACAACCTGTGCTTCCTGGTGCCTGGCGACGATGCAGAGCAGGTCGTGCAGAAACTGCACCGCAACCTGTTTGAATAACCGTTCAATCCATGCCATGAATACAGAAAGCCGGGCTCGCACCCGGCTTTTTTTATAACCATAAAACAACACAAACTCTGCAAGGACATCGCTATGATCGCCACCCTAACCCGGCTGTTCCCGCTTTGGGCGCTGCTGCTCTCCGTCGCTGCGTATTATACCCCCTCAACCTTTATCCCGATTGGCCCGTGGGTCAGCACGCTGCTGATGCTCATTATGTTTGGCATGGGCGTCCACCTGCGGCTTGAAGACTTTAAACGCGTGATGTCGCGCCCGGCCCCGGTAGCTGCAGGCATTTTTCTGCATTACCTGGTGATGCCGCTGGCGGCGTGGCTGCTGGCAATGTTGTTCCATATGCCGCCCGACCTATCAGCCGGGATGGTGCTGGTCGGCAGCGTAGCCAGCGGCACGGCGTCCAACGTCATGATTTACTTGGCCAAAGGTGATGTTGCGCTCTCCGTAACAATATCTTCTGTTTCTACACTGGTCGGCGTATTTGCCACGCCGCTGCTCACCCGTCTCTATGTCGACGCCGACATTAAAGTCGATGTGATGGGCATGCTGGTCAGTATTCTGCAAATCGTCATCATCCCGATTGGCCTTGGCCTGATTGTGCATCATCTGTTCCCACGCCTGGTGAAGCGCGTGGAGCCCTGGCTGCCTGCGTTTTCTATGCTTTGTATTCTCGCCATCATTAGCGCAGTTGTGGCAGGTTCTGCATCACACATCGCTTCCGTTGGCCTGGTGGTGATTGTCGCGGTGATTCTGCATAACACCATTGGCCTGCTCGGCGGTTACTGGGGCGGACGCCTGTTTGGCTTTGATGAATCCACCTGTCGGACGCTGGCCATCGAAGTGGGAATGCAGAACTCCGGTCTTGCGGCCACGTTGGGTAAAATTTACTTCTCGCCGCTCGCAGCGCTGCCTGGCGCGCTGTTCTCCGTCTGGCACAATCTGTCCGGCTCTCTGCTGGCCGGGTATTGGTCCGGCAAAGCGATAACGCCGAAGCCAGACGGCAAAAAATAATCGCTAAAAGCCTGCTGATGCAGGCTTTTTTGTCTCGTCGGCGCGGTGGGTTTGTTTTACACTGAGAGTCCTTTCCTGGGAGATTGCAACGATGGCTACAGCCAGACTGACACAGCAAGACATGACGGAAAGCGAACAGCGTGAGCTAAAAACGCTGCTGGATCGCGCCCGCATTGCCCACGGTCGTACGTTGACCAACTCAGAGACTAATCAGGTAAAAAAAGAGTACATCGACAAGCTGATGGCGGAACGAGCGCTGGCGGCTAAGAAAGCTCGCCAGCTGAAGAAACAAAATGCCTTAAAGCCGGATACGACGACGACTTATTCATGGTCAGCCAACAACCATACGCGAGGCAAACGCTAGTTTAACGGCCCTTTTTCTTCCGGCCTGGAGAAGCAAAGCGTTTACGCGAGGCAAGCTCAGCGGGCGTTTTGGCTGAGCTTTTCGGGCCACTTACCAACGGTTTTTTCGCCGCCGGGCTGGCCGCTTTTGGCTTCGCTTTTTTAGCCGGCTTCGCCTCAGAGGACGAATCCTCAATCAGCTTAAACAGCTCAATCAGTTCATCATCCGTCAGGTCGCGCCATTCCCCAAGCGGGATCCCAGTGAGATTAACGTTCATGATGCGCGTACGTTCCAGCTTCGTCACTTCATAGCCAAAGTGTTCACACATGCGGCGAATCTGGCGGTTCAGCCCCTGAACCAGGGTGATGCGAAACGCAAACGGCGCTTCTTTTTTAACTTTGCATTTCTTGGTGACGGTGCCCAGAATCGGCACGCCTGCCCCCATACCACGAATAAACTCGTCGGTAACCGGCTTGTTCACCGTGACCACGTACTCTTTCTCATGGTCGTTCCCGGCACGCAGAATTTTGTTCACCAGGTCGCCGTGGTTGGTGAGGAAAATCAGCCCCTGAGAATCTTTGTCCAGGCGGCCAATGGGGAACACGCGCTTGCTGTGGTTCACATAGTCCACGATGTTGTCTTTCTCGCCGTCTTCCGTGGTGCTTACAATTCCCACCGGCTTATTCAGCGCAATGAGCACCAGGTCTTCTTCGTTGCGGGGTTCGATGAGCTGACCATTCACCTTCACGCTGTCGCCGGCAAAAACCTGATCGCCAATTTTGGCGCGTTTGCCGTTAATAAAAACGTTGCCCTGTTCGATGTAGCGATCGGCGTCACGGCGTGAGCAGATCCCGCTCTCGCTGATGTATTTGTTAAGACGAATAGATGAATTAGTCAGCATGGCTCCTCCGAAAACCCAGGACTATACCTTACCCGCAGGGCGTTGCGAACCGCAAAATGGGCTTGTTAGTAAACCTGAATCATAAAATCAACGGCGCCACACAGCTCATCTCTGTAATGCGTCAAATCCGCGACTGAAGCACCGAGTTCTTTAAGCGGAATACCTGCCATCATGTGAGTCATCGCCACGCAAGGCTGCCCCTCAATCGTCACGATGGGGCAGATTTTTTCTGGGGGCATGGCACCCAGTAATTCGCGTTCAATAACGGGAATGACCAGGACATGCTTTAAGGCATCAGCAATGGGGTGCTGCATATTGATGAGATAAGGATACGTTTTCTTCCCTGCGCCAGTATTTTCGTAGGCGTGAAACTGTTCCATCAGAAGCTCCTCTGAAAATCACTGAACGAGCCGTGCTCCTCAACAAACTCATTAAGCGCGGCAATCTTTTCCTGATTATCCTTGAGCCACTCAGCCCGAGCGTTTTCGCGAAATTTCTCGATTAATGCCTCGGTCAGTACCGCCGAGATATTTAGTTTCAGCTTACGGGCCTCATCCAGAATCTCCGGCGCTAGCGTGACATTCACCGATTTTTTAGCGGCTGTACTTTCAACGCGCATATTAACCCCCATTGTAATGCGCATACATTATTCAATTATAGAGCGATGCCGGGTTGACGATCAATATTCATCCCGCTCGTCGTCATCGTCCGGTTGGTCCAGCACGCTGTAGGCAACGGAACAGAACAACGAGTTCAGGCGCTTCATGTCCCCCAGCAGCCCGAGGTGCAGCGAGCTGGTCTCGATGCTCTGCACGTTCTGCTGGTGCAGGCGATCAACGTGGGCATGGGAGTAGCGGCGGTTCATGATGCGGAAGCGGTGTTTGTTCCGGCGCAGCCGGCGGGCACTGCCCAGGTCGCTCGAGAAGAACACCGACAGGCTCAGTTGCAGGTTGCTGATCAACTGCTGGAGCAGGTTATCCAGCTCGGTCAGGCCGTCCGGCGAGAAGGCCCGGCGCGCGGCGAGAGATTTATCCGCCACCTCGCTGCCCATACGTTCGATGATGTCCGCCGCCTGCTCCAGGTTCAGCGACATTTCGATGATTTCCGCCCAGCGGCGCGACTCCATCTCCGCCAGATCTTCCTTCGGCATCTGCGCAAGGTAAAGTTTGATGGCGGTATACAGCACGTCCACGTCGTCAGCTAGCTTGCGCAGCTCTTTTTCCTGGCGCGGCTCGCCGTGCATCACCTTGCTCCAGGTTTCCAGCATCTGCTCCAGCACGTCGCCCATTCTCAGGGTTTCCCGCGCGGCGTTAGATAATCCCAGCGCGGGAGTATCCAGCGCCGTAGGATCGAGGTGCTTCGGCTTCATTCGGGCGTCGACTTCCGGCGCTTCGCTGATCACCCGGCGGCAAAAGCGTGCCATTGGCTCGGCAAACGGCACCATCACCAGGCAACGAATCAGGTTGTAGAACACGTGGAAGTAGATAACCAGTTCAGACTCCGGCAACGGCAGGTGATGCATCAGCCGGGCCAGGACATGCACAAACGGCAGCACCAGCAGGCTGCCCACCAGCTTGAACAGCAGGCTGCCCAACGCCACACGACGGGCGGCAGCATTCGCGGCGCTGTTATTGATCATTGCCAGCAGGCCGGAGCCGAGGTTAGCCCCGATAACCAGACACAGCGCCACATCAAACGAGATCACGCCGGTTGAGGTCAGCGTGGCCGTCAACAGGACGGCAGCCAGGCTCGAATAGCTGATAATGGCAAACATCGCGCCAATCAGCGCGTCGAGCATGATGTCGCCGGTCAGGGAAGCGAAGATCACCTGGACGCCGTTCGCCTGGGTAATCGGCGTAACGGCTCCCACAATCAGCTCGAGCGCCAGCAGAATAAGACCCAGGCCAATCCCCACGCGGCCAAGCTGCCCGGCGCGAGTCTGCTTGCGGCTGAGGAAGAAGATTACGCCGATGAAAATCAGCAGCGGCGAAAGCCACGAAAGATCGAAGGTCAGGATACGCGCCATTAGCGCTGTACCGACATCAGCTCCCAGCACAATCACCAGCGCAGGGGCGAGCGCCACCAAATCCTGGGCAACGAACGAGGTCACCAGCATGGTGGTGGCATTACTGCTCTGCACCAGCGCGGTCACGCCTATCCCGGCGCAGAAGGCGAGCGGTTTCTTTTCTACGCTGTGGCTAAGCACACTGCGCAGGTTGGCACCGTAAACGCGCATGATACCGGTGCGCACAATGTGCGTACCCCAGACCAGCAGCGAAACGGCGGACAGCAGGTGTAACAACGTCAGCACGGATTCTTGTTCTCCTTATCGTTTTTAGGGTTCCCGAAGCAAAAATAGCCACCATCCTTCAGTATAAGGGTTTAACTTCAATAAAGAGACAAGGCGCCCCCAGAGCGCCTTGTAAGTTGTAAGGAAAGATAACAGGTTTGTGAGTCAGTCGGCGTCGTACCCGAGGTTCGGCGCAAGCCAGCGTTCGACCTCGCTGACCGGCATGCCTTTGCGTCGGGCGTAATCTTCGACCTGGTCGCGCTGAATTTGCGCGACGGCGAAGTACTTGCTGTCCGGGTGGCTGAAGTACCAGCCGGAAACTGACGCACCGGGCCACATGGCGTAAGACTCGGTGAGCTTCATGCCAATCACGTTTTCGACGTCCAGCAGCGCCCAGATGGCCGCTTTTTCCGTGTGCTCCGGGCAGGCCGGGTAGCCCGGTGCCGGGCGAATGCCTTGGTAATTCTCGCGAATCAGTTCCTCGTTGCTGAGGTTTTCCGTGGCCGCGTAGCCCCAGTAAACTTTACGCACGCGCTCGTGCAGATATTCAGCAAAAGCTTCGGCCAGGCGGTCGGCAACCGCTTTCACCATGATTTTGTTGTAATCATCGTGCTGCGCATCGTAGGCACCCGCCAGCGCGTCTTCTTCAATACCGCCGGTGACCGCAAAAGCACCGATGTAGTCGGCTTTACCGCTGTGTTTAGGCGCCACAAAATCGGCAATGCAGTAGTTCGGGAAGCCGTTCTTTTCCGTTTGCTGGCGCAGATGGCGGCTGAAGCCTTTCACCTGAGAGCGTGTTTCATCGGCATAAATCTCCACGTCGTCCCCCACGCGATTCGCCGGGAACAGGCCGACCACGCCGCGCGGCGTCATTGTTTTCGTCCGGTGGAGCATATCCAGCATGTCGTTAGCGTCTTTAAACAGCCGTTTTGCCTCCTCGCCAACAACCTCATCTTCCAGAATGCGCGGATATTTTCCGGCCAGCGACCAGGTCATGAAGAACGGCGTCCAGTCGATGTAGTTCCTCAGCGTTTCAATGCTGGCGGTCACTTCCTGCACGCCCAGCCGGTGCGGAACCGGAGGCGTGTAGTTTTCCCAGTCGAAAGGCAGATCGTTATCCCGCGCGACTTCCAGCGTAACCGGCGGCGTGCGCGGTTTTTTACGCGCGTGCTGCGTACGAACAACTTCGTATTCTTTGCGGGTGCGGGCGACAAATTCATCGCGCTGGGTTTCTGAAAGCAGAGCAGAAACCACGCCGACGGTGCGCGAGGCGTTCTGCACGTAGACGGTTGGCCCGCTGTAGTTCTGCTCTATTTTCACCGCCGTGTGGGCTTTT
The DNA here is from genome assembly GCF_011752855.1 of Enterobacter sp. Ap-867. Lineage (NCBI taxonomy): Bacteria > Pseudomonadati > Pseudomonadota > Gammaproteobacteria > Enterobacterales > Enterobacteriaceae > Enterobacter > Enterobacter sp. Ap-867. The sequence goes on along the minus strand of NZ_VWWS01000002.1, from coordinate 9,945 downwards.
GACGTAGTTGCCCCGCCGATCAGCAGCGGCAGCGTAAAGCCCTGCCGCTCCATCTCTTTGGCCACGTTGACCATTTCGTCCAGCGACGGGGTGATAAGCCCGGACAGGCCAATGATATCGGCCCCCACTTCACGGGCGGTTTTCAAAATTTTCTCGCCGGGCACCATCACGCCAAGATCGATAATCTCGTAGTTGTTACATTGCAGCACTACGCCGACGATGTTCTTGCCGATGTCATGGACGTCGCCTTTGACGGTCGCCAGCACGATTTTACCGTTGCTGCTGCCCTGCTCTTTGCTGGCTTCGATGTACGGCTCAAGGTAAGCCACCGCCTGCTTCATCACGCGAGCCGATTTCACCACCTGCGGCAGGAACATTTTCCCTTCGCCGAACAAATCCCCCACCACGTTCATTCCCGCCATCAGCGGGCCTTCAATCACTTCTATTGGGCGAGTCGACTGCTGGCGGGCCTCTTCGGTATCCGCTTCGATAAACTCGGTGATGCCTTTCACCAGCGAATACTCGAGACGTTTCACTACGTCCCAGCTACGCCACTCCGCCAGTTGAGCATTGGCGCCGTCATCGCTTTTGCTGCCGCGATATTTTTCGGCCAGCTCCAGCAGACGTTCGGTGCTGTCATCGCGGCGGTTGAGAATGACGTCTTCGACGGCATCCCGCAGTTCAGCCGGAAGATCGTCGTATATCGCCAGTTGCCCGGCGTTGACGATCCCCATGTCCATGCCGTTGCGAATTGCGTAGTAAAGGAATACCGCGTGGATGGCCTCGCGCACCGGCTCGTTGCCGCGGAAAGAGAAGGAGACGTTAGACACGCCGCCGGAGATCATCGCATGGGGCAGCTCGCGCTTAATATCTTCGCAGGCGCCGATAAAATCCTGGGCGTAGTTGTCGTGTTCTTCGATGCCGGTCGCCACCGCGAAGATGTTCGGGTCAAAGATGATGTCTTCAGGCGGGAAGCCCACCTCTTCGGTAAGAATTTTATAGGCCCGGCGGCAAATCTCGATTTTACGCTCTCGCGTATCGGCCTGGCCCATTTCATCGAACGCCATCACCACCATCGCCGCGCCGTAGCGGCGTACCAGCTTCGCATGATGGATAAACGGCTCAGTGCCTTCTTTCATGGAAATAGAGTTAACGATGCCTTTGCCCTGAATGCACTTCAGCCCTTTCTCGATCACCTCCCATTTCGAGGAGTCGATCATGATGGGCACCCGGGCGATGTCCGGCTCACCGGCAATCAGGTTCAGGAAACGCACCATCGCCGCTTCGGCGTCGAGCATTCCCTCGTCCATGTTGATGTCGATAATCTGCGCGCCGCTGGCCACCTGCTGCAGCGCCACGTCCAGCGCTTCGCTGTATTTCTCTTCTTTGATCAGACGCTTAAACTTTGCCGAGCCGGTAACGTTGGTGCGTTCCCCGACGTTAACGAACAGGCTATCCGCGCCAATATTCAGCGGCTCAAGCCCGGCGAGGCGACAGGCAACCGGCAGATCGGGGAGTTTACGCGGCGCAACGCCTGCTACCGCCGCGCTCATTGCGGCGATATGCGCAGGCGTTGTCCCGCAACAGCCGCCGACAATGTTCAGGAATCCGGCCTGCGCCCATTCCCCAATCTGCTGCGCCATCACGTCCGCATCAAGGTCGTATTCACCAAAAGCGTTTGGCAGACCAGCATTAGGGTGAGCCGTCACGTAGCACTCGGCAATGCGTGACAGTTCAGCCACGTACTGTCGCAGTTCGTCCGGCCCCAGCGCGCAGTTAAGTCCGAAAGAGAGCGCGTCGGCGTGGCGCAGGGAGTTATAGAAAGCTTCCGTCGTCTGACCGGAAAGCGTACGACCTGACGCATCGGTAATGGTGCCGGAAATCATGATCGGCAGATCAACGCCAAGCGCTTCAAACTCGGCCTTTACGGCGAAGATGGCGGCTTTGGCATTCAGGGTGTCGAAGACCGTCTCGATCATGATCAGATCGGCCCCGCCCTCCACCAGCGCTTTGGTCGATTCACGGTAAGCGGCGACCAGCTGATCAAAGGTGATGTTGCGGAAGGCCGGGTCGTTCACGTCTGGAGAAATTGATGCCGTGCGGTTGGTCGGGCCAAGCACACCGGCGACGTAACGCGGTTTTTCCGGCGTACGGGCCGTCCATTCGTCGGCACAGGAACGCGCCAGCTTAGCGGCTTCGTAGTTAATTTCCGCCGACAGCGACTCCATTTGGTAATCCGCCATTGCAATGGTGGTGGAGTTAAAGGTGTTGGTTTCGACGATGTCGGCGCCAGCTTCAAAGTAGGCATAGTGAATCGCGGCGATAATTTCCGGTTTGCTGAGCACCAGCAGGTCATTGTTGCCTTTAAGGTCACACGGCCAGTCGGCAAAACGCTCGCCGCGGAAATCACTCTCATCAAGGCGGTAGCTTTGGATCATGGTCCCCATACCGCCATCCAGCACCAGAATGCGCTCACTCAGTTGTTGCTTCAGCTTCTCTACGTTGTTGCTCACACCTCACTCCCACCTGTTTTCCCTGCCTGACGGATATGCCATCCCATACTTGCACAATCTATAGGGTCGTAAAAGCCGCATATCGGGAACATGAGAGATGTTCAGCATCACTCCTCCGATCAGTCTGAGTAGCGGTTGCAAATTCGCCAAATAAAACGAAAATGATTTCCACGATACGAAAAAGGAGTCCGGTATGGTTGCTACAGTCCCCGCTAAACGAGGTAAGAAACCCCGCACCGCCGCCGCTGCGGCTCCGGCTGCCACCGGGCAAGTGCAGTCCCTGACCCGCGGCCTTAAGCTGCTGGAGTGGATTGCCGAATCTGACGGTAGCGTGGCGCTCACCGAGCTTGCCCAGCAGGCTGGTTTGCCCAATTCCACCACCCATCGCCTGCTCACCACAATGCAGCAGTTAGGCTTTGTGCATCAGGTGGGCGATCTTGGCCACTGGACGATTGGCGCGCACGCATTTGTCGTCGGCAGCAGCTTCCTGCAAAGCCGCAATCTGCTGGCCATTGTGCACCCTATTCTGCGCAAACTGATGGAAGCCTCCGGTGAAACCGTCAACCTCGCGGTACTCGACAAGAGCGATCACCAGGCAATTATTATCGACCAGGTTCAGTGCACGCAGCTGATGCGTATGTCAGCACCTATTGGCGGCAAGCTGCCGATGCACGCATCCGGCGCGGGCAAGGCGTTTCTGGCTCAGCTAAATGACGACGAACTGACGGGCCTGCTGCACCGCAAAGGTCTGCACAGCTACACGCCAGCCACGCTGACTTCGCCGCTGCATTTAAAAGAAGATTTATCGCAAACCCGCAAGCGCGGTTATTCATTTGACGATGAAGAGCATGCCCTTGGGCTGCGCTGCGTGGCTTCGTGCATCTACGATGAACACCATGAGGCATTCGCGGCGATCTCTATTTCTGGCCCGATTTCACGCATCACAGATGACCGCGTGACGGAACTGGGTGCGCTGGTGATCAAAGCCGCGAAGGACATTACTCTGGCTTACGGCGGCGGGCGCTAGCCCGCACGTTTCACTTCCCCAAACCGCTGGCTGAAGCGCTGGCGGCGGCGATAAGCATAAACATCTTCGACATAGCCACCGCGGATGCGAGTTTGCAAAGCGCGCCAAAATTCAGCGCGGAACAGATCGGCGTGCATTTCATCGAATAACGGGCGAATGCGTTTGTCTGCACAAAGATAGTGCCGGAACTCTTCCGGGAAAACATCTCCGGGCGAGATGCTGTACCACGGCTCCGAAGAGAGTTCATCTTCCGGGTAACGCGGCGGCGGAATATCCCGGAAATTCACCTCGGTCATGTAGCAAATTTCATCGTAATCGTAGAACACCACCCGCCCGTGACGCGTCACGCCAAAGTTTTTAAATAGCATGTCGCCAGGGAAGATATTGGCTGCCGCCAGTTGACGAATGGCATTGCCGTACTCTTCCACCGCATCCCTTAACTGCTGGCCTTCTACCTGCTCCAGCCACAGGTTAAGCGGCACCATTCGCCGCTCAATGTAGAGATGGCTGATGGCAATGCGGTCGCCAAGATCGGTCAGTTTTTCAGGCACTTCTTCAAGCAGCAGCGACATGAGGTCGGCACTTATCTGCCGCTTATCCAGCACGAAGTTTTCGAACTCCTGCGTATCCGCCATGCGCCCCACGCGGTCGTGCTCTTTTACCAGTTGGTAGCAGGCACGGACCCTTTCGGCGGTGACTTCTTTTTGCGGCGCGAATTTGTCTTTTATCACTTTAAACACACGATCGAAGCCCGGCAGCGTGAACACCAGCATCACCATGCCGCGTATGCCGGGTGCCTCAATAAACTGCTCGGCCGTGCTGTGAATGTAGGTCAGATATTCGCGATAGCTTTCGGTTTTGCCGTGCTTCTGGCAGCCAATCGCCATGTACAGTTCGGCGGTAGTTTTTCCCGGTAGAATCTCGCGTAGCCACTCCACGAGCGCGGCGGGGAAAGGGGCATAAACCATGAAATAGGAACGCGCAAAGCCGAAAACGATACTGGCTTCGGGGGAGCTGGTCAGGCAGGTGTCTACCATTAACCGGGCATCATCGGTGCGATGGATCGGCAATAAAAAGGGAATTTTTCCTCCCGGCAGAACCAGTTTGCCAACCAGCCAGGCGGCTTTATTGCGGTAAAACAGTTCATTAGCCACTTCCAGCGTGGCCGTCCGCAATGTTTCTGCGCCGAAGGTTTCATGCAGATGGGCGAGGATAAACCCCACATCCCGCGCAATATCCTGCCAGGGCAGGCGCAGCGGGAGATCGGAGAGCAAGGTCGTGAGCAACGTCGTCCAGCCTTGCTCCGGGGAAAAAGTTTTTGCCAGTGGGCGAGGCAGCGGCCGAAGCTGTTTGCCTGCCTGGGAGCTGAAGATAAAAAGCCGCTCGGGAGTAAGCGAGCGGTGGTCGAAGAGCCGACAATAGACAGAATTAAAAAAGCTTTCGGCAATTTCAAAACGCGGGTAATCCGGCAGTAGCCGGGTGTATTGCTCTTTCACGCGCAGTAAAAAGGCCGCGTCGGTGTTCTGCCCGCCGGTAATGCAGCGAAGCTGTTCTACGACGAGACCTACGTGATGATCGTACAGGTTGATGCGGCTTTTCATCGCCTGTTGAACGGCGTGCCAGTCGGCCTGTTCAAAGCGCTGCTGGGCACCCGCGGTGACCTCCAGAAATCGACCGTATTGCGCGTCAAACCCCTGCAGGATGGTGTGGGCAATTAGCAGCTCCAGCCTGTGTGACATTTATTTCTCCCCTCACCCCGGCCCTCTCCCAAAGGAGAGGGGGAAAATAAAGTTTGTTCAGAACTGCTCTTCTTCCGTCGAACCTGTCAGCGCCGTGACGGAAGAAGCGCCGCCCTGGATGACGGTGGTTACGCGGTCAAAATAGCCGGTGCCCACTTCCTGCTGGTGAGAAACGAAGGTGTAGCCTTCAGAAGCGGCGGCAAATTCAGGCTGCTGTACCTTCTCAACATAGTGGCGCATGCCCTCCCCCTGCGCATAAGAGTGCGCCAGATCGAACATGTTGAACCACATGCTGTGGATCCCCGCCAGGGTGATGAACTGGTATTTGTAACCCATGTCCGACAGTTCTTGCTGGAAGGACGCGATGGTTTTGTCATCGAGGTTTTTCTTCCAGTTAAACGACGGCGAACAGTTATAGGCCAGCAGTTTGCCTGGGAAGCGCGCATGGATGGCTTCCGCGAAACGGCGGGCCTGGTCCAGGTCGGGTTTAGAGGTTTCACACCAGACCAGGTCGGCATAAGGCGCGTAGGCCAGGCCGCGGCTGATAGCCTGCTCAATGCCAGCGCGTGTACGGTAGAAACCTTCCTGCGTGCGCTCACCGGTGATGAATTCGCGGTCGTATTCGTCGCAGTCGGAGGTGATCAGATCTGCCGCATCAGCATCGGTACGGGCGATCAGCAGCGTTGGAACCCCCATCACATCAGCCGCCAGACGAGCAGCCGTCAGCTTCTGGATAGCTTCCTGAGTTGGGACCAGGACTTTGCCGCCCATGTGGCCGCATTTCTTCACGGAAGCCAGCTGGTCTTCAAAGTGCACCGCAGCGGCACCCGCCTGAATCATCGACTTCATCAGTTCGAAGGCGTTCAGCACGCCGCCAAAACCGGCTTCTGCATCGGCAACGATAGGCAGGAAGTAGTCAATGTGGCGTGGATCGCCCGGTTCAATATTGGATGCCCACTGGATCTGATCCGCACGCTGGAAGCTGTTGTTGATCCGATCGACAACCGCAGGGACAGAGTTCGCCGGGTAGAGCGACTGATCCGGGTACATGCTGGACGCCAGGTTAGCGTCCGCCGCAACCTGCCAGCCGGAGAGGTAGATGGCTTCGATACCCGCTTTCGCCTGCTGTAAAGCCTGGCCGCCGGTTAACGCCCCCAGACTGTTTACGTAGCCTTTTTTCGACTCGCCGTGCAGCAGGCGCCAGAGTTTAGCCGCTCCGTGCTGCGCCAGAGTACACTCCGGGGTCAGCGAACCGCGCAGTTTCACGACGTCTTCTGCGCTATAGGTACGCTTAATGCCTTCCCAACGCGGCTGTGTCCAGTCTTGTTGTACTTGTTGAATCTGTTGGCTACGAGAGGTTTTCATTTCAGATGCTCCATTTTTATAGGGTTAGGTTCAGGCAAGCAGGCGGTAGCCCGGCAGCGTCAGGAAGTCGATTAACTCTTCTGAGGTGGTAATTTGTTCCATCAGCCGCGCAGCTTCATCGAAGCGTCCCTGGCTAAAACGCTGGTCGCCCAGCTCGTCCTGAATCACCAACATCTCTTCGGCAAGCATCTGGCGGAACAGCGCTTTCGTCACGGTCTGGCCGTTGCTTAGCGTCTTTTGGTGATGGATCCATTGCCAGATGGAAGTACGGGAAATTTCAGCGGTCGCAGCATCCTCCATCAGCCCGTAAATCGGTACGCAGCCGTTGCCGGAGATCCACGCCTCGATGTACTGCACCGCAACGCGGATGTTGGCGCGCATACCTTCTTCGGTGCGCTCGCCAGGGCAAGGCTCAAGCAACTGCGCCGCGGTGATGGGGGCATCTTCGCTGCGGCTGATGTCCAGCTGGTTCTGGCGTTCACCCAGCGCTTTGCCAAACACCTCAACAACCGTGTCCGCCAGGCCCGGATGCGCAATCCAGGTACCATCATGGCCGTTATTGGCCTCCATCTCTTTGTCCGCTTTGACTTTGTTCAGTACCCATTCATTGCGAGCGCTGTCTTTGCTCGGGATAAAGGCCGCCATGCCGCCCATTGCAAATGCACCGCGACGATGACAGGTCTTGATCAGCAGCCGCGAGTAAGCGTTCAGGAAAGGTTTATCCATCGTCACGGACTGCCTGTCCGGCAGGACGCGATCCGGGTGGTTTTTCAGGGTTTTGATGTAGCTGAAGATGTAGTCCCAGCGACCACAGTTCAGGCCCACGATGTGATCTTTCAGGGCGTGCAGGATCTCATCCATCTGGAATACCGCTGGCAGCGTTTCTATCAATAAAGTCGCTTTAATGGTGCCGCGTGGCAGATCGAAGCGATCTTCCGTGAAGCTGAATACTTCGCTCCACCAGGCCGCTTCCTGCCATGACTGGGTTTTGGGCAGATAGAAATAAGGGCCGCTGCCTTTAGCCAGAAGGGCATCCACGTTGTGGAGGAAATAGAGCCCGAAGTCGAACAGGCTGCCAGGGATCGCTTCCCCGCGCCAGGTCACGTGTTTTTCAGGCAGATGCAGGCCGCGCACGCGGCAAACCAGTACCGCCGGGTCTGGCTTCAGCTGATAGATTTTTCCCGCTTCGTTTGTCCAACTGATGGTGCCGTTTATCGCGTCGCGCAGGTTGATCTGCCCGTCAATGACTTTGCTCCAGCTCGGCGCCAGGGAATCTTCGAAGTCGGCCATAAAGACTTTTACGTTAGCATTCAGCGCGTTGATCACCATTTTTCGCTCAACCGGCCCGGTAATTTCTACCCTGCGGTCGAGCAGATCCTGCGGAATACCACGAATCTGCCAATCACTTTTACGAATGGAATCTGTTTCCGAATTGAAATCAGGAAGCTTTCCACCGTCGATGGCCTGCTGTTCAGCAATGCGAGATGCCAGCAGCTTATTGCGCTGTGGAGTAAAGCGGCTCACCAGCTCGCCGAGGAATTCTACGGCTTCCGGGGTGAGGATCTGCTTCTCTTGCTCGCCAAACGGCTGGCTAAAGGCCAGCTCTTCGCTAACTGTCTGTTGTGTCATTCGGTTACTCCTTCGTCTTATCCCGTCGAGACGGCCAAAAGTGAATCGCGCACGGCTGTGCAGTTTTCATGCAACAGAATTAAGACTACTTGATGATTTTTTAAAATCAAAAACAATTTCCATTTTTGATTTTAAATTGATTTATCATATTGATATTTATGAGATTAAAGTTTAATCAAGGCGGGAAGTGATTTTCAGAATAGAAAAAAGGCGCCGAAGGCGCCTGGAATGGGAAGCTGAAACGCTTAATCGAGCGTCGGGTTCATGTGGCGAAGGTCGAATGGCGTAATCTGGTAGACGTAGTAGTTCAGCCAGTTAGTGAACAGCAGATTGCCATGGCTGCGCCAGGTCGCGTGAGGTTTCTTCGCCGGATCGTCTCCTGGGAAGTAGTTATACGGCACCTCTGGCTGAAGCCCCGCATCGACATCGCGGAAGTACTCGCCGGACAGCGTCAGCGCATCATATTCCGGGTGACCGGTTACGAACGCGATGCGCTTATCCCTGCTGCCAAACAGGTAGGCATCGCCCTGTTCTGTTTCGGCAAAGATCTCCAGATCGGTGTAATCCCGGATCAGCTGCGCAGGGAAGTCGGCATAACGAGAATGAGGCGCCAGGAATGAATCATCAAAGCCGCGCGTCAGTAAAGCATGAGGCTGAGTAACATTGTGCTCGTAGACGCCAGAAAGTTTTTCATCTCGAGTTTGCTTTGGAATGCCGTATAAAATATTCAGCGCGGCCTGGACGGCCCAGCAGACAAACAGCGTCGAGGTAACATGATCTTTGGCCCATTCCAGCACCTGCTGGATCTGCGGCCAGTAAGCCACATCATTAAATTCAACCAGTCCAAGCGGAGCGCCGGTGACGATCAATCCGTCATAGTTGTCGTGTTTAATGTCATCAAAATTACAGTAAAAGTTATTGAGGTGCTCGCCAGGCGTATGGCGAGATTCACGGCTGTCGATACGCAGCAGCTGGATATCCACCTGCAGTGGAGAGTTGGAGAGCAGCCGCAGAAACTGGTTTTCCGTCTCAATTTTCTTCGGCATCAGATTCAGGATCAGTACCTTTAACGGACGTATTTCCTGATTGCTGGCGCGCGATGTCGTCATCACAAAGACGTTTTCTTCACGCAGGAAATTGACGGCTGGTAGCTCGTCCTGCACCCGAATCGGCATAACCTTATATCCTCAAAGCATACGTTTAAACGTTTAGACATCCAGACACCTGACGATACCGAGTTTATGATTCAATGTCGAGTCAGAAGCGAAAAGGTGAAAATGTTTCATTTAAGAGTGATAGCCAAGAGCAGATGCTTACGCTGGATTGAAGACAGGAACTCAGTGAATAACTCTGTCGTAGAAAGATAAAAATATGAAGGGTACAAAAAGCAAAAAACCCCGGCCTTTCGGTCGGGGTTAATGCTGATTTGATGCCTGGCCGTTCCCTACAATACGCGCATCATCCTGATACTCGCCCCTCCGGGGCCGCCGCACGCGGCGTTCAAACGTGTTCCCGACACGTTTGTCGCATGCCCATGCTCTTGCAGGGTATGGCCTGATACCACATAAACAAAAAACCCCAGCCATCAGGCTGAGGTTTTCTGTTTTATTTGATGCCTGGCAGTTCCCTACTCTCGCATGGGGAGACCCCACACTACCATCGGCGCTACGGC
>NZ_VWWS01000029.1:0-363 GCF_011752855.1 Enterobacter sp. Ap-867 | reverse complement strand
GGTTCAGCGATATTCTTCATGCCCGGAAAACGATTAATGACTGGCGGCAGGATTATAACGAGTGCCGTCCCCATTCATCGCTGGATTACCAGACACCAGCTGAATTCGCAACGGACTGGCGAAACAGAAAATATGAAGAAAAACCAACCGACATTACTAACTGAAGGTTGTATCTAATCCTAGGGGCAGTTCATTGCCTCAAGACTAAAGAGCAATTCAAATCACAAACAGTTATCGAAAAAAAACCGCTCGGACAGAGCGGTCTAAAACAAGGCATAAGAGAGCAATACGCGGAAACCGCTAACCAAGCTTAGAAGGTAATTTCACTTTAGATAGGACATTTCAAAAATAATTTATTTCTTC
>NZ_VWWS01000028.1:0-515 GCF_011752855.1 Enterobacter sp. Ap-867 | reverse complement strand
TTACCACTTTGTGATTCATGACTGGGGTGAAGTCGTAACAAGGTAACCGTAGGGGAACCTGCGGTTGGATCACCTCCTTACCTAAAAGATACAACCCGCGTAGTGCTCACACAGATTGTCTGATAGATGTAGAGAAGCAAGGCGTCTTGCGATTGAGACTTCAGTGTCCCCTTCGTCTAGAGGCCCAGGACACCGCCCTTTCACGGCGGTAACAGGGGTTCGAATCCCCTAGGGGACGCCACTTGCTGGTATGTAAGTGAAAGTTGCGTGCCGAACTATCTCAAAGCTGACTTGAAAGAGTCATGTTTGAGATATTTGCTCTTTAACAATCCGGAACAAGCTGAAAATTGAAACGACATGTCGTCTCATTCTTCCGTAATAAAGAATGAGGTTAAGACATGTTCGAGTCTCTCAAATTTTCACAACAGCGATTGTGTCTTACGAGACACCTTCGGGTTGTGAGGTTAAGCGACTAAGCGTACACGGTGGATGCCCTGGCAGTCAGAGGCGATGAA
>NZ_VWWS01000027.1:0-523 GCF_011752855.1 Enterobacter sp. Ap-867 | reverse complement strand
AGACGACATGTCGTTTCAATTTTCAGCTTGTTCCGGATTGTTAAAGAGCAAATACTTCGCAGTACACCGTCACCGGTACACTCTGAAGTAAGTTTTGGTGCATGAAATGATGGTGGAGCTAAGCGGGATCGAACCGCTGACCTCCTGCGTGCAAGGCAGGCGCTCTCCCAGCTGAGCTATAGCCCCATCGATTTCGTAAAACCTTTGATTACCATGATTTTCATCTGGTCAAGGCGCAACTTAGCGACGCATACTGAGGTATGCGAGTCTGAGGTGCAACGCAGAACAGGGGAAAATTTGGTAGGCCTGAGTGGACTTGAACCACCGACCTCACCCTTATCAGGGGTGCGCTCTAACCACCTGAGCTACAAGCCTATAAGGTTTTACTGCTCGTTTTCTATCAGACAATCTGTGTGAGCACTACGCGGGTTGTATCTTTTAGGTAAGGAGGTGATCCAACCGCAGGTTCCCCTACGGTTACCTTGTTACGACTTCACCCCAGTCATGAATCACAAAGTGGTAA
>NZ_VWWS01000026.1:0-958 GCF_011752855.1 Enterobacter sp. Ap-867 | reverse complement strand
AAGTATGGCGGTATGGAGGTGCCCGAGGTTAAGCGCCTGAAGTCGCTTGAGGAAGAGAACGCCAGGCTCAAGAAGCTGCTTGCCGAAGCCATGCTGGATAAGGAGGCGCTTCAGGTGGCTCTGGGGCGAAAGTACTGACGACAGGTCAGAAGCGGGAAGCCGTGGTGTTGACGTTTGATGCGACCGGTCTGTCGCAACGTCGTGCCTGCCGGCTTACAGGTTTGTCCCTGTCGACCTGCCGTTATGATGATCAGCGTCCGGCTGCTGATGCACATTTATCTGGGCGTATTACCGAGCTGGCGCTTGAACGCAGACGTTTTGGTTATCGGCGCATCTGGCAGTTGCTGCGTAGGGAGGGCCTTCACGTCAATCACAAGCGGGTATACCGTATTTACTACCTTAATGGACTGAGCGTAAAACGCAGACGACGCCGTAGAGGGCTGGCGACCGAACGGTTTCCGCTTCTGCGCCCGGATGCACCGAATCTTACATGGTCGATGGATTTCGTTATGGATGCACTGGCCAACGGTCGAAGGATCAAGTGCCTGACCTGTGTGGATGATTTCACGAAGGAGTGTCTGACGATCACCGCTGCTTTCGGTATTTCAGGCGTTCAGGTCACGCGTATTCTGGACAGCATCGCGTTGTTTCGGGGGTATCCGACGACAATAAGAACCGATCAGGGTCCGGAATTTACCTGCCGCGCGCTCGATCAATGGGCCTTTGAGCATAGTGTGGAACTCCGGCTTATCCAGGCAGGTAAGCCAACGCAGAACGGATTTATTGAGAGTTTTAACGGACGCTTTCGCGATGAGTGTCTGAATGAACACTGGTTCAGCGATATTCTTCATGCCCGGAAAACGATTAATGACTGGCGGCAGGATTATAACGAGTGCCGTCCCCATTCATCGCTGGATTACCAGACACCAGCTGAATTCGCAACGGACTGGCGAAACAG
>NZ_VWWS01000025.1:0-1010 GCF_011752855.1 Enterobacter sp. Ap-867 | reverse complement strand
CTGACCGCTGCAATCACTACCGTTCTGGCTAAAACCTACGGTGGTTCTGCTCGTGCATTCGACCAGATCGATAACGCACCAGAAGAAAAAGCTCGTGGTATCACCATCAACACCTCCCACGTTGAGTACGACACCCCGACTCGTCACTACGCGCACGTTGACTGCCCAGGGCACGCCGACTACGTGAAAAACATGATCACCGGTGCTGCTCAGATGGACGGCGCTATCCTGGTTGTTGCTGCGACTGACGGCCCTATGCCTCAGACCCGTGAGCACATCCTGCTGGGTCGTCAGGTTGGCGTTCCTTACATCATCGTGTTCCTGAACAAATGCGACATGGTTGATGACGAAGAGCTGCTGGAGCTGGTTGAAATGGAAGTGCGTGAACTTCTGTCTCAGTACGACTTCCCGGGCGATGACACCCCAATCATCCGTGGTTCTGCTCTGAAAGCGCTGGAAGGCGAAGCTGAGTGGGAAGCTAAAATCGTTGAACTGGCTGGCTTCCTGGATTCTTACATCCCAGAACCAGTACGTGCAATCGACCTGCCGTTCCTGCTGCCAATCGAAGACGTATTCTCCATCTCCGGTCGTGGTACCGTTGTTACCGGTCGTGTAGAGCGCGGTATCGTTAAAGTAGGTGAAGAAGTTGAAATCGTTGGTATCAAAGATACTGCGAAATCTACCTGTACCGGCGTTGAAATGTTCCGCAAACTGCTGGACGAAGGCCGTGCTGGTGAGAACGTAGGTGTTCTGCTGCGTGGTATCAAACGTGAAGAAATCGAACGTGGTCAGGTACTGGCTAAGCCAGGCTCAATCAAGCCACACACCAAGTTCGAATCTGAAGTGTACATCCTGTCCAAAGACGAAGGCGGCCGTCATACTCCGTTCTTCAAAGGCTACCGTCCACAGTTCTACTTCCGTACAACTGACGTGACCGGTACCATCGAACTGCCAGAAGGCGTAGAGATGGTAATGCCAGGCGACAACATCAAAATGGTTGTTACCCTGAT
>NZ_VWWS01000024.1:0-1736 GCF_011752855.1 Enterobacter sp. Ap-867 | reverse complement strand
CACTGCTCTTTAACAATTTATCAGACAATCTGTGTGGGCACTCGCAGGATTGATATCTCAGCATCTTCGGATGCAAACAAATATCAAGTCTTGAAGAGTGACTACTGATTTTATAAACAGTTTTAATTCTTTGAGCATCAAACACTTTTAAATTGAAGAGTTTGATCATGGCTCAGATTGAACGCTGGCGGCAGGCCTAACACATGCAAGTCGAGCGGTAGCACGGGGAGCTTGCTCCTGGGTGACGAGCGGCGGACGGGTGAGTAATGTCTGGGGATCTGCCTGATGGAGGGGGATAACTACTGGAAACGGTAGCTAATACCGCATAACGTCGCAAGACCAAAGAGGGGGACCTTCGGGCCTCTTGCCATCAGATGAACCCAGATGGGATTAGCTAGTAGGTGGGGTAATGGCTCACCTAGGCGACGATCCCTAGCTGGTCTGAGAGGATGACCAGCCACACTGGAACTGAGACACGGTCCAGACTCCTACGGGAGGCAGCAGTGGGGAATATTGCACAATGGGCGCAAGCCTGATGCAGCCATGCCGCGTGTATGAAGAAGGCCTTCGGGTTGTAAAGTACTTTCAGCGAGGAGGAAGGCATTAAGGTTAATAACCTTGGTGATTGACGTTACTCGCAGAAGAAGCACCGGCTAACTCCGTGCCAGCAGCCGCGGTAATACGGAGGGTGCAAGCGTTAATCGGAATTACTGGGCGTAAAGCGCACGCAGGCGGTTTGTTAAGTCGGATGTGAAATCCCCGGGCTCAACCTGGGAACTGCATTCGAAACTGGCAAGCTTGAGTCTTGTAGAGGGGGGTAGAATTCCAGGTGTAGCGGTGAAATGCGTAGAGATCTGGAGGAATACCGGTGGCGAAGGCGGCCCCCTGGACAAAGACTGACGCTCAGGTGCGAAAGCGTGGGGAGCAAACAGGATTAGATACCCTGGTAGTCCACGCCGTAAACGATGTCGACTTGGAGGTTGTGCCCTTGAGGCGTGGCTTCCGGAGCTAACGCGTTAAGTCGACCGCCTGGGGAGTACGGCCGCAAGGTTAAAACTCAAATGAATTGACGGGGGCCCGCACAAGCGGTGGAGCATGTGGTTTAATTCGATGCAACGCGAAGAACCTTACCTACTCTTGACATCCAGAGAACTTTCCAGAGATGGATTGGTGCCTTCGGGAACTCTGAGACAGGTGCTGCATGGCTGTCGTCAGCTCGTGTTGTGAAATGTTGGGTTAAGTCCCGCAACGAGCGCAACCCTTATCCTTTGTTGCCAGCGGTTCGGCCGGGAACTCAAAGGAGACTGCCAGTGATAAACTGGAGGAAGGTGGGGATGACGTCAAGTCATCATGGCCCTTACGAGTAGGGCTACACACGTGCTACAATGGCGCATACAAAGAGAAGCGACCTCGCGAGAGCAAGCGGACCTCATAAAGTGCGTCGTAGTCCGGATTGGAGTCTGCAACTCGACTCCATGAAGTCGGAATCGCTAGTAATCGTAGATCAGAATGCTACGGTGAATACGTTCCCGGGCCTTGTACACACCGCCCGTCACACCATGGGAGTGGGTTGCAAAAGAAGTAGGTAGCTTAACCTTCGGGAGGGCGCTTACCACTTTGTGATTCATGACTGGGGTGAAGTCGTAACAAGGTAACCGTAGGGGAACCTGCGGTTGGATCACCTCCTTACCTAAAAGATACAACCCGCGTAGTGCTCACACAGATTGTCTGATAGA
>NZ_VWWS01000023.1:0-1758 GCF_011752855.1 Enterobacter sp. Ap-867 | reverse complement strand
ACGAGCTCAGTGATGCTGAACTGGCCGTTTTCTGGGGAGCCGCAGATCATCGTCTGGCTGAGCTTATTACCGGAACTTTATACGACCATGTTCCAGTGGAGATATGGCGGCATGTCCGTTGATTACATCTTCGGGGTTATATTCATATTGTATTCATTTCTGAGATACCACGTCCTAAAATTAGCTGCATCCAGAGGCGGTGAAAACAGGTATCCCTGCAGTAGCATTACCTGATTATTCCTCATAAACAGGGCCTGCTTCCTGGTGCTGATACCCTCTGCAATCATGGTAAGTTTCAGTCTTTTACTGAGGGTGATAATGGCATCAAGCACTGGGGTGTCTCCGTTGGCAGAATCGATCGTTTCTGTGAAACATCTGTCAATTTTGAGAAAGTCTGCAGGCAGGATTTGCAGGATAGACAAGGAACAATAGCCGGTTCCAAAATCATCTATAGCAACCTTTATACCTGCCTCACGCAACTGGGACAGATGGGTAACAGTTTTCTCTGTATTTTCAATGAGTGTGCGTTCGGTAATCTCCGCCACAAGGGATAACGAAGAAGGAATACTGTCACGAAACGCCCTCATATCCCCTATAAACTCTCCTCCGGCGAGGTGCTCCGATGCAATATTTATGCTCAGATGAAACTCTCCCGTGGGGATCCACTCTTTAACATCATTAGCAATAAGCCTCATCAGGTGACGCGTTAAGGGCCCCATCATTTTTTCTGATTCTGCCGCAGGAATGAACACGTCCGGAGGGATCAATCTGCCGTTATTTCTTCTCCAGCGCATCAGGGCTTCTGCACCATGGCAGTGTCCTGAAATATCACAGACCGGCTGATAGCAGACAAAAAACTCTCCTTCTGTTATTGCCCTGCTTATCACGGATGCAGGGGAAATACGAGCAGCATGCCATCGTTTCCAGAAAGTACCTGACAGGAATGAAAATAAAAGAAATGCAGGAAGAATTATCGGGATGCCTTCAGTACTGAAGTACAGCCAGCTACGGAGGGTCGAATAAGCCGACACCCTGATATCACCTGCCTGTATTTGTAGCGAGGTAAGAACTTCGTGGTCACCCCGGGGCCCCCCCAGGGTGACAGACCGCCCGTGCCCTGCCTGTAGTGCGTAGTTCAGGTGGGTATTACCGGCCATCACCTTAATCAGCTCCCGCATGTAACGGGTGTCCAGTACCGTATAGGCGTAAATATTTTCCTTCAGCATCCGGGTATAGACAATCACAGAGTCGCCGTGGCCGGGGTTCATCGAGATTGATGAGGCCACTGCCGGCATATTCCCGTCAGACACACTCACATCCGGAAAAATGCTTTTAACAGGCCAGGATTTATTTCCGCTGAAGGAGGAACAGATTATTGTCTTGCCTGAAATGATCCCCGCGCTCCTGGTGTAAGGTGTTAGCGTTGCCAGAGATGTCAGCAACGGCAGGATTGTTTCGCAGTCATGAGCACCTGCTTCACTAATCCGACTAAGCGTGGCGGATGCTGGTTGATAGTATTCATCAGTAAGCCTGAGTATACCGCTCACACCAGCAGTCATTGCGCGGTACTGCATCCACAAACCCGAGCATATAAGAATAATACAGAGCATCACCGTTGCTCCGGCAAGGGTCATCCATAACTGAAATGGCCTGGGTGATATTGTTTTCATATGGCTCATTGGCGTTCACAAAGAATAAAACACCATCATAAATACAAAGTTGCTCAAATATCCATTTTTTTAAAGTTAACAGGCTGAT
>NZ_VWWS01000022.1:0-1971 GCF_011752855.1 Enterobacter sp. Ap-867 | reverse complement strand
AAAATGTTTACTTCGTATATGGCTTATTACTTTTCTTTCGTGCAGTTTGGGCTGGAAGGCGGGCATCTTTCAGACAATGCTGATTAAGTCTGTTCTGGCTATTATTATAATGACTCATCTCTGTATGATTTTTTTAGGTTGGCGCCTCCAGAGAGGCGCTTTAGAGTTCTACCGTATTCCTTCTTGTCAGAAGGCGTATTTCACTCCCAGCATACCCTGAGTGTCCCAGTAACTACCTGACCCCATCTGTTGCGCCACGTTGCCCCATGCGCTCAGATTTTCGCTTATGTGGCCCTCAACACCAGTTTTTAGCTCTGCCACATTGCGTTGCCCCTGAAGATATGCACTGCTTTCACCCATCTTCACGCCATAATCCTTCGCGGTATAAACCCAGTTTGCTTCCACAAAAGGTTCAAACTGACGGAAGGAACCTTTGTCATGATGGCTCTGTCCGGTCATTGACAAGCGTACACCCAGGCGTGTCTGGACGTTATCACTTCCCCTGCCTTCCACTTTCGTACCGTTGACTTCCGTGTGATTATCGGCTTTCACGCCGGACCATAGCACCTGTGCCTGGGGCGTTATGTAAACGTTGTTTTCCATTCCGCCGGAGGTTCTGTATGAACCCGTATGGAAAACATACCCCGTTTCCAGTGACGCGCTCAGACCTTTTGATTTGTACTTCTCATACGCCAGTTCATCACCTTTAACGGAGTTATCGAACCAGTTCCATGCCATCCAGCTGTCTGCATACAGGCCGGTTTTGTCCTTCGAATTCTGGTGCCAGGTGCTGTAGACACCAGCGCTGTAACCCCACACAGAGCCTTTTGAGTTATAACCGGACAAAGTGTTACGGGAATTACTGTACTGTTTACCGTAGCCGCCCATCAGACCAAGATGCCACGCATCGTCGTTGCCGGTGCTGCCGTTGAAGATATCTGCCCCCATCTGGAAGACTATCCGGTTTGCGGCGTATTTTGACTGACCGTCCGAGACATGTCCTTCCGTATGGCCCCCCACAGAGCGTACCCACAGACTACTTTCGTGACGCTCTCCGGTGGCCAGGTTTGTGTATATCATGCCACTTTGACGGTCTTTGAGACGCATGTTGAACATTGTTGCGGCTGCCTGAAGGTTGGCGGCGTAATTTCCTCGCTCAGGACGATAAGTGTGTCCGGTATCGGCATTGTTATGAGTTCCATTACTATTACCGTTATTGCCGTTATTGCCGTTATTGCCGTTATTGCCGTTATTGCCGTTATTGCCGTTATTGCCGTTATTGCCGTTATTGCCGTTATTGCCGTTATTGCCGTTATTGCCGTTATTGCCGTTATTACCGTTATTACCGTTATTACCGTTATTACCGTTATTACCGTTATTATTTTCACTCTGACTGGTGAGATACCAGTTATTGTTATTCATGCCGGAAGGGGTACCCTGCTGGAGATGATACTCATAACTGCCGGCTACAATTCGCCCTTTCTGAATAAAGGCACCGGAGGCGGAGTTACCGGTGGAAATAACTTCAATTCCCTCCAGGGTCTGTGCCCCGATACCGCCTTCGTTGGCGACCCTGATGTAGGTGGTGCCGGAAGCATTCCCGCTGATGGTCAGCTTATCTGTCAGGCTGTCATCGCCACCCAGCACAGTTCCGAGAGAAACTGTACCGCCATTTCCGGTCCAGTCGCCTTCCACGGCCAGGGTCTGGCCCGCATTAGTGGCTCCGTTATTAATCATTACCAGTCCGCTGTTAATCATGTCACCGTACAGTGTTACTGCTTTCGGCAGTGCATCTGCGCCGGTATCATTAATTAATACGGTACCACTGTTGTTCAGTGTGGTGACGGTCTGGCTGTTGCCGCTGAGATTAAGGGTCGCACCTTCAGCTACCGTCACACCGGAGGTGGAGGCAAAAGTATCCTCAACACCGGTTTTAAGTGTGCCGCGGCTGACCGTAGTAGTACCTGTGTA
>NZ_VWWS01000021.1:0-3201 GCF_011752855.1 Enterobacter sp. Ap-867 | reverse complement strand
AGGTTAAGACATGTTCGAGTCTCTCAAATTTTCACAACAGCGATTGTGTCTTACGAGACACCTTCGGGTTGTGAGGTTAAGCGACTAAGCGTACACGGTGGATGCCCTGGCAGTCAGAGGCGATGAAGGACGTGCTAATCTGCGATAAGCGTCGGTAAGGTGATATGAACCGTTATAGCCGGCGATTTCCGAATGGGGAAACCCAGTGTGATTCGTCACACTATCATTACGTGAATACATAGCGTAATGAAGCGAACCGGGGGAACTGAAACATCTAAGTACCCCGAGGAAAAGAAATCAACCGAGATTCCCCCAGTAGCGGCGAGCGAACGGGGAGCAGCCCAGAACCTGAATCAGTTTGTGTGTTAGTGGAAGCGTCTGGAAAGTCGCAGGGTACAGGGTGATACTCCCGTACACTAAAATGCACATACTGTGAGTTCGAAGAGTAGGGCGGGACACGTGGTATCCTGTCTGAATATGGGGGGACCATCCTCCAAGGCTAAATACTCCTGACTGACCGATAGTGAACCAGTACCGTGAGGGAAAGGCGAAAAGAACCCCGGCGAGGGGAGTGAAAAAGAACCTGAAACCGTGTACGTACAAGCAGTGGGAGCCTCTTTATGGGGTGACTGCGTACCTTTTGTATAATGGGTCAGCGACTTATATTCTGTAGCAAGGTTAACCGTATAGGGGAGCCGCAGGGAAACCGAGTCTTAACTGGGCGTTAAGTTGCAGGGTATAGACCCGAAACCCGGTGATCTAGCCATGGGCAGGTTGAAGGTTGGGTAACACTAACTGGAGGACCGAACCGACTAATGTTGAAAAATTAGCGGATGACTTGTGGCTGGGGGTGAAAGGCCAATCAAACCGGGAGATAGCTGGTTCTCCCCGAAAGCTATTTAGGTAGCGCCTCGTGAACTCATCTTCGGGGGTAGAGCACTGTTTCGGCTAGGGGGCCATCCCGGCTTACCAACCCGATGCAAACTACGAATACCGAAGAATGTTATCACGGGAGACACACGGCGGGTGCTAACGTCCGTCGTGAAGAGGGAAACAACCCAGACCGCCAGCTAAGGTCCCAAAGTCATGGTTAAGTGGGAAACGATGTGGGAAGGCACAGACAGCCAGGATGTTGGCTTAGAAGCAGCCATCATTTAAAGAAAGCGTAATAGCTCACTGGTCGAGTCGGCCTGCGCGGAAGATGTAACGGGGCTAAACCATGCACCGAAGCTGCGGCAGCGACACTATGTGTTGTTGGGTAGGGGAGCGTTCTGTAAGCCGTTGAAGGTGAACTGTGAGGTTTGCTGGAGGTATCAGAAGTGCGAATGCTGACATAAGTAACGATAAAGCGGGTGAAAAGCCCGCTCGCCGGAAGACCAAGGGTTCCTGTCCAACGTTAATCGGGGCAGGGTGAGTCGACCCCTAAGGCGAGGCCGAAAGGCGTAGTCGATGGGAAACAGGTTAATATTCCTGTACTCGGTGTTACTGCGAAGGGGGGACGGAGAAGGCTATGTTAGCCGGGCGACGGTTGTCCCGGTTTAAGCATGTAGGCGGAGCGTTTAGGTAAATCCGGACGCTTATTAACGCTGAGGTGTGATGACGAGGCACTACGGTGCTGAAGTAACAAATGCCCTGCTTCCAGGAAAAGCCTCTAAGCATCAGGTAACATTGAATCGTACCCCAAACCGACACAGGTGGTCAGGTAGAGAATACCAAGGCGCTTGAGAGAACTCGGGTGAAGGAACTAGGCAAAATGGTGCCGTAACTTCGGGAGAAGGCACGCTGTCGGTAAGTGAAACCCCTCGCGGGTGGAGCTGAAGGCAGTCGAAGATACCAGCTGGCTGCAACTGTTTATTAAAAACACAGCACTGTGCAAACACGAAAGTGGACGTATACGGTGTGACGCCTGCCCGGTGCCGGAAGGTTAATTGATGGGGTTATCCGCAAGGAGAAGCTCTTGATCGAAGCCCCGGTAAACGGCGGCCGTAACTATAACGGTCCTAAGGTAGCGAAATTCCTTGTCGGGTAAGTTCCGACCTGCACGAATGGCGTAATGATGGCCAGGCTGTCTCCACCCGAGACTCAGTGAAATTGAAATCGCTGTGAAGATGCAGTGTACCCGCGGCAAGACGGAAAGACCCCGTGAACCTTTACTATAGCTTGACACTGAACATTGAGCCTTGATGTGTAGGATAGGTGGGAGGCTTTGAAGCGTGGACGCCAGTCTGCGTGGAGCCAACCTTGAAATACCACCCTTTAATGTTTGATGTTCTAACGTAGACCCGTGATCCGGGTTGCGGACAGTGTCTGGTGGGTAGTTTGACTGGGGCGGTCTCCTCCTAAAGCGTAACGGAGGAGCACGAAGGTTAGCTAATCACGGTCGGACATCGTGAGGTTAGTGCAAAGGCATAAGCTAGCTTGACTGCGAGAGTGACGGCTCGAGCAGGTGCGAAAGCAGGTCTTAGTGATCCGGTGGTTCTGAATGGAAGGGCCATCGCTCAACGGATAAAAGGTACTCCGGGGATAACAGGCTGATACCGCCCAAGAGTTCATATCGACGGCGGTGTTTGGCACCTCGATGTCGGCTCATCACATCCTGGGGCTGAAGTAGGTCCCAAGGGTATGGCTGTTCGCCATTTAAAGTGGTACGCGAGCTGGGTTTAGAACGTCGTGAGACAGTTCGGTCCCTATCTGCCGTGGGCGCTGGAGAATTGAGGGGGGCTGCTCCTAGTACGAGAGGACCGGAGTGGACGCATCACTGGTGTTCGGGTTGTCATGCCAATGGCATTGCCCGGTAGCTAAATGCGGAAAAGATAAGCGCTGAAAGCATCTAAGCGCGAAACTTGCCCCGAGATGAGTTCTCCCTGACCCTTTAAGGGTCCTGAAGGAACGTTGAAGACGACGACGTTGATAGGCTGGGTGTGTAAGCGTAGCGATACGTTGAGCTAACCAGTACTAATGATCCGTGAGGCTTAACCTTACAACACCGAAGGTGTTTTGAGAGACGAAAGATTTTCAGCTTAGTTCAGGATTAGATTGATGGTTATATGGAGATATAACGGTCAATAACAGAATTTGCCTGGCGGCCGTAGCGCGGTGGTCCCACCTGACCCCATGCCGAACTCAGAAGTGAAACGCCGTAGCGCCGATGGTAGTGTGGGGTCTCCCCATGCGAGAGTAGGGAACTGCCAGGCATCAAAT